>CAJMFH010000005.1 GCA_905212635.1 uncultured Lachnoclostridium sp. | reverse complement strand
CTTAAAATCCTGTGGGTGGTGACACCCGTACCGGTTCGATTCCGGTTACCAGCATGAAAAAAATGTGTTTCATAGTTTACTATGAAGCACATTTTTTATTTCTCAAATTCACAATCATTTGTCTCGTCGCCATTTCCAGTGATGGAAATGAGATCGCCTTCATAAGCAGGCGGTGTCTCCGTTGTTGTTGTGATAAAATCCTTACATCTTGCTAAAAATTCCCGCAGAAGACGTTTGGGCCTGCCACCATATCGATAGCCGTCAGAGGCAATTCCGGTGCAGGATAGACCGTTTTGCTGCGCAATGTAGACAGCACGGTACAAATGATACCGCTGTGTTACAATGATCGGTTTTTGAACCGAAAAAACGTGTTTGGCACGCCATATGCTGTCATAGGTTGAAAATCCCGCATGATCCATGAAAATATCACTTGACGGAACGCCGGCATCGATTGCATACTGTTTCATCACTTTTACCTCATTATAGTATTCGGTGCCGTGATCGCCGCTCATCAAAAGTTTAGGAGCCTTTCCCTGCTTGTATAATTCAATCCCTTTTTCAAGGCGGTCGGTAAGCATAGGACTTGCCTGTCCGTTTTTCAGACCTGCTCCTAAGATAAGGATACAATCATAATCCTGGGTAAGCTCCTCCGAAGAAGATGCAATATTCTTTTTGGCGTGGAGCGTTACCCAGAGATTAAGACCAAGTATACTTAAGGCAATGAGAACAAGAAGAATGATCAGAATAAGAACGATTCGTTTGATCCATTTTTTCATCTTTGTTCTGCCTGTCTGCTTTCTAAATTAGTCTACTTTTGGAAGAGAAGCCAGGCTCTTAGCGATTTCTTCATCGGTAGGAATATAATCCGACATCTCACCATTGTTGTATTTTTCATAAGCAACCATATCAAAATAACCGGTTCCGGTAAGACCAAATACGATGTTTTTGGCTTCGCCGGTCTCTTTGCATTTCAATGCTTCGTCGATGGCAACTTTGATAGCGTGGCTGCTTTCCGGTGCAGGAAGAATACCTTCTACGCGGGCAAACTGTTCTGCTGCTTTGAAAACAGAAGTCTGCTCAACACTGCGTGCTTCCAGATAACCGTCAGCATAAAGCTGGGATACGACGGAACTCATACCATGATAGCGCAGACCGCCGGCATGATTTGCAGAAGGAATAAAGCCGCTTCCCAAGGTATACATTTTAGCCAGTGGACATACTTTTCCGGTATCACAGAAATCGTAAGCATATTTACCGCGCGTCATACTTGGACAGGAAGCAGGTTCTACAGCGATGATCTTGTAATCTGCTTCCCCACGGAGCATTTCACCGGCAAATGGAGAAATAAGACCTCCAAGGTTCGAGCCGCCGCCGGCACAGCCGATAATCATATCTGCTTTGATGCCATATTTGTCAAGAGCTGCTTTGGTTTCCAGTCCAATGACAGACTGATGAAGGAGTACCTGAGATAAAACGGAACCAAGTACATAGCGGTAACCCTCCTGAGAAGTGGCAGCTTCTACCGCTTCCGAGATGGCACAGCCAAGACTTCCGGTTGTTCCAGGGAATTCTTCATTGATCTTACGGCCTACATTGGTATTCATGGAAGGAGAAGGCGTCACATTGGCACCGTAAGTACGCATTACTTCGCGGCGGAAAGGTTTCTGCTCATAGGAAACTTTTACCATATATACCTGGCAGTCCAGATCAAAATAAGAACAAGCCATAGAAAGGGCAGTTCCCCATTGACCGGCACCGGTTTCCGTTGTAACACCTTTCAGGCCCTCTTTTTTCGCATAATACGCCTGAGCAATTGCGGAGTTCAGTTTGTGGCTTCCGGATGTGTTATTTCCTTCAAATTTATAATAGATGTGAGCCGGTGTGTCCAGAGCTTTTTCCAGACAATAAGCACGTGTAAGAGGAGATGGACGGTACATACGGTAGAAATTGCGGATTTCTTCCGGAATGTCTATGTATGCGGTAGTGTCATCTAACTCTTGTTTGGCAAGCTCGGTACAAAAGATCGGTTCCAGTTCTTCCACCGTAATCGGCTTTAAGGTAGCCGGATTCAGGATCGGAGCCGGTTTGTTTTTCATATCTGCACGAACATTGTACCATTGCGTTGGCATTTCATTTTCACTTAAGTAAATTTTGTAAGGGATTTCCTTTGACATGTTTTTAGCCTCCAGTATTAATATTTTATGCACTCATATCAAAATTCAGTCCGGCAGAGAAATTTCGATTCATACGCTGCTGCAATTCCGCATAGGGATTGGAGGTATCACTTGTGGTACGTATAACCGTATCGGTGGTGCCACCGGATACGTAAGTACGGCCACATTCCGGGCAAACGGAAGTATGAAGTGATACGGTTGCAGAGATGAGTTCTTTATTTGGTTTGCTGCCTTCTGCAATGGCATTAGCAACATGTTGCTGCTCATGCGCCATTACTTTGGCGGCAGAATTCTCAGGACTGATATGTCCGGGTGCTTTGAAGGAAACATTGAATTCGTTGGAACCATCCACATATTTTCTTTTGGCACATGTCTGGCATTCTCCTTTTTTGACCTTATCGTCGGATTCCGTTTTAAGATTCCCGGAATCCCGACTGACACGGTCGGCAGCATCTACCCGGTTTACCGGAGCTGCGGAATAAATAGGATAAAACGTGTCATAGCCTCCCAGAGCACTGATTGATAAACTCATAAAATGTCTCCTTTCTTTTTTGATTTTTATGGGAAATGTACAGCATTTTCCTGAATCATCCCCTATATAATAAAATTATACTCTACCTTATATAAGAAAGTCAACAAATCAATTGCAATCTTTTCAAAACAATGTATACTAGAGATAGAGCAAAAGAAAAGAGGGACGCAGATGACAAAAAAACAAAGAGCAAATCAGATCATAGAAGAACTGGAAAAAGAATATCCGTTGGCGGATTGTACACTGGACTACGATGAGGCATGGAAATTACTGGTAAGCGTAAGACTGGCGGCGCAGTGTACCGATGCCCGTGTTAATGTGGTGGTGAAAGATTTATTTGGAAAATATCCGAGTCCGCAGGCACTGGCACAGGCTGATGTAGAAGAAATCGAGGAGATTGTACGTCCGTGTGGGCTGGGAGCCAGTAAGGCAAGAGACATTCATAAATGTATGAATATGCTGGTAGAGCAGTTTAACGGGCAGGTGCCGGATGATTTTGATGCCCTTCTCAGTCTGCCCGGGGTTGGCAGAAAGAGCGCCAATCTGATCATGGGCGATGTGTTTGGCAAGCCGGCGATCGTAACCGATACCCATTGTATCCGTCTGGTAAACCGGATGGGGTTAGTAGACGGCATAAAAGACCCGAAAAAAGTAGAAATGGAACTGTGGAAGATCATTCCGGGGGAAAAAGGGAGTGATTTCTGCCACCGCCTTGTTCATCACGGAAGAGAAGTCTGTACGGCGAGAAAGGCATACTGCGAAAAATGCTGCCTGCAAAATATTTGTAAGAAGAATCTTTGAGCAAGTCCGTTTAATGGGACAGCATTTCTGATAAAATAAAGTCTGTAATAAGGAAGTGATCCTTTTTACAGACTTTACTTTTATTTGAATGGAGGTTCTTATTATGTCAGATGCAACAAAAGAAACCATATATTATACTGTTATTTTTTTAGTGATCGGAATGATCTTCGTCCTTACACCGTGGGGAATATCCTAACGTGTCTCCCAGATGAAGCTGTGTTTCATACCCTTGTTTGGTGTTTTTCCTAAGATCTGGACGGAGTGTGACCGCATCCTTTTCGAGAAAGAGGACGATCGTCGAACCGCCGTATTGAAAATACCCTTTCTCTTCTCCACGGAAAACGCGGCAGGATTGTCGGTGATTACATATTTTTCCAACCAGCATGGCACCAACTTCCATCTGTGTGACATCACCAAACTCCGGTGAGCGGATGACGGTATATTCACGCGAATTTTCTTTGTAAATCGGAATATAGTCATTGGCAATCGGATTTACCGTGTGAAGAATGCCCGGAATGAAGTGGTTTTTCGACTGGATTCCGGAGACCGGATAGTGATAGCGGTGATAATCTCCGACCGTGAGTCGAAGGACAAGAAGTGTACCGCCGGCATAACGGGCTGCCAGTTTTTTGCTGCGCAGGAGCGAAGCGGCTGAGTATGTCGTATCTTTGATGTTTACGAGCAGAGCGGGATCAATGCGGTAAGCAGACGCATAACAGTCGCATGGACTGATCAGATCCGTTTCCTCCGGGGAGAAAATACGGGCACCCGCTTTGATCTTTCTTGAAAAAAAGTCATTGAAAGAGCGGTAGTCCGTCTCTTGATAGTCGGACATATCAATGTGATTGTTTCTGATAAATCCGGGAACAAGCCGGGTGGATAACCGGGTATCTAAAAGTCTGCCCGCCAGTCTGGAAAAACCAGGTGAGACGAGAGGCTTTAAGAGTACGCGTCCCCATACGTGTGTATAGAGTAAATGCAGGAGTTTATCCTGACGGGAATCATCGATTACTTTTTTCCCATTTCGATCAACATATTTCATGAGGGCCCTCCCTTAAAATACATGAAGAATCTTCAATACGACGATTGCCATAAAAATCAGGATAAAAGCAACCATAGCATTGGAAGGTTTGCGGATCTTGAAATCGCATATGTATAAAAAAGCGATTGCCAGCATGACAAACGGAAGTGCAGTCAAGAAGAGCTGCGGGGATACCAGCGGACGAAACATGTAAATAATTGGAAAAATGATTGCGATCGAAGTGATCGGAAGACCATGGTAACATTTGGATTCGGATTTCTCCGGATGTAAATGTTTCAATTCTTCCAGTACATTAAAGTAAGCCAGGCGGATAACACCGCAGAGAACAAATACAATTTCTACGATAATACCAAAGGTACTGTTCAATCCAAGCGAATAGGCAATGATCGCCGGAGTTACGCCAAAACAGATCGCATCACAGAGGGAATCAATCTGAATCCCGAAGATGATCTGTTCTTCCGTACGGTTTTTCATGCTTCTTGCGACTTTTCCGTCAAACGTATCGCAGGCACCAGCCAAAGCAAGGCACAGGATCGCAATGTCAAAATTTCCCGACAATGCCTGTGTAATGCCAAAAAGCGAAAGTCCTACCCCCAGATACGTCAAAATAACTGAATAATTGTAAACTCCTATCATAAGAAACCTCTTTTCTGTGATTGTTTAAGATTCATCGTTTTTCGGTGCCGGTTTTACGGTGAGATGGGTAATGATCGTGATCACACCACTCAGGATAACCAGCATATAGTAACTGATCCCCCTGCTTAAGAGCATGCCGGACAACGTAAGTGCGGTGCTGCCAAAAAGCGGGGCAAATATTTGCAGAAAAAGCCGTTCGCTGATTCCCATTCCTCCGGGAAGCGGAAGCATATCCACCGATACGGAGATTGCTGCCTGCAATAAGACCATCGTGAGAAGCGTTTGTTCACTCAGACCGAAACTTCTATATACAACATATGTGACGGCAAAAAGAAGTATTCGCTGAACAAACGTGATTACAGTCGTATTAAAGATCACAAGTTTGTTTGCTTTCAAAAATACACTGGCTTTTCTGTATGTTTCCATAGAATTTTGTAAGCGCTGCATACGATTGTTTTTGTCTTTCATAATATGAAGACGCTGCAACAGTAAAAATCCCTTTGTGATGAGATAACTTGCCGTATTTGGTAAAAAGACAAGAAAACTCATAAATATTACGCAAAAGACATTTAATCCAAGACCGAGATAAAGATAAAACTGTGCCTCAGACGTCAATGTCTGTACGAGTGGCTGGCCAAATAAAGCAAGAGCCAGACCAATGAATACAAGAACAAATTTGTATTCAATCGTGACAAGCATCAAAATGATCGATGCCGTCGGAATATCAATTTTCTGACGCTGCATGTAAAAAATCTGCGCGGGCTGTCCGCCGGTAGCAGACGGGGTGATACAGCTGAAAAAGAATCCGACAAAGGAGTAGCGGATGCAGTTGATCAGCGGTGCTTTGATCTTTACGGCATGCAGCAGGTATTTTATGATCACCGATTCGCCGCATACATAGCATACGACAAGGATCAAACCGATGATAATAAAATGGATCGGCACCTTGCCAAGGATCGCAAGGATCGGTCCCAGATCCTGATCGCGGAAAACGAGCCAGAATGTAAGGACGAGAAGGAGCACAAGGAAACCGATATTTAAAATATTTTTCTTTTTTGAGCTCATGCATAACCTCCCTTTTTCTTTCTGGAGAGGGATCGCAGTGAGGCATTTACTTTTTCAAAGAAATTTTTTACATAGAGGTAGGCATTGCTGCGTTTGTTCCATGCAAAAAGGATTTCCGCAAGTAAAATTCCGGCGGCCGCATCGATCAGATAATGCTGCTTTGTCACTTGTGTGGAAATGCCGACAAGCAAAGCAAAAATACAGGAGAAAATGCGGTACCAGCGGGGAACACGTTTGTTTCCACGTATGCCGATAAAGCACATCCAGCTTACCAGACAGTGAATGGAAGGAAACAGATTGGCTGGCTGGTCAATGGCATAGACCCAGCGCAGTAAGTGTTCGGCAAAGCCGGAACCTACGATCTCGGGGCGCACATTGGTAGTAGGAAGCCCGAAGAAAAACAGGCCGCAGACGATACGGGACATCATATCGGTCGTGATATAACGGTAAAATCCATCCGGATCGTCTTTGTGAATGCGCGCAACCAAAATATAATTTATAACCCAAAAAAGGTAGCATCCTAAGTAAATGTATACCCACTCCGGAATCACAGGAACCATACGGTCAAGAGCTGACGTAAAGTCATAGTGATGCCAGTTTTTGCAAATACTCATTGAACCGCTGTAAATCAGCGTATTTAACGCAAATGCACTGATAAGGGGTACGAGAGTATAGAGTGGGAGAATTTTTGCAATTTGTTTTTTCATGGGAATCTCCAATCCATTTTTAGTTGCATAAATTGCATATGTTTCTATTTTACTATAAAGCGAATAAATTTGCAATGAAATATTGTGAGAAGTCTTGTGCTGTGTTGGGATTTGTGATACAATAACGATGGTTTTGAACGAAAAATGAAAGGAGAACAGAAAATGGGAATATTTGATGTGCTTGTTGCAATTGTACTGGGAATCGTGGAGGGAATTACCGAATGGCTCCCTATCAGCAGCACAGGACATATGATTTTGGTCAATCAGTTTTTGACATTCAGTAATGATGATTTTACCCAGATGTTTTTGGTCGTTGTCCAGCTTGGTGCGATCATGGCGGTTGTTCTGTTATTCTGGAAAAAGATCTTTCCTTTTAATTTCCAGTATAAGCAAAACAATAAGCCGTTCGTAAAGATGGACATTATGACATTGTGGTTTAAGATACTGGTGGCTACAATTCCGGCAGCCATTGTGGGCGTGTTGTTTGATGATGTGATCGATGAGATGTTTTACAATCAGATCGTGGTAGCGGGAGCATTGATCATCTATGGTATTTTGTTTATTGTTGTAGAGCGGTGGAATAAAGGCAGACGGCCGATCATCACGAAAGTTCATGATATTACATACCAGACGGCGATTATTATCGGAATTTTCCAGCTTCTGGCAGCAATTATCCCGGGAACGTCACGTTCCGGTGCAACGATCGTCGGAGCATTGATCATCGGTGTTTCCCGTGGTGCGGCAGCGGAATTTACTTTTTATCTTGCTATCCCGGTTATGTTTGGAGCAAGTTTGTTAAAAATTGTAAAAAGTGTCATGCACGGACTCCAGTATGGTCCGATGGAAGTGATCACGCTGCTTGTTGGTATGATCGTAGCCTTTATCGTATCTCTGTTTGTTATCCGTTTCCTGATGGATTACATTCGTAAGCACGATTTTACTGGTTTTGGCTGGTATCGTATCATATTGGGAATCGTTGTTATCGCTTACTTTGCAATCAGCGGTGCAGCTGTACTGTAGAAAATCCAAATAATTTTAAATGGCAAAAATTGGTAAAAGGTCATGAAGAGGTATAAGTCCCATTCATGACCTTTTTTGCTGCACAAATCCGGTAAGTGCCATAAGTAATTGCGGATGAAGGCATTTGCCCCCTCTGTAGTATCACGGAAACGGAAGTCCAAGGAAATTCAGAATCCCATTGTAAATGCCATAGGCAAACTGATACTGCATCGTTGTAAGGAGGACAAAATCTTCATAATTTGTCAGATAGGCGAGTTCGACAAGCACCGAAGGCATCTGTGTCCGGCGCAGCACGTAGAGGGAGGGGCGGACGTAGACCCCGTTGTCCTTCGTGCCAACCCGCCGTACAATCTGGCTTACGATATCTTCAGCAAGATAAAACGAGGGACTGTTTTGCGAATAAACGTAGCATTCTGTGCCGTTGATCGCCGGATTTACGTTGGCATTCGTATGAATGCTGATGAAATAATCGGCGCCCCACGTATTTGCCATGTCCACGCGTTCACGCAGACTGGAATTGTTGTCATAGCCAAGAATCTCATCGGGCGTCTGCCGTGACGCGATTGCATCAAATCTCGGATCTGCATTTAATATATCAACCAGATAGGCACCTACCAGATACGTGATATCCTGTTCTCTTACGCCGAAAGCCTCTGCACCGGCATTGACACCATACGGATTGTGCCCCTGATCGACAAATATTTTAACTGCCATAAAATTTCTCCGTTTTTGATTATTTTATTCGGGGAAATGCGGAATTGTGAGGAATAAATAGCGGACAGATGGGAAATAGTATAAGAAAGACAGGAGGACGACATGGAAGATATTTTATATGTAAAAGCAGAGCAGAATGTGGCAGTAAAAAAGAAAGATCTGCAAATAAAAGACGTGGCGACACTGTACAGCAGCAATACCGCTATGGTGCAGAAACTGGAGAAGGAGCCGTTTTATACGCTTCCCGGCGACAGTAAAATTTTAACAATGTTTACGGTGACAAAAATATATGAGGCGGTTCATAAAGTATATCCGAAAATTCAGATCGAGAATCTGGGAGAGACGGATTTTATCGTGGAATACGAACCGCAAAAGAAAGAGAAAAAATGGCTGGAGTGTCTGAAAACCATTGTGGTAGCGGCGATCGTGCTGATCGGATCGGCATTTACGATTATGACCTTTAATGAAGATGTCAATGTTGCCGGTGTATTTGACCGCATTTACCATATGGTGACAGGGGAAGTCAAAGCCGGCGGAACTATCCTTGAAATTTCCTACGCGGTCGGGCTTCCGATCGGTATCCTCGTATTTTACAATCATTTTAAAAAGCGGGATATTAAAAACGATCCAACTCCGATTCAGGTGGAGATGCGGACGTATGAGGAGCAGATGAATAAAGCAATGATCAAGACGGCGGCAAGGGAGGGAAAAACCATTGACGTTAATTAATGCGATCTTTCTGTCCTTCATCGGTCTTGCCAGTGGATTTGTCGTGGCTGCGGGAATCTTTGCATTCATTACGATGCTTGGCATCATTCCAAGACTTGCCCAGAGGACGGGGACGGCAGATCATATTCACGGTTACGAATGGATGATCATTCTTGGCGGAACGGCAGGAAATATTTTGAATTTATTTGTAATCCATCTGCCGGTGGGGTTGGTAGGCTTGCCGGTTTATGGACTGTTTTCCGGGATATTTGTAGGATGTCTTGCAATGGCATTGGCGGAAAATCTCCGCGTCATTCCGGTTTTTGTAAGACGGATGCGGCTCAAACAAGGGCTTCCGGTTATCTTACTGGCGATGGCACTGGGAAAATGTATTGGAAGTATTTTACAATTTTTCTTTCAGGGGACATGACTTATTTTAGAAAGTGAGGAATCGAATCATGACAAAACAAAAAACAGATATCCGTGAGGTGCTGAACGAACAGGTGCCCGAAGAGCGGGATGAACTTTACAACGATTATGTGGATGAAAATACACCGAAACTCAGTTGGTTTGCTAATTTATGTAAAGCATTTCTGGTGGGCGGTCTGATCTGCACTTTGGGGCAGGTGCTGATTCACTGGTACGGTTCGATGGGGATGGATAAGGAGACGGCGGCATTGTACAATACGCTGACGCTTATTTTATTGAGTGTCCTGCTTACCGGCTGGAACATTTATCCGAAAATTGCCAATTTTGCGGGAGCAGGAACCCTGGTGCCAATTACGGGTTTTGCAAATAGTGTGGCAGCTCCGGCAATTGAGTTTAAAAAAGAAGGAATGGTGTTTGGACTTGGCTGTAAGATTTTTACAATTGCCGGTCCGGTGATCCTGTACGGAGTTGTCACAAGCTGGCTTCTTGGGCTGATCTACTGGGGCGGCGGATGGCTTGGCTGGTGGTAGAAACCTTGCAATCTTCCGGCTGCTATGATATACTGAAAGATAGTTGAAGTGGCGAATTTTTTGCTATAATAGGTGACGAGATAAGGAGGCGGGAAATTTGGAACTTGCGACGAGAAAATTTGTAAGACCGGAACATCTGAACCATCATCAGACACTGTATGCAGGATATATTTCCGAGTGTATGACTGAGGCGGCATTTATTGCGCTGGCGTGTACTTTGGGGCATACGGATCATGTCGTGCTGGCGGCAATGAATGAGATCCGAATCACAAAGCCGACCAAAGCAGGAGAGATCGTAGAACTTTTCTGGGAAGTTTCCCACGTTGGTACGACGAGTGTAGAATTCAGGATTGTCGGGAAGAATATGCTGAATCAGGAAAACCGGTTTTCAGGAAAGATTGTTTTTGTGACAGTAGATGATGAGGGGAAAAAGACACCACATCATTTAAAATCATAGTCAGGGAGGAAGATTATGCAGATAGCAGAAGTAAAAGAAAGAGCAGAGAAGATCTGTGACAATATGGAGCAGGTGATCGTAGGAAAGAGGACGCAGATAAAATATGTTCTTGCTGCCTTTTTGGCAGGCGGAAATGTCTTATTGGAAGATGTGCCCGGAACGGGAAAAACGATGCTGTCAAAAAGTCTGGCAGCTTCTTTTGATATGGATTTTGGACGAATCCAGTTTACCCCGGATTTATTGCCATCGGATGTGACCGGGGTAAATTTTTTTGATCCGCAGAAAAATGCGTTTGAATTTCGAAAAGGGCCGGTATTTACCAATATTTTACTGGGAGACGAAATTAACCGTGCGACACCCCGTACGCAGTCGAGTCTGCTGGAATGTATGGAAGAACATCAGGTAACGGTGGATGGCGAGACGATGCCACTCAATGAGCCGTTTTTTGTCATCGCGACGCAGAACCCGGTGGAGATGGCAGGAACCTTTCCCTTGCCACAGGCGCAGTTAGACCGTTTTATGATTCAGATATCGCTTGGCTATCCGGAAGAGGAAGCGGAATTGGATCTGTTGGAACGTTACATAAAAAAAGGGAATACGCTGTCGTCTTTGCAGGCGGTATGTGACGCGCAGACACTGCTGGAGATGCGGCAGGCGTGTGAACAGGTGACCGTACATAGAAGTATTTTGGAATATGCGAGAAATATTGCCAAACGAACCCGTGAGGAAAAGAAACTGGCATTGGGAGTCAGCACCCGTGGAGTGATCGCGTTGATCTCTATGGCGCGTGCGTATGCAGCAGTGTGCGGAGAAGAATTTGTGACACCGGATCGGATCAAAGAACTGGCACCACTTGTATATGCGCATCGTATTATCAGTGAAGATCCGTTTTTAACACAGCGTACGACAAAAGATGTGATGAAAGACTTGATCAAGGCAGTGGAAGTGCCGACGGAGGATGTTTTATAGGAATGGGCTCAGTAATTTTTGTAGCCGGTGTGACAATGGCGGTTCTGGTGCTCTGGGTGAATATCATCTCTCTGAAATTTGGAAAAAAATGGAAAGATGGATTTGGAGTTGAACTTTCTTTTTCCCAGGAACAGGCAGCAGAGGGCGAGCCGATGTATCTGTTTGAGACGATCATAAATGATAAAAAACAGGCATTGCCGGCAGTCAGCGTAAAATTTAAAACTTCGCGTTTTCTGAAATTTGCAGATGAGGCAGGGGGAACGGTTTCCGACTACTATTACCGCAATGACGTACTTAGTGTTCAAGGGTATGAAAAAGTGCGGCGCAGTTGTCGTTTTGTCTGTATGCGCCGAGGAGAATATGAGGTCAATGAGGCAGAAATTGTGGTGCAGGATCCGTTTTTGCTGCGGCAGTATGTGGAGAAATCCGAGGTGTCGGCCAAATTGATCGTGTATCCGTCGTTTGTGTCAGCGCAGCGTCTGCTTCCGTTATTTAACCGGAGCATCGGCGAAATGATGACAAAGCGGTCTGTATTTGAAGATCCGTTTGAATATGTAGGAGTCCGTGAATATATGCCGGGAGATTCGATGAACCGTATTCATTGGAAAGTGTCCGCCAAACAGGGAAAATGGCAGGTAAAGACGAGTGCGTACAAAGCGGGAAGTCCGGTTACGATTTTGGTAAATCTGGAGTCGCCGGGGGTGTTTGTTAATGAAACGGCGATGGAGGAGAGTATCCGGCTGGCGTATTCGCTTGTCTGGCTGTTTGAAGAACGCGGCATCGCGACCACGCTGATCGCCAACGGGGAAACCGGCTGCTGTGAAGAAGGACTGGGAAGAGAGCACCTTGGCAGGGTGCGGAAAGCGCTTGCCTGCATTTCCTATAAAACCAATTGCAAGAAGGGCGCGGCGATGCTGGCAAAAGAGTGGGAAACCGGCGACGACGCTTCGTATCTTTTTGTTATCTCGGCAGCAGCGAAAGAAGAGATTCAGGAAGAGATCGAAAAGATCCGGGGACGTGGGCGTGATATGACTTGGATCCTGCCAATTGCAGGCGGGGAAGATGAGAGCAGCAAGATTCATTCCACAATTCGAAAAGAGTGTGTCTTATGGAAGTGCTGACAGAAATTGGAAGGGGAGAAAGATGGACAAAAAACATTTATATCATGTGCTTGTATTTTTGTACAATTATTTGGTCGCTGCTTATGTAGCGGTGTACTACAGCTGTGCTTCCGGAGGCGGGAAGAAAGGTCTTGTGATGTTCGGAATCTGTGCACTGCTCGGCACGATCTGGATCGCCTATAAATGGAAACATAAGAGTGCAAAAGAAGAGACACAAAAAAGCGAAAAAACCTGTCACAGCATCCTCCTTGTGGCGGCAATGGCTTTTACCATCGCCATGGAGATCGTGATGCCGGAAAATGAATGGTATATTGAGCGCAATACGATGGTTTCTTGGATCTTGTGGTTTGGTCTGCTTTTGCTGGCATTTATTGTAAAACTGTATGCGGACTATTTTAACCAGAAATATCTGCTTTTATACGCCAATCAGGACGCTTCCCGGCAAATGATCCGCCGTTTTGAGAAAAATGTAAAAAAGGCATTGCGTAAGAAACTGTTTGCGTTTGGAATCTTTTTGATCCTGATGTTTACCATCGGTGTATCCATGCAGAGTATACCATCTCAGGTGACAACGGTGGAGCAGAAGGAACAAAAACCACAGGGGAAAACAAAGAAAGTCAGGATAAAAGAAAAAAAGACGGAGCTTCCGAAACAATTAAACAAGAAGGAAGAGAATAAATTGAAAATACTTCTTTTGCAGTTCTTTTTGCGGGTAGTTACGGTGCTTTTGCTGGTAACATTTGTCATAACCATTTTGTTGATCCTTTATTATGTGATACGAAAACTGCTTAGAATACGTCTGCCGAGATTTGAGAAGGTGGAGAGCCAGACGGTACCGGAAGAAGCAGGCGAAGATGTCTTTGTGCGCCTCGTGCCGAAAAAGAGAGAGCAGAACGTGTGGGGCAAAGACAATAACAGCCGGATCCGCCGTCTGTTTGTAAAAACGGTAAAAAAGAAAGCCAAAGGAAAGGTTTCCAAAACGTTGTCGGCGCGGGAGATGGCAGAAGAATATGAGATTGAAAATCCGTTGTTGGTTTCGCTGTACGAAAAGGCAAGATACAGCGGAAAACAGTGCAGTGATGAGGAGACTACGAGTGTAGAATGAGAGCATGCTGATGCATGCTTTGTCATGAAACTGCGTTTGGTGACATGATATAACATAAAAGTTATAAATGGATTTTGAAAAAGGGGTTGTCAAACTAAAAGAAATATGTTATGGTAAAAAATGTAAGTATGATATGGATGGGATAAATAGGAATTAAACTCATAACGATTATGATAGATGGAATTATTCGATAAAATATCCCCCAGACGTACTTGCAAAATAAAAAAACGAATGGAGGATATGTGATGAATCACCAAACAAAGAAAACAAGCAAACCAAAGAGGATGCGTTTATTGGCATTATTACTTGCAGCAAGTCTGATCATAAATCTGGCTTGTATCACAGATTATGCCAAAGCGAGTGGAAGGAAGAAAGCATATTCGGGAGATGACTACCGGATTGAACTGACAGAGAGTTCTGTCTGGAATGAGGGGTGCACGGTCAATGCCGCTATTGAGAATGTTTCACAAAAACAAATTCGTAACTGGTCGGTGATTTTGACTTTAAAAAAGGGAAAGATTTCAAATGCGTGGAATGTTGATCGTAAAATAAGTGGAAATAGTGTCGTATTGTCATCAAAAGAATACAATATGGTTTTGGCTGAAAACGGCGAGACAACTTTTGGTTTTCAGCTGCAAGGAGCAGATCTTTCAGATATAGAGAGTGCGTGCCTTGTTACGGAAGCCGCTTCGGTAACAAAAAATCTGTCATTTTCTTATAGAGAAACGGGCAGCTGGCAGGGACATAAAATTGTAGAAGTAACTTTGACAAATACAGGAACCCAAACAATCAAAGACTGGTCTGTCGCTTTCCGGATGAATGGAACAATTGACAATATATGGAATTCAAAGGTGGTGTCCGACGATGAGGGAATGTTCCAGATTAAAAACGCAGACTACAATGCGGTTATCGCGGCGGGAGCAAGTGTGACATTTGGTTTTCAGGTGTCTTATTCGTCGGCAGCATTTTCTGGAATTAAAGATATCGTGCTGTTTGGCTCAGAGGAAAAAGTAACTTTGGAAACGGAGAAACCGACATCCGTTCCGACGGCAACTGCAATTTCAACTCCGACAAAAACACTGGAACCATTGCCGACAAAAACACCGGAACTTGTTCCTACCAGCACACCGAAGGAAAGTGATGCGCCGGCTGTTACATCCGTGCCAACTGTTACACCGAAAGTAGAGACGGAGGAAATGGAAGAAGGTGATGCCTGGTTTGTATCAGTAGAAAACAGAGACTGGAACATGGACATGATACATGCCAATGATCCGAAAGTAGAACAGGCGAAAAAAACACAACAACGCAAGATAAAAGTGACGATGCTGGATTCCGGAATTAATTATAGTTCTGAGGTGAACGTGGTAGAAAGGAAGAACTTTTTTGATAAAGAGACAAGTTGTCTGTATGAAGATGAGAGTGGGCATGGAACAGCAATTGCAGAAATTCTTGCATCTGATCCGAAAAGAGCAGCTCAAAAGTTTACAAATGATATTACAGTAGATGGAACTTCGTATACATATTATGACAACACAGATACTGAAGAACCGGAAGAAGAACCCAAACAGGAAGGGACATTGAAGGAAGGAGAAACCACACTTTTTGATCTTCTTGACAGTGGTTATGAGTGGACAGAAGGTGTGAATCCGAATATTGAACTTTATTCCGGAAAAATTTTGGATGAAAACAATGAAACGACAGTTGATATGCTTGTTGAAGGGATTAATTGGGCAATTCAAAATCAATCTGATATTTTATGTCTCAGTCTAGGAATGCAAAAAGGCTCTGATAAACTTCATGGAGCGATAAAGAGGGCAAAAAGAGCCGGAATGCTGATTATTTCTGCTGTTGGGGAAGATAAGCAGGCAGATTATCCGGCAGCGTATCCGGAAGTATTGTCGGTCGGTATGACGGACAGTATGGGAAAATATGTAAGTGCACCGGCGGAAGTTGCGGCACCCGGACAAGATGTAATCTCCCGTGGAGTATTTGACAGTATGCAGATTTTTAGTGGAAGTAGTTTTGCAGTACCACATGTAGCCGGGCTGGCAAGTATTCTTTGGCAGAATCATCCGGATAAGAATGCAGATTTCATTCGTGGATGGATTGATGTAACGTGCAACAAAACGTCTGACATGGAAGATTGCGAATATGGATTGGTGGATTGCCTGTATGCCCTTGAATCTTATAAGGAATATAACAGTGAAGTGAAAGAGAATCCACAGATTCTTAAGAAAATAGAGAAAAATATTGCAGCCGAGAAAGTTATGGCGGCAGTAGACGAAATCGACAATGAAGCTGAGGTTCCGGTAGAGGAAGAAATGCAGAAAATGCATGGAAACTGGCACAGAGATTTTCATAAGAATTTTGTAAGTGGGAAGTATGCAGACAACTATGTAAAAATCCAAAAGTATATAGATATTATAAAACAGGGTATTTATTTTGTCGATGATGAAAAAAAGAATCCAGACTGCTATGGCATGCACAAGCATCCGTGGTTTCATGGATACATAGAAGGTAATGTCACAATAAATGGGAAAGACGCAAAAAAGGCATCTAACTATATGGCAAGTGTTCGAGGCCTTGTTGAGATGGCAGATTATATGCGTAAATATGGAGAGGTTAAAAAATTAGAAGCACCTGTTAGTACCACATCGGTTGTTTTTGCCCTAACCGGAATTAATGCTGCCTTTGAAAAAGATGGAAAAATCGGCAGTCAGACATGGAAAGAAATTAATGCAAACTGTGCCAAAGTAAACGGGAAAGTTCCAAAAGATTGCCGAAGTCTCTTGATCTATGGTATGGCGATGCATACTTTGACAGATACTTTTTCGCACAGTAGTTATGTTGTAAAGAAAACAAAAGATAAAAAAACAAAGAAAAAAAGATATGAGTGGGTAAGGTTAACACATGCAAATAGTGCTTCAAAAGATTATGCTGATAGAACAGATAATCATCAACTTAGATTTGATGCAGCAAGAGTTGCGGCTCATAAGGCGTTAAAACGTATTCTTGTGGATCCCAAGGAGGGATTAACAGGTTATACAGATATTAATAAAACGGCAGATTTATATGCTTCTACAAAAGAGTTTAGTAAATTAAAAAAGATGATGAAGATATATAATGGTGAAAAGGAGCCAACGGATTCATTCAAACTACGGTATACAAAAGATGCTTTTTCTTTGAGCAGATTTTCCCAGTATTATCAGGCAGATAAAGAGATTACACATCACAGTTCTACAGACCTTGAAAAGTACATCGATATTGTGGATATGCAGCACTTGAAAAAAACGAAAGATGGTGTAAAAGTACTTCAATTGAAAACAGATAAGTCACAAAAACTTAAAGTATATTGTGGGTCTACTTTGGAATATACAACTCAGAATGAATCACAAAATCCTATTATGTTGTTTATTAACAAAGAACAAAATTACACGGTAAAGGACGAACAGGATCGTGTGCTTTATACTATTAAAAATGGTGAAATATACGATACTTTATCTCGAAAATTAGATATTTATCAGGATACAACAGAGGATGTGCCGGATTCGGAAGAAGAGGACGAGATAAATATCCTGTGTGAAATCGATGATGTATGTCCTTCCAAAGAATGTGTTTTAGAGGGGAAAATCGTTGAGTTTTCAGAACGTTCTTATAGTATCGGTTCTTTCGATGATATGCCAGGACTTTCAGATGTAACGGTAAGTCTGACCTCACGAAAAAATGGAAAAACGTATACTGCAATAACGGATGAAAATGGAAAGTATAAAATCCAGCTTCCAAAAGGCATGTACGATGTTTTTGTCCAAAAAGATGCTACTTATACTGTAGAAAAACAATATCTTAAATTAATGCAAGATAAAGTGATTAATAAAACCCTCATGTTGATGAGTGAGGATTGGATGGATGAAGGTATTGTTGACGGATATGTTTATACTACAGCAGGAAAAGCGTTGGCTAATGCGAAAGTGGAAGTATATAGTGGAGTCGATTACACGGAAGCAGATGAGCCGGAAATGATTTTGTATACTGACTCAAAAGGTTATTTCAATACGGATTTCATGTTTTCAGGAGGATATACTTTTGTAATCAGTAAAGAAGGTTACAAAAAGCAAAGTGTATATCAACCAGTGATTGGTTATGTGCAGAGTACAATCAAACGAATAAAAATGCGGAGGGAAAATAATGGCTAAGCAAGGAAGGATCTTTGCGGTAATTGTTCTTGCCTTGTTAATTCCGGTGCTTTTAAAAGCACCGGAAAGCGAGGCGAAAGTATACCGGGGAAAATATGCAAATAATACACAATGGAGTTATAATACAAAAACAAAAACAGTTACCATTGAATGTCGAGGAGAATTACCGGATGATAACAATGGCAGTGCGGGATGGGGGGACTATTACCTAAAAGCAAAAAAAGTCATATTCAAAAAGGGAATCACGTCCTTAGGGGCGGGTGCTTTTTATAACTTTCAAAAGTTGGAAGAGGTAGTTCTGCCGGAAGGATTAAAAACGATAAAGGATTCTGCTTTTTTTACATGCATTAGATTAAAAAAAATAAATGTCCCCACATCGCTAAGAACGATTGGAGCAAGTGCTTTTTCAGAAACAGAGTTTAATGTTTTTTCACTAGAGCGAGTAAAAAAAATAGGAAATATGTGTTTTTCGGGTTCAAAGATAAAAGAGGTATATCTTTCGAAAGATTGCAGGATGGGTTCTCTTGTTTTTATGGGAAGCAAAAAACTAAAAAAAGTAACTTTGCAAGAGGGTGTGAAAAAAATAAGTTATGGGATGTTTAAAGAGACATCTGTAAAACTTATTACAATACCGGGAAGTGTTAAAAATATCGGAGAGCGAGCATTTGCAAACTGCAAAAACCTACAAAAAGCAACTATAAATGAAGGGGTAAAAAAAATCAGCAAAGATGCGTTTAGTAACACAGCTCTGGAAGAAATTACCATTCCGAGTACAGTGACGGAACTTGGCAAAAATGCTTTTCGATGGGAATCTATGGAAAAGTCATCCTTGAAAAAAGTGGTTATCCGTTCCAAGAACATCAAAAAATGGGGAACAATGGTATTTGGAGCGACAAGAGATGACCTTGTGATTTATGTTCCGCAAAGCAAAAAAGCAGAATACGAAAAAATACTGCGGAGTACAAATGGATTGGATTTTCATGCGAAAATCGTGGGAAAGAACTGGTAAATGGTTATCTCAAAGAAATTTTATGGATAGAAAAGGGACTGCTTACTTAGCATAAGCAGTCCTAAAATTTCTTAGTATTTCATATTTTTCAAAATATCACAGAAATCAAAAGTAGCAAAATAATCTTTTGGAGTTTCTGCGCGGCGGATCATCTGGACACTTCCGTCTTCTTTTAATAACAACTCCGCAGATTTGAGTTTACCGTTGTAGTTATAACCCATTGCGTAGCCGTGAGCACCCGTATCGTGGATGACAAGGTAATCACCGATGTCAACTTTTGGAAGCATACGGTCTACGGCAAATTTATCATTATTTTCACAAAGAGAACCGGTCACATCGTATTTGTGGTCGCATGGCTCATTTTCCTTGCCGAGCACCGTGATATGATGATAAGCGCCGTAAATAGCCGGACGCATCAGGTCGCAGGCACAGGTGTTAAGTCCTACATATTCTTTGTAAATATGTTTCTGGTGGATACACTTGGTTACAAGATTTCCGTAAGGTCCAAGCATGAAACGTCCGAGCTCCGTGAAAATCTTCACATCGCCAAGTCCGGCAGGAACTAAGATTTTTTCAAACTGTTTGCGTACACCTTCGCCGATCACTTTGATATCGTTTGGTGCTTTGTCTGGCGTGTAAGGGATTCCCACACCGCCGGAAAGATTGATAAATTGAATATCTGCTCCGGTCTTTTCTTTCAATTCGACAGCGAGTTCGAAAAGAATGCCGGCAAGTGTCGGATAATAGTCATTGGACACGGTGTTGCTTGCGATAAAAGCATGGATTCCAAAATGCTTTGCTCCAAGTTTCATCAGTTTTTTGTATCCCTCGATAAGCTGTTCTTTGGTAAATCCGTATTTGGCATCGCCAGGGTTGTCCATGATATCGGTGCCAAGTTCAAATACACCGCCCGGATTGTAGCGGCAGCAGATGGTTTCCGGAATGCCTACACCCTCTGCAAGATAGTCAATATGTGTAAAATCATCGAGGTTGATATAAGCACCAAGCTCGCTTGCTTTTTTGTATTCTTCCATCGGTGTTACATTCGATGAAAACATAATATCATCTTTTTTGAAGTCCAATGCTTCGGAGAGCATAAGCTCTGTCAAAGAAGAGCAGTCCACGCCGCAGCCTTCTTCCTGCAAGATTTTCAAAATAAATGGGTTTGGGGTAGCTTTTACAGCAAAATATTCACGATAGCCTTTGTTCCAGGAAAATGCTTCCTTCAATGCTCGGGCATTTTCACGGATGGCTTTTTCATCATAGATATGGAATGGAGTAGGATAGGTTTTTTCGATTTCCTTTACTTGTTCCAATGTTACGATCGGTTTCTTCATTTTTACAAATCCTCCTTATAATGTATGACACTAAGAATAAGTATAATAATTTTTTGTGTTTCTGTCAATGTAGGAATCCCAAATCGTTCTTATTGAAATGTTTTATCAAAAGATAGGACCAGCCATTTCACATCCGGGACCACTCGCGTTTAGAGAACATCCTCATGATGAAACGGCTGGTCTTATTTATAGAAGGTTTATAATTTTTAATCTCTATATTTTGCCGGAAATGATTTGTCTGAAATGCAAGGCCCACAATATCATATAATACGGTTTATGTTTTTTTATCTGTATATTTTGCCGGAAACGATTTGTCTGAAGTGAGTATAAACACGCGGGTATCAGATATGCGTATTTTGCATATCGATACCCCTGCGCGTTTATTGGAGCGCGAGCGGCGCAAGAGGTCTGGGAGACCTCTGGTCTGCGCGGACCGTAGTGGAACGGAGACCACAGAGGACAAATTGGTTTTGGCAAATTATAATGTACTAAAAAATATAAACCAACGCTTGAAAAAAAACGGTTGTTCGATTATAATGTAATTTTGAAATAGTATAACTATTGAGGATCAAAGCAAGAAAGGATGTAGCAGATGGATAAGTACGATGGAAGCCAGATTGTCATATTGGAGGGATTGGAAGCGGTCAGAAAGCGGCCGGGTATGTATATTGGAAGTACCGGAACGCGGGGGCTGCATCATTTAATATGGGAAATATTGGATAATGGAATTGATGAGCATCTGGCAGGGTATTGTACACAGCTGGGGATTACCTTGACGAGAGATGGCGGTGTCGTGATCGAAGACAATGGACGAGGCGTTCCGGTGGATATCCATCCGACAAAGAAAATTCCGACCGTGCGTGTGGTTTACACCATTTTGCATGCCGGAGGAAAATTTAACAACAGTGTCTATAAAGTATCCGGAGGTCTGCATGGTGTCGGAGCTTCGGTTGTCAATGCCCTTTCAAAGAGCATGATCGTGGAAGTGAAAAAAGACGGAAAAATTTACCGCGATGAATATAAAGATGGCGGGAAACCGGTTGTGAAGCTGGAAAATGGCCTGCTTCCGGTCGTAGGAAAATGTGCCAAAAGCGATACCGGAACCAAAGTGACCTTTTATCCGGATGACACCATTTTTGAAACGGTTGAGTTTAAGCCCGAGACGATTAAAAAGAAATTAAAAGAAATTGCGTATTTGAATAAAAATCTCAAAATTGTATTTAAGGACGAGCATACCGGAGAGACGATGACATTTTTGGAAGAATATGGAATTCAAAGTTACGTCGGTTATATTAATCGCGATGCGACGCTTTTGCACAAAGATGTTATTTATGTCGAAGGAACCAGCGGGGATATCGAAGTGGAAGTAGCGTTCCAATATACCGCTTCGTTCAGCGAGCAGATCAACTCGTATTGTAACCGGATCAATGTGACCGATGGCGGTACGCTTGTGACGGGATTTAAAATGGCACTTACCCGCGTTATGAATCAGTACGCGAGAGAACTTGGCTATCTGAAAAATAACGAAGAAAATTACGATGGAAAAGACATCCGAAATGGTCTGGTGGCGATCGTGTCCATCAAACACCCGGATCCACAGTTTGAGAGCCAGACAAAAAATAAATTGGGAAATACCGATGCGAAGACGGCAGTAGACGAAGTGTTCAGCCAGGAAGTGCAGCGCTATTTTGATAAAAATGTAGAAGTGTTAAAGAGCATACTGGATAATGTAAGAAAATCTTACAAGGCGCGTACCGCAAGTGATAAAGCACGCCGTTCCGTATTGAAAGAATTGATGAATGTAGATACGAAGAGCAAACTTGCTGCCTGCACGTCAAAGAAAGCGGAAGAATGTGAGATTTACATTGTCGAGGGAGATTCTGCCGGTGGTACGGTAAAAACCGCGAGAAATCGAAGAACGCAGGCAGTGCTTCCACTGCGGGGAAAAATTTTGAATGTCGAAAAAGCACCTCTTGAGAAAATTCTGTTAAATAACGAGATCAAATCGATGATCGCATCATTTGGCTGCGGGATTGGTGACGATTTTGATATCAAAAAACTGCGCTATGATAAGATTATCATTTTGACAGATGCCGATGTCGATGGCGCGCACATCAGCACACTGCTTCTGACATTTTTCTACCGGTTTATGCCGGAACTGATCTATCAGGGAAAGGTGTACCGTGGACTTCCGCCGCTGTATAAAGTGGATTACGAAGATACCGAAAAACGGAAAAAAGTGAAAAAGAGCGAATATTTATTCAACGATTTCGAATTGGAAAAATTTAGAAAAACCGGCAAAAAGATCAATACCCTCCAGCGTTACAAAGGTCTGGGGGAGATGGACGACAAGCAGCTGTGGGAGACGACGCTGGATCCTGACAGCCGTATATTGGCGCAGATTTCCATCAGTGATACGGTAGAAGCCGACGAAGTGACAGACATTCTCATGGGAAGCAATGTTCCGCCAAGACGGCAGTTTATTATGGAAGAAGCAAAAAGTGCCAATGTGGACATTTAAGGACTTGGAGGAAAGAGCATGAGCCAGGATAATATTATACAATTGGATTTTTCGGAGGAAATGAAGACTTCTTACCGTGATTATGCGGTGAGTGTTATACGTGCGCGTGCCCTGCCGGATGTGCGGGATGGTTTGAAGCCGGTACAGCGCAGAATTTTATATGCGATGAAAGAACTGGGATTGTCGCCGGACAAGCCACATCGAAAAAGTGCCCGTATCGTCGGTGATACAATGGGTAAATATCACCCACATGGAGATAGTTCCATCTACGATGCCCTTGTGCATATGACCGAAGAGTATTCCCTAAATCTTCCACTCGTTGACGGGCATGGAAACTTCGGATCCATTGACGGAGACGGGGCAGCAGCCATGCGATATACGGAAGCGCGTCTGTCACCGGCAGCGATGACGATGCTTGACAATCTGGAAAAAGGACTGGTCGATTTTGATCCAAACTTTGATGAAAGTGAAAAAGAGCCACAGGTTCTTCCTGCCATGGTGCCAAATCTTTTAATCAATGGAACGACCGGAATCGCCGTTGGTATGGCGACCAACATTCCGACACACAATCCGGGTGAAGTGATCGATGCCGTAATTGCGTGTATGGATCGGCCGGGAATTTCCGTGCAGAAATTGATGGACTATATTCCGGGACCGGATTTTCCGACAGGTGGAATCATTACGAATGCCAGCGAGCTGGCAAACATCTATGAAACAGGAGAAGGAAAGATCAAAGTGCGTGCAAAGACCGTCATTGAAAAAGGAGACAATGGCCGTACAAACATTGTGATCACTGAGATTCCGTATACGGTTTCCGGCAATAAGACGAAACTTGTGGAAAGTATCTCCAGTCTGATGAAAGAAAAAGTGTTTGATGAAATTTATGATGTGCAGGACGTCTCTTCCAAAGAAGGAATCCGTATCGTTATCGAAGTGAAAAAAGACCGCGATGTGCAGAATCTGTTAAATGGTTTGTACAAGAAAACGCAGATGGAAGACACATATGGGGTAAATCTGCTGGCGATCCGCGATGGAGAACCACATACATTTAATCTGAAAAGTATGATAGAAGAGTTTATACTGTTTCAGGAAGACTTGTACACCAAAGAGTATAAATTCTTATGCGCGAAGGCAAAAAAACGTCTGGAAGTCGTAGCCGGACTGATGAAGGCGACCGATGTCATTGATCTTATCATTGAGATCCTTCGCGGAAGTTCTTCGGTGAAACAGGCAAAAAGCTGTCTGATCGAAGGAAAGACGGACGGTATCCGGTTTAAGACGGAAGGAGCCGAAGAACAGGCGAAAACACTGCTGTTTACGGAAATTCAGGCGGACGCGATTCTTTCCATGCAGTTGAGCAAGTTGATCGGACTTGAGATTTTGAAGCTGCACGAAGAAAATGAGACGCTTCTTAAAAATATTGAGGAATACGAAAAGATCCTTTCCGATACGAAAGAATTATATAAAGTAATAAAAACAAGACTCCGCAGTTACAAAAAAATGTTTGCGAGAGAGCGCCGTACGGAACTTACGGATGACGTGGCAAAGGCATATGTAGAAGAAGTAAAAGTGGAAGATGTGTGCATCTGTCTCGATCGTTTTGGATATGCCAAATGTATGGATGCGGCAGCGTTCGGACGTGCCAGTGACGACGCAAAGAAAGAATTTGCACAAGTCGTTATGATGAAAAGTACCGACAAATTGTGTCTGTTTACCAATAAAGGAAATATGCATCAGATCAAATGTGATAAGATTCCGCGCTGCAAAATGCGTGATAAGGGAACCTTGGTTCACAACCTCTGTAAAATGACAAACGACGAAGATGCCCTTTTGTATATCAGTTTTGAGCAATTGTTTGAGTCTATGCTCTTCTTCTCGACGAAGAGTGGTTTTGTCAAATTGGTTTCCGGGGCGGAATTTGAAACGAACCGTTTGCAGGTAGCGGCGACAAAACTGGATGAAGGGGATGAAGTCAGCGGTGTGACAGCATTGTCCGCCATGGATATTTTGGCTGGCGGAAAGAAAGTAATCCTTTTGACAAAAAAAGGATTGTCGCTGGGATTCCCATTGGAGGAAGTGAGTGAATTTAAGAAGACAAGCCGTGGTGTCAAAGGAATTGCATTGGAAAAAGAAGATACCGTAACATATTCTACGGTTGTAGACTTTGCGCAGGAAACCTTTGAATACGATGGAAAAACATTGGATGCCAAGCATGTAAGGAACCGCAAACGGGCAGCCAAAGGACAGAAAGCAAATTTGGAATGGAAAGGATGATCATCAGATGTTAAATCAGTTTTCTAGAACACAGCTGCTTCTTGGCGAAGAAGCAATGGAAAAACTGAAAAACAGCAGAGTGGCCGTATTTGGCATCGGAGGTGTCGGCGGCTATGTCTGTGAGGCACTGGTGCGGAGCGGGGTCGGTGCTTTTGACTTGATTGACGATGATAAGGTGTGTCTCACCAATCTGAACCGCCAGATTATCGCAACGAGAAAAACGGTAGGAAAATATAAAACCGAAGTGATGAAAGAACGTATGCTTGATATCAATCCGGATGTCGATGTGCGGATTCATAATTGTTTCTTTCTGCCGGAAAATTCCGATGATTTTCCATTTGAAGAATACGATTACGTCGTGGATGCGGTGGACACTGTGACGGCAAAGATTGAACTCATCATGAAAGCAAAAGAAAAAAATGTACCGATCATGAGCAGCATGGGAGCCGGAAATAAATTGGACGCCAGCCGTTTTCAGGTGGCAGATATTTACAAGACCAAAGTCTGTCCGCTGGCGAAGGTGATGCGCCGGGAATTGAAAAAACGCCGGGTGAAAAAATTAAAAGTGGTTTATTCGGACGAACTTCCAACGAGACCGATTGAAGATATGAGCATCAGCTGCCGGACGCACTGCATCTGTCCGCCGGGGGCCAAACATAAATGCACCGAGCGGCGTGATATCCCGGGAAGTGTCGCCTTTGTGCCATCGGTAGCAGGTCTTATCATCGCCGGAGAAGTTGTGAAAGACTTATGTACAATTTAGCATTGTGAAATCGAAGAAAATTGTGTATAATAGGAAACAGATAGAACGTTTTCGTGATACCAGCAGGAGAATGTGAGGAACGGAGGAAGGATATGATCGACAATAAAAAGATTCTTGCGATTATCCCTGCCCGCGGGGGAAGCAAGGGGATTCCGAGAAAAAATGTAAAAGCGATATCAGGAAAGCCGATGATCCAATATACGATTGAAGCGGCGAAAGACTGCGAATATATTGATAAAGTGATTGTTTCTACCGAAGATGAGGAAATCGCAGATATTTCCATGCGTGCAGGAGCGATCGTTCCTTTCTCGCGCCCGGAAGAACTGGCTACAGACGAGGCCAAGATAATCGATGTCGTTATGCATGCAGTCGAATTTTATGAGCGCAAAGCGGAACATTTTGACATTATTGTCCTTCTTCAGCCGACAAGTCCGCTGCGAAATGCAGAAGACGTGACAAAGGCGTTAGAATATTTTATCCGAAAAGAGCAGAAATCGCTGGTAAGCGTCTCGGAAGTATCGGAGTCACCGATTCTTATGCGTTCCTTTAACAAAGAAAACGAATTGGAAAAAATTGTATCCGAAGACAGCGATGTGCGCCGACAGGACATGAAGAAATATTACCGTGTCAATGGGGCGATTTACATAAACAAAGCTTCGGAATTAAATCCACAGACCAGCTTCAATGAAAATCAGATGGGGTATGTGCTTACGAAAGAGCATGGGATTGATGTCGATGAGCCACAGGATCTGGTTGTGGCGGAATACTATCTGTCACAGGCATGCGACGGAGAATTTTTGTCTTTTATTGTTTACTAATTCGTAGGGAGTGCCGATATATAATGTAAGAATTATCGTAGTGAAAGGGGCGAAAAAGGATGCAGAACGGAAAATCAAAAAAGAAATATTATGGGATCGTGGGGGCAGTGACGTTCGCTGCTCTTTTTTCCATTTTTATAAACGAAGCACCGAGCGAAGCCAAAAAGAAAATTCAGCCGAAAAAGATCACGGCAGAGGCTTCGGTTCAAATGACAAAAGGGGAGAAAGAGACACTTTCTTATCAGGTAAGACCGAAGAAAACGACAAATAAAAAAGTGACATTTTCTTCTTCCAATAAGAAAATCGTTACCGTCAGTAAAACGGGTGCTCTTCAGGCAAAAAGTGAAGGAACCGCGATGATTACGATTCGTTCGAAGGCGAAAAAACAGATAAAAAAGAAAGTAAAAATAAGTGTGGCGGCACCAAAGAAGATTCAAAGGACACTTCCGGTTACAGTGCCGAAAACAACGCAGCCGCAAACGACGGTGCAGACGGCATTGGACGAACTGGAAATGAGTGCCTTGTCTGCCAATACTTCAATCACCAAAATTACATTGGACCGCACCTATATCGAGCTGGTGGCCGGCGAAAGTGACCGGTTGACAGCGACAGTATTTCCGGTAACTTCTACAGAGAAACTTACATGGAATTGTGATTTCTTTGGCGGTATCAACGTATATCAGGATGGACGTATATTTATCACCGAAGATACGCCGGTTGGTACGACGGCGACGATTACGGTCTTTTCCGGAAAAGTATCCGCGACCTGTCAGATTGTTGTCGTTCAGGGACCGTGTGAACATGTCTGGGGAAACTGGGCGATTGTAGAAAATCCGGAATGTACGAAAGAGGGACTGCGCCGTTCGATCTGTACAAAATGTTCGAAAGTGCGGGAAGAGCCTGTGGCAGCGACCGGACACAGCTGGCTTAGCAGAACGGTAACGGATGCGACCTGCGATGCCGTAGGTGAGCGTGAAGATACCTGTCAGAACTGCGGCGAGAAAAAACGTGAAGTGATTCCGGCAAAGGGACATGACTGGGCTCCAAATGGTACGATCAAGACCGAGCCGACTTGTACAAAAGCCGGTGAAATGGAATACGTTTGTAACATCTGCAAAAAGACAAAGACAGAGCCAATCCCGGCAAACGGCCATTCATGGGATCTCGGCGAGATTACAAAAAGTCCGACCTGTACGGCGGCAGGCGTGAGAACTTATCATTGTACGGTGGATGGATGTGCCGGTACGAAGAAGGAAACCATCGAGGCGACCGGTCATACATGGACTTACGGTGAAATTACCGAAGAACCGGGATGTACGACGAGAGGAAAACGACTTTCTACCTGCCTTACCTGCGGTGCAAACAGCACGGTAACACTGGATGCGCTCGGACACACTTGGGATGCCGGTGTGGTGTCCAAAGAACCGACTTGTACGATCAGTGGTGTACGTGTTTATACTTGTCAGGTCTGCGGAGGCACGAAAAAAGAAAATATCGCACCGCTTGGACATGATCTGGGCGGCTACGTGACAGATAAAGAAGCAACTTGTGAAGAATCCGGCAAACAGTCTAAACATTGTAAACGAACGGGCTGTACGTATCGGACGGATATTCGTACGATCAAAGCATTGGGCCATGACTGGGATGCCGGCGTGGTGACAAAGAATCCGGATTGTTACAATATGGGACAATTAACACAGACGTGTCAGCGGACGGGCTGTACAACGCACAATCATAGAACGAAGCCCATTCCGAAGCTGGAGCATCAGTTTGAAAACGTGGTTCTGCGCGAGCCGACATGTACGACAAATGGAAAACGATGTGACAAGTGTAAACTTTGCGATACGACAAAAAATGAAGTCATGATTCCGGCAACCGGTCACAACTGGAAAAAAGTGGATGCGGATACGGTGGATCCGACGTGTACCAAGGACGGTTCGGCACATTATAAGTGCATCAATACGTATACAAAAGATGGAAAAACATTGACATGTGGTGCCGACAAGATTGAAATTCTGGATGCGACCGGTCACAATTACAGCAGTACCTATACCATAGATAAAAAGCCGGGGTGTGTGACAAAAGGAGTACAGACAAAGCATTGTACAAATACTTATAAAAATGCCGCAGGAACTGTGGTGACATGTACAAGTACAACCGATGCCAAGAGCATTGCCCCGACCGGTCATATCTTTGGCGGCTGGAAGCAGATTCTTGCACCAAGCCATGGGATTTCCGGACTGGAACAGAGAACGTGCTCGGTCTGCAAAGAGGTGCAGGAAAGAACCATCAATAGCGGACACAGTTATACGGCAGACGGAAAATGTAATTCTTGCAGCAAGAGTTTCACGTTTGTGAAGACGACAGCAAAAGATTGGGATTACGTGACAGACGATACGGCGAAAACCATTCTTTTGAAAAAATACACCGGTACCAATACGGCGATAAAAATTCCGGCGAAAATGGATGCCACGGTCAGCGGAGTTACCTCTTCTTATCAGGTGGTATTTGCCGGTCATTATGAGGACCGCACCAAAGCCGGAGTATTTGCTTCCAATAAGAAAGTACAGATTCAGGCGGTTACATTCGAAAACGGAGTGCAGATCGACAACATGGATTATATGTTCTCAGGCTGTGAATCCTTGGAAGTGATATCCAATATTCCTTCGACGGTAACGAGCATGCTTGGAACATTTAAAAATTGCACCAGTCTTTGCACTGTTTCCGCACTCCCGGCAAATGTGGAAAATCTTTCCAATACCTTTGAGGGATGCGAAAGCATGGAGACGGCACCGGCAATCCCGGATGATGTAACAAGTTTGTATGCGACCTTTAAGAAATGTACCAGCCTTTCTGCAGCACCGGCACTTCCGTCCAAACTTACCAATATGGATTGGACATTCAGTGGCTGTGCAAGCATTACGGTGGCACCTGTACTTCCGGATACCGTCACATCAATGACCAATACGTTTGAGGGATGTAAAAATCTTCTTGAAATTCCGGCAAATATTCCGGAGGGCGTCAAGAAACTTACAATGACATTTTATGACTGCGATGCATTGGAAATGATCCCGGTTCTTCCGAACACAATTGAAGAGATGGAATATACATTTAAAAACTGCGATAATCTGAGTTATGCGGCGGGACTTCCGAAGAATCTCATACGAAGTGTAGGAGTGTTTGACGGTTGTGATAAATATGAAGCATAAGAGAGACAACGAATGAAAAGATAAAAGGGAAGCAGCACCGGCGAGAATTATTCTCAGGTGCTGCTTCCCTTTTTGGTTACAACCACATTGTAATTCTAAACTTTTACATACAAGAGCCGGTTTTGCGGTCAGAAACCACAATGGGCACTTTCATCTATAAAAATTAGTCATTAAATTCGATTATAACTTTGTTACGTTTGCTGCCTGTGGACCTTTTTCTCCGTTGACAACTTCAAATTCGACTTCGTCGCCTTCGTCTAATACTTTGAAACCGTCCATCTGTAAAGCAGAAAAGTGAACAAATACGTCGTTTCCTTCCTCATCAGAGATGAAACCAAATCCTTTTTTAGCATTAAACCATTTAACTGTACCTTTCATGTTTTTTGCCTCCTAAAACTATAAATAATTGATACTCCCTTACAATACCACATCTGGATATAAAAGTCAAAGAAAAGTTGTAGCAAATTTGCTGTAAGTTATCATCATAAATGTGCCCCTTATTTTCCCACTTCGGGACCGCTTGCGCTTAGAGGACACTCGCAGCGGTGCAAGAGGACAAAAAACATCCTCTAAGCACCGGCGGCGTCCTAAATCCCTCATTGAGAAAACAAGGGGCACATTATATCATTAAAACTACAGCAAAAAAATAAGAATTATAGGAAAGAATCCACCATGTCTGGGTTTTCATCGTAAAAGGGAGCTCTGGTTTTTCCTGTGCGGGATTTTATACGGATATTTGTACCCATATTTGTAGATTTTTTGATTTTTCAGTAATTTGACAGAAAAGATTTGCGTTTGTTGGAGCGCGAGCGCTCACGAAAAGCAAACTTTTCTGTTAAATTACGGAACGAAAAAACATCTGCAAACATGGTATATTTTCTATTTGAAATCTCACCCAAAATGTAGTACAATATAAACAACTATGTATTTGCCGTTTGTCAGGCAGGCATAAGAGGAACAAGAAAAGAAGATATGTCACATCCGGTGACAGGAAATGAGGTTAAAAATGAGCGACAAGTTACGTGTAGGTATCCTTGGTGGTACTGGAATGGTAGGACAGAGATTTATCTCCCTTTTGGAAAATCATCCTTGGTTTGAGGTGGTTGTAATTGCAGCAAGCCCACGAAGTGCAGGGAAGACATACGAAGAAGCTGTTGGCGGACGTTGGAAAATGCAGACTCCGATGCCGGAAGCAGTGAAAAAAATTGTCGTTAAAAATGTAAATGAAGTAGAAAATGTCAGCAAAGATGTTGATTTTGTATTTAGTGCTGTAGATATGACAAAAGAAGAGATTAAGAAGATCGAGGAAGAGTATGCAAAGACAGAAACTCCGGTTGTATCAAATAACAGCGCACACCGCTGGACACCAGATGTACCAATGATTGTACCGGAAATCAATCCGGAACATCTTGAAGTGATCGAAAGCCAGAAAAAACGTCTTGGTACCAAAAGAGGTTTTGTATGTGTAAAACCAAACTGTTCGATCCAGAGTTATGCGCCGGCACTTACAGCATGGAGAAAATTTGAGCCTACAGTTGTAGTAGCAACAACATATCAGGCAATTTCCGGAGCAGGAAAGACATTTAAAGACTGGCCGGAGATGGAGCACAATATTATCCCTTATATCGGAGGAGAAGAAGAGAAGAGTGAGCAGGAGCCACTTCGTCTCTGGGGTAAAGTGGTAGACGGAAAGATTGAAAAGGCACAGACGCCATTGATCACAAGCCAGTGTATCCGTGTACCTGTATTGGATGGACATACCGCAGCTGCTTTCGTTAATTTCAAACAGAAACCAACGAAGGAAGAATTGATTCAGGCATTGGTAGAGTTCAAGGGAGCACCTCAGGAATTGAATCTTCCAAGTGCACCAAAACAGTTCATCCAGTATTTGGAAGAAGACGACCGTCCACAGGTTGCCTTGGATGTAAATTATGAAAATGGATTTGGAGTAAGCATTGGACGTCTTAGAGAAGATTCTTACTTTGACTGGAAATTTGTAGGATTGTCCCACAATACAGTACGTGGTGCTGCGGGTGGAGCCGTTCTTATGGCAGAACTTTTGAAAGCAAAAGGTTATATTACAGCCAAATAATCAGATAACCATACGAAAAGGAGGTTTATCATGGATAAGTATCGTATTCTTGTAAAAGGGATCGTTCAGTACCAGGATCATTATCTTGTAGTGGAAAAATGGTACGACGATCGTATATTTGATCCCTATCAGTGGGAATTTATCGATGGAACCATTGAATTTTCAGAGACACCGGAAAAGGCAGTGCAGCGCGTGGTGGAAGAAAAGACAGGATTGTCGGTTCTGGTAGATAAACCTCTTTATACATGGGGATTTACCGTTGGAGAAGTCTGTAGTGTCGGAATTGCCTTTGAATGTACTTCCCAGTCAGAGGAAGTGATTCTGGCAGAAGACCTGAATGATTTTAAGTGGGTGACCAAAGAGGAACTTCCGGAAGTCATCACCAATCAGGCAGTGTTAAAAGACATTGAAAAAGCGGGGCTGACCAATCAGTTTACGCTTGATGATTTTGGAAAGGTGGACTTATTTATTGAACCTATGGATTAAAAATGGACATATTGTGGATCCGGCGACCGGAAGAGATGAAGTCGGAGATGTGTATGTTGTAGAGGGAAAAATAGCAGAAGCCATGACCGGCGAATATGAGACAATAGACGCTTCCGGGAAATATGTCATGCCCGGATTTGTGGATCTCCATGTGCATTTGCGGGAACCCGGCTTTGAGTATAAAGAGACGATCAAAACGGGAACAATGGCAGCAGCAAAAGGCGGATTTACCGGAGTGTGTCCGATGCCAAATACGAAACCTTCCACGGATTCTCCGGAACGGATCAAAAAAGTTTTGGAGATTGCGAAAAAAGACAGTCCGATTCATGTATATCCGGTAGGGGCTGTGACAATCGGTCAGGCAGGGGAGACGGTAACGGACATTGAAGGCATGGTGAAAGCAGGAGCGAAAGCAATCAGTGAAGACGGTAAAAGTGTAATGAATGCAGCCGTTTATGAAAAGGCAATGAAAGAGGCGGCACGCCTCGGAATCCCGGTTATGGCACATTGTGAGGATAAAAATCTGGTAGGAAAGGGCGCAATGAACGCAGGAAAAGCGGCAGAACGCCTTGGAATCACGGGAATCACCAATGCGGTGGAAGATGTCATTGTAGCAAGAGATATTCTGCTTGCGAAGGAGACCGGAGCGCAATTACATTTGTGCCATTGCTCGACAGCAGACAGTGTTACCATGATCCAGAAGGCAAGGGAAGACGGTGTCCGCGTCAGCGGAGAGGTCTGCCCACATCATTTTTCCATGACAGAGGATGACATCCTCGAAGATGATGCCAATTATAAGATGAATCCTCCGCTTCGTACGGCGGCAGATGTGGAACGTCTGAAAGAAGGATTAAAAGAGGGCATTCTGGAAGCCATTTCGACCGATCATGCACCGCATGGAGAAGAAGAAAAAAAGAAATCTATCGCTGAGGCACCATTTGGCATTGTAGGTTCTGAGACAGCATTTGCGCTTGCGGTTACAGAACTGGTAAAAAAAGGATATCTTACAATGACCGGACTGGTGGAACGCATGAGTGTGAACCCATGCCGTATCCTTGGTGTGGAAGGTGGCTCTCTGGCAGTTGGAAAACCTGCGGACATTACGATCGCAGACATTGACGGAGAATATGCCATTGATAAAAATACATTTGTTTCCAAAGGAAAAAATACGCCGTTTGATGGAAAAAAAGTGTATGGAAAGATTGAATATACCATCGTAGATGGGAAAATTGCTTATCCGTTTGCGTAAAACGAAGGAGGAGATTAACACATGATTAACCAACTGGTTAAGAGAATCAAAGAATTGGAAGCTCCGATCGTAGTTGGACTGGATCCAATGTGGAATTATATTCCGCAGCATATTCAGAAAAAAGCGGTCGATGAGATGGGCGAGACGCTGGAAGCGGCAGCAGAGGCAGTCTGGCAGTACAATAAAGGAATTGTGGATGCCATCTGTGACATCGTGCCGGCAGTAAAACCTCAGATTGCCATGTATGAGCAGTTTGGAATTCCGGGGCTTGCGGCATTTAAGAAAACCGTAGATTATTGTAAGCAGAAAGGGCTTATTGTGATCGGCGATGTAAAGCGTGGTGACATTGGCTCTACATCGGCTGCATATGCGACCGGTCATATTGGAAAAGTGCAGATCGGAAATACTAAGATCGCACCATTTGATGAGGATTTTATTACGGTAAATCCTTATCTTGGAACAGATGGGATCAAACCATTTGTCGACGTATGTAAAGAAGAGAAAAAAGGATTATTTATATTGGTAAAAACTTCCAATCCGTCAAGCGGAGAGTTTCAGGATCAGAAAATTGATGGAAAACCATTGTATGAAATGGTAGGAGAGCATGTAGCACGCTGGGGTGCTGACTGCATGGGCGACAGTTACAGTTATATTGGTGCTGTTGTGGGAGCAACGTATCCGGAGATGGGAAAAGTGCTTCGTAAAGTAATGCCAAAATCCTTTATTCTTGTACCTGGTTACGGGGCTCAGGGCGGAACCGCCAAAGACCTGGCACCATATTTTAACGAAGATGGACTTGGCGCGATCGTCAATTCCTCTCGTGGGATCATCGCAGCGTATAAACAGCCGGCGTACGCATCTTTTGGCGAAGAAGGCTATGCAGATGCGTCGAGAGCAGCAGCCATTGCGATGAAAGAGGACTTAGCAACTATATTTTAACAAAAAGGAGAATAACTATGAAAAAAATGAGTAAACTACTGGCACTTATGATGTGCCTGACATTGACTGTATGTAGTCTTGCAGGATGTGCAAAGAGCGAGAAAGACGTAATCAAAAATTCTGTTTCCAAGATCAACAATGCAAAGAATTTTGAGATGGAGTCTACCATGGGTGGAAAAATGACAATTTCTGTAGCAGGTACGACACAGGATGTTGACATGAATATGAAAATGAACGCTACCTACTTTGTCGATCCAATGAAAGTAAAGTCATCTGCTACTGTTACTTCCGCAGGAGTATCCACTACAACAGATTCGTATATGCAGAAAGACGGCGACAATCTTGTAATGTATACCAAAACAGCCGACGGAGATTGGAATAAGGTAGAAATGGAAAATGCGGCAAACCTTATGCAGTCTTCCGGTGATATGTCCAAACAGTTATCTGAGGATAATACAAAATATACGAAAAAAGACGATCAGACAGAAAATGATAAAACCTACAATGTATATGAGTATACCGTAAATGCTAAAGAAAATCAGGATATGATGGAAGAACTGATGTCCTCTGTGACCGGAAGCATTAGTTCCGTAATGGATGAAGAAGAGCTGAAAGATCTTGTTGATACGATCATTTCCAACATGGGTGACATCAAGATGACAATCTGGTTTGACAGTGAAGAAGAAAACATTTACAAGATCACCTATTCGATGACAGATATGGTGAATAAGGTTTTGGAAGGTCTTATTTCCAAGATCAAAGAGACAGCGGCTTCTTCTGACAGCGATGATTCCGTGGATCTTTCCAGTGCACTGGCAGATGCCAAGATTACAGTACAAGACATGAATATGACATGTGTTTATAAAAATGTAGATTCTGCGGCTGACTTTGAAATCCCGAAAGAGGCTTTGAATGCGCAGGAAGTGACTTCCGATCTGCTGGATGACGATGACCAAGAATAAAAAATAAGAAGAGAGGTTTGACTTATGAGTAAAGTGAAATGTCTCTGCAATGTCCGGGAGTCAGTTATGCTGGCTCCCGGGGTGTTTAGTCTGTGGATAGATGCCCCTGAGATTGCAGAATCTGCCGTACCGGGACAGTTTGTATCAATCTATACAAAGAGTGAAGCGCGCCTGCTTCCCCGTCCAATCAGTATATGCGAGATAAACCGTGAAGAAAAAACGATGCGTTTTGTATACCGCGTGGTTGGCGAAGGAACGGAAGAATTTTCGAAACTTTCTTCCGGTGATAAGATCGAGGTGCTTGGCCCTTTGGGAAATGGATTCCCGATTCCGGAAAAGAAAGCAATCCTGATCGGCGGAGGAATTGGAATTCCACCGATGCTTGCTCTTGCCAAAGCATGTAAAGAGCGCCCGGTTGTTGTGCTGGGATACCGCGATGCTGCGTTGTTTTTGAAAGAAGAGTTTGATAAAGTGGCAGATGTCATAATTGCGACAGTCGATGGAAGCGTGGGTACGCATGGGACGGTTATTGATGCTGCGAAAGAGAAAGATCTTACGGCTGATGTCATTTGTGCCTGTGGTCCGCTGCCAATGCTGCGTGGTGTAAAAGCCTATGGTTTGGAAAAAGGAATCAAAACATATGTGTCTATGGAAGAACGAATGGCTTGTGGAATTGGTGCCTGTCTTGGCTGTGTATGCCAATCGACGGAAGTAGATTCACATTCTAACGTACACAATAAGCGGGTATGTAAAGACGGTCCTGTATTCCTTTCTACGGAAGTAGAACTATAAAATGACGTGCATAGCAGAAATGGAGGACGAAAAATGAGTATGGAAGTAAATTTTGCCGGAATCCGATTTAAAAACCCTGTAACGACAGCATCAGGGACGTTTGGTTCCGGGATGGAATATAGCGAATTTGTGAATCTCGAAAAACTGGGTGCAGTGACGACAAAGGGAGTTGCCAATGTACCGTGGGCAGGAAATCCCACTCCCCGCATCGCAGAGACCAAGAGCGGAATGCTCAATGCGATCGGACTGCAAAACCCGGGAATTGAAACATTTATCAAACGGGATCTCGCTTTTCTACACGAGAAGAATGCAAGAATTATTGTGAATGTGTGCGGGCATTCGGAAGAAGAATATCTGGCGGTAGTGGAACGGCTTGCCTCGGAAGATGTGGATATGCTGGAGATCAATATCTCCTGTCCGAATGTAAAGGCAGGCGGCATCACATTTGGACAGGATCCGAAATGTGCCGAAGAGATTACGAAAAAAGTGAAAGCGGTCGCAAAGCAGCCGGTTATCATGAAACTCAGTCCGAATGTAACAAGTATTGCGGAGATGGCGAAGGCGGTGGAAGCCGGCGGAGCGGATGGAGTCTCCTTAATCAATACCCTTACCGGAATGAAGATTGATGTCGCAAGAAAGACCTTTGCCCTTGCCAATAAGACGGGCGGTATGTCCGGCCCGTGTGTGAAACCGGTGGCGGTAAGAATGGTATATGAAGTGGCAAATGCAGTCAAAATCCCGATTCTTGGAATGGGCGGAATCCAGAATACGGAAGATGCCCTTGAATTTTTGATGGCAGGTGCTACGATGGTAGCGGTCGGAACCGCGAATTTCTTCAATCCGTACGCAACGTCAGAAATTATTGACGGATTGGGAAAATATGTAAAAGAAGAAAAGCTTTCCGGAATACAGGATATTATCGGAATTGTAAATCAAAAATAAGGAGGAACGAATACAATGGAACAGTATAAACAGGAATTTATCGAATTTATGGTAGAAAGTGACGTCTTGAAATTTGGCGATTTTACATTGAAAAGTGGAAGAAAATCCCCTTTCTTTATGAACGCCGGAGCGTATGTCACAGGATCCCAGTTAAAACGTCTTGGTGAGTATTATGCGAAAGCGATCCATGACAACTATGGAGATGATTTTGACGTATTATTCGGGCCGGCATACAAGGGAATCCCACTCAGTGTAGCAACGACGATCGCATTTTCCGAATTGTATGGAAAAGAGATCCGTTACTGTTCCAACCGGAAAGAGGTAAAAGATCATGGAGATACCGGAATTTTACTTGGCAGCAAGATCAAAGACGGTGACAAAGTTGTCATTATCGAGGATGTTACCACTTCCGGAAAATCCATTGAAGAGACGTTCCCAATCGTAAAAGCACAGGGCGATGTGGAGATCATTGGCCTTATGGTTTCTCTGAACCGAATGGAAAAGGGCAAAGGCGATAAATGTGCTCTGGATGAGATCAAAGAATTGTACGGAATGCAGGCAAATGCCATTGTAACGATGGACGAAGTCATTGAACATCTGTATAATAAACCATGTCAGGGTAAGGTAGTCATCGACGATGCCATGAAAGAAAAGATCGATGCCTATTATGCACAGTATGGAGCAGTAAAGTGATATGTGAAAGCAGGAAAGAATAAGCTTTTTAAGTGGAGGAAAGAGCATGTTTACAGAATATGTAAAAGAAAAATGTGGGAAAGACATCGAACGTTGTTCCGATAAACAGCTGTATGCTGCCTTGTTGCAGATGGTCAATGAGATGGCGGCAAAGAAGGAGAAAACCGAAGGAAAGAAAAAACTTTACTATATTTCCGCAGAATTTCTGATCGGAAAACTGCTGAGTAACAATCTGATCAACCTTGGAATTTATGATGAGGTGCGTCAGGAATTGAAAAAAGCAGGAAAGAAACTGAGTGATCTGGAGGAAATGGAACCGGAACCATCCCTTGGAAATGGCGGACTGGGAAGACTCGCAGCCTGTTTTCTGGATTCCATTGCGACGCTGGGACTGCCGGGAGACGGAATCGGTCTGAATTACCACTATGGACTCTTTCGTCAGGTATTTAAGAAACGGATGCAGAAAGAAGTGCCGAATCCGTGGATGGAAGACGACAGCTGGCTCATTAAAAGTGACCGCAAATACTCCGTTTCTTTGGGAAAATATAACGTGGTTTCGACGATGTACGACATTCTTGTGACAGGGTATGACAATCGTACAAATGTTCTTCATTTGTTTGATATCAATTCTGTCGATGAAAAGATCGTTGACAAAGGAATTGATTTTGACAAAAAGGATATACAGAAAAATCTTACCCTGTTTTTGTACCCGGATGACAGCGATGAAGACGGCCGTCTGCTGCGCGTATACCAGCAGTATTTCATGGTTAGCAATGCAGCACAGCTGATTCTGGATGAGGCAGAAGAACGGGGGTCAAATTTCCACGATCTGGCAGATTATGTGGCAATTCAGATCAACGATACCCATCCGTCTATGGTGATTCCGGAATTGATCCGTCTGCTGATGCAGAAAGGGATCGAATTGGATGAGGCCATTGAGATCACGACGAATACCTGTGCTTATACCAACCATACGATTTTGGCGGAAGCGCTGGAAAAATGGCCGCTTGCCTTTATTGAAAAAGTGGCACCGCAGATCGTGCCGATTATCCATGAACTGGATCTTTGCGTGAAAGATAAATACGACGATGAATCGGTGTATATCATTGACGAGGATGACCGCGTTCATATGGCACATATGGATATCCATTATGGACATAGTGTCAATGGAGTGGCATATCTTCATACAGAGATTTTGAAAAATAACGAATTAAATGCGTTTTATAAGATTTATCCGGAAAAATTTAACAATAAGACCAATGGTATCACATTCCGCCGCTGGCTTCTGCACAGTAATCCACGGTTGACGGAATTGCTGGAAAACTGCATTGGTGACGGATTCAAAAAGGATGCCATGGAACTGAAAAAACTGCTTGCTTATGAGAACGATGAGGCAGTTTTGGAGCATCTTCTGGAGATTAAGAAAAAGAATAAACATCAGCTTGCTAAATACTTGAAAGAGACGCAGGGAATCAAGCTGAATGAAGAGTCTATCTTTGATATTCAGATTAAGCGTCTGCATGAGTACAAACGCCAGCAGTTAAATGCCCTGTATGCGATCCATAAATATCTGGAGATCAAATCCGGAAAGATTCCGGATCGTCCGATCACACTTATTTTTGGAGCCAAAGCAGCACCGGCGTATGTAATTGCAAAAGACATCATTCATTTGATCCTCTGTCTGCAAAAACTGATCCATAAGGATAAAGAGGTCAAACCATATCTGAATCTTGTTATGGTAGAAAACTACAATGTGACATTGGCAGAAAAACTGATTCCGGCCTGTGATATATCGGAGCAGATTTCACTGGCATCGAAGGAAGCAAGCGGAACCGGTAACATGAAATTTATGTTAAACGGAGCCATTACGCTGGGAACCGAAGATGGAGCCAATGTGGAGATTCATGAGCTGGTGGGCGAAGACAATATTTTTGTATTCGGCGAGGACAGTGATACGGTTATTGCTCGTTATGAAAGAGGCGATTATTGTTCCAAAGATTACTATAAGAAAAATGACACATTGAAGGCAGCAGTGGATTTCATTGTCAGCCCGAAAATGTTAAAAATTGGGAAAAAGAAATCTTTGCAGCGTTTGTACAATGAACTGCTGAACAAAGACTGGTTTATGACATTCCCGGATTTTGATGCGTATGTCGAGACGAAAGAACGTGCGTATGCAGCCTATAATGACCGCACGGCATGGGCAAAGAAAATGCTGGTAAATATTGCTAACGCGGGATTTTTTTCTTCGGATCGTACGATCGCCCAGTACAACGACGAGATCTGGCACCTCCCAACCGAATAAGGAGGTTTCAGGATAAGAAACGCTTTAGATCAAAAAGTCCCCAGCCCTGTTTGTTGTGGGGCATGCCGAGATCGGTACAGCTGTTTTTTAGCCGGATTTTCACTTCTTTTGGTTCATAAAACCGGTATTTGGGTAAACTTAAAAGTAAGGCGATGCCTCCACTGACAACCGGAGTTGCCATGGAGGTACCGCTTTTTTTCGTATACGGAACTTTTTTGATGTTCGCATGATGACAACTGACGATATGGCTTCCCGGCGTGATGACATCGGGTTTTTTGATACAATGGATGGTTGGACCGGTGCCGGAATTTCCTTCTCTGCCATAATAACCGACAGTAATGACTTTACGGCTGTTTCCGGGGGCGCTGATCGTACCGGCTTCCGGACCGCGGTTTCCGGCAGAAACGACGACCACAAGGCCGGCATCCCAAAGTTCCTCTACTTTCCGCACAAGAGGAGAAGATTCGTCAAACTGCTTTTCTTTTGCGGTTCCGGCAGAAATATTAACGATATTGATGCCATACCGCATTCGGTTCCGGAGAACCCAGTCGATACCGGTACAGATGCTTTCGACGGTCCCCTCTCCGTAACGATTCAGCACTTTGACTGCGACAAGATCCGCCTGGGGAGCAATGCCACGGTATAATCCACGACTGGCGTGGCCGCTTCCGGCAGCAATCCCGGCGACGTGGGTTCCGTGACCGTAGTCATCATAAGGATGGCGGCTGGAAGAAAGGACATCGTACCATCCGATGATGCGGTTACCAAAATCCGGATGTGCCGCAATTCCGCTGTCAAGAATCGCAATACAGCTCCCTGCCCCATAGATATGAGCCTCATGTGCGTACGAGGCTTTAACGATTTCACGGACACGATTCATACGAAATCCCTCCTTTACCCTTTCTATTGTAACTATTCAGGACACCCACTCCCACACATTCGCATTTCGAACACTTCGTGTTCTTTCCCGCCTTTGGCAAGGCTAAAAATGCTCATGTGGGGAGGGGAGCCCTATTAGGATCTAAATGTATGAAAATCAAAGCCTCTTACGTGCAAGCACGACGATTCATTGATTTTCATACATTGGATCCTGAATAGTTACTTTATTTTTAGCATATGGAAGGGACAAGAAAAATGTGACTGCTGTTTACATCATGTCAAAAATGTGTTATAATTATGTCAATTATACCTTGAGAATGGAGAATGAAAAATATCATGGAAATGCCAATTATACGTTTGAATGGTTCCTCTTATATCAATGATATGGAGTTAAGAGAAAGATATAAAGTATATAATGACAGCTGCTGGATATCCCTTCTGTCTTTGGTGGGAAATCCGGAAGGGGCGACGGTTGCGGTGGACGAGCCGGCGTCACCGCTTCTTACAATGGATCTGGAAAAACGTCTGAAAACCGCATTGGAAGAAGACCCTGCGGATTTTCTTGTGGTAGATATGTGCTATACGGCGGGGCATCGCCTGTGTGTATGGAAAGACCAGGTGTTTACGAAAAATCCAAAGTTTGAGGAGAGCCGGTTTTATGCAGAACATCAAGATGAGATTGAAGAAATTGATGTGATGCGCGACCGGAATTTTGATTGGAAACCCTATATGGACCGTTATCTTGATCTGATCACAAAATATTTTGACAAAAACCATATTATCCTTGTTAAGTCCAGATGTCCGAAATGGTTTGTGACCCATAAGCATGTGCGGAAAGTACAAAAAAAGAGCAGTAAAGTGTACAATCGCCGTATCAAAGAACTGGAAGATTATTTTGTGGAAAAGACAGATTCGTACGTGATTGACATTTATTCCCAATATTTTTTGGACTTTAATCATAAAAAGGGGTATACGATGTCGTCGTATGAGAAACCATTTTACCATCATGCCAGACGACTGATTTCTTATATTATCCGGTATCAGCCGGAAAAACGTGTATTTACGGAAAGTGAGTTTTATATTCGTTTTGGACGTTTTATCAAATATTATGATAATTTGTTTGCAAAAAATAATACCTCGCTTTTTATGGATGACAGTAAGTTTATCGATCATCTGATCTTGAGGCTGGGGCGCCCTGTGCTGGCAGAGTTTGAGTACGATATTGTGAAAATACAGCAGGAAGGGTATACGAGTATACAGGAAATCCTCGACAAATATGATTTCCGCTTTTCGGAAGGTCTCCGTACCTGCCTGAAAGTGGTACAGGCAGTGGAAGAAGGAGATTTGTTCCGCAAGGGGGTACGGTATGAGGCAATCTATGAATATAAGATGAAGATTGTGAAAGCCTACACGGAACTTGTCAAAAAGGAACTGGAAAAACGTGCCTGGCTCGACGGAACGATTTATATCAATGAAGTGCATGCCGGAATTTTTGATGCCATGATGCGGGCGCTGGATGCCGGAAAGGCAAAAGAAGCTAAAAAACTATTGTTTCAGGCGGCAGAAGAAGATTTTGAACATGACCGCATAAAAGACTGTTATCATAAAGAACTGGAAGTGGATAAGCAGCTGGCACCGATCCGGGCACTCAATACCTTTTATGAGCCGGTTCAGGTGGATCTCTGGGGATCCTGCATTACGCGTGAGATCCTGAATGAAGATACCGGGCGGTTCAAGATTGGAAAATATGCGTACCGCAACAGCTTTTTATTTGCATTTGATGAACCGATCCCTTACGATGATGCCAAATTTGAGGATCTGTCATTGTTTGAAAACAGTAACTGGCGTGTCGGATATATCAAAAGTGCGTTCCACAAGGATCTGCCGGGACAATTGGAAAAGACCGGTTCCCAGTGGCTGCTTCTTGATTTTTATGACCTGATCTGTGATGTTGTAAAATATCAGGGAGGTTATCTTACAGCAGACAGTGAAGTGCGTGGGCTTGGGTTTTATAAGGAAATCAAAGAGGACTGCGAACTGACCACGGTAGAAGATGTGCTGAGTGACGAAGAGATCAAAGCACGCTTTGATACGTTTATTGAGTTTTTAAAACGCCGCTATGGAAAGCAGATTATTTTCATCAAAGCGGATGTGAAACTCAAGTTTCTGGATTATGAGCGCCGGAAAAAGGCGATCCGTGGGTATAAACAGGCAACGTTAAAGAAGAAAAAAGCATTCTTGCAGAAATGGCAGGACTATTTTGAAGAGCAGATGGACTGTCATGTAATCGATTATGCGAAAGACTATGAGGCGGACGATCTGTGTGTGTCGGGTGCGTTCATGGTGCATTACGAAAAAGAATTCTATGAGAAAGGCTATCAGGCGCTTTTGGACATCATTTTGCGGCACTGACATTTTAGCCGTAAAGGTTGACAAAGACTGGATTGTGCTTTATACTGATATACGGTATATTATATTATTATGATGCGAAAATTATGCAAATCAGAATGGAGAAAAACATGAAAGATTTAAGTTTCTATCAGGGAAAAAAAGTACTTGTGACGGGACATACCGGTTTTAAGGGAAGCTGGATGTGCCGCACTTTGATACAGGCAGGCGCAGAAGTGACCGGGTATTCTTTGGAAGCACCGACAGATCCCAATCTTTTTTCAATGGCAGAGATTGAAGATAAGATGAATTCGGTGATCGGAGACATTCGCGATTTGGAAAAATTATCCAATGTCTTCAAAGAAGTTCAGCCGGAAATTGTAATTCATCTTGCTGCCCAGCCAATCGTAAGAGACTCTTATAAGGATCCGGTTTATACGTATGAAACCAATGTGATGGGAACAGTAAATATATGCGAATGCGTACGCCAGAATCCATGTGTTAAGAGTTTTCTCAATGTCACAACGGACAAGGTGTATGAAAATAAAGAATGGGAATGGGGATATCGTGAAAATGAACCACTGGATGGATATGATCCATATTCCAACAGTAAATCCTGTTCCGAACTGGTAACACACAGTTACAAAAATTCATTTTTCAATGAAACAGGTGTTGCGGTATCGACAGCAAGAGCCGGTAATGTTATTGGCGGTGGTGATTTTGCCAACGACCGTATTATTCCGGACTGCGTGCGTGCTGCAAAAGCAAAGAAGGATATTGTGATCCGTAATCCGTTTTCCACACGTCCGTATCAGCACGTGCTGGAGCCGGTCATCGCATATCTGATGATTGCCAAAGAGCAGTATCTGGATGCCAAATATCAGGGATATTATAATGTCGGACCAGATGAGACAGACTGCGTAACAACAGGTGATCTGGTAGATCTGTTTGTGGAAAAATGGGGTGAAGGCATGAAATGGGTCAATCAGTATGACGGAGGTCCTCACGAGGCAAACTTCCTCAAACTCGACTGCTCGAAGCTGAAGACAACATTTGGATGGAAACCACGCTGGACGGTATCGGAAGCACTGGACAAGACGGTAGAATGGACGAAAGTATATTTTGCCGGAGAAAGTGTGGCAGATATTATGGACAAGCAGATCAAAGAATTTTTAAATCGATAATAATTACGAAAATCAGAAAGGATTAAAATTATGTTTGAAAATCAGAATGAAAAACAGGCAAGAGAAAGTATTTTGGAGATGGTAAAGGAGTATTGTGACAAATACCACAATCAGGAAAAACCTTTTAAAGAAGGCGACCGCATCCCATATGCTTCCCGTTATTATGGACACGAAGAGATGGTAAATCTGGTAGACAGTTCCCTTGAGTTCTGGCTTACTTCCGGAAGATATACCGATCAGTTTGAAAAAGAATTTGCAGAGTACCTTGGAATTAAATATTGTTCATTGGTAAACTCCGGTTCTTCCGCAAACCTGCTTGCATTTATGGCACTTACTTCTCCTTTGATGGGAGACCGCCGTATTATGCCTGGCGATGAGGTTATCACAGTGGCTGCCGGATTCCCGACAACAATCGCACCGATTATTCAGTATGGTGCCGTTCCGGTATTTGTTGACATGACAATTCCGCAGTACAATATGGATGCTTCTATGTTGGAAGATGCCCTTTCCGATAAGACAAAAGCGATCATGATCGCGCATACTTTGGGAAATCCGTGGGATCTTGGTGCAATTAAAGAATTTTGTGACAAACATAATTTATGGCTTGTGGAAGATAACTGTGATGCTTTGGGATCCAAATACACGATCAACGGCGAAGAAAAATTCACAGGTACGATCGGTGATATCGGTACTTCCAGTTTCTATCCGCCACACCACATGACAATGGGTGAAGGTGGAGCCGTATATACAGACAACCCATTGATTCATAAAGCAGTCCGCTCTTTGAGAGACTGGGGAAGAGACTGCGTATGTCCATCCGGTAGAGACAACCTGTGCGGACATCGTTTTGACAAGCAGTATGGAGAACTTCCACTGGGATATGACCACAAATATGTGTATTCACACTTTGGATATAACCTGAAAGCGACGGATATGCAGGCAGCAGTAGGATGTGCCCAGCTGGCAAAATTCCCTACATTTGTAGAAAAGAGAAGACACAACTTTGACAGACTTCGTGCTGCGTTGGAAGAAGTAGAAGATAAACTCATTCTTCCGGAACCATGTCCAAATTCAAAACCAAGCTGGTTTGGATTCCTTCTTACCTGCCGTGAGGGCGTGGATAAGAACAAAGTGGTTCAGTATATCGAAGATCATGGTGTGCAGACACGTATGCTTTTTGCAGGAAACATCGTAAAACAGCCTTGCTTCGATGAGATGCGTGCATCCGGAAAAGGATACCGCGTTGTCGGAGATCTGGCAGTAACAGACCGCATCATGAAAGATACTTTCTGGCTTGGTGTATATCCGGGTATGACGGATGAAAAGATTGACTACATGGCAAAAGTGATTAAAGAAGCTTTGCAGTAAAATACAGTTTAAAACAAGGGAAGAGATATTCAAAATGGAGGATGGCAATGAAAATTAAGTTATCAAATTATGTGGCACAATTTCTTGTGGAACATGATATCGACACAGTATTTACGGTGACAGGCGGAGGTGCTATGCATCTGAATGATGGTTTGGGACATCAGGAAGGACTGCATTGTGTATACCAGCATCATGAACAGGCATGTGCGATTGCCGGAGAAGCGTATGCAAGAATACACAATAAGATGGCTGCTGTCTGTGTGACAACAGGTCCTGGAGGAACCAACGCGATTACCGGAGTTGTCGGTGGATGGCTTGATTCGATTCCGATGCTTGTGATTTCCGGTCAGGTTCGTTATGATACAACAGCGCGCAGTACGGGATTAAACATCCGTGCAATGGGAGATCAGGAATTTGATATTTGTAAAGCGGTAGATAGTATGACAAAATACTGTCAGATGGTCATCGATCCATTGGATATCAAATACTGCCTTGAAAAGGCATTGTACCTTGCAGTAACCGGTCGTCCGGGACCTTGCTGGCTGGATATCCCTGTTAATGTGCAGGGGGCTTATATTGAGACAGACGATCTTCGCAGTTTTGATCCGGCAGAATGTGCCGCAGAAGTGCCGAAGAAGTTCTCAAAAGAGACAGCCCAGACGATCATTGAAAAAGTAAAACAGGCAAAACGTCCGGTTATCAATGCCGGCAGTGCGATTCGTACGTCCGGCGGATATGAGGAATTTTGCAAATTGGTAGAAAAGTTAAATATTCCGGTTGTTACGGGATGGAACAGCATTGATCTGATTGCAGATGAGCATCCATTGTATGTAGGACGTGCCGGAATCATGGGTGACCGCGCCGGAAACTTTGCAATCCAAAACAGTGATCTGGTGCTCTCCCTGGGAAGCCGCCTGAGTATCCGTCAGGTGGGTTACAATTATCAGACATGGGCAAGAGAGGCTTATACGATTGTTGTCGATGTTGACGAAGACGAATTGAAAAAACCGACAATTCATGTTGATATGCCGGTATGCGCAGATGTAAAAGATGTGATGAAGACACTCAATGAAGAATTGGGTGATGTCAAATTAGATACGGATGAGTTCTGGCTGAATAAGTGCGATCATTGGAAAAAGACATATCCGGTTGTTCTGCCAAAGCATTATGAGCAGAAAGAACCGGCAAATGTGTATGCCTTTATCAAAGAACTCAGCCGGAGACTGCCGGAAGATTATATGACGGTAGTGGGAAATGGTTCTGCCTGTGTAGTGGGCAGCCACGGTTATGAGATTAAAAAAGGACAGCGTTTTATCATTAACTCTGCCATTGCGTCGATGGGATATGATCTTCCAGCGGCAATCGGAGCCTGCGTTGCCGACGGAGGAAAAGAAATTGTATGTATCAGTGGAGATGGAAGTATTCAGATGAATTTGCAGGAATTGCAGACCATTCAGACCAATCATCTTCCAATCAAGATTTTTGTTATTAACAACAATGGATATCATTCCATTCGCCAAACGCAGTCCAATTTCTTTGGCGAACCGTTTGTCGGAATCGGTCCGCAGAGCCATGACTTGGAATTTCCGGACATGGAAAAGATTGCGTATGCCTATAACTATCCATTCTTCCGCTGTGATAAGACTGATGAATTGGATGATACAATCTCAAAGGTATTTGCGACAGAAGGAGCAGTGATTTGTGAGATCATGGTTTCGATCGATCAGAAGTTTGAACCAAAATCAGCAACGAAGAAACTTCCGGATGGCAGTTTATTCTCACCACCACTGGAAGATCTGGCACCATTTTTGGATCGTGAGACATTCAAAAAAGAAATGATCATTGAGCCGATTTCAGAGGAATAGTATAGAGGTCTCCCAACCAATAAGAGATTAAAGGAGAATGGAAAGATGAAAAAAAGACAACCAAGATGTCTGGTATGCGGAGGGGAATTCTTTGAAAAACCCCTGCTTGAATTTGATAATATGCCGGCTTCCGCGCAGGATATTCCGGATGAAAATGAAATTGCAGAGGAGAAAGGGGTATCGCTCAGTTTGTATCAGTGCCGTGGATGTGGTCTGATACAGTTTGACTGTGAGCCGGTAGCTTATTATCGCGATGTAATCCGTTCCGGCGGTTTCTCCAAGACGATGGTAGAATTGCGCCGGAGCCAGTACAAACATTTAATTGAAACGTATCATCTTGAAAATAAGAAATTCATAGAGGTGGGCTGCGGACAAGGCGAGTTTTTGTCCGTACTTACCGAATTCCCGGTTCAGGCTTACGGAATTGAGCATAAGCAGGATCTGGTTGAAATGGCAGCCGGAAAAGGACTGCAAGTGGAACGGGGATTTGTCGATAATGGAGAAGTTAGTCTCGAGAATGGTCCGTTTGATGTCTTTCTTTCCTTTAATTTTTTTGAACATCAGCCTGATCCCAATGGAATGCTTCAGGGCATTTATAACAATTTGACAGAGGATGGCATGGGTCTTGTGACAGTACCGAGTCTGGAATACATTTTGGAAAATGATGGATATTATGAACTGATCCGTGACCATTTGGTATATTATACATTTGATACACTTCGGTTTGTATTGGAAAAAAATGGATTTGAAGTGCTGGAAGAAGAGATGGTAAATCGCGACACGCTTTCCGTTATTGTGCGCAAGAAAAAGAAAGTCGATGTGTCAAGAATCCAAAAGAGTTATGATACCATCCGAAAAGAAGTACATGAATACATTGACAGACTGCATGGCGAGGGAAAACGGATCGCTGTCTGGGGAGCCAGTCATCAGGGATTTACCTTAGCGGCGACAGCGGAATTGACCAAAGATGTTGAGTATATTATTGATTCTGCTCCGTTTAAGCAGGGACGGTATGCACCGGCATCCCATATTCCAATCATTTCTCCGGATGATGCAGTGGCAGATCCGGTAGATGCAATTATTATTATTGCGCCGGGATATACGAAAGAGATTGCATCCATTATCCGGCAGCGATTTGGAAAAGAGACAGAAATTGCTGTGTTAATGACAAATTCTCTTCAGAGATATGACGAGATGGAAGCATAAGATTTAGTTGAATGGAGAATGGACGATAGAAATGAAAAAGATTGTCGTGACAGGGGCAACCAGTTTTCTGGGACGAAATATGACGGCTGCCCTTTTACAGCATGGATATAAAGTATATGCACTTGTGCGTAAAAATTCAGCCAATTTGGCGTTGCTGCCGGAACATCCGGAATTAGAACTTGTTTATGGCTCTCTGGATGATCTGGACGTGTTTGAAACAAGTGTAAATAAAGCAGATATGATGATTCACTTTGCCTGGGATGGCTCCGGAGATGCCGGACGGGCTGCGGAGGAAGTTCAAAATAAGAATGCAGTGTATTCGATGAATGCGTTGAAAGTAGCGGAAAAACTTGGATGTACGCACTTTTTCTTTCCAGGATCACAGGCAGAGTACGGAATCTGTCAGGATAAAATTACTGAGGAGACTGAATGTTTCCCGGTTTCCCCGTATGGAAAAGCCAAGATTGCATTTGCCCGGCAGGCAGAACAGTTTTGTGCAGATAAATCCATACGATTTGTTCATATGCGGATTTTTAGTGTGTATGGTTATGGAGACCGGAACGGAACGTTAGTGGATACTTGTATACGAAAATTAAATCAGGGACAGAAAGTAGAGCTTGGTGCTTGCAGCCAGCTTTGGAACTATCTGTATATTACGGATTTTGTGAAACTTGTCCTTGGACTTATGGAACACGGATGCGAGGAAGGCATCTATAATGTCGCAGGAACGGATACACGTGTACTGCGGGAATTTGTCCGGGAGATTTATGACTGCTCCAACAAAAGCGGAGAAGTTGTTTTCGGAAAAGAAATAAAAAAACCGGAAGGAGTTCCTGTGCTCAATCCGGATATCACAAAGGTAATACAGGCATCGGGATATGTTCCGGATACGGATTTTTCACAGGGAATCCGTGAGATTATGAAACAGTCAGGGTTAGACAGTTAGTGAAAAGGAGATTGAAATACAATGAAAGCATTTGTTTTAGCTGAACCGGGAGTTGTTCGCTGGTATGATGCACCGGAGCCGGAATTGGTTCCTTATGGTGCTATTTTGAAACCGATTGCGGTTACTCCGTGCAGTTCGGATGTACATACGGTATTTGGCGGCGGTTCACCTAAACAACCCAATCTTGTACTGGGACATGAGTGTATTGCGGAAGTGCTGGAAGTCGGAAGTGAAGTAAAAGATTTTCGCCCCGGCGACCGTGTAGCTGTTCCGGCAATTACACCGGACTGGCGTGATAAAAGCATTCAGGATGGAAATTACAAACATGCCAGTGCTCCGTTTTCCGGACATCAGCTTGGAAGAACACAGCCGGGAGTTTTCTCGGAGCGTTTTCTTATCCGTGATGCCGATACCACACTTGCTCATATTCCGGAGGGAATAACCGACGAGCAGGCGTTGATGTGTGTCGATGTAGTTACGACCGGATTTACCGGAGCCGAATATGCCGATATCAAGATTGGGGATACGGTCTGTGTTTTGGGAATTGGACCTATTGGGTTGATGGCTGTTGCCGGCGCTGCCTTGCAGGGAGCCGGAAGGATTATCGCTGTTGGTACGCGGCCAATATGTGTGGAACTGGCAAAAAGGTATGGTGCGACAGAGGTTTTGAGTTATAAAGACGGCGATGTCGTAGAACAGGTAAAACAGATGACAGAGGGAATTGGAGTGGATGCTACGATCATAGCCGGTGGGAATGCAGAGGTGCTGACACAGGCTTATGATATGACAAGATATGGCATTGGAACAATTTCCAATATAAATTATTTTGGCGGAACCGGATATCTTCCGTTACCGATTTTTTCAGGGGGCCGTGGCATGTGTGGCAAAACACTTCACATGGAACTGGCAAAAGGCGGAAGAATGCGTATTGAACGCATCCTTTCTATGGTTCAGTATGGAAGACTGGATCCTTCTCCACTGGTGACACATCATTTGGAGGGACTGGAAAAAGTGGAAGACGCATTGTATATGATGAGAGATAAACCAAAAGATTTGGTGAAAGTAATGGTACGATGCGAGTAATAGGATGTTTAAGTAATTTTTGTTATTTAAGAGGAGAGGCATAATGATGATAGAAAAAAAGAGGACATATGTGAAAGTTTTACCGTGGATTTTGATGCTGGGATTTTATTTGTATGCACTGTATGCTGTTTTAAAGAGTGGTTATATGTATGATGATCTGATAAACTATACAGTCGATGGATGGTGTATAAATAATGATGCGACTATTTGGGATCTGACTAAGAAAATTTTTCTTAATTGGTTTAATGAAAACGGAAGATGTTTTATTTTTTCCTGTTATGCGTATTTTTTATTTTCCACTGTAAATCTTAAGGTATATAAGTTGTTGATTGTACTGTTTACTTTTCTGGACGGTGTGGTATTATCTCAGATTTTATATAAAATATCCGGAAGAAAAAAAGTAAAATGGTATACACTTCTTATTTTCCCAATATTGATTTCGTTGGATTGCAGCTGGTTTAATGCAATGTTTGGATTTCAAATGCTGGTGCAGTTGTGCCTGCTATGGGTTTTTCTTGGTGTTTTATGTTTTCAGTATTATTTGGAAAAGAACGAAAAAAAGTATCAGCTTTTGAGTTGTATTTTTTGGTTTATTGCACTGGGAACATATGAAGTTGCCTATCCAATGTGTCTGTTATTCGTGGTGGTTAGTTTCTTTAAGGACAAGTCTATTGGAAAAACGATTCGCAGAATCATTCCACAGGCAGCAGTAGGAGTTTTTTGGCTTCTGGTCAATGTATATGCGAGAACTCATGCGATAAGTAACTATGGAGGAACCAGTATTGCAATCGGACCGGAGTGCTTTTCAGGTTTTGCAAAACATATATCCGGTTCGTCTTCTATCTTTCATTTTCTCACTTTAAAAGAACTTGCCGGTAATCATGATATTATGGAAATACTGCGTGATAACTGGTTCTACTATGTTGGGTTGGTCGTACTCTTTGTTTTTGGAAGTGTTCTGATCAGTAAAATAAAAGAAAAAGTGACATTATCAAAAAAGACACTTCCATTAATTTTAACCGGGCTTATTGTTATGATTGTTCCGGGAATTTTAATGGCAATTTCAGAACGATATCAAAGCGAAATTACGTGGAGACATGGTTATATACCAACCTATGCTTCGTGTTGGGGAATTGTTTGTCTGGTTGCAATATTATTTGGAAAAATAGCTGCGAGCCGTAAACGTATCGGAAAAGTGATTCAAGTAATACTTGTAACGGTATTGTCTTTTGTTGCGGTGGTCAATGCAATGGTAGGAGATATAACAGTAAAAGACGCCAATGAGGGGATGCACGGAATAAATGAGTTTGTAGCGGAAGCAGTACAAACGGATCTCATGGATGAACTTACCGATGATATATATTATATAGATGGAAATGGATGCTGGGGAGAAGTTGACAGTCATTTTGCATATTTGTTAAAACGCAAGGTTAAGGGTGTGGGCTGGCAAAAACTTTATGTTGAAAATCCGGATGGCACAAAAGAAAAGACATTGCTGGTTGATCAGATTAATCAAGAAGGATACTATTATTCGATTTTTTCGCCGCAACAGTATGATGTGTTTGGAAAATGCGATTCGGCAGTTGTAGAATGCAGTGAAAACGGAACAATTCGAAAATCAATGTATACTACAAAGTTTCGTGTTTATGTTGATGCTGACTATACAGCAAATACACTTGGATTTATTGATCAGACCGGAGTTACAGCAGCGATCCCATTGAAAGACTGTAAGATTGTTTCCGAAACCAAGTATGGTGTAACCTATGAATATACACATAGTGAGCATCTTGATTTGAACACAATTACGGTATATCAATCTTAAAGCCGGAAAGATTGACAGAAGATATTTTTTATTGTAAACTAGAGGGTAAGGTTTAGAAATTATGGAAAGGAGAATGGATAGAGATGCCTGCTTTGATTAGCTCAAAGAAGAAGGAAGTTTTATCTATAGTGATATTACTTGGATTAGTTTTCATTGGTCTTGTTTATACATTTGACCTTTGTCATTATAAAATTTCTGTACCTATTGTTTATGCTGGCGGCGATGATTTTTCTCTTTACAAGAATGCTAAAATGATGATGGATGGGTCATTGTGGAATCTTGAGACGGAACGATTGGGCGCACCATATGGGGCAAAATATTATGATTTTTTACCGGACTGTCTGCAAAATACGGATTTGCTGATTATAAAGTTTTTTTCGTTGTTTTCAAAGGATCCAATTACGGTTGTTAATCTGGCGGTATTAAGTCTATTCTTTTTAACTGCTTTGACATCGTTTTATTCATTGCGTGAAATGGGAGTGAATAGGAAGTATGCAATAATGGGGGCGCTTGTATTTGACTTTATGTATTACCATTTGATGCGAATGATAGGTCATTACTGTCTCGCAGCGTATGAAATGATTCCTGTTTCTGTTCTGCTGTGTGTGTGGTTATGGCAGGATGAACGTTTTTTTTGTTGGGGAAAGGGCTTTTTTAAATACTATAAAAATATTTTAGCTATTGTATTTTTGCTGCTGATAGCAAATAACGGAATTGCATATTATCCGTTTTTTACCTGTATGTTTTTAGGATTTACCGGTGTTTCTAAGGCCATCAAAAACAAAAAATGGAACCCGGTGTTTAAAATGTTTGGATTGAATCTGGGTATTATTGTATTTATGGTTTTGGCTATGCTTCCGGCAATTATTTATCAAATGCAAAATGGTTCAATGCTTGTTTATCGTAATATTTATGATTCAGAACAGTATGGACTTAAAATTATTCAGATGCTTGTACCATATAAAGCCTATGGTAAAATAGCAACGTTTTGGAGTGATTATTATGGAGCCTTTTTATTTACAGAGGCCCATACTTCCTATATTGGTTTCTTTGCAGCATTGGGATTTATTTTATTGCTGCTTGGAGTAATGTGGAAAAGGCAAAAGATATCCGGGCGAAAAGGTGTGTTTTCGCTTTTTGTTGAATTGAACCTCATCGCTGTATTGTTTGGTACGATGGGGGGCTTTGGCAGTATATTCTTTGATTTTGTTGTAAATATGTTGAGAGCTACTAACCGAATTTCAATATTTATTGCCTTTTTTGCTGTTGCCGCGGTATGTCTGGTATTGACAGAGGTAACAGAAAGAGAGTATAAAAAGTTTCGATGGATGAAACCTGCTGTGTTGATCGCTGCCATTCTTTTTACCGGTGTGAGTCTGAAAGACCAGATTCCGGTTGGAATAACGAACAGTACGGCGCAAAATGAGCAGCTGGTTAATTCGGATCGGAAATTTATACAGGAGATAGAGAGTCAGCTGCCGGAGAATGCGATGGTTTATCAATTGCCATATCATGTCTATCCGGAAGGAGGACCGGTCATTAATATGGCAGATTATCAATTGCTGACAGGCTATATCTTTTCCGATACACTACGCTGGAGTTATGGCGGAAGCAAAGGACGAGAAGGGGATAGCTGGAATAAACAGATGTCTGAAAAAACAGTGGCAGAGCTTGTTCCGGCATTAAAGGAACAAAAATTTGCCGGTATCTATCTTGATAAACGGGCATATGAAGAACCGCAGTTTACGAGTTTACTTGGTGAACTGAGCGGTGTGATAGGACATGAGCCTATCATGAGTGACAATGGAAATTTATATTTTTACAAATTTTAACAGAACAAAAGCAGGAGGTAACAGATGAAAGCAGTAATTTTAGCAGGAGGATTTGGAACAAGAATCAGCGAGGAGAGTTATTTGAAACCGAAACCAATGCTGGAGATAGGGGAAAAGCCAATATTGTGGCATATTATGAAATTGTATGCGCATCATGGAATTGATGAGTTTATTATTTGCGCGGGTTATAAGCAGCATGTTATTAAGGAATGGTTTGCGGATTATTATCTGCATAACAGTGATATTACTTTTGATTATTCAAAAGGCGGAGAGATGATCGTTCATAATAATATTGCGGAGCCTTGGAAAGTAACCGTGGTTGATACCGGGCTTAACACAATGACAGGTGGACGTGTTAAAAAGATCCGTAAATATGTTGGGGATGAGCCATTTTTGCTTACCTATGGAGATGCCGTAAGCGACATCGATATTCGGGCATCCATTGAGTTTCATAAAGCCCATGGTAAGATTGCTACCATGAGTTCATACAATGTGGGACAAAGATTCGGTATCCTGGAAGTCAATGATGAGGGATTTGTTACAAAATTCCGTGAAAAATCTGATTTGGATGGCGGACTGATTAACATTGGATTCATGGTATTGCAGCCGGAGTTCTTTGATCTGATTGATGGAGATTCTACGGTATTGGAAAAAGAGCCGTTGGAAAGAGTAGCTCAGATGGGCGAATTGAAAGCATACAAGCACAACGGTTTTTGGCAGTGCATGGATACAAAGCGCGAAAAAGAACAGTTGGAAGAAATGTGGAATTCCGGAAAAGCCCCATGGAAAGTATGGGATAAATAAGAAGATTTCATAGATAAAGTAAAGGATCATATCCAAAGATTATAAAAGAAGTAGGAGAAAAAAATGAAGAAGACAGTCAGTGTACTCGTGCCGACTTACAATGAAGAAGAAAATGTGGAAGCCTTAAGTGCGGCGATTATTGAAGAATTTAATACGAATCTGCCGGAGTATAATTACGAAATTGTATTTATTGATAACGATTCAAGTGATTCTACCCGTCCGCTCATTCGTAAACTGTGCAAAGAGAATCCGAATATTAAAGCGATTTTTAATGCAAAGAATTTCGGACAGTTTAATTCGCCGTATTACGGTTTAACTCAGACTACCGGCGAGTGTGCCATTTTAATGGCTGCTGATTTTCAGGATCCGGTTTACATGATTACGAAATATGTCAGAGAATGGGAAAAAGGAAGTAAGATTGTAATCGGAATTAAGTCAAAGAGCAAAGAAAGCAAGATCATGTATTTTCTTCGAAGCTGTTATTACAAACTGATCAAGAAGATGTCAAGTGTAGAGCAGATTGAGCATTTTACGGGATTTGGTTTGTACGACCGCGAATTTCTTAATGTTTTGAGTGATTTGGATGATCCAACGCCGTTTCTTCGTGGAATTGTGGCTGAACTCGGCTACAAGCGAAAAGATATTGAATATCAGCAGGACAAGCGCCGTGCCGGAAAGACGCATAATAACTGGTACAGTCTTTATGATGCCGCTATGCTTAGTTTTACGTCTTATACGAAAGTGGGTATGCGGATTGCTACGATACTTGGGTTTATCTTATCCGGTATCAGTGTTATCGTGGCTCTTATTTATCTGATCCTGAAATTGATTTTCTGGGAACGGTTTGTGGCAGGCATGACACCGATTTTACTGGGAATTTTTCTGTTTGGCTCCATTCAGCTGTTCTTTATCGGACTGCTGGGTGAGTACATTATGAATATCAATTCCAGAGTAACACACAGACCACTGGTAATTGAAGAAGAGAGAATTAATTTTAGTGACAACAAATCGACGGAGGATGCGGAATGAAAAAAATAAAAATTAGTTTTGCAGGGCAGATTTTTTTGATAGGGGCCGTGCTGGGAATCATATTTTTTGTTGCCATATATGGTTTTAGTGTATTGAACTTTACCAATGACGCGTGGCTCTTAACCGGACGCGATTTGCAGCAACACTATATTGGATGGAAAGCATTTCGCAGTGCCGACTGGACATTCCCGATCGGAATGCACAACCGGCTGACCTATCCTTATGAAATCAGCGTTCTTTACACGGATTCCATTCCGTTGTTTGCCATTATATTCAAATTATTGTCTCCTGTATTACCGCAGACCTTCCAGTACTTTGGTCTGTTTGGTCTGACTTGCTTTATTATGAATGGAGGGATTGGAGCACTCCTTGTTGCCAGATTTTCAAGAAACCGTTTTGTATGTGGTGCAGGAAGTATCTTTTTTATCTTGGCAAGTCCTGTATTACAGAGATTGTTTGGACTTTTGACAGAAGATTCCAGACATACGTCACTGGCGGCACACTTCTTGATTTTAGCTGCCATCGGAATCTGGCTGTACAAAGATAAATTTGCTGACCGCCGAAAAGCGGCGTTGGCATTTAGCGTATTAGCCATGTTATGTGTGCTGATACAGATGTATATTATTTTTATGGTTGGCGGTATTATGTGTGGCTACTTGCTGTACTGCCTTCTGAAAGACAAAGATTGGAAACGCCTTTTGGTGGTGTTTGCCAGTTTCTGTCTTTCCTTTTTGGTGACATTTTTTGTTATTGGTGGATTTACTAATGTCTTAAAAGCGACAGCGCGCGGATTTGGTATTTATTCTGCCAATATAAATGCCCTGTGGAATCCGTTTAACTATTCCAGTTTCTTTGGAAAGAAACCATGGCATATGGGACAGTACGAGGGATTTTCCTATCTTGGTCTTGGAATCGCGCTGCTTTATCTGATCGCCATTGTTGCGCTGATCATAAAAGCCAAAAAAATGGGAGGCATCCGTGTTTTCTGGAAGGCATTGAAACAAAAAATAAAAGCCCATAAGCAAGTTGTGTTTTCTCTGATCCTTGTAACCGTTATCTTTTGGGTACTTGCATTAAGCTGCAATGTATATTGGGGAGAACGCCTGGTTATGTGGGTATATATCCCGGATAGGATTTTAGATTTGCTGGCTGTCATCCGGTCCTCCGGAAGATTTATGTGGGTTATTATGTATTTTGCAATGCTTTTGGGAATCTTCTTACTGGTAAGATTTGTAAAAAATAAAAAGGTTCAAAGAGTGTTGATAATTTTATGTGTACTGGTTCAGATCGCAGATCTTGCCAAACCAATCTCGAATATCCACAAACAATATACTTCTGCGGAGATTAAAGAAGAAGATATTTATGCAAAAGATAATTTTTGGAAAACAAAGTTAGCAGATTATAAGTATATTGTTTATTATCCATTGGGATCCTGTGGTTCTTACCAGATGTTGCAGATTGGAACAAAAGCATCGTATTTTGATATCGACTGTAATTATTTTTACACATCGCGGTTTTACAAAGAAAGTCTTCAAAAAGCAGAAGACCGCAAGAACCGCAAGATATTTGAAAATAATCAGCTCGCGGATGATACCGTGTATATCACGAATTATAAGACCGCACACAAATATCAGGGAAGATACTATTTTTATCAGGCGGACAACTTGATCATTGCAACAAAAAATCCGGTTGAGGGCTTGAAAAAATACAATGATGTCTATGTGAATGAGCAGAATCCAAATCTGTACATGGATTTTACGTATAACGGTCTTGCCACATTGTTTGCTCATAGAGGATGGAATATGCCGGATTATGGGGAAGATGGAATGTGGACGACCGAGCAGAGCGTCTTTAAGGTGTATTCAGGCGGTGCCAAGAGAGTTCATATCCGAATGGAATATGAAGCCGGCAAACGCAAGGGAAAGACTACGGTTAAGATGAATGGAAAGAAAATGGCAGTTGTTGACAATAAAGTGTCAGGAGCCATTGAGTTTGACACAGACTTGAAAAAAACTCTGAATGAGAGTACGCAGAAAGGTGTCAACTGGCTGTTCTTAAATACCGAAAAGACGTTTAAGGTGAAAGAAAATGGAGTTGAGGAAACCCGTGGAATTTATGTGAAAAACATTACGGTTACTTATCTTCAGTAAGATTTGCAGAACGCAGAAAAGGAGAATACGATGCAGAAAGCAAAAAAATGGTTTAATAAATTTAATTATGTAGAAAACGCACCGACGAAGGCGGAGTTTATCATTGCATTCCTAATCCTTCTGTTTGCTGCTTATATGTTTTGTTTCACGAAGGATTTTAAATTGACCGTTACACAGGGGCTGGACTTTAATGACTGCCTGTTTCATGGAAAGGTGTTTCAGTATTATAGCGAGATCAATAAACTTGCTTTAGCAGGGCATTATAGTAAAGCATGGCCACAGACACTGCTGGCAGGTGCCAACTATACAATCATCAATTATGCGTCGTTAGGTTTGATCTGTATGCCTGCTTATCTGATCGGCAAATTGTTTCATATTACCATACCATATTTGGTTTATGTGGCAATTGTGAAGACGGCATTTGTTGCTATGATGCTGTATATGACTAAGATTGTGTATGATATTGTGATGTTGGTTTGTCCGGATAAAAAAGAAGGAGGATGGACAGCACTTTGTTTCCTCACTTCTCCGATCTTTTTATTTGCATCCATTATCATTTCGCATATGGATATCTTTTCTACTTTATTTCTGCTTTTGGGAATTAAGTATATGATACGTAAAAACCGCAAGCTGGAACTCGTGTTCTTTATGATTGCAGCGACCTATAAACCATTTGTTCTGCTTGGTATCATTCCTGTGCTGTTTTTGCAGGAAAAAAGAGTGCTTTATCTGGCACGCGATTTTGTGGTAACCGTTTTGGGAATCTTATTACAAAAAGTAGTTTATCATTTTGATCCGGGATACCTGGAGTCACAAAAATTTATGAGTGAAACATATGGATTTATCGGACGTTTTTTTGGCGTTGGTTTTGCTTATAAGAGAAACTGCTATGATTCGACGGTAAGTTATTTTGTATTGATCTTTATTTTGGTATGCGTTGCCGCCTATCTGATCAAGAAGGTAAGATGGGAATATACACTGGCACTGCCGTTTGTCGTGATGGCATCGTTTGTTATGTTTGTCCAGTGGCATCCGAACTGGATGGTACTTCTTGTGCCATATATGATTTTGATGTATGCCTTTACATCGAATATCCGAGTTAATTGTATATTGGAATGTGTAACCTCACTGTTTATTATTATTTTGACAGCATTGGGATGGCTCCATAATTATGATGCCCGTATGATAAATGGCGGAGTGATTTCCAAATTATTCCATTTAGAAATCAATAATAAATATATGATTCACAAAGTGCTGCTTCGTAAGTTCCCGGATATTCCAATTGACATTTACGCTTCTGTTCTTTGTGGTGCGGTGGGAGCGATGGTAATTCTTTATGTACTTGACTGTTATCGGAGACGACGCAGTGTGAAGGATGTAAACAAACAGAGACAGTGGGAACGTATCGCGGTATGGTGTCGTGTGCTTCCAACCGTTGGATTTATGGCATATGCGCTTTTGATCTGCTTTATATAATACGGAATGCGGGGGAAAGAGTTCCCCTGACACAGTAAATGAAAAGGATGAAGAAAAATGAGTAACATCAGTTCAAAACTTTGGAATTTGATCGAAATGCTTGTAAGGGCTGTATTTGGTTTTATATTTAAAATTTTTAAAATTGAATTTTCTGAAAAACAGTGGCAGTCGTTGTTCCAGTTTGTAAAATTTGGATTAGTCGGTGTATTTAATACGGTATTTTCTTATGCGATTAATATTGGCTGTATCATGATCTTTCGACAGACGGCTATGGATGCGGACATGCGTAAATATGTTGCAAATGCAATTGCTTTTGTGATCAGTGTATTTGCTTCCTTCCTATTGAATCGAAAATTTGTGTTTGAACTGGAAGAAGGACAGAGCAGAAGTTTTGGAAAAGCACTGTTAAAATGCTATGCCTCTTATTTTACCACAGGTATCGTGTTAAACAGCTTTTTACTCTTCTTGTGGGTAAATATTTGTGGAATATCAGAATTGATCGCACCATTGATCAATCTGATTGCCTCTATCCCAATTAACTTCATATTGAATAAATTGTGGGCATTTAAAGCAGAAAATGCCTAAGTAGGCTTTTCAAATGCAGAAATATGTGGTAATATAGTAAGGAAGTAAGAAAATTAGAATGAATTTATGTTGGAGGAAGAATCATGGGAATCAGCGTAGTTTTGCTGGCATATAAAGAAGAAGAAAATCTGAAAGTTTTATTGCCGCAAATTAAAGAAAATGTTGAGAAAACCGGAGAAGAGTACGAGATATTGGTTATTGATACCGCAGAACCTTTGGATAATACAAAGGGTGTATGTGAAGAATATGGTGCCCGCTATATCAATCAGGAGGAACCTGCCTTTGCGGGGGCATTTAAAACCGGTATCAAGTATGCTGAGAAGGACAAGTTCCTGATCTTAGACAGCGACGGATCTCACAACCCTAAGTATATTCCTGATATATATAAGAAATTCGTGGATGAAAAATGCGATGTCGTTATCGGTTCCCGCTATGTAGAGGGCGGTAAGACAAACGATGCCAAATCATCCATCGTCATGTCACATATCTTAAATGGTATGTTCCGCTTTTTCCTTGGAATCAAGGCAAAAGACATTTCAACCGATTATCGTATGTATGAGACTGCACAGTTGAAAGAAGTAAAACTTACCTGCCACAATTATGATGTGCTTCAGGAAGTGCTTCTTTGCCTGCGTCTTAATAAATCCGATAAGAAGCTGAAGATCGGAGAAGTGCCGATTGAATTTGATAAGAGAATTTATGGGGAATCGAAGAGAAAATTGATTCCATTTATCATGAGTTATATCAAGACGCTGTTTAAACTGACGGCAAAACGAATTGCCGGAAAATAGGTTAAAGGACAAAGAGTGATAATATGTATCCAATGAAATTGGCTCCGGCGTACAAGGATTATCTTTGGGGCGGTCATGAACTGGAACGCTTATTTGGAAAAGCAGGCAATGGTGACTGTACGGCAGAAAGCTGGGAACTCAGTTGTCATCCGGATGGAAAATGTACGGTTCGCAATGGAGCATTCAAGGGGAAAACATTGGAAGAAGTACTGGATCAGTTTCCAGAATATGTTTCCCACAAATTTCAACCAAAAGATAAATTTCCGATTTTGATCAAATTTATCGATGCAAAGGAAAATCTTTCCATTCAGGTTCACCCCTCTGATGAAACGGCGAAGAGTGAACTGGGAGAGCAGGGAAAAGCCGAAATGTGGTATGTACTTGCGGCAAAACCACATGCTTTTTTGTATTACGGCTTGAACCGGGAAGTTTCCAAAGAAGAATTGGAGCAGAAGATGCGGGACGGCTCGATTCCGCAGATTTTAAATAAAGTAGAGGTGAATGAGGGAGACTGCTTTTTCATTCATCCGGGAACGATCCATGCCATTGGCGCTGGCGTGGTGATTGCTGAGATTCAGCAGAATTCCAATACAACATTCCGTGTATATGATTATCTCCGAAAGGATAAAAATGGAAATTATCGGGAACTTCATATAAAACGCGGGGTAGAGGTGATCGATCGTACGCCGATCGTACCGTCTCAGGTTTTTGATAACAATGAAGTCTCTTTGAAACACGGCAGAATCCGGAGATTATTCGAATGCGATTATTTCTGTGTTAATAAGATAGACTGTGACAATGGCAGAATTAAGTTCTGGTGTGATAAGACATCATTTCAGTCACTGCTTGTTGTAAAGGGAGACGGTTATCTCCAATACAAAGGACGCAGGTACGATTTTCAGGCAGGAGACAGCATTTTTATCCCGGCAGGATTTGGGGAATATTACATTTACGGAAACAATGAAATTTTAATGTCAAAATTATAAATACCGATTAAGGAAGAAAGGAAAAACTATGAAAGTTACAGCAATGATCATGGCAGGCGGACGTGGCGAGAGATTTTGGCCAAAAAGCCGTAAAAATCTGCCAAAACAGTTTTTAAGTCTGACAGATGACGGAATTACGATGATCCAGCATACGGTAAATCGTATTCTGCCACTCGTAAATATGGAAGATATTTACATTGTAACAAACCGCGATTACAAAGCATTGGCAAAAGAGCAGCTGCCGGAACTTCCGGAAGAAAATATCCTGTGTGAGCCGGTAGGAAGAAATACCGCACCTTGTGTAGGACTTGCTGCCATGCATATCAATAAAAAATATGACGATGCTCTTATGATCGTGCTTCCATCCGATCATTTGATCAAATACAATTCAATGTTTGTCGATGTATTGAAAGATGCCTGTCAGGTGGCTGAAAAAGGAAGCAATTTGACGACAATTGGTATCACACCGAACTATCCGGAGACGGGATACGGTTATATCAAATTTGATCCGGATCAGAGTGAAGGCCGTGCATACGGGGTTGAGTGCTTTGTAGAAAAACCAAACCTCAAAAAAGCAAAAGAATATCTGGCTGACGAATCGTATTTGTGGAACAGCGGTATGTTTGTCTGGAAGATTTCTACTATTTTAAATAATATGAAAGAATTTATGCCAAATACCTATGAAGGACTTGTGAAGATTCAGAAAGCAATCGGAACAGAAGAGCAGGAAAGTGTTCTTGAGGCAGAATTTGAAAAAATGGAATCCGAATCCATTGATTATGGTATCATGGAAAAGGCAGAAAATATTTTTGTGCTTCCCGGTACATTCGGATGGGATGACGTAGGATCCTGGCTGGCAGTCGGACGTATCCGCTCAACCAATGAATTTGGAAATGCCGTACAGGGAAATGTTATTACCGTAGAGACAAAGAACTCGATCATCGAAGGCTCGGACAAGCTGATCGCGGCCGTAGGACTGGAGGACATCATCGTCGTAGATACGGAAGATGCTCTGTTGATCTGTGACAAAGGCCACGCCGGAGATATCAAAAAGGTACTTGAAAATCTTAGAATTTGCAATCGCAATGAGTACATCTGAGATTTTACAATAAATAAAATGAATAGAATGTTTAGGTTTGAAAGGAGATATCATGAAACACGCATTAATAACAGGTATTACAGGACAGGACGGTTCTTATCTTGCAGAGCTTCTGTTGGAAAAGGGCTATGAAGTATATGGAATCATGCGCCGTAAGAGCGTTGTAGATTATGGAAACGTAGAGCATATCAAAGATAAAATTCACTTTATCTACGCAGATATGACTGATCCGATTTCTTTGATCACAGCAATGAAGATCTCTCAGGCAGATGAAGTTTACAACCTTGCTGCACAGTCATTTGTAGCAACAAGCTGGGAGCAGCCTCTGGCAACAGCAGACATCGATGCTCTTGGTGTTACCAATATGCTGGAAGCAATTCGTACTGTAAAACCGGAAGCAAGATTTTATCAGGCTTCTACAAGTGAGATGTTTGGTCTGGTTCAGGCAATCCCTCAGACAGAGACAACTCCATTCTATCCACGTTCTCCATACGGAGTAGCAAAATTGTATGGACACTGGATCACAAAGAACTACAGAGAGAGTTATGACCTGTACGCATGCTCCGGAATTCTTTTCAACCATGAATCCGAGCGTCGTGGTAAAGAGTTCGTTACCCGTAAGATCACAGATGCGGTAGCGCGTATCAAACTTGGGGTACAGGATCATTTGGAACTTGGAAATATGGACTCTAAGAGAGACTGGGGTCATTCCAAGGATTATGTAAAAGCAATGTGGCTTCTTCTTCAGCAGGATCACGCAGATGATTATGTCATCGCTACCAACGAGACACGTACCGTACGTGAGTTTGTAGAAGTTGCATTTGGACATGTTGGAATCGAGATTGAATGGGAAGGAACCGGTGTTGACGAAATCGGAAAAGATAAGGCAACCGGAAAGACCATCGTAAAAGTAAATCCACAGTTCTTCCGCCCGGCAGAAGTAGATATCCTTCTTGGAAATCCTGCCAAAGCAGAAAAAGAGCTTGGATGGAAACGTGAGATCTCTTTCAGCCAGTTGGTTGAGAGAATGGTTAAGAATGACTTGGCTTTAGTAGAAAAAGAAATTAAAGTAAAATCAATCTAATCTTTTATATGGAAACGGCGCCGGGATTCACCGCATATGTGGGCGATGCCAGCGCCTTTTTCACATATTGCATATTTATCAATGAAAGTGAATGAAGGCATGAAAAAAGCATTAATTATCGGTGGAGCCGGATTTGTAGGGAAATATCTGGCTGAATATTTGTGTGGAGAGTGCGGCTATCAGGTGCGCTCTACAAAAATGAAACAGGAGACACTGGAGCCGGAAGGCTATGATGTGGTGGATATGAATCTGTTGGAAAAACAGGAAATTGTTGATGTAATCGAGAAGTTTGCTCCGGATTACATATTCCATCTGGCAGCACAGAGTTCGGTCGCCGTATCCTGGTCCAACCCTCAATTGACCGTTGATGTAAATATCAAAGGTGCATTGAATTTATTAGATGTATTAAAAGAAATGGAATACAAGGGACGGGTATTGTTGATCGGCTCCGGGGAAGAGTATGGACGGATCCATCCCGATCAGGTACCTATCGTTGAAGATACTGTACTTCGCCCGGGAAATATATATGCAGCGACAAAAAGCTGCCAGAATATGCTAGGAACAATCTATGCACAGGCATATCAGCTGGAACTTGTGATGGTGCGTGCGTTTACTCATGTTGGACCTAGACAGTCCCCACAGTTCGTTGTATCTGACTTTTGTAAGCAGGTGGTTGAAGTGGAAAAAGGGTTACGTGAGCCGGTGATCCATGTTGGCAACCTGAAAGCGAAGAGAGACTTTACGGATGTACGCGATGTGATCGCTGCGTATGAATGTCTGATCCGTCAGGGAAAGAGCGGGGAAACTTACAATGTAGGTTCCGGAAAAGCCTATGAGATTCAGGAAGTTTTGGATAAGATCATCGAACTTTCCGGAAGGGAGATCAATGTAGAAGTGGAGCAGGCGAGACTTCGTCCAATCGATGTTCCGATCATTGAAGCAGATATCACGAAAATTACAGAGCAGACGGACTGGAAACGTAAGATCAGTCTGGAGCAGACCTTGAAAGACACGTTAGACTATTGGCGTGCCAATGTAGAAGCATAAAGGAGGATTAAAAAAATGGATATGATGGAAAATTATAAAAGATGGCTTGGAAAAGTGACAGAAGAAGATCTTTTAACAGAATTGAAAGCCATTGAGGGAAACGAAGAAGAAATCAACGATCGTTTTTACCGTGATCTGGAATTTGGTACCGGTGGACTCCGCGGTGTGATCGGAGCCGGAACCTATCGTATGAACGAGCATACCGTAGCCAGAGCGACACAGGGATACAGCAATTATCTGAACAAAGCAGCAAAAAATCCTTCGGTGTCAATTGCTTATGACAGCCGTAATAAGTCCGATATTTTTGCAAAAACCGCAGCAAGTGTATTTGCAGCAAATGGAATATTGGTAAATATTTACAAAGAGCTGATGCCGACTCCATCCCTCTCTTATGCCGTACGTGCTTTGAAATGTGATGGTGGTATCGTTGTGACAGCCAGCCACAACCCGGCAAAATACAATGGTTACAAAGTATATGGTGCCGATGGATGCCAGATTACGCTGGAAGTTGCCGATGCGATTCTGGCGGAGATCGAAGCAGTCGATGTGTTTGATGATGTAAAGATCATGGACTTTGAAACAGGACTTTCCGAAGGAAAGATCAAATATATTGAAGATGATGTCATTACCGGATTTATCGATGCCGTTTCGGAGCGTGCGTTAAATCCAAAAGAGATTGACAAAAATGTATCCATCGTATACACTCCGCTCAATGGAACCGGCCGTTACTGTGTAACGAGATGCCTGAAAGAAAATGGCTATACCCAGATCACAATTCCAAAAGAGCAGGAAATGCCGGATGGCAACTTTACCACATGCCCATATCCAAACCCGGAGATTCGTGAGGCTTTGGAAGTGGGACTGAAAAAGGCAAAAGAAGTAGGAAGCGACCTTCTTCTGGCAACCGATCCGGACTGTGACCGTGTCGGCGTAGCCGTCAAAGACGGCGACGATTATCAGCTGATTTCCGGTAACCAGATGGGAATTCTTCTCTTTGATTATATCTGCAAGACGTATAAAGCAAATGGAACAATGCCAAAAAATCCGGTGGTTGTAACGACCATCGTATCGACAAAAATGATTGACAAGATCGCTGCCGACTATGGTGTAGAGGTAAGACGTGTGCTTACCGGATTCAAATTTATCGGCGAGCAGATTGGATTTTTGGAAGCGGACGGCGAAGTAGACCGTTATATCTTCGGTTTTGAAGAGAGTTACGGTTATCTCAGCGGCGGACATGTCCGCGACAAAGATGGCGTCAATGCCTCCCTTTTGATCTGCGAGATGTTTGCACATTATAAAGCGATGGGAATTTCCCTTGTACAGATGTTGAATCAGCTGTATGAAAAATACGGTTATTTCAAAGAAGCACTTCAGTCCATTACTTTTGAAGGAGCCAGCGGAGCAAAGAAGATGGCAGATCTGATGGAAAGCCTTCGTACCAACGCACCAAAAGAGGTAGCTGGTTATAAAGTGATTGATGTGAAGGATTATAAGGCAGGAATTGGAAATCTTCCAAAATCCAACGTACTTGAATTTAATATGGAAGACGATATCAATGTTTTGGTTCGTCCATCAGGAACAGAGCCAAAGATCAAGATGTATTATCTTGTAAAAGGAAGCAGCGAACAGGCTGGTGCAGAGATTGTAGCTGCGTTAGAGTCTTACTTCACAGAAGTATGTAAATAATTGTAAATAAAAAACAGATGAGGCACCAATTTGATGAATTTGAATTGGTGCCCCTTGTCATGTAGTAGGAGGTCAGAATGAACGGACAGAAAAAGAAAAATATCCTGTTTATGATAGAATACACGGCATCTTTTGCAGTGCTTTTTCTGTTGATCTATCTTGGATTTGTTATGAATCATCGTTCATTTGTCTGGTCTTATGACGGAATCAAACAGCATTTTCCGGCACTCCTTTATTTACGCGATTATTATATCAAAGTGGCAGGAAATATCTTTTCCGGTCATTTTACTCTGCCGATGTTTGACTTTTCCATCGGTATGGGAGAAGATATCCTGACGACATTAAACTTTTACGGTCTGGGAGATCCGCTGACCCTGCTTTCCGTTGTTGTGCTCAAACAGCATATGGAAATGTTTTACAACTTTCTGGCTGCGTTCCGTATGTATCTGGCAGGTCTTTCATTTATTTTTTACTGCCGGAACAGGGGAAAAGGGCGGGCAGTGAGTTTAGCCGGTGCGTGGCTGTACGTATTTTCCGGTTATGTTCTCCATGTTGCTGTAAAACATCCTTTTTTTATCTCGCCGATGATTCTGCTTCCTCTTATGCTGACGGGGGTAGATTGGTACCGGGAGAAAAGAAGAGGCGGTCTATTGATCGGAAGCGTGTTTTTATGTGCACTCAATGGATTTTATTTTTTCTATATGAATAGTATTTTTGTGTGTCTTTCTGTGGTGATCTCTGTATTTGCCGGAAAAATGCAGGGGAAAATAAAATATCTTTGTGGCTTTGCCCTAAGATATGTGACAGGAACAGCGATGGCAGCAGGACTGCTTCTTCCGACAATATTGTTATTTATTTCCAGCAGCCGAAATGACAGTGCCTTGGAATTGGGTAATTTATGGCTGTTTGACGGGGAACGGTATCTGACAATCGTTTCCGGCCTCATTGGAACGCCACATATTACCTGGGATTATCTGGGGATGGCGGCAATTATAATTCCGGCGTTCGTTGTTCTTTTTGCAAGCCGCGGGCGATGGAAATTGAAAAGCAGTATTCTGATCTGGACTTTGATGATGTTGATTCCGGCGGGTGGTTATATGATGAATGGGTTTACCTATGTGTCGGGGAGATTTTTGTATCTTGTGACATTTGTATATGCCTATTGTGTTGTTGAAGTGCTTCCGGAATTTATGACGATGAAGCGGCTTCCCAAGGTGCTCATGCTGGTTGTCATAATAGGATATACTACAACTGTAGCATTCGGAAAAGAAAGGGCTTTATGGTATGCGTGGTTTGGTGCGGTAACACTGATTTTGACCGTACTTGCCTTATTTTTACTTGCTTCCCGGTGGGCGGCCGGATGGCGGTGGCAGATGAAAATATCACTTGTTTTAGGTTTGATTGCCATTCAGCTTATGGGAAATGGCTGGCTGCTTTTTGACAGCAGCGCACAGAATTATGCCAGTCAGTTTCTTCCGCAGGGACAGGCTTCGGCAAATCTGACTGAGGCGGCGGAAACAGAAGTGAAAAATTGTGCAGAAGATGAATTTTACCGCGTGGATGTGCAGGATAAGCAAATTCAGAATACTGGGCTTGTTACCCACAATTATGGTGTGTCAACGTATCTGAGTCTGTCCAATCCGTACCGTTTATCGTGGGATAGTGAGGTTGAAAACGGTGCCGTGGAAGATAGTATGTTTAAAGTAAATGGACTGGATCAGCGAAGTGGACTGGAGGCACTTGCCTGTGTGCGTTATTATATCGCACCGGCGGGAGATAACAGCAGAGTGCCCTGCGGTTTTGAGTGGCGCAAAACATTTACGAAAAACGGAGCGGTCTATGATCTGTATGAAAATCCAAATCCACTGGCATTTGGAACAACTTACGATAAGATTCAGCAGAAAACAAACGAATGGGAAAAAGCCGGCGGATGTGAAAAGGAAAGCAGAATGCTCACGACGATGGTTCGGGAGAAAACTGATGAAACTACAACTGTAGAATCTAGTGAAATAGAAGATTCAGGTACATTGGAACTCCCGTATAAGATTACCGGAAAGAAGCGGATTGACATTCAGGGGCAGGATATTGTTGTGAAGAAAAAACACGCCCGTTTGAAATTAAAAGTGGCAGCAGACAATCTTGCGGAAACCTATGTGAGACTGGGAAATTATGAGATTACGAATGAACGGTTTCATTATTGTGATATTACAGCAGCTTTGGAACCGGTACAAAAGACACTTCGGGTACTGACTCCGGAATGGAACTGGTATTTTGGGAGAAAGGAATATTTGTTTCATCTGGGAAAAATGTCGGGAGAAGTGGAGATTACACTGGAATTCCAAGTGCAGGGAAGATTTTCCCGTAAGGATCTTCAAGTGTTTGGAAAGAGAGAAGAGACGATAAAAGCACAGATTGATCGTAGAAACAAGTACACTTTGCAGAATGTGAAACGGACGGACAATGAAGTCCGCGGAGAGATCAATGTGCCGGGAAACCGTTATTTGCAGTTGTCTGTTCCCTATAGTAATGGATGGAGTGCTTATATAGATGGAAAAGAAACGGAGACGTATGTCGCCAATGTTATGTTTTTAGGCATAGATATTCCGGCGGGAAAGCATACGGTGGAAATTCGTTACCGGACACCGGGGCTGACGGCTGGTGTGATACTTAGTTTGCTTGGATGTGTGGCGGCAGGTTTTATCCTGTGTTATGAGAGAAAGGAGAGAAAACGTGGATTATAAATATAAATTTTCAGTTGTGATACCGGTCTATAATGTGGCAGGGTATCTGGCAGAGACATTGGATTCCGTGATCGGACAGAGCATCGGATTTGAAAAAAATATCCAGATCATTCTCGTCAATGACGGAAGCCCGGATGATAGTGAAAAGATATGTCTCGCATATGCGGAAAAATATCCGGACAATATCCTTTATCTGAAGCAGGAAAATAAAGGGGTTAGTGCCGCGAGAAACTACGGATGCGATTATGTAGAGGGAAAATATGTAAATTTTCTGGACTCGGATGATAAATGGACCGAAGGAAGTTTTCAGGCGGTGTATGACTTTTTTGAAAAGCATCAGGGTAAGATTGATCTGGTGGCGTGTCCGCAGAAGTTTTTTGAGGCAAGGGATGATTATCACTGGCTTTTCTTTAAATATGAGCAGGGAAGCCGGATTATCGATGTATTGGAAAAATACAATTATGTGCAGATGCACGTGACGGCTTCGTTTGTGAAAGCCGAAGTTCTGAAGACACACCGGTTTGATGAAAAATTAAAATTTGCGGAGGATTCCAAATTTGTCAATTCCATCATTTTGGATAAATTGAAATACGGAGTTGTGGCAGATGCCCTTCACCTGTACCGCAAGCGTGTGAATGCCTCTTCGGCGATCCAGAATAAGGGAACGTCGAAAGAATGGTATCTTGACACGCCGGAACATTATTATCTGGAACTGATTCAGGAGTCATTGGATAAATACGGAACCGTTCTTTTGTATATTCAATATCTGATCCTGTACGATTTTCAGTGGAGACTCCGCGATGACCTGAATGGGGTACTGACGGAAGAAGAACAGGAGTGGTACAAGGAATGGCTGCGGAAAATGCTGCAATATATGGATGACGATCTGATCTGTCATCTGGACAAAATGTACGTGGAATATAAATTGTACGCGCTTTCCCTCAAATATGGCAGAGACATCCGCAAAGAACTGGTATACCGCCGGGGTGCCCTGTATTTTGACCATATCAAAATGTACAGTTTGCAGGCAAAATCACTGTTTTCTGTCGATGTGCTGAATATTCATGAAGACTGTCTGGAACTCGCCGGAAGGATCTGGTGCCCGTTTGCCGACGATCTTACGATTACAGTGGAAAATGACCGGGGCGAGAGTTTTCCGGTTGTTTCCAAACCGGCGGAGTTTCGAAAGGCAGTGATCTTCGGGGAAGAAATGATGCGTGTACGCGGGTATGAGATACGCCTGCCTCTGGAAGATGGGACAACGTATGAGGTCTACGGAAGCTACAAGGACAATATGCCACAGCGGCTGTTTGTTAAACTTGGTAAATTTTCCCATCTCAGTCCGAATGTCGAACAGCTGTATTTCCACAATCATGGATTTATGGTAAGCGCCAATCCGGAAAACACAAAACTGTATGTTGAGAAGAAACGTGGCTGGAAACATTTGAAAAAGGAATGTGCTCTTTTAAAACGGTGTTTTCACGATAAAAAGAGGGAAATTGCGGGATATCGTATTTTGGCACATCTGATTCGTCCATTTTTACGAAAAGAACGATGGCTTGTCATGGAGCGTATCAATGTGGCAGGTGACAATGCCGAGCATTTTTATAAATATCTGAAGAGGGCAGAAGAGAAAGATGTAAAATCCCGATTTACCCTATCGGAGGATAGTGTGGATTATGAGAAAATGAAAGCGGTCGGACCGGTTCTTCCTTTCCGCAGATTTCATTATAAATTGTTTGTGCTGCTTGCCAGACATATTATTTCTTCCCAGGGAGAGGACAATATTTTTAATCCGTGGGATGACGACAGCGAATATATCCGTGATCTGTACAAGTACAATTTTGTATTTTTGCAGCATGGGATCATAAAAGATGACCTGTCGCAGTGGCTGAACCGCTTTAATAAAAATCTACAGATGTTTGTTACGTCTGCAAAACCGGAATATGAGTCCATTCTAAATGGCGATTATTTTTACGATGAGTCGGTTGTAAAATTGACGGGACTTCCAAGATATGACAATTTAAAACAGGAACAGGCACCGGAAAAAACGATCCTGATCTTACCGACCTGGCGTGCCGCCCTTGCCTGCCGTCTGAATAACGATACCGGGGAGCGTATTTATAATCCGTTGTTTAAATATTCCGAATTTTACCGTTTTTATAATGCGCTGATCCATGATGAGAGACTGCTTCGCGTTATGAAGGAAAAAGGCTACCGCGGAAAATTTTTCCTGCATACCCATCATAAAGTGCAGTTGAAAGATTTTACCGGAAATGATATCATCGAAGTAATGCAGCAGGGAATTGATTATCAGGAAGAATTTCGTAAAAATTCGCTGCTGGTTACGGATTTTTCCAGTGTTGCATTTGATTTTGCGTATTTGAAAAAGCCGGTGATCTACGCCCAGTTTGATAAAGATACATTCTTTCAGGGACAGGTATATTCGGAAGGATATTTTGACTATGAGAGAGACGGGCTGGGACCGGTGTGCTATGATTACGAATCGACGATACAGGCATTGATACAGGCAATTGAGAAAGACTGCGTGCTGGATCCGCTGTACGATGAGCGCGGCAATGCCTTTTACCGCTGGTTTGACCAGAATAACTGTAAACGTGTATATGATGAGATAAGGAGACTGGATTGAGACATTCATTTGTTTTTTGGAAAGAATTGACAAAAGAATATGTGCCGGGGGAAGATGCGCTTGTCCTCTCAAAGAGAGAGGAGAAACGATTGAATGCTTTTCTTGCGGCGCTGAAACCGGATGTGATGATGGTGGTAATTTCTGACGAACCGGTGGAGGGAAAACAGCATATGGCATATGTCAGGGAGCATTATAATGTGGGAACGATCGATGCGTCCCGTCTGTTGGTACGCCCGGATTTTGCTGCCTTGATACGGAAAAAAGAGAGCGAGGGAGAGTTTGCTCTTCTCTGCCGGATGTACGAGACGGCAGAAAAATTTGCTGTCTATGAGAGGGCGGAGGAAGATGTCGCAGTAGATACGAACCGCACCCGCACCTGGAAGGAAGCAGGTGAATATCCGGTTTCTATTGTTACGTATAAAAACATATGGAAACGCCTGCACAAAAAGCAGGGAGAAGTTCTTACGTTTTTTCAGCACCTTGTGGTACAGAATCTGTATCATGCCGGATTTACGGAAAAAGATTCGATGAGTGAAAATTTAAAACGGGATTTCATCTCTATTTTGGAAGAAATTGAGGATGATATCCTGTGTGGCTGTGAGCAGATTCCGGATGATGTAAAAATTTGGTTATTGGAAGCGAAAAAGCAAAAAGAGGTTCTGCCGGATTTTGTCTATCGGAGCGGAAAACTGCGTTATCACAATCTTACGGTTACGTCGTTAAAGGAAATGCCGTATGTAATCCGTTCGATTCGCTGCCACAAGAAGAAACTGGTTGTGAGCGGTGAAGTGATCCAGCCGGCAGAAGATGAGAAAATCGTTTATTATGCGATGGATAACCGGAATAAAGAAATTGCGTTTTCCGTGACAGAGAAAGAGGTATATTATCTCGGTGAAAAAAAACATACGAGAAAATGGTTTGAAGCAGAGATTCCGATAGCCGGAAAACCGGTTGGAATGCGTTTTATGTATCGTTATCATGAATTATACCGCGCCAGAGTGCGGATGGCATTTGACGAAAAGGTAAAGATGATACCGGACACAAAAGACGATTATGCTTTTTTGGAAAACTATATGCTTCGTACGGAAAAGCGGATTTTATTCGCGGCACCGCTGCAAAAGAAAACACGGTTAAAGCAGTTCTTTACATTTGGACGAAAAAGCATTAAAATAGAGACAGGATTACAACAGTAAATACATCAGAAAATTTGTACTTGTTATTCTGGTGGAATGGAGGAAATTATGATTTATGGAGTAGTGCTTGCCGGTGGTGTAGGAAGCCGGATGGGAAATGTCGGAAAACCAAAACAGTATCTGCTGGTAGGAGACAAACCCATTTTGATCCACACACTGGAAAAATTTTACATGCAGAGTGAATTTGAAAAGGTTCTCGTATTGTGTCCGACCGAATGGATCTCGCACACAAAGAACCTCGTTCGTAAATATATGAAAGACACCGAGAGAATTGTGGTTCTGGAAGGCGGAGAGACGCGAAATGAGACGATTATGAACTCGATTGCTTACATCGAAAAAGAGGGCAACCTCAATGAAGATACGATCATTGTCACACATGACTCAGTACGTCCTTTTGTGACGCAGCGGATCTTAGAGGAAAATATCCGCTATGCGAAAGAATACGGTGCCTGCGATACCGCGGTGGCAGCGACCGATACGATCGTGTGCAGCGAGGACAATGTGGTGATCAGTGATATTCCGGAGCGCCGCAAAATGTATCAGGGGCAGACCCCGCAGACATTTAAGGCATTGAAACTCCGCGAATTGTATCAGGCGCTCAGCCCGAAAGAAAAAGAACTTCTGACAGATGCGGCAAAGATTTTTGTTATGAAAGGCGAAAAAGTTCATATCGTAGACGGGGAAGTATTTAATATCAAGATTACGTATCCTTATGATCTGCGTGTGGCAGAGGCTCTGATCAAAGGGGAAGAAAACAAAGCGGAAGGATGAAATTAGACTATGCTGAACGCAGTTTACCGTCTGGTGGCACCCAGGCGATTTGAAGTAGAATTTACGGATATTGACCTGACAAGCGGCAATGTGATCGTCAGACCAACGTATTTGTCAATCTGTAATGCCGATCAGAGATATTATCAGGGAAAACGTGCGGAAGATGTTCTGCGCCAGAAATTGCCGATGGCACTGATCCATGAGGGAATCGGACAGGTTGTCTATGATCCGGAAGGGGAATTTCAGGCAGGCGAAAAAGTGGTAATGATCCCGAATACACCAATGAGTGAAGATCCGATCATTGCAGAAAATTATCGAAGAGATTCTAAATTCCGTGCCAGCGGTTTTGACGGATTTATGCAGGATGTCGTGGATATCCGCAGAGACCGGCTTGTCCGCCTCCCTGAAAATATCAATCCACTTGTGGCAGCATTTACTGAGATCGTATCGGTCAGTGTACATGCCCTCAGCCGGTTTGACAAGATTGCTCATAAGCGGCGGGAATGTGTCGGTATCTGGGGAGATGGAAATTTGGGTTATATCACTGCCGTATTTTTTAAGGCGATGTTTCCAGATACGAAATTATGTATCTTTGGTGTAAATCGTGATAAATTGTCAGATTTTACCTTTGCAGATGAGACGTATGTGGTTTCCCGGATTCCGGAAGGGTTACAGATCGATCATGCGATTGAATGCGTCGGCGGCGAGGGTTCGCCCAAAGCCATCAATCAGATCATTGACTATATACGCCCGGAGGGCACGATTGCCATTTTGGGAGTGTCGGAAAATCCGGTTTCGATCAACACACGTATGATTCTTGAAAAAGGTCTTCGCATGTTTGGCAGCAGCCGGAGTGGCAGAGAAGATTTTATGAAAACGATTGAGTTGTATCAATCCAACCCGGACATTCCGGAATATCTGCAAAATATCGTGGGCGGTGTATTTAAAATACGTTCGATCGATGATATGCGGAAAGCCTTTGAAGCAGATATACACAAAGAATTTGGAAAAACCATTATGATATGGAGTTAATTGGAGGATATTTATGAGTGGCTTACTTTCGAATAAAAATAAGCGGTTTTTGAAGAAACGATTGAAATTTTGGTGGCAGTGTCTGACCCATCCTATCTTGAATGAACATTTGATTGTCTTTGAGGCATTCAGCGGTAAACGATGCGGGGGAAATCTCCGTGCCATCTATGAGGAACTGATGGAAGATGAGAGATACCGCGATTTCCGGTTTGTATGGATCGTCAATGATGTGGAAGCTCATGCGGATCTGAAGGTGCGCCGTCATACCCGTGTCGTAAAAAAGGATTCCCGCTCGGCATTTATCCTTTATGCAAAAGCAAAATACTGGTTTAATAATGTAGCACTGCCGAACTATCTGATTCCGCGTCCGCATCAGGTGTATGTTGAAACCTGGCACGGAACGCCGTTAAAACGTCTGGGAAATGATATCCAGTTTGAAGTGGATCCAAGACAGTCTCTGGCAGAAATGCACAAAAAATATTATATCAAGGGACGCAAGATGGATTATCTCATCTCGCCATCCCGTTTTTACAGCGAAAAGATGATTTCTTCGTTCCGTCTTGATAAGAGCCATAAAGAAGATATCATTTTGGAAACCGGTTATCCGAGAAACGATGCACTCTTTAAATTTACGGAAGAGGATGTCAAACGCATCAAGGAAGAGATCGGTGTACCGGAAGGAAAGAAAGTGATCCTGTACACGCCAACCTGGCGCGATAACCAGTTTAAAAAGGGCGAAGGATTCCAGTACAATACAGAACTTGATTTTAACAAACTGATGCAGCAGCTTGGCGACGAATATGTCCTTTTGTTCCGCGCCCACCATCAAATTGGATTTAAAGACGTGGCAAATGATGTGCCGGGCGTGATCGATGTAACGCTGGTCGATGATGTCAATGATCTGTACATCATCAGTGATCTTATGATTACGGACTATTCTTCGACGATGTTTGATTATGGCGACTTGAAGCGTCCGATGGTATTTTATATGTATGATCTCGACGAATATCAGGGCGAAATCCGCGATTTTTATTTTGATATCAACGAGTTGCCGGGGCCGATTGTAAAGACACAGGATGACCTTGTGAAGGCAATTTTAGACCAGTTTGCCAACTTCACATACGATGAGAAATACAAAGCCTTTACGGAAAAGTTCAATTACCTTGACGATGCTCATGCGGCACGCCGTGTTATTGAAAAGACGATTAAGACGGATCTTGGGCCGGCATTCCGCTTTTATAAATGGGTCATCCATACGAAGAATGTCATCCGGAAGAGCTTTCGTGACGGCTATATTGCCTTTTCCGGTATGCTCCGTTGTATGGGACTTTGCCGGACAGCAAACAGTAAATTATTGTATTCTTATAAAAATAAGCACAAGGGACAGCGTTGTTTTCTCGTTGGAAACGGGCCGAGTATGCGTCTTTCGGATCTCGAAGGACTCCAGAAAAACGGCGAGATCACGTTTGGATGTAATCTTGTGACAAAGGCATTTGACCAGACGACCTGGCGTCCGGATTATTATTTCCTGATCGACCGCATCTGTGCGAAATTCCAGAGTGAGGAGATCAACGAAGCAATTGGAAATATTCCATTATTTACCAATATCACGACGTATAACATTTTTCGTGAGAAGCCGAAAAATCCGGTTATTTTGTACAATATCGCAAAAGATAAGTACAAAGTAAAACGTTCTCCGCTGGCATACTATATCCCGTCCGGTTCGACGGTGATGTCATTGATGATCGAGATGGCGGTTTACATGGGATTTTCCGAGATTTATCTGATCGGCTGCGACTGCACCTCGACCTTTACCGGAAATACGCATTTTATCAATGGTTATACGGACGACAAATTGAAACAGCGTGATGCCAAAAAGATCGTAGATCGTATGCGCCGTCTTGGTATCCAGAGTGACGATTACGAGAAATATTTTCTCGATGGTTCGCTGAATGCGTACACGCTTTTAAAAGAGCATGCCATCAAACACCATGTCAAGATTTTCAACGCCACCCGAGGGGGCGCATTGGAAGTGTTTGACCGCGTGGATCTGGATGAGTTTATAAAATAATGGTAACTATTCAGGATGAATGTATGGAAATGGGAGCCTGAATAGTTACAAATAATAGCAGGAATGGGGCGCTGCGTGCAGCGCCCTGTGATGGTTTTGGGAGGCTGTGAGTTTGCGGGACTGGGACATGTGGGGCTTCGGACTTTTGATGGCTGATGTGGAGTATTGATGGCTTGATGCGAGGTATTACGGGGAGTATTGCGGGGTCAGGGGCGAAATCATTTATTGGAGCGAAATTTGACTTGAAAAATGGAAAATTCGTTTTAGGTCAAGGAAAAAAGAACTTGTTTTTGGTCTAAAAAGAGTTTTTTAAAGGTGGACCATAAAGCAACTTGTAAGAGTTTGGTCTAGCAAAGGATACTGGCTTTTCAGGTCAAATACAAGATGTAAAACGTATGACTCAAAACAGGAAAGAGTCATGTGGGTCAAAAGAGTAGTATAAATTTGTTGGTCTAATCACTTGAAAAATTAAATTAGGTCAAAAAGAAAGGAAAAAGAATTATGAATATCGAAGAAATGTTACAAATCAGTGACTGCCCGCTGTGTGAAGGCGGCGCATTGTTGGAAGAGGAATGTGGCTGTGGTTATTATGTTATGTGTCTGGAGTGTGGATGTCATTCGGTGACGATTGATTTTCACTCCGAGGAAGAGCGGCTGGAGGCTGCGAAAAAGGCAGTTACACTTTGGAATACCGGCAAGGTGATTTCCAGCAGTCCGGGAGAATGATATGGGAAGGGTAGATGGTCATATTCATATTGAGCGGGGAGATTACTCGCTAGAATGGATCGAACAATTTGTTGACAAGGCAGTGGAGAGGCAGCTGGATGAAATCCGTTTGCTCGAACACTGCTACCTATTTGAAGAATTTAGACCAATGTACCGTTCTGTATGTGCATACAGTAAGTTTGTGGATGAGTGGTTTCAAAGAAAAGCCGGTAAACATAAGCTGCCAGAGTATTTAGAACTGATTGAAAAAGTAAGAAATCAAAAATATCCGGTTACAATAAAGTTTGGACTTGAAATATGTTATTTTAAACAACATGAGGCATTTATTGAAAAAATGACAAAAAACAAAGGTTTTGATTTCTTGTTAGGAAGCATTCATTTTGTGGATGATTTCGCCTTTGACCATAAGCCGGAACACTGGATTGGAATGGATGTAGATAAAATATACCGCACCTATTTTGAAGATTCTATATTGCTGGCAAAGAGTAAATTGTTTGATGGTATTGGTCACCCGGATGCCATAAAATTATTTGGACACAGACCATCTTTTTCGCTTTCCGGTTATTATAAAAGGTTAGCAAAGGAGCTTTCAAATAGTAATATGTATGCAGATCAAAATAGCGGGGCAGCCAGAAGATGTCCCGGAACTTCTCCGTTGGGAATGGAGCGCGAATTACTTCGGGCATTGAAGAAAAATCATGTGAAAATTATTACTTCATCGGATGCTCATTGCCCGGAAGATGTGGGCGACAAAATTCGGGACTTGGAAATTTGTGTTGTAAATGCTTAGAAATGGAATTGGTTATGGAGGAGAGGGGATATATAGTGAGGAAATGTGAAAAAAGATTATGTTTGGCGACATATAATATTTGGAATAGTGATGATGGTATGCCTTTTCGGGCCGAGTGCATAGTAAAGGAAATACAAAAGATAAAACCGGATATTTTATGTTTACAAGAGGTAAAAGATAAAACAATGGCTTATGAACTTGCAGATAAACTGGAGATGAGTTGCTATTTTATTAACTATGAAAATAATGAGGAGGGCATTTGTGTGCTTAGCACCTATCCAATTATTGAAAAGGAAGATTGGACAGATGTCAATGCACAATATGCTGCCATTCAGTACAATTTGAAAACATTGGGAATAGTGAATACGCACCTGCCATGGGATAGTGTTATTAAGCGTGAAAAATATATTTCAAAAATCGTTTCCGGACTTGCTGAAAAAAATTGTGATTATGTTTTTATTTTGGGAGATTTTAATAGCGGTAACGATTCTAATGTATTTCGAATGCTGAAGGGAGAATGCTCGTTGTACGAAATTGAGGCGAATCCATGTTACTATGACTTGGCATTAGCATCGGCTCAGGCGAGTGGTGTGACAGTAAAAAGCACGTTAGACTTTCAAAATAATCCAAGATTTCATGAAAATACAATAGAAATAAATCAAAGATTTGATCGTATATTTTTAAGAAATACATATCCGGTTGAATTTCCGAGATTAGTTGAATGTGATGTTTTTGGAACAAAAGTGTATTCCGAAATTGATCTATGTGCAAGCGATCATTATGGTGTATATGCAGTAGTTGAAAGCGAGGAAAAATATGGAAAAAGACATTTGGAAAATTATGTATGATAGGGCAAGAGAGGTTCAAAATGCAAGAGAGGTTTCTCCGTTCATTGAGGCAGGAGGCGTTGCAGCAGCGATATTAACGAAAAGTGGAAATATATATGTTGGTGTATGCATAGATACCGCGAGCACGTTAGGAATGTGTGCAGAAAGAAATGCGATTGCAAATATGATTACAAATGGAGAAAGTAAAATAGATAAAATGGTTGCGGTGGTTGAAGACGGCAGTGTGGGAGCACCATGTGGAGCATGCCGGGAATATATGATGCAACTGGATAAAGAAAGTGGTGATATTGAGATTTTAATGGATTATGAAACAAGAAAAACGGTGAGATTAATTGAATTAATACCGGAGTGGTGGGGGCACAGCAGATTTAAATAATTTTCGGTTATGAGAAGAAAAGGAGAAAACTATGGAATATTGTGGAATTATAGCATTGGTTTTGCTGCTTTGCTATTCAGCATATCCGGGAAAGGTAAAGCGGCTGGAATCAAAAATAAAACGATTGGAGAAAAAGCAGAAAGGAGATAATTATATGTCGCAGTTGATTGATGATCTTGTAGGTGAACAATGTACTATTAAGTCGGAGGCTATTCTGAATTTCGCAGGAAAAACAGAATTGTCCTGCATGATTTTGGATGCAGATGATGAATGGATGAAGATCTGTTATACGGATAAAAAGAATAAGCAGGTAACGAAACTTTTGCGGATTGAAGCGATTGATGAAATAGAAATCGAAGAGTGATTTTTATTTGTGTTAGTTGGAAAAATGGAATGTGCGGAGGTTTGATATATGACAAACCATGTAATTCTTGTGAAGATTCAAATGAACAGAAAAAGAATATAGCGGTGTAAAACAATATCGAAATTTGAAAAAAGGAACAAAATGTATCAAGATAGAGAATACATTGACTAAAAATGGAGAATATGTTATTATAGTTTTGTACAAAGACGAATTGTGGAGGTGACAAAATGGGAGAATTTATTGTTCGTTTGTCTTCATTGACATTGCAAAATATCAAAAATGTTAAAAAAGGTACTGTTTTTATGCCTATGGCTAATGAAAAATTACTTAATGTTGGAGGTGCAGAGATTCTTGGTATCTATGGACAGAATGGATCGGGAAAAACGGCTGTAGTAGATGGTTTATATTTTCTCCAGCAGATAATGATTGGTGAGACCATTGATCAGAGTATAAGTGATTATATTGGAGTGGACGATGATGCGGCTCATATGAATGCTGAATTTAAGATATTTGGTAAGGAAAAAATATATGAGGTTGGATACAATATTGAGTTGAAAAAAATAGATGGTGATGTTGTAATAGAGAGAGAGTTTTTGAATTGTGCAATTAACCAGAATGGAAAGAGAACAAATAAGAATATTTTCATGGATTATATACGCTGCGAGTCGGAGAGTATTTTTAAACCACAAAAGAGACTTGATGAGTTAATTGGTAAGGATAAAGAGAGAAGAACAGATTTAATCGTGGCCAGAAAAATGGCAGAGAAAAGTAATTGTTCTTTTATTTTTGGAGAGAGCAGTAGAGAAATTTTCTGTCAAAAAGTTGAGGATAAATTTAAAAATTATTCTAATGTAATCAAAGCATTATTTGAGTTTTCTTTTAAGGATTTATTTGTTATTAGAAACACTCATTCAGGAATGATCACAGCAAATTTTCTTTTACCAATGGCTTTTCGTATAGAAAATAATAAGGTTGGTGCAAAGGGAGATTTTGCGATACCTTTGACTGAACCGGTTGTATTAGATGTTGAAACAAAGGAAATTTTGGATGTAATTATTAAACAAATAAATACTGTATTATATACAATCATTCCAGGAATGATGATTGATGTGAAAGATTATGGGAAACAGGCACTGGATTCTGGCGAAGAGGGATGGAAGGTAGAGCTGATGTCTGTGCGTGAAGGGGAAAATCCGATTCCTATTCGTATGGAATCAGAGGGAATTATTAAGATTATTTCTATCTTGAATGTGCTTATTCAGGCATTTGGAAATCCATCAATTTGTCTTGTGATTGATGAATTAGATGCAGGAATTTTTGAATATATGCTTGGAGAACTGCTTGATATTTTTCAAAAGAGTGCTAAGGGACAGCTGATTTTTACATCTCATAACTTACGAGCTCTTGAGATGCTTGATAAGAGCAGTATTATGTTTTCAACTGTTAATCCGGAAAATCGCTATATCCATATGAAGAGAGTGAAGGAGAATAACAATCTTCGCAGCATGTATATCAGAAGCATTACTCTGGGGGGACAGGATGAGGCGATTTATGAAGCGACGGATAGTTTAAAGATTGCGCGAGCATTTCGTAAAGCAGGAAGGAGCCTTTCTGATGAGTGAGAAAAAAGTTATTGCGGTGATTGTAGAAGGGCCAAGTGATGAAAATGCTATCGGTGGAATTTTAAAAGAGTTTTTTTCTTCCGAAGAGGTGCAATTTGCTGTAGTACATGGAGATATTACATCAAATGAATTTACTACGGTTGATAATGTTATTAGAAAGATAGATGATCTCATAGATGGCATAAAGTCGAAGTATGGATATCATTGGGATGACTTTATAAAGGTGCTTCATATTGCTGATACAGATGGAGTGTTTGCAAAAGATTGTGTGGTGGAGGCGGATGTTGAGGGAATTCAATATTATGAAGATCATATGGAAGGAGCAGCTGTTGAAGCAATAGAGCGCAGAAATAAACATAAGTCGGAAATCTTATTTAAGCTTTATTCAACCGGTAAAATTCATAATATAGGATACCGCTTGTATTTTAATTCATGTAATTTGGAACATGTGTTATATGGCGTACTGAAGAATTTTTCAGATGATGAGAAAGAAGAAATGTCGGATGATTTTGCTGAAAGATATGAAGGTAAGGTAAATGATTTTATTAGTTTTATATCGGATGAAGCAGTAGCTGTTCCAGGTACATATAAGGAAACTTGGAGATTTATTGAAAAGGACAAGCATTCTTTAGAAAGACACTCTAATATGAATTTAATATTTGAAAAGTGAATTTTGAGAGGAGCAGCGTATGATTGGCAATATCGTAACGGTAAAAGTAGATAGACCGATGGGAAGTTATCATCCTAAGCATAAAGATATATATTATCCGATTAACTATGGATACATAGAAGGGATGATTGCGCCTGATGGAGAAGAACAAGATGCTTATTTGTTAGGATTGGATGAACCGGTTCAGGAATATACAGGGATAATAATTGCGATTATTCATAGATACGATGACGTTGAAGAAAAATGGGTTGTAGCCCCGAAAGGAATGACATTTACAAAGGAAGAAATCAGGGAGAAAACTTATTTTCAGGAGCAGTACTTCGACACGGAAATCAGAATGTGAGACTGCAGTTGGCAAATTTTGAAATTGATTTATCCGATGAGTGGACTGAAGTTTGCGGAAGGACAGAAAAGCTGAGTTTACTCTATGCTCAAATATATGAGGACGGTCCGGTGCGATATGAGATAAAGGAGTTTAATGATAGCGGAGATTGTCGTATAAGAAGATATTATAGATAATTTTAATACGGAAGCAATAGTATGGTGATAAAAAACAGTGGAATAGAAAGGATTCCGTTTTTGAAAATTAAACAAATCGGAATTTGTGGAGGACCTTATCATGAAAGTCATTTTTGTCAGGCATGGAAAAGATGACAATAAATACCGTGGCGGATGGAGTAAAATAGACTTAATCCCAGAAGGGATTGAACAAGCAAAGCAATTGGCCAATCACATGAAAGAAAACAGTCAGGAATATCACATTCAGCGGATTATTGCAAGTGATTTACCAAGAACCATATCCACTGCTCGTTTTATATCTGCTGAATTAGGCTTACCAATCCAACAAGAGTATCGCCTGAGAGAAATGAATAATGGCGATTTAGCAGGTATGCTTAATGAGGAAGCTCTTAAGCAGTATCCTGGCCTCTTTTTTAGTTCATTAAAAATGGATGAAGCATACCCAAATGGAGAAAGCCCCAGTGATTTCTTTGCGCGAATTAGAAGCTGGTTTGATGAATTTGTTGAAAAAAGCAAAAATACGAATGATAATATTTTGATAGTAACTCACGGCGGAGTAATCAATATTATTTACCATCTGGTAAACGGAATAGAATGGAACAACCAAAGTCATATTTATAAGGTAGCGAATTGCAGTGTCCATGTTTTAGATATGGACACAATGAAATTTGAAGTTGAAAACAAAATCGATTTCTTGCTATCCGCAGTAAACTAAAAAATTCCAATTTGTAGAAATAAAAAAGTTGGAATTTCCTAAAAATATTACGAACAGTTTCATTGCATAGGAATGACTATAATAAATTACAGGAGGAGAGTTTACATGGACAAATATGAAATCATTGCCCTTTCAAAAGACAAATGGAAAGGCACGATAATACCAATGATAATCCGAAGCGACAGTTATTATGATTTTGAAATTGATCCATTTGATAATAGTGGCTGCCGGATTTCTATGATTAGAAAGCCGGCTGAATCGGAGATCGTTCATAAACCGGAAGAATATGATTTTCCGGATTCACTATATCAGGAACACTGGGAAAATGCGGAGGCATATGGCGTCGTAAATGAGAACGGAGAGATGCTGGCTTGTATTGAAGTGTGCCCGGAAGAATGGTCGAATCGACTTGTAGTTACGGAACTCTGGGTGTCCGAAGAACTTCGCAGAAAAGGTGTCGGAAAAAGATTGATGGATAAAGCGAAAGAAGTCGCTGTAAGGCAGAAACGCCGTGCGGTCATTCTAGAAACGCAGTCGTGCAACACAAATGCGATCGGTTTTTATCTTCATCAGGGATTTGAATTGATCGGTTTTGATACCTGCTGTTATTCAAATGAAGATATTGCCAGAAGGGAAGTCAGAGTGAATCTTGGATTCTTTTTAGCGAGAGCGGAAGAATAAAGAATTTGATTGACTTTCCCTTAAAATGTGGTAATATTTTAGGAAAAGGGAAGATTCTCCCAAAAATGCATTGCTTTTGGGAGAAAGAAATGATATCTGGGAGAAAGGAGAAGGAGATGAAAGAGTTTGACTATTCCAAACTAAAAGACAGAACCTGGGATAATGAGATCTTGACATATGTTGCTCAGATTCATGAATATAAAGGCAAACAGGAATTGTATATGCAACAGAAACCAGTTGAATTGAAGCGGTTAATTGAAATCGCTAAGATTCAAAGTACGGAAAGTTCAAATGAAATTGAAGGTATTGTTACGACAAATGCCAGATTAAAACAATTGGTGGAAGATAAAACAACACCAAGAAATAGAGATGAGGAGGAAATTCTTGGTTATCGCAATGTGCTTAATATTGTTCATGAAAGTTATGACGCAATTCCCATTCGAAGCAATTATATTTTACAGCTTCATGGAGAACTGTTAAAATATACTGCGTTTTCTTATGCAGGTAAGTATAAGAATAATCCGAATGAGATTGATATGGTATTGGAAAGCGGAGAAAAGATAGTTTTATTTAAGCCGCTTGAACCGTATGAGACTCCTGATGCAGTAGAACGTCTTTGTAATGAGTTTGAGAAAGCAATTGATGAGAAAATTGTGGATCCACTTATTTTAATACCGAATTTTATTTTGGATTTTTTGTGTATCCATCCTTTTAATGATGGCAATGGAAGAATGAGCAGACTGATAACGCTATTACTTATGTACAGAAGTGGTTATTTTGTTGGACAGTATATTAGTATGGAAAAAGCTATTGCAGATACAAAGGAAGCTTATTATGCAGCTTTACAGAAAGCGGACCCAAATTGGTATGAGGGAGAAAATGCTCCTAAGCCATTTATAAAGTATATGCTTGGTATTGTATTATCTTGTTACAGAGATTTGGAAAAAAGAATTATGTTAACCGAAAAAAGTGGTAAAAAAAGTACTGCATATGATATCGTTAAGGCATACACAGATGGTACTATTGGTAGGTTTTCTAAAAAAGATGCGTTAGTATCATGTCCAAGTCTTGGAAGTTCGTCAATAGAAGCCGCATTAAAAAAACTTGTTGAAGAAGGTGCTATTATTAGAACTGGTGCAGGACGTAAAACTATGTATATGAAAAAAACAGACTAGAAATTTTTTTATCAGGAGGATACGGCGTCGTAATTGAGAGCGGAAGAATAAAATAGTTTATTAGAAAGATATACCACGTTGGAACTAAGCTGACAAACTGCGGATAGAGAAGAACAGGAGGGATGACATTGGCTTCGGCAATGCTTCATTATACAATTTCAAATTTACTGCTGAATGAGTTGAAGGTGCAAAATGCAGCATCGTTTTTATTGGGCGCTGCGCTGGGACCGGATGCCTCTTCTCATGAAGATGGAACGTATGATACAGCTCATTTTGGGGAGAAATCCAAAGATAAAATGAGAAAAGGAATCAATTGGAAAAAATTTACAGATAAATACAAAAAACAGATCTTTGCCAATGATTTTGTATTAGGGTATTATTGTCATTTGTTACAGGATGCCATTTGGTTTCATGAGATGGCGGATAAGTATGTTCGGTGTTATCAGGGGGAAGAAAAGAAATTGGCGTATCAAAGAGGATATCGGGATTATGACCGGCTAAATTATCTCCTGATTAACGAGTTTCATTTGAAAAGAACAGATTTTACAGAAATAGAAATTCCAATTGATGAAATTTCTGCGAAAAAACTGCTTATTGGAGAGAACAATTTCAAACAGTGGTTTGACGCAATCCCGTGTGATAAAGAGGATTTGGATATATATACATGGGATGTTATTGAACAATATATAAAGAAATGTGTCAGGTTCTGTATTTCAGAGGTAAATGCATTGAAAAATGGAGAAAAGGGGCGTGACCCGGAAAATTTATTTGCAAAAGCATAATAAAGAAATAAAATTTTTTATCAGGAGGATACGAAAATGAACGAAAATATGAGAAAAAGAAATGAGATTTTGGCGCAGACGGTGATCAAAGGATTAGAGTCCAGAAATATGACAGGTTATTATGCTGTGGACAAAGAAGAAGCAGTGAAAAAGGCACTGGAAGTAATTGGAAAAGGAAGCACTGTGGCGATGGGCGGCTGCCAGAGCGCACACGAGATTGGACTGATTCAGGCGTTGGAAGAAGGGGACTACAACTATATTGACCGTTCGAATATGACGCCGCGCGAAAGCCTGATGGCAGCTTATGATGCCGATGTTTTTCTTTCGAGTGCCAATGCAATGACCAATGACGGAATTATGGTAAATATCGATGGAAATTCGAACCGTGTTTCCTGTATTGCCCAGGGACCGAAAAAGGTTGTATTTATCGTCGGTATGAATAAGATCTGCTCCGATCTGGATGAGGCGATGAAGCGCGCCAGAAATGTGGCTGCACCGGCAAATGCACAGCGGTTTGATGTGAAAACACCATGTAAAGTGACCGGTAAATGTGCAGATTGTAAGTCTCCGGATACGATATGCTGTCAGTTTTTGATTACGAGATATTCCCGTCACGAGGGAAGAATCCATGTGATTTTGGTAAACGATACACTGGGGTACTAAGAATATTTGAAAATGTAAGAAATTCAAGCCAGAAGTCGCTTTCGAAAATGTAAAAAAATTTATTTCTTGAAAGTGGGGCTGAAAAGTGAAAACGATTATAAGAAAAAAATATTTGGACAGAATCATTGCTTTGAACGGCACACCGGACATCAAAATTATTACCGGGATACGTCGATCCGGAAAATCAAAATTGATGCAGGCATATATTCAATATCTGAAAAGCCATTGTGAAAATATCAATATTATATTCATTGATTTTATGGATTTGGATTATGAAAATGTGAAGGAGTATTATGCCCTTCATTCTTATGTTGAGGAGCATTTTCAAGAGGGAAAAACAAATTATCTTTTTGTGGATGAAGTTCAGATGTGTCCGCAGTTTGAATTGGCGATAAACAGTTTGTATGCGAAAGGAAAGTATGATATTTATATTACGGGGGCGAATGCTTTTTTGCTTAGTGCGGACTTGGCAACTCTTTTTACGGGAAGATATATTGAAATACATGTATTTCCATTTAGCTTTCGAGAATATTGTCAGTATTTTGATGAAATTATGGACAAAGAAAAGTTGTTTGAAGAGTATACGACAAAAGGCGGTCTGGCTGGATCTTATGCTTATAACACGGAAAAAGATAGAATAAATTATATTAAAGAAGTTTATGAAACGATTGTGACCAGAGATCTTGTGCAGAAATATGCTTTGCCGGACACGCTGATCTTACAGCAATTGTGTGAGTTTTTGATGGACAATATCAGTAATTTGACGTCTCCAAATAAAGTCAGTAAATTGCTGACAGCAAATGATATCCCGGCCAATCATGTTACGATAGGAAAGTATATTAAGTATTTATGTAATGCATTTGTGTTTTACGATATTAAACGTTATGATATTCGAGGTAAAAAATATCTTGAAAGCTCTGAAAAGTTTTATTTGTGTGATTCGGGAATTCGATATGCAATACTTGGAAACCGAAACATGGATTATGGCAGGGTTTATGAAAATATGGTTTGTCTTGAATTGCTGCGTCGAGGATATGATGTTTATGTAGGAAAATTATACGAGAAAGAGATTGATTTTGTCGCACAAAGAGGAAGTGAAAAAATTTATATTCAGGTAAGCGATAATATTTCGGCAGAGGAAACGTTTGAAAGAGAATGCTCGCCGCTTCTTCGTATTCGAGATGCTTATCCGAAAATGATCATTGCCAGGACGAAGCATGCGAAGTATAGTTATGAAGGAATTACAATCTATGATATAGCAGACTGGCTGCTGTTGGAATAATTTTTTACAGGAGGACAGTATATGACTTGTAACTGGTGTGAGGTGTCAGAGAAAGACCGGGAGACGATATATCACCGGATGAAGAAATTTATCCGAAAAATATAAAATGAAAGTGCCGAAAAACATAAAATAAAACTGCCGAAAAACATAAAATGAATTTGCCGAAAAACACAAAACGCTCTTGCATAAAGTCTATTGGAAGTGTTATAATAAGTAATAGAAAAGGAGTGTACGTGTTATGAAATATATCCGAAGAATTGTCGATGATGTAATAGATCGAAGAACAGAAGCATTTAATGCAATCAGTATAACAGGTCCGAAAGGATGTGGAAAGACAAGAACAGCCAGGGAACGCTCACAAACGATTATTGAGTTTCAGGATGAAGATAAAAGAGACGGGTATCTCGCGGTAGCGGAAACGGCTCCCAAATTATTTTTGAAAAACCCAAAACCAATTTTGTTTGATGAGTGGCAGGATGCTGTAAAAATATGGGGGACGATAAGGAAAGCATGTGACGATAATCCTGAAAATGTGGGAGAGTTTTATTTGACTGGTTCTGCAAGCAAAAAAATCAATACTCCTCATACAGGAACCGGAAGAATAACTGAAGTAACGATGTATCCGATGACTTTATTTGAAACCGGTGAATCAAATGGCAAGATATCCTTATCGAAAATCCTTGAAGATGAAAATTATGATATAGACGGTATCCTGTCAGAAACAGAGTTGGAACAATTGTTTTTCGCTGCCTGTAGAGGTGGCTGGCCCAGATGTATGGCATTGACAAAGGATAGTGCAAAACTGGAAATTGCAAAAGATTATTATAGGCAGATTTATCAAAAGGATATATCTGCTATCGATGGGGTAAATAGAAATCCGGAATGGGCAAGAACATTATTGTGGTCATATGCAAGAAATATGGCAACTACAGCAAAAAGGAAGAATATTTTTGCGGATGTAAAAGCTACGCAGAATGTTACAGATATGACGCTGGCATCCTATGTCGAGGCGTTAGAGACGTTATTTGTAGTCCGGGATATTGACGCATGGACACCGCACCTTCGTTCAAAAACAGCAATTCGATCTGCTAAAAAACACATATTTATTGATCCGTCGATCGCTTTGGCAGCTCTTGGAATTGAGCCAAAATATTTTATCAACGATTTAGATTTGTTTGGTCATGTTTTTGAAAATATAGTTTTAAGGGATTTGCTGGTTTATGCCGAAAAACACAACGCACGATTACTGCACTATACCGATGACACAGGCTTAGAAGCAGATGCAGTATACCAAATGGCAGATGGAAGATATGCACTGATTGAGGTGAAGGTGGGGGTAAATAAAATACCGGAAGCAGAAAAATCATTATTAAGATTTAAAGAAGTAATACGAAAATATAATGACACAGCATTGCAAAACGAGAAACACCCGCGTGATGTGTATCGGGAACCGTCTGCATTGATTGTAATCTGTGCAAATGCCAATATGGCATATACAACCGATTCGGGAGTTAAGATTGTTCCCATCGGCTGCTTGAGAGACTAGTGTTTCAAAGGAAGTGGCAAAATGATTATTCATACAGGAATGAGAACGGACATACCGGCATTTTACTCCGAATGGTTTTTAAATAGGATTCACGAGGGCATGGTATGTGTGAGAAATCCGTATAATCCAAGTCAGGTAACGAAGTACAGGCTTTCGCCGGAAGTTGTGGATCTGATTGCATTTTGTACAAAAAATCCGGCACCGATGCTGTCGCATATGGAGGCATTAAAACCATACGGACAGTATTGGTTTGTAACGATTACGCCATATGGCAGGGACATTGAGCCAAATGTTCCGGATAAAGAAATTGTCATGGAGCATTTTAAGCAACTGTCCAATATGGTAGGAATAGACAGCGTGGGATGGCGGTACGACCCGATTCTGGTAGATGCCGGACATTCTGTGAACTGGCATATATCGGAATTTGAAAAAATGGCTCGTACCCTTTGCGGCTATACTAAAACATGTGTGATCAGTTTTATCGACCTTTACAAAAAGGTGCAGATAAATTTTCCGGCGGCGAGAGGCGTAGCAAAGGAAGATCGAATGACGATAGGAAAGGCATTCATAGAGATTGCAAATCGTTACGGAATGCTCATCAAACCCTGTGCGGAGGGAAACGAATTGGAAAAATTTGGAGCAGACTGTTCCGGCTGCATGACAGTAAAGACTTTTGAGACAGCTCTTCACAATAGACTGGAAGTGCCAAAGAAAAAGCTGAATCAAAGAAACGGTGCCTGTGCCTGCCTTCTTGGTGTAGATATTGGAGCTTATGATACATGCAGTCATTTGTGTCGATATTGTTATGCCAATACGAATCCGGCATTTGTGCAGGAAAATAGAAAAAAACATGATCCCAATTCGCCGTTTTTAATCGGTGGAGAGATGCCGGGGGATATAATACATGAAGCATCGCAGAAAAGCTGGATTGACAGACAGCTGCGATGGGATTTTTTAGAGGAGGATGGAATATGACTTGTAGCTGGTGTGAGCTGTCAGACAAAGAAAAAAAGTATTTGTTGTTTCAAAGCCAATATTGGTCGGTTTATCTGGCAGATGAACAAGATTATATTGGACGATGTATTCTGGTTTCCGATAGACATTGTGCGTCCCTTTCAGAACTTACGATAGAAGAATGGGGTGAGTTGGGAGAGATTGTTAAGAAAACAGAGTTATGTATGAAAAATGTTCTTGGAGCAGAGATGTGTAACTGGAGCTGTCTGATGAATAGTTTTTATAAAAAATCTGAGCCCAATCCACATCTGCACATACATGTACGACCGAGATTTCGAAAACCAGTGGTAGTTAATGAAAAGAGTTATGCCGACGAAGAATTTGGTCATCATTATGCCCTGCGAAAAAACGGGCAGATTTCAGAGAAAGACCGGGAGACGATATATCAACAGATGAAGGAATTTATCCGAAAAAAGTAAAATAAATTTTTTTGCATATTCTAAATTAAAAAAAATCAAAAATTCATCCCTTTTAAGCCAAAAGTGAAAAAAACGGAAAAAAAACGGGGACTTTTCTTAGTATAATAGCAATAAAATAGTTTAGCAGAGGAGTAGTGTACATAATGACTATGCAGGAAAAGTTCGCAGAGAAGATCAAAAATGTATGTGAAGAATACAGGGATAAAACCTTTATAACGTATATGAAGGAAGATGATTCCGAAGAAAACTGGACATACAAAGACTTTTGGAAACAAACGAATGAAAGAGTATTGGCTTATAAAAGCAGTCCGATCCGGAAAGGAAACCGTATTCTTGTCATGGCGCCGTTATCGCCCTATGTTTATGCTGCGGTTACTGCACTTGCGGTATTTGGTGCGGTCAGCGTCATAATCAATCCGGAATTACCGGAGGAAGAACTGGACTTTTTTGTACGAAAATCAGAGATAAGGGGAATCGTATGCGATGCGGAAACATATCGGAATTATGCCCATAAATGGGAAAAGGAGTATCCGGTTTTTGATATAAAAACAAGCGGTTTATTTATAAACAGAACCTATCCATGGAGTCCATCGGAAGACCGGGATCTTGATGTACTGACGATTCTTTATTCCTCGGGAACAACAAGTGAACCCAAAGGCGTTATGATAACATATGAAGCACAGATGAAATCGGTGGAACTGCTTCTTCGGGCATTTGGAACAAATGACATTCGATATTTATTGGTGTTTCCCATGTTCCATGTTTCCGGACTTTCTACTTTTTATGCGCTGTTTTTAGGAGGAGCGCAAATCGGGCTTTTGGAAAATGCCAATTCGGTCAGATTGATGCAGGGATTTCAAAAGTATAAACCCAATACTTTCGGAATGGTTCCTAAAGTTTATGAGACAATACAAAAGAAAATAATAGATAGCATAAAAGAAAAGGGAATCTTGGAAAAAATTATTCGACTTTGTGGGTGGATAAAGAAGAAAAGTAATCTGAATTTAGGAAAAGTGTTTTTGAAAAAGATCCATGTCCAAGTGTTTGGAGGAAATATGAAATACTTGTGCGTAGGAGGTGGAAAATGCAGTAAGGAAGTAAGTGAGTTCTTCCAGAATATGGGATATTATTGGATGAATACCTATGCTTCTACCGAGATGAATCTTCCGATGATAACGACAACGGTAAAAGACCGTTTTCCGTTGGATTCGGTGGGAAAGATAACCGCATTTCCGGAAATTTCTGTCCGCATACAAAACCCCGATACCAATGGGATAGGAGAAGTCCAGATAAAGACTCCGTGTCATATGAAAGGATATTTTCGTGATGAAAAAGCAACGGAAGAAGCATATGAAGAGGGATATTTTAAGACGGGGGATCTGGGATATTGCGATTCGGAAGGGTATTTATATATTACAGGAAGAAGTAAAGAAAGTATTCATCTTCGAAATGGGGAGAAGATCTCGCCGGAACAGATGGAAAATTTATATGCCGGATATCTGCCGGAGAATGCTGTGGCTGCCTGTGTGGGAGTGCCGATAGTGGATGCCGGTTATGATGAAGTGGTATTTTTTGTGGAAAAGAGTTCCGTAAAAGATACCGGTCTGTTAAAAGAAAAAATAAAGGAGCGTTCCAAAAAACTGGGAGGGGATTACCGGATTGATGAGGTGCGTTTTGTTGAGAAAATCCCGTTGTCATCGATCGGAAAAGTACAGCGATATAAACTGCGTGAACAGCAGAGCAAGGTGGAAAAGAAAAGGATAAAGAAAGAGAAAAAACATGGTGTGTTTGAAGAAGTCAAAGCCATACTGCAATCCTTAGGCATACGGGAAGAAATAGAAAAAGAATCAATATTGGAAAATGATCTTGGGATTGATTCCCTGAATTTGTTTGAACTGTGTGTGGAGATTGAAAAACATTTTGGAGTAGATCTGACAAATTGTATTTCAGCCCAATTTACGATAGAACAATTGTGTCATAGGATAGAAGGGAAAGGAGAAAGCAGTTCAAATACCGTGTCTTATGATGTAGAACAATATCCAATGAAACGTCATGTGTGGGACAGGGGAATTTTATCTGTTTTTCGCTTTTTAACAAAAGTATTTTACAAATTTGAGGTGAGTGGAACGGAGAATATTCCGAAAAACGGAGCCTATATTATATGTTCTAATCATACAAGTATGTTAGACCCCATATGGATTTTAACTGCTATTCAAAAATATATGAATAAACATGATTTTTTGACTTTAGCTGCGGCTGAGCGAGCAATCGACTCTAAGCATTTTTTTCGATTATTAGGGTGTATTCCAGTGGATAGGGAGAGGGGAACACATCCTGAAATTGCGCGTGTAAGGAAGTGTTTGAGAGGGGGAATGAATGCTATTATATTTCCAGAAGGTGCCCGCTCACGAGATGGAAGTTTACTCCCATTAAAAAAAGGAGTTATCAAAATTGCAAGAGAAGCGGGTGTTTCTATATTGCCAATATATATTCAGGGAGGATTTGAAATTTTTCCTCGGCATGAGAATAAACCAAAGTTATTTGATTGGCATAAACATAGAAGATATCCATTAAATGTTGTGGTAAAGAAACCGTTAAATCCGTCAGATTACGATGAAAGTACCATGTTTCAGCAATTAGAAAAGATTTTGAAAGGAGAAAGCATATGAATATCGGATTAGATGTAGATGGCGTATTAGTTGATGTCAGGACGTTTCAATTACGAGAAGGAAAAAAGTATTTTGAAAAGAAGTTTGGAATATCGATCAAAAATCCGGACATGTTTGAAGTACAGGATGTTTTTGAATGTACGAAGAAACAGAGGGAGGCGTTTTGGATTAAATACATTTGGAAGTATTGCTTAAAGGAACCAATGACAGACGATGCAGCTGAGGTAGTCAACAAGCTGCGAAAGGAAGGTCATAAGGTCATAATTATCACAAGCCGGGTTCATACAACAGAAAGCGGAATTGCAGGAAAACTGTTTCGATGGATGTTAAAACATTGGCTGAAGAAGAATCAGCTGACCTATGATGATATTATTTTTTGTGAAGAAAAGGGAAGCGGTGTTGATAAACTTCGGGTTTGCAGGGAAAATAATATCGATGTGATGGTGGATGACAGCCCGGAAAATCTCTATGAAATCCGCGGATCAAAAAAGGTAATCTGTTATACTGCGGCGTGGAATGCAGAGTGCCACGATTTTGATGATTGCAGGGTGAAAAATTTCAGGGAGTTGTATGATCTTATCCATTATCAGTAGAATGACAATGACGATTCCCGGGTTCGAAGAGTATCACCGGGGACAGCGAAAGAAATGGCCTGAACCGGAAAAATATTGACAAAGAGTCAATGTTGCTTTATGATTGTTCTAAATAGAACGATAAAGGAGGGCATAATGTATTTCTGGGATCAACATAAGACAATCACAAATTATTATGAGTTGCTTTCAAGTGAAGTATGCAGCCAATATAAATTGTCTAAGATGGAATATGACATACTTATGTTTTTGTACAATAATCCACACTATAATACGGCGGCGGATATTGTAAGGGTAAGAAAATCAACCAAATCTCATGTATCTACTTCGTTGAAAAAACTGGAAAATAAGGGTTTGATTGAAAGAATTCAAAAGGAAGATAATAAAAAACATATTGAAATTATTTTGACGAGTGACACAGAGCGGATTGTACAAGAAGGAATAAAAGTGCAAAAGCAATTTATTCATAATGTTCTAAGTGGTTTAACAGAAGAAGAGAAACAAATGTCTATCAAGATATTTTCGAAAATTTGCAATAATGCAGAAAAATGTTTAATAAAGTATAAGGAGAGTGCAGATGAAAACCAGATTTTGTGTAAAAAAGAGAACACTCTTGCTGATAGCGGGAATTGTGTGGCTGATAGCGGGCTTTAATGTGGCGAGATTGGGAGTGTTATTGTATTTAAATATTGATAGAAAGTGGTATATGTATTTGCTGTCGGTAGTTGTGTTTTTTCTTTTTGGGGTAATGTTTTTAAAGATGAGTCGAAAACATACGAAACGAATTATAAGTTATGAAAATTATCGACCATTTTGGCATTTTTTTGATTTGAAAGCATATCTCATAATGACTTGTATGATGAGCGGAGGGATCGGCTTTCGTGCAGCGGGGATATTTCCGGAAAAATTTGTTGCTTTTTTCTATTCAGGGCTCGGTATCGCTTTAGCATCCGCAGGGGTTTTGTTTACTAAAAATTACTTATCGTACAATCAGTTGGTAGAAAAGGAGCAGAGAAGCGGGTATTAGTACAATTCCCGCTTCTCTGGCGTTGTATAATAAAATCACCTACAGATCTAAAAAGTTACTGAAATCATAACGTCCTTCTAAGATCATATCAACCGCTTCGCGGACAGGAGCCTGTCCTGCCGGTTTGGTAAGAATGATGTCAATATAAGGGCGGAGAGCTTTGCCGCAGTCAGCCGGAGCAAATGTGATGCCGGCCGTTTTAATGGCACTGAGGTCATTCATGTCATCCCCGATATAAGCAACCTCGGAAGCATCGAGATGATATTTTTCCATCAGGGAAGTCAATGTAGCCGCTTTATTTTTTACCCCCTGGTAAAGCTCTTCGATGTGGAGTTCTTTGCAGCGGTTCTCCACAATCTTTGAGGTGCGGCCGGTAATGATGGCTGGCACGATGCCGGAGTCTTTCAGCAGTTTGATGCCAAGTCCGTCTTTAACATTAAAAGCCTTGCACAGCTCGCCATCATTTCCCATATAGATATTGCCGTCTGTCAATGTACCATCGACATCCATGGCAAACAGTTTTATCTTTGTTAAATCTTTCATATCAGTACCTGCCTCTTAGTGATTGAGTTCAAAACGGGATGGCGTGATAAAGGAAAGCGGGCAGTCCGATTTTCTGGTATTGAGATAATCTTCAAGCATGCTTTGGACATCACGGTTTGCGTCATCCGCATTCAGCGTATTTCTTGTTTTTTCCATTTCCTTCTGCATATAGTTTGTGCTGGAAGCATCGTGGCTGTAGCCGTCAAAACCGGCCATGGCAATGGAGGCGACCTCCAGTTCATCCAACAGACGAAGCAGAAGGATACCGGAGTTGTCAAGCTGATCCCAGCCACATTTTACGAGACGCGTAAAATCGAGAATTACCTGATTTTTGTTCTCTTCATTTGTGACATTGGAAGTGACGATCTTTTTGTATTCGCTGAAACGGCTTGAACTCTTCCAGTAATTGTAACGTTTTTTATTGCTGAAATACGCATAATTGATCGGATAATCATGTGACAAAAGATTTACACTGATTACGATCGGATGTTTTTCTTCACAGTATTTCAAAATCTCTTCTTTGTGCGTGACGATACTGTGTCCCGGAAGGAGCATAAGGATGTCCTTGCCCTGGAGAGATTCGCGGAGTTTCGTAACCTCCTTTTCATCGTCGCGGATAATTCCGACATATTCCATGTAAGTTTTTTCCAAAAGATCATAGTCATAGCGTTTTCGCGCTTCGCCGCCGATACGGTTCAGAATATAGTTGATATCGCGGCTGGAAATACCCGCCTTTGCCGTAAGGTAGGAAATGTTATTAACATGGGCGCTGTACGATCCGGCAAGATAATACGGGATCGAATATCCCCATGTGCAGGTGTTTCGGATACCATCAATGTAGTTGTCGATCAGATCAAGTACCGTGTCGATATCGTAGCCGGAATTGTATTTGCGGTTCATATACTGCATGATCAGTTCCGTGTTGGTATTGCCGGCACCACGTCCCATACCTGCCATCGTTCCGTCAATGACAATTTTGCGGAGTCCCTGTGTCATGTCGATAAATTCCTGTGACAAAGAGAAGGACATCTGCAAATTATTATGTGAGTGGAATCCGATACGGGATGCCGCGTTCAGATTCTGATTTACAAGATAAAATACGCGGCGCAGATCCTCTTTGTACATGGAACCAAAGGTATCAACAAGAGAAAATGCGTATGGTTCCAGTGGATTGATCATTTCAATCAATTCCAAAAGTTCGGCATCCGTATAGCCGAGTACATCAACCGGCTGGACATAAAGTTTGTAGCCCTTTTCTACAATGCTTTTGCAGAAATCAATGACATCGTAGCGCTCTTTTTTGAAAAAGCAAGCGCGCACACCGTCGATTGAAGTGCCGTCAAATGGCTCCAGATTGGAGATGGTATAACGGCTGTAGTCGGCGAGGCAGACATACGAAGTCTGGCGGCGTTCTTCCGGCAGGAAAGGACGGAGTTGAGCCGCATTGTTAAAGATTGTGCTGCCTTTCTGATGAGGTTCATCTTTTAAAAAACCACATTCAACGACATCAATGCCGCTTTCGGAAAGGCCTTTGATCATTCCTTTGATTACTGTATTTCCAAATTGTGCATCTACGAGATAGCCACCATCGCGCAGTGTGCAGTCAAGTAATTGTACTCGTTTCATAGTAACCTCCTAAAATATAATCCTAATGTCAGTCTAAGGTATCAATTCCTTTGATGACGCGCTCCACCTTTTCAATGTGTTCCGGCAGATCCACGCCAATTGAGGAATGTTTGGTTTCTTTTAATCTCATTTTGTAGCCGCGTTCCATGGCGCGAAGAGGTTCAATGCCTTCGCCAAGTTCCAGTTCCGTCTGTGACATTTTGGAAAATTCTTCCAGGAAGTCACGTTTGTATGCATAGATTCCGACATGACGGAATACACGGGCAAGTTTTCCGTCTTTTACATTCGAAGGAATGACAGAGCGGGAAAAATACATCGCATCGCCTTTCTGGTCGGTAACTACTTTTACGGTGCTTGTTGCCTTGATCTCATCCGGATCGGTAATCTCTTTTTTCAGACTGCCAAAAGTAACGGTTTCGTCTTCCAAAAAGATGGAAATTACTTCCTGAATCATTTCCGGATTAATGACCGGCTCGTCGCCCTGAATATTGACAAAAAGATCGCCTTCGACTTTTGTCGCTACCTCGGCTACACGGTCAGAACCGGTTTCGTGCTTGTCGGAAGTCATGATGACTTTCATGTCATGTTCTTTGCACGCTGCTTCGATGCGGTCATCGTCGGTAGCTACATAAACTTCGTCAAATTCCGGTACCTTTTTTGCCTGCTGGTATACCCACCAGATCATTGGCTTGCCACAGATGTCTACCAATGGTTTGCCCGGAAAACGGCTTGATTTGTATCTTGCTGGAATGACTCCAATTATCTTCATATTTACTCATCCTTTCTTGTTGTGCGGTGGTCGTTCGGAAGCTAATACATCTTCCAGTTTGACACGAGGGAAGATTTCCAGATTTCCACCACGGGTTGCATTATATATTTTAATGCCGTGTTTATCAGCATATTTTTTTAACAGCCGGTATACATCCATCGATCGGTCAATGATATGTTCGCCGATCTGTTCCGTCGTAACATTTTCCTTATTCATACGTTCTTTGATACGGGAAATGTCAGTCTGGGCAATTTCCTTGGTTGTATAGTTATCGGTAAAATGACCGCCGGCGGCGTGAGGGTTGGTACAGTCTACGCCAAGCAGATAAATTTCGGAAAAGCCCATATGAAAAGCAAACTCTGCGGCGAGAGAAAGAACCGTTGCCTTTACCATACAATAGGCAAAAATATTTCCTTTGACTTTGTATCTCTCGCTGGCAATCGTGTGTACATAGGTAGTTTCCAAGGTGCGTTTTGTCATTTTCCGATACGTTTTTTCAATTGTAAACAGCGGTGACTTTACATTATTATACAGTTCATCACGCAGTTTTGTCGCATAAATGCTGTCGGAGACACAGTGAAAACTTGGCCGCCAGTCGGTGCGGTCAAAAATCTTATACACCATATTGGTTCCAAAGGTGTATTCATCAATCAGCATATGCAGATCTTCCGGACTCAGGCTTGGCCCATTACCGATCAAAAAGCAGCGTTCTCCCTTATGAGAATCTTTCATTTTGAGCAGACGCCGGCTGTTATTATCAAGGAAGAGTCCGTGTTTGTTGAAAAAACCGCTGATATTGTATTTTACGATCAGATATACAATATGAACACGGTTTATGGTACGTTTGTAATTGAGTACCAGTTTTTCCCAGAGTCCCTTTTTGTGAGGAGGAATCTGGATGCACTGTTCCACAACGCGCCGGGCAGCGTGACCGTCTTCCCACGGGTTAAATTTATCGTGGAATGCCTGATATTTTTTATCTTTGCCATAATCAAAGTTTGTTATGCCGTCGCGGATCGCAGCTGCTAGTTCTTCTTCGTTTTTGGTGATCGGCCCGGGAAGCTCGTCAAGGTCAAAATAAAATCCGCGGATCTCACGTTCGTAACGTTCCAGATCATACATATGAAATACCATCGGACGTTTTAACACACTGTAATCAAACATCGTAGAAGAGTAGTCTGTGATCATCAGGTCACTGATCAGATACAGATCATTGAGATCGTCTACGTCTGTCACGTCGAAAATGCGGTCGGTTTCCTGAATGACTTCGGAAGTTCCTACCTGATGATGGGCGCGGAATAATAAAATATAATTTTCCGGTAAAAGATCCATCAGTTTTCCGAGATTTACCGGGCTTTCGTATTGAAATCCCTGTCCGGTCTGATATTCATTGTCGCGCCACGTCGGTGTATATAAGATGACTTTGGCACCTTCCGGGATGCCGAGTGATTTCTTAAATTCTGCTGTTTTTTCTTCGGATGGTTCCAGCAATGCGTCGTTGCGTGGATATCCGGAGTTAATGAACAGCCCGTCCTGTGCAGGATCTACATCGAATGCAGAAGCAATCTTTTCCGTATAATAAGGAGACGGGGACAGGAAATGTGTTACTTTTTTTCCTTTCGTCCGGTATCTGCGGTGCATCCGCTCTTTGGACTGTCTCGGATCGCTGTCTGTCGTGATGTCACAGCCAAGCCGTTTTAATGGCGTGCCATGCCAGGTCTCAATATACACCTGATGCCGTCCCGGAATTAAAAAATCCGGAATACTGACGTTGTTGACCCAGAAACGGGCAGCGGCATAATACCGGAAATATTCTGCACTTCCTTTTTTTACGACGAGAGTATGTGGATTTTCCAAAAGGTCAGCGTGTTCGGAAGGTTTGGAAAATGCCCATACAAAAGTATAATCGCGAAATGTGTCATCTTTGAGCATTTCTTCATAAATGGCACGCACACTGTCTCCACAGCGTTTTCCATGATAGGATTCGAACATTACCATTTTGTCCTGCGTCATAAAAAAGATACGGTTTATTTTAAATTTAATCCTGTTTTTCAGCCAGGATAAATCTTGTTTCCATTTATATTTTTGTCGTTCATTCATGATAGTTTCGTTCTCCAAATTCACTATATAACAATACAGTATTACTTACCAGAATCTATTTTACCACACCCGTTACATTCTTGCAAATATATTTGACTTTTTTACGTGCGGTAGGTACAATAGAAGTATGTGACAATGTGTGGAGATGGAGGAAAACTATGAACGAAAAATGTACATTGTATCTTGTGGTGCCGTGCTACAATGAGCAGGAGGTGCTTACGGAGACAAACCGTCAGCTTTTGGAAAAGATGACGGCGCTGATGGAACGTGGGGTGATCAACGAAAAAAGCCGGATTCTTTACGTCAATGACGGTTCCAAAGATCAGACCTGGATATTGATCCGCAAATTTCATGGGGAAAATGTCATTTGCAGCGGACTGACCCTTTCCCGTAACCGGGGACATCAGAATGCCGTGCTGGCAGGGTTAATGTATGCAAAAGACCATTGCGATGTGGCGATCACACTGGATGCGGATCTTCAGGATGATATCAATGCCATCGATGAGATGTTAGAAAAATTTAAAGCCGGAAATGATGTCGTTTATGGAGTGCGGAGCAGCCGGAAAAAGGACACATTCTTTAAGAAAACGACCGCAGAAGGCTTTTATCATATGATGAAATGGATGGGAGTTGACATTGTGTTTAATCATGCGGATTACCGCCTGATGAGTAAGCGGGTGTTGGATGAATTGGAAAATTATAAGGAAGTTCATCTGTTTCTGCGTGGAATGATCCCATTGATCGGATTTCCGTCTGATAATGTATATTATGAAAGAAAAGAGCGTATGGCAGGAGAGAGCAAGTATCCGCTGAAGAAAATGCTTGCGTTTGCGTTTGATGGAATTTCTTCGTTTAGTGTTAAACCAATCCGGTTTATTGTGTGGCTGGGTTTTGTCATCTTTATCGTGAGTATCGGGATGCTGATTTATTCGATCGTAGAACATATGCTGGGAGATACGGTGCGGGGATGGAGCAGTTTGATCGTGTCAATCTGGGCACTCGGCGGACTTCAGCTTCTGGCGATCGGAATCATCGGGGAATACATCGGAAAGGTGTATATGGAGACCAAAGGCAGACCACGTTATGCAGTGGAGGAAGTATTGGATGAATAAAAATTATACGCGGGCTTCTCATGGATTTGGACCGGTTTACGATGAGAAGTCCCGTATTTTGATTTTAGGCAGTTTTCCGTCTGTAAAATCGCGGGAGGAAGGATTTTTCTATGGACATCCGCGCAACCGTTTTTGGAAAATTCTGGCTGCCGTATGCAATGAGACGGAACCGGTTACAATAGAAGAAAAGAGACAGTTTCTTTTGGAAAATGGCATTGCGTTGTACGATGTCATTGAAGAATGTGAGATCGTGGGTTCAAGCGACAGCAGTATCCGGAATGTCGTTCCGGCAAATCTGAATCAAATTCTTGAAATGTCGCAGATCCGTGGGGTATTTACCAATGGACGGCTGGCTGGAAAATTGTACCGGAAATATCAGGAACCGGTAACCGGACTTCCCTGTGTGGAACTACCGTCTTCCAGCCCGGCGAACGCAGCATTTTCGTTGGAAAAACTGATTGAAATATGGCAGGAAGCACTGCACGAATTTGAAAAAGGAGGCTGATACCATGTGTACAGCAGCGACATATAAAACTAAAGATTTTTATTTTGGACGAACGCTTGATTACGAATTTTCTTATGGTGAGCAGGTGGTGGTTACGCCGAGAAATTATGAATTTACATGGCGTGACGAAAAACTTGCTGGTAAAAAATGTAAATACACCATGATCGGAATGGCGCATGTGGCACAAAATTATCCCTTATATTATGAAGCAGTCAATGAAAAAGGTCTTGGCATGGCGGGACTTAATTTTGTGGGGAATGCGGTCTATCATGAGCCAAAGGTTTCTTGTGATAATGTGGCATCGTTTGAATTTATCCCGTGGATTCTCGGCAGATGTGCATCGGTAAAAGAAGCGCGGGAGGCGGTTTCTTCCCTATGTATTACCAACATTCCGTTTTCTGATGGGCTGCCATCGTCTTCCCTTCATTGGATGATTGCCGATGCGGACGAGTGTATCGTCGTGGAATCCATGAAAGACGGAATCAAAGTGTACGACAATCCGTTTGGCGTGCTGACAAACAATCCGCCGTTTGAACAGCAATGTTTCCAGTTAAATAATTATCAGGGACTGTCGCCAAAACAGCCGGAAAATACATTTGCTCCGGGAATCCCATTGCAGGCATACAGCCGCGGCATGGGTGCACTCGGACTGCCGGGAGACCTTTCTTCGTCTTCCCGTTTTGTCCGCGCGGCATTTACCCGTTTACATTCCAAGTCGGGAGATGCCGAGGTGGAAAGCGTGGCACAGTTTTTCCATATTTTAGGATCGGTTGCCCAGCAAAAGGGGTGCTGCGAGGTAGAGCCTGAAAAATATGAATACACAATTTACACTTCCTGCGTCAACGCGTCAAAGGGTATTTATTATTATACGACGTATGAGAATCCACAGTGGAATGCGGTGGATATGCACCGCGTCGATCTGGATGCGAAAGAATTGTTCTGTTATCCGCTGCGGATGCAGGGAGAAGTGTGCCGGCAGAATTAGAAGAATATAGTGAAAAGAGAGGGGCGCCCTAGGCTCTCTGCTGGTAAGACAGTAAAATTCAAATTAATTCGTGTATTTCTCCAACTTTCCAGTATTTACGGGATTTCCCGCCCATCAACATCTATGTAATTTGCACTTTTCCCTTATTTTTTCCCTTGTGAGGAAGCTATAAGGGAAAAGTGTTGTTTTCGTCTTAATCGTTCCCTACTACCTTATCAAGAAGCCTTGCTGAATTCTTTTTGGCTTCCCTTGTAGCGTGGGCGTAAATATTCATTGTGGTACTTACTGCGGAGTGTCCCAAGAGTTCCTGCACATCCTTCGGTGGTGCTCCGTTTGCTAACAGATTGCTTGTGTAAGTATGTCGTAATGAATGGAAATGGAAGTTTTCAAATCCTTTCAGGTGCTTCCTGATTGACCTGCACATCCAGTCCAGTGCTTCCCTTCCTAAGTACATTCCGTCCTGTCTGACACACACCAGTGAAATCTCTGTGTAGTCCTCCGGCACTTCCTGCGTTCCGTCCAATGAATACAATTCGTAGTAAACTCTGTTCTTTTCTCTGACTTCCTTGTAGTAATTCCTCTGATAAAGCTGTCCATACTGAAAGCGTTGCTTATGCTGTTCCTTTTTCGCCTTTCGTAAGATTTCAGCAAGGGTATCGCCAAAATCCACGATTCTGACCTTTTTACGCTTGGTAGGTCCAAGCTCCAGCTTATGCCTTGCATTGTTCCGGCTTAAGCTCCTACGCACCGTCAGATACTGTTCCTCTAAGTTGATGTCATCCCAAGATAATCCGGTCACTTCCCCAATTCGCAGACCTGCATAATATGCTATCTGCACTGCCAACAATGAGGAGCTTTTCTTCTTGGTAAGATAATCTACGATTTCATTGTACTGCTGGTGGGTAATGGTCTTTTCCTGCGAAAAATCTTCATCTTCCGTAGCAAACAAATCCACTTCCTGCGTCGGTCTTCTGATTACTACATACTGCATAGGGTTGAAACTGATATACTGCTTTGGAAACACCGCATACCGGAAAGCCCTCTGTAACACTGCTGAAAAAGAATGGATACGGTCTATGCTTAACGGCTTTGCTTCCGTACCATCGGGAGCCGTTCCACCGAAGCTTAAATAATCCATATATTCCTGCATGTGTTCACTTGTGACTGTACGAAGCTTCCTTTTGCTTAATGGGTGTCTCTTAATAATCTTCACTACCCCAAGATAAAGGGTCACAGTGTTATTGCTAAGGGAACTGACTTTTAATTCCTCATCCACCCACACATCCAAAAGCTCTCCCAGTGTGATGTTCTCCGTTTTGGCTACGATTTTCTTACTTTCGTATTCCTCCATAGCCTTACGGAGCAATTTTTCCGTTTCCGACTTACTTTCTGTTCCTACGCATTCCTTTTGAACCAAGTTACCACTGGCATCCTCCACATAATAGCGGTAATACCATTTCTTGCCTTTTTTCCTTACAGAACCTTTTGCCATAATCGTTTCTCCTTTCGATATCGACAATCGGAACTGATGAAATGCTTCTTGCGTGTAGATATCTTACGGACAAGTCCGTAAGCCAATTCGTCGCTCGTCAAAT
>CAJMFH010000004.1 GCA_905212635.1 uncultured Lachnoclostridium sp. | reverse complement strand
AAGGGATCAGCATATCCGGTTACATTCTTCAGGAGAAGATCAACCGTGCCAAAAATCTACTAATCTATTCCGATTATTCCTATATTGAGATTGCAACTTATCTGGGATTTTCATCGCAAAGCCACTTGGGAACCCATTTCAAAAAACACACCAGTTACACTCTGCGGCAATACCGTGAAATCTACGGACGAAAGGAATGATTGTATTCAATTTCAAATTTTCGGCACTTTACTTATCCAAACTCTTCAATGTCGGGAACAAGATCACGTCCCGGATCGCCGGTGAATCGGTCAAAAGCATTACCAGACGGTCGATTCCGTAACCGATACCTCCTGTCGGCGGCATACCGATGGACAACGCATTTAAGAAGTCCTCGTCGGTGTGGTTTGCTTCCTCGTCTCCTGCAGCAAATGCCTCTTCCTGCGCTTTAAAACGCTCTCTCTGATCGATTGGGTCGTTCAACTCGGAGTACGCATTACACATTTCCCATCCGTTGATGAAAAGCTCGAAACGCTCTACCAGCTCCGGATTGTCCGGTTTTTTCTTGGTAAGAGGTGAGATTTCGATTGGATGATCCATAACAAACGTTGGCTGAACCAGTTTATCTTCGCAGAATTCTTCGAAGAACAAACTGATGATATCACCTTTTTTGTGGTGAGCCTCATATTCGATATGGTGCTCATCAGCAAGTTTCTTAGCTTCTTCGTCTGTCTTTATTTCATTAAAATCAATATTTGCATATTTCTTTACGGCATCGATCATTGTGATGCGCTCAAATGGCTTAGAAAGGTCAATCTCGATGCCATTGTAGGTGATTACGGCGCTGCCGCATACTTTTTCTGCCAGATAGCGGTACATGCTCTCTGTGAGTTCCATCATACCTTCATAGTCAGTATATGCCTGATACAGCTCCATCAGCGTAAATTCCGGATTATGACGGGTATCTACACCTTCATTACGGAATACACGGCCGATTTCAAATACACGCTCCAAACCGCCGACGATCAATCGTTTCAAATACAACTCCAAGGAAATACGAAGTTTTACGTCTTCATCGAGGGCATTGTAATGTGTCTCAAATGGGCGGGCTGCTGCTCCACCGGCATTGGCTACAAGCATCGGAGTCTCCACTTCCATGAAATCTCTGTCTGCAAGGAAGTTACGGATCTCGCGAAGAATCTTGGAACGTTTGATAAATGTCTCTTTTACGTCCTGATTCATGATCAGATCCACATAACGCTGACGGTAACGGATGTCCGTGTCCGTCAGACCATGGAATTTTTCCGGAAGGATCTGAAGACTCTTTGACAAGAGAACTACATCTGTCGCATGAATGGAGATTTCTCCGGTCTTTGTCTTAAACACTTCACCTGTGACCGAAAGAAGATCACCGACATCATACTTTTTGAAATCTTTGTAAGAATCTTCTCCGATATTGTCACGTGCCACATATGCCTGAATGCTTCCTTTCAGGTCCTGCACGTTACAGAAAGAAGCTTTTCCCATCACACGTTTGAACATCATACGTCCGGCGATGGTTACTGTCTTTCCTTCCATTTCATCATAATTATCTTTAATATCCATTGAGTGGTGTGTTACATCACACTTTGTGATCTCAAACGGATTCTTTCCTGCTTCGATCAAATTTGCCAGTTTTTCTCTTCTCACCTTTAACAACTGATTTATATCTTCTGCCACTTCTCTATCCTCCAATTAGTTCTTCGTAATCTCAAGAATTTTATATTTCAATAAGCCGGCTGGGGTCTCAACCATAACAGTATGTCCCTTTTTCGCACCGATCAATGCTTTTCCAACCGGTGATTCGTTAGAGATTTTTCCTTTCAGACTGTTTGCCTCTGTCGAACCAACCAGTTTGTACTCCATCTCTTCATTATATTCCAGATCTTTGATCTTTACGGTACATCCAATGCTGATTACGCTGGAATCAATGTCATCATCGGTAACCAATTCCGCATTTTTCAAAATTTTATCTATCTCTTCGATACGAAGTTCGATATCTCTCTGTTCTTCTTTTGCTGCGTCATATTCGGCGTTCTCGGAAAGGTCTCCCTGTTCTCTCGCCTCTTTGATCTTCTGTGCAACTTCTTTACGACGATTTACTTTCAAATCCTGTAATTCTGACTCCAATGCTTTCAATCCTTCTTCTGTCAGAATATTCTTTTTTACTTCAGCCATGACTTCCTCCATTCTTTGCTCCCTGCCGGAGCATCTTACCTGTACCGCGTGTCACACACAACGGCATGATCTCTCATCGTTTCATTATAACGTACGAAAGTGGGATTGTCAATCGACAACCCCACTTTTTCGTTAAGTATTGATAATTTTATTCGGTTGCATCTTCTTTTCCATCATCTGGAATTGCGGCATTGTCTCCTTCCGAAGCATTGTTTGCATTGTTAAACAGATTGTTCGGATTCTTTGTCACACCATCTTCCAGATACAGATCGTTGGAACCATCTGCTTTTTTCGTAAGGAATCTCTTATAGCACAGTCCCTTTACTGTATTGTCGCGAAGGGCAGCGCGGTTTTCTTCGCTCAGTACACTATACGTATCCGCATATCCGGCTGCGATCGCACCTTCTACCGCCGGCTGTGTCTTCTCATAAATGACAACGGCATAATTTTTCTTTGTTCCCGCTTTTTCAAACGTATTCTTTGTAATCGTAGGATTTACGGCTCCTTTTACAAGAATACATGTATAGTTATATCCTTTGTTATCCTCAATTCCCTGAATGCCAAGGAATTCATTATTTTGAATGACTGCATTCCGCCAGTTGAGCATACGGATCGCAGCATTGTAAGTCTGGCTTACTTTACAATTCTGAATCGTAATATTTTCATGGTAAACCTGTGTATTCACATCGTTCATAGATACCGAGTAAGTATGGCTTCCGACTGCTACCCCCATATTGGTAAATATACAGTTATTGATCATCACCGTGTTACATGCCGTGCGGTCATGATTGGACCATTCGTAATTAAATCCATTGTTATTCGAGTCCGTCGAATCGATGTTGATCGCCTCTTTGTGGCTCTTGTTATTATAGATCTTAAAGTCTGTGAAAGAACAATTTTCCACCGTTACATTTTTAGACGAATTTAATTCGATAAAATGCGAACCATTTTCGTTTGTAAATGCAATGTTTCGGATGTTGATATTCTGGGCATGTCCCATGACAACCGCCATAGCGTTCAACGTGTAGGCACAGTCAAAGATTGTGCTTCCATTTCCCTGAAGTGTTACATTCTGGGAACCATTGTATCCGCCTACCGAATTCTTCACGCCTTCCTTGGATGGAGGCACCAGTTCAAACATTGTTTTATTGGTTGCCAGATTGGTATTTACTGCTTTTACTTTCTGAATTTTTACACCATTTTCAAAGTTTACGGTTACATTCGATGGAATGCAGACAGAATGGCTCAACGTATATGTTCCGGCTGCTACTGTAATCGTACCACCGCCGGTATATTCCAACTGCTCCATATAAGAACGGAATACATAGTATGTCTTTGCCTGTCCGCTGTTTGCCGTATATCCGGAAGTTGTCTCATAATGTCCGCGATATGGTGTTGTCTCCGGAGTGATGCGGAATTCTTTGTCATTTTTGTCTTTAAAATACAATAATCTTGACTCTGAGTCATGCTTCTGAATGACATAATAAACAACGGCATCCGTTACGGTATTATTCTCCATGGACGCAATTTTAGCCGCCGAGATGGAATTATCCACTTTAGAAGCTCTGCCAAAATAAATCGGCGTACGGCATTTGTCAATTGTATTTCCGGAAATCTCCGGTTCTGTCATACTGTACAGCTGGAACGCAAACGCAGTACCTTTGCTGGCATCACTACGATAAACCGTGTTTCCGGTAATAGCCGCACCGGTCCACATTTTTCCGGTCACAGCGCTGATTGTCATGTTTTTAAATTTGTTCTTTGTAATGGATACGCCCTCAGAATAAACCTGCTTTTTGTATTTTGTCGTGCGGATACCATTTTCAAGATTGGTAAATGTATTTCCTGTTATCTTTACCGTCTTACACGGTGTTTTACCATACGCATTGATCAGTACGGCTGCCTGATAACTTCCTCCGGTATAGGCGGCATCCCCCTGGAAGGTACAATTTGTCACTTTTACAGTACGGCTTCCGGCAATATTAATGTATGTTCCGGCGTTTTTATTGCGGAATTTCAAATTGGATACGGTAACGTTGTAATTATGCCCCGTATCAATGGCAACTGCATTTTTTACTTTGCCAAGATCGATCGTTGCCTTTTTATTACTTGTGATCACTACTTTTTTCGTGCCCTTGTAATCTTTTGCTTTCGCACTTGTCAGTTTGAACATGACTTTTCCGGCTTTCAATGACTTGCTTCCGGTCTTGTCCGTCTTTTTCAGCACAACGCCATTTTTCAACTGAATGGTTACATTGCTTGGCACCGTCAATGTCGAGCAGATCTTGTAGGTTCCTTTTTTGAGAACAAGTGTACCGCCACCCTGTTTATTCAATTTTTCAAGATACGATTTAATCGTAAAGTAGTTTTTGGATTTGGCATTGTAACTCTTGTCCCTTATGTATGCACTGCTGCATGGTTTTGTCGTTTTGCTGATGGTATATTTCTTAGCTGCCTGTGCTGCATCCGCATTCACAAGCTGACATGCTGCTGCACATGCGATTACCGCACCAGCGATCACAATTTTGCGTTTCATATAATTCTCACCTTTCTTTAAATCTGTTACTGTGTTTATTTTACTCTCAAAATATGTCATTTTCTTTTTATTCATAGAAATATTTTAAGGTTTTCTCTTTTAACTGTAAATCTTTGGTATATCGTACTGCTGCTTTAAATACTGCTCCGTAGATTACATTGGTATTTAAAAGATCATTCCAGTTCTGCTCTGTGATCTGGCACTCGCTGATCGGATACCCGGCTTTCCGCTCCAGTTCATATTGAATCTGCTGGCGTATCGTAACCGGCACATACACATTGGCGAAAGCATTTCTCGTGACCGTTGCATCAATCACTCCACCCATAAAAATAGAGAAATTTTTCGTTCCATATTGAATGCCGATATCACGAAAAGAATTGTCTGCGATTAACACATTTTTCCAATTCAATGCCCGAATCGCACAGTTTGTCGAGCCATAAAAAATATTATTGGTAATCCGAATATCCGTATGATAGCACTGTTGTCCCTGATCAGCAATATAGGTATGTGACCCGATTGCCGTGCCAAGATCGGTAAATTTGCAGTTTGTGATCTCAACATTCTGACACACTGTTTTGTCATGTTTCGACCAGACATGATTAAATCCATTGACTGCATAATCTGTTCCGTCGATATTTATGGCTTCTTTGTAGGTATCCCCCTTATAATCGCGAAACTTCCAGAAATTACAATTTTTTACAATGACATTCTGTGACGAATTGAGTTCGATATAATGCGAACCATATTGATTGTGAAATGTCAGATTTTCTATCACAATATTACGACAGTGTCCCATGTCCATACCACGCCCCGGCAGTTTATTGTTACAGTCGATCACGACATTTCCGATGCCTGTCATTGTCACATCATGCGTTCCGCCGTAACCGCTAACTGCCTCTTTTTGCTTGGCCTTAGAAGGCGGCACAAAGATAAAAATAACTTTGTGGTTATCCAGTTCCGTCTGGTAAATGGCTTTGGTCTTTTTGATCACAACGCCGTCTTCAAACACAATTTTTACGTTAGAGGGAATACAGACCGCATTGCTGATATAATACGTTCCCTTTTTTAATGTCAAGGTACCTCCGCCGCAATATTCCAACTGCTCCATATAGGAACGCAGCTGGTAATACCCTTTCGTATTTCCACGATACGTCTCTTCATCGGTATAGCGCTCGCGGTAAGGACGTGTCTCCGGCCGCAGATACAAATTGTTATCCGTCTTATCCCGATAATAAAACAGCCGTTTTTGCTTTTTCCCATCATTGGAAAATGTCACATAATAATGCGTTACTTTTTTCACCGTATTCTTTTTCATCTGGGTGATGCGCTTTGCCGTGATGCTGTTTTTTACAATGACCGTACGTTTCACGGTTCGGCGCCGCCATTTCTTTTTTACCACCTTTTTGGAAATGGTAAACCGTATCGGCTGCCCCAATCGGGTAAATGTATTATTGCTGACGATCGGACGGTAGCAGCCTTCAAAGGAAACGCCATAATCGCCTCCGATAAAGGAACAATCGGTAATCCTCATATTCCGGGTCCGAATCCCTTTGACGGCACTCCCTTTCTTCATATTGCTAAACTGGATCCAGCGCACATGGACTTCTCTGGTATCTCTTGTCACAAATGCCGTTCTGCCTTTTAATAATGCCCCATCTACCACCGTTTTCTTTTTGCCCCGTATGGTAACATGAGAAGGGATCACTATGCTCTTTTTCAACCGGTACGTCCGGTCTCCCAGCCATATGATCCCACCGGTTTTTTCCAATTTCTTTGTAGCCTCTTCCAATGCATGGACACTATTTGCCCGAACCATTCTCCGCTTTGCCTGCACCTGTACGGGCAATAATACGAGAATGAGCACTCCCAGGCTTACTATGATCCCCAATAGGGGAACACATCGTTTTTTCACTTCATTTACTCCTTCTATCTACGGCTGTGAATTGTAAATGTCTGTCCACTGTCGTACAATTCTCCACCAAACCGAACGTACACTTCATACGTGTCATCTGACAGATTGTATAGTGGAATCGACACATAATACTCCATCTCAGCAGCAAGATCCTGTTCCCTTGGCGGTTTACGGAAATCTTTTTGATAGGTATTGCGCGTTCCTTTTACGACGACCTGTTCAATCAGATGGTCTCTGGATTTAATCTGTAAATTCTCATCTTCCAGCCGGAGCCGTATCCGCTCCTCTGTACATCGGATTGGTGCCTCCGATATTTTCTTATCGGGACGTTGGATCGGCTTTTCCCACCTTTCAAAAGGTTGAAGCCAGCCGACACAAGGCTCCTCATACAGATCCATTGCCTTTGACAAGTCCTGCATATTCATACGAAGTTCATATGCCCGGAAGAAATAATATCGCAGGGAATATTCGTTTAACGCTATCCCTGTATCATAATCAAATTCATAAATATAACCACCGCAGTTGTCATTTTTTTCCGGATATGCGAGAAATCCTCCCATGTAAAACACCCGGCGTTTTTCACTGCACAGGATTCCGTTGGACGTGATTTTGGATTTCACTCCGCCAAAACGTTTTTCAATCCACGCCTTTTTCTTTTTTTCATCAATCGTATATATTGTAACATAAGATTGCTCATCATTGTCAAAAAAATGATTTTTTCTTCGCACATGCCAATGGTTATCAAAGATCATAATATGAATTGTATCTTCTCTTCCATCCAGATTTTCCCGAATTAATTTGGCAGAATGCTGTTGAAAATGCCAAGGCATATTTTCCGGTGTCGAAAGAAGTTTTTTCGAAAAAGGGCGTTCTCTCCACATATGTTTTTCGCCCAATATCCATTTCAGCTTGTCCTTTTTCCAATCAATGCAGCCAATGGTATGAATATTTCTCGCAGAAAAATAAAGCTGTTTTTTGTTACTGTCATAATCCAACGAATTGATATGCACCCAATTTGTGCGATCCCGGTACGCGGTACCAAAAATCTCCCGCATATCCAGCAGTTTTTCTATTTTTCCGGTTTCACGATTGACTTCTGCAATACAGTCTTCCACATGCCCGCACTGGGAATTACTGGCAACCAGCAAATTTCCGCCAGGGGTCATTTCACACACATCATGGTGTATCCCGTTAGGAACATAGTAGGTTCGATACACCCTTCCGAGATAATCCATCTCATACATCTGTGTGGAGTGTGGGATCAATGGCGTCGGAAGAAGTGTCTGCCGCTCCATAACGATAAAACGGTCATTTGCCACCGGGAAAAATCCATATCCACGCGGTCGGAAACGCATCATATAACGGATGTCTCCCTGTTCATCAAAAGCTGCCGGATATGGCATGCTTTTTCCTACGGCAAGAATCAACTGCATCGCCGATTTCACGGTCTTTTTCTTTACCTGCACCAGATCATTCATAGATTCCGGCAATTTTTTTGTTGGTATCGTAAGTTTCTTTTCGCCAACTGTCTTTCTGTATTTGTCAATTATTTCCAGTTTTATTTTATTATCCATTGCCGGATACAATCCATATACCGGCACCCTATGCCAGTTTTCAAAAGTAGAGATCTTCTCACAAATATCCGCCTCTTTGGTCTTTCCTTTTACAACAAACCGTACCGCGCACGGTTCTTTCGTCCAGAACATCACATAAGCACAAAGCGGCGTTCTTCCATAAGGATTCAATATCACACACGGATCCTCAAAAGTATATTTGTTTTCTTTTAACTGCTTCGTCAGCTCCTGATCCCTTTCCCTGCTTTCAAGTGTCAATCCTTTTTCATAAGCAATTTCACTTTCCACTTCAATTCTTCTCTTACCCACAGACTGATAGTGCTGATAAGAATCTTTTTCCTTTTCATAGTCCTGATCAAATTTCGGAAGATATCCCTTCACATACATGGAAGGTTTTCTGTAGTTGTCGCATATTCTTTTCAATTTTTCTTTGCCCGGAAAATCCATCCCATCTTCCTCCTGATTGTCATTTTTATTCTATGCTGTCAGGGAAATAATCCGCTTCCCTTCCTCTCATTATGTTTCCAATATATCCTATTATTTTTTCAAAAATATGGCAAGTTTGTTCCTTTTTTAAGGCAGCATATGTGTGCCCCCAGACAAAAAGGAAGCCTGCCACACATCGTATGACAAGCTTATTTCTTATTTTTCTGCTTTTTTTGGATATTTGTTCAAGATCAAATCCATCATCTTTTCATTTGGCTCAAATTCAAGAACAAGTTTTTCTTCTTTTCCTTCGGAACGTATGACGATGCCATACGTTTTGGCATCCGGCTGCAAAGAATAAAACTTCTTTGTCGGTAAATGGCGATATCCTGCCATTCGTTCTGAATCCATCGGTGCAATCACATCGGCATTATCAAGATCAATCCGAAGAACCGTCTTTCTTTTGTCTTCGCCCTGAATCATGTCAAAATCAATCTGTCCGTCACAATAAACATATTCCCATGTCACGTGAAATCTCGGCCAGAACCACACCATAGCAAATACAGCTACCACGTCTAGCAAAAACAGAAGACGAAATCGGAAGCCTATAATAAAGAGAAGTATTACACCAACAATCATCATAATCTTCAATGCAATATCTTTTCCGGTCGTTTTTTGTTTCACACTATATTCTGCGTATGCCTGTTCCATTTTGTCCTCCTGTTTTCGTTCTATCATCTACAGCTACACGCCACGCCTCCGCGTGTCCGCGCTGGCGCGCTCCTGCGCGTATCTCATCTTCTTAGCTCTACGCGCCACGCTCCGCGTGTCCGCGCTAACGCGCTCCTGCGCATATCTCACCTTCTTAGCTCTACGCGCCACGCCTCCGCGTGTCCGCGCTAACGCGCTCCTGCGCGTATCGCTAAACCATCCGTTCAAATCAAATGCCCACCTTTCGGTGGGCGCTTGATTTGCTTGCGGATGGTTTACATCATGCCCATGCCTGGGGCACCACCTGCCGGCATAGCCGGTGTATCTTCTTTAATATTAGCAACTACAGACTCTGTTGTCAAGAGGGTAGATGCTACGCTGGTTGCATTCTGCAATGCACTTCTTGTCACCTTAGCAGGATCAAGAATTCCATTGTCAACCATATTTACATACTGTTCTGTATAAGCATTGAAACCGAATCCCGGTTTTCCTTCTTTTACTTTATCAATGATAACGGATCCTTCCAGACCTGCATTTTCAGCGATACGGCGAAGTGGAGCTTCGAGAGCTTTCAGGATGATATTGGCACCTGTCTTCTCGTCGCCTTCCAGCTCTGCTGCCATCTTAGCAACTTCCTTGGATGCGTGGATATATGCAGATCCACCACCTGCGATGATTCCTTCTTCTACAGCTGCTCTTGTCGCTGCCAAAGCATCTTCCATACGAAGTTTTGCTTCCTGCATCTCGGTCTCTGTTGCAGCACCAACACGGACAACTGCAACTCCGCCTGCCAGTTTGGCAAGTCTCTCCTGAAGTTTTTCTTTATCAAATTCAGAAGTTGTCTCTTCGATCTGTGTACGGATCTGGGATACACGAGCTTCAATTTCTGCTTTGTCTCCCTCGCCATCTACGATGATTGTATTTTCTTTCTGAACTTTAACGGATTTCGCACGTCCTAACTGATCCATTGTTGTATCTTTCAGATCAAGACCAAGTTCTTCCGTAATTACCTGACCACCTGTAAGGATTGCGATATCTTTGAGCATTTCTTTTCTGCGGTCACCATAACCAGGTGCTTTTACAGCTACTACCTGGAAAGTACCACGCAGTTTGTTCAATACGAGTGTGCTGAGTGCTTCGCCCTCTACATCTTCTGCAATGATGAGAAGTTTGGCACTGGACTGTACGATCTGCTCCAGCAGTGGAAGGATTTCCTGAATGTTGGAAATCTTCTTATCTGTGATCAAAATGTATGGATTTTCCAGATTTGCTTCCATCTTATCCATATCGGTTGCCATATATGCTGACAGATAACCACGGTCAAACTGCATACCTTCAACCAGGTCAAGTTCTGTCTTCATTGTCTTGGATTCTTCAATTGTAATAACGCCGTCATTGGAAACTTTTTCCATTGCGTCAGCGACCATCTCGCCGACCTGCTCGTCGCCTGCGGAAATTGCTGCCACCTTAGCAATCTGCTCTTTTCCGGAAAGCGTCTCACTCATCGATTTGATTGCCTCTACCGCACAGTCTGTCGCTTTCTTCATACCTTTACGAAGAACGATTGGATTAGCGCCGGCAGCGAGGTTTTTCATACCTTCGTTGATCATTGCCTGTGCAAGAACGGTAGCGGTTGTTGTACCATCTCCGGCTACATCATTTGTCTTTGTTGCAACTTCTTTTACAAGCTGTGCTCCCATATTTTCAAAAGCATCTTCCAGCTCAATCTCTTTTGCAATTGTCACACCATCATTTGTGATGAGTGGTGCGCCAAAGGATTTATCCAATACAACGTTACGTCCTTTTGGTCCCAGTGTAACACGTACGGTATCTGCTAATTTATTTACACCTGTTTCCAGTGCTTTTCTGGCATCTACGCCAAACTTAATTTCTTTTGCCATGATTAAGACCTCCAATTAAAATATTTTAAGCTTCTTTTATTCTTCCACAATAGCTGCGATATCGCTCTGGCGAACGATCACATACTCTTTCTCTTCCAATTTTACATCGGTTCCCGCATATTTTGAATAAATTACTTTATCGCCGACTTTTACTTCCATTTTTACTTCTTTTCCATCTACAAGACCACCCGGTCCAACAGCTACTACTTCTGCCTGCTGTGGTTTTTCCTGTGCCTGACCCGGAAGAACGATACCGGATTTTGTAGTTTCTTCTGCTTCTAACTGTTGTAAAACAACTCTGTCACCTAAAGGTACTAATTTCATTTCTATTTCCTCCAATCATGATCTTTTCGCTTTGCTTGTTAGCACTCTCTTTTGCCGAGTGCTAACGATTGATTTAATAATAGTCATTTCTCTTGTTTTTTGCAAGTCGTACGCTTATGAATTTTTCTTTCATTTTGTGTCTTTTCGCATTATATCTCTTTTATCCTCTTTTTTTCTAACTTTTTTGCTTTCTTTTTGCGTTTATGCTATAATATTTGCAAAAGAACACCCGGAGGTACCTATGAAAGAACAATTATACACGATTCCCGTAAATGACATCTTTGACAAACCATGTGAATGTCCCGTGTGCGCAATAAAATTAAAACTGGAAAACGATGCTGTCGCCTTTGCGATGGGCCCCAGTTATATGGAAGATGATATCCGTCTTACGACAGACAAAATCGGATTTTGCGCCCGCCATATGCAGATGATGTACGATTTTGAAAACCGGCTTGGACTTGCTCTCATCATGGATACTCACATGAAGAATATGATAAAAGAGATTGAATTATTACAAAAAAGGGGAAGAAAAAGTGCCGGCGGTTTATTTTCCAAAAAAGAAGAAACGTCCCTCTTTTCCTTTACCGACAAGATCAGTCATTCGTGCTATATCTGTGACCGGATCAAAGGCGTATATGAGCGTTACATTGCAACCATTTTCTACTTATATGAAGAAGATTCTGCCTTTGTGACAAAATTCAAAAAATCAAAAGGATTCTGCTTAGAACACTACGGAATGCTTTTTGAAGAAGCCCCAAAATATCTCCACGGGAATGTGCTAGAAGATTTTACCAATGATCTGAACTGCGTATTTTTAGAAAATTATAAACGAATGGAAGAAGAACTGGCGTGGTTTATCGAAAAATTTGACTACCGCAATACCGATGCTCCATGGAAAACGTCAAAAGATGCCGTTCCCCGTGCTATGACAAAGGTAAACGGCATCCTCTCAATGGATGAGTAAATTCACAACAACACCCCAAAATACACCTGCTGCCCATACAATCCCAAGGATGGAAAGATTTTCTTTCCATCTTTTGTTTGTACGGAATAAAACCAAAAGTCCGACTCCTGCACCTACAAGCAGTCCTGAGATCATCGAACCAAAATCCAGAATTCCTCCCAGATACATCTGCGTGATGAGAACCGATGCCGCACAATTCGGAATCAATCCGACAATTGCCGCAAATACCGGTCCAAACATCGCATGACTCGATAAAAATTCAGAAATCCGCTCTTCTCCTCCAACTTCGATCAAAAAGTTCAAAACAAGAGAACACAGGAAAATGAACAATAATATTTTAAATGTATGTGTAAAAGCAGATTTTCCAATGCTTTTTTCACAGTGGCAGTGTTCGCTTTCACACATCGTATGAAAATCCTTATATTGAATGGCATTTGGTCGGAAACGCATGACAAAATCTACGATAAATCCAGTAAAGATTGCTGTCACAAGTTTAATTCCAAGAACTCTCAGAATGATCCCTGCGCTTACCGCTTCCGATAAAAAGATAGGCAGCATCTCATCCGATGTCGATAAAAATACGGCCACCAGCGTTCCCATCGTAATGATCCCGCCGGAGTACAGATTCGACGCTGCGACTGAAAAACCGCATTGTGGAAATATTCCCGCGACACCACCTGCCACAGGACCAAGTTTTCCTGCTTTCCGGATCCATGCCCTCGTCTTTGTGCTGGTCTTATGCTCCAGATACTCCATGAGCAGATAGGTCAGCAGCAAAAAAGGAAACAATTTAATGCTGTCAATCAACGCATCCATAAAAATATCAAGCCATAATTCCATCGATCATACTCTCCATTCTGCCAGCATCTGCTGTTTTACTCTTCCTGCTGCAGCATTTCTTTTAATGCCAGCGCTTTATCTTTGATACGGCGGTTGGCATCTTTTGCCACAAGCACTTTGGATATCCAGCGTTTTGCCTCGTCTTTGCTGCCAATCCGGCGTGCCAGCTCTGCCACCATATACATCACCGTATATTCATCCATGCCACACATCGGGAAATCTTCTTTGGAAAATGCTGCCACAAATCCTTCGTGTGCATTTTTCAGAAACTCCTTTTCCTCGGCCAAAAGAGCTGCCACTTCGTCTTTGTTGTATTCGCCCTTCATCATCTCTTCGCGTTTTCCACGGAACAGCCAGGCAATCTTAAGACAGGTATAGGCTCTTTCACTCGTTTTTCCCTGTTTTACGATCGTGTTAAGAAGTGCCATCTTATGACGGGTAATTGCCTCATCGTAGGTATACACTTTTTCCCCTTCCGGTACATAATGATACGTAGCGGAAATTTTTTCACGGATCATCTTTGCCTGAGAAGACATCACGAAATTAAAATAACGGTTCAGTGACGCATATCCGCATTTCGGGCATAGGATCGCATCGTATTTAAGTGGATCAATCCCCTGATATTTCGGACGTAAATCCGTATCCGCAGATACTAATTTTGCCTTACCGGTGCGAACCATTTTACTCTTAAATTCATGGTCACAGACCGGACAGGTATACGTTTTGTCAAACAAAAGATCTTCTTCCTGAATCTCTTTCACCTGTGCTTTTTTGGCATCTGCATTTTGATTTTCTTTCTTTTCTTTTTCATAAACATCAACATTATCCTTGATGTTCAACCCAAGACTTTCCAGTCCTGCAAACAAATTACCCATAGCTGCCTCCATTCTCTCCGGATTATTTTCCCGGACGATAAGAACTCTTCATTGACACGATACGGTTAAATACCTGATGTCCTTCGGTCGTATCCTTCGTATCTACACAAAAATATCCGGTTCTCATAAACTGGAAACGGTCTCCCGGTTTTGCCTCCGCAAGTGCCGGCTCCACATAACAATTCTCTAATACTTTCAAAGAGTCCGGGTTAATGTTGACGGAACCGTCTTCATTGTAAACCCCTTTCTCTTCATCCACAAGGTTTTCATACAAACGTACTTCCGCTGTCACTGCTGTTGGTGCAGCTACCCAGTGAATCGTTCCTTTTACTTTTCTTCCGGTAAATCCGGAACCACTCTTTGTCTCCGGATCATACGTACAATGAATCTCTGTTACCTTTCCATTTTCATCGGTCACATAATCCTGGCACGTTACAAAATAAGCACTCATCAGACGCACTTCATTTCCCGGGAACAAACGGAAATATTTACGAGGAGGCTCAATCATAAAGTCGTCTCTCTCGATATAAAGTTCTCTGGCAAATGGCACTTTTCGCGTACCCATCTCCGGATTTTCCTGATTGTTTGGTACATCCAGATATTCTACCTGTCCTTCCGGATAATTGGTGATTACCAGCTTGATCGGATCTAAGATCGCCATCATACGAGGCTGTGTCATCTTCAGATCTTCGCGGATACAATACTCTAACATCGCATAATCTACCGAACTATTGCTCTTTGATACACCGGCAAGTTCCATAAACTTACGGATGGACGAAGCGGTAAATCCACGGCGGCGAAGTGCTGTGATGGAAACGAGACGAGGGTCATCCCATCCGTCTACCACACCATCTTCTACCAGTTTCTTAATATATCGTTTTCCGGTAATTACATTGGTCAGATACATCTTTGCAAACTCGATCTGACGAGGTGGTACTTCAAATTCACACTCACGTACAACCCAGTCATACAATGGACGGTGATCCTCAAATTCCAGCGTACAGATCGAATGACTGATGCCTTCTACTGCATCTTCAATCGGATGAGCAAAATCGTACATCGGATAGATGCACCATTTGTCGCCCGTATTGTGGTGGGTAATGTGTGCCACACGGTACAGGATTGGATCACGCATATTGATATTCGGCGAACTCATATCAATTTTAGCACGGAGAACCTTTTCGCCATCTTTGATTTCTCCATTTTTCATTTTCGTAAATAATTCCAGATTTTCTTCTACGGAACGGTCACGGTATGGGCTGTTCTTTCCCGGCTCTGTCAGGGTTCCGCGGTATTCCCGGATTTCCTCCGGTGTGAGATCACATACATAGGCTTTGCCTTTTTTGATCAGTTTGACCGCACATTCATACATCTGGTCAAAGTAATTGGACGCAAAATATACCGGCGGTTTTTCCCCACCGCAGATCCAAATGACATCTTCCAGAATGGAATTTACAAATTCTTCCTTTTCTTTTGTTGGGTTTGTATCGTCAAAACGAAGATTAAATGTTCCATTATATTTTTTTGCCAGTCCCTGATTGAGCAGGATCGACTTTGCATGTCCAATATGCAGATAGCCATTCGGCTCGGGTGGAAAACGTGTCATAATATCGGTATAGACACCTTCAGCAAGATCTTTTTCAATTTCCTGTTCGATAAAGTTTTTCGAAATAACTTCTTCTTTTTCTTCCTCTCTCTTCTCTGTTGCCATTGAATTGAAGCCTCCTTAACACACGTATATTGTATATGATACCACATAGTTTTCCAAAAAGAAAGACAAAAATTTTGTCATTGTCTCAAAATAACAGCAGATCATCTAACATTTGCGCCGATTGAAATTTTTTGTCGATGTGTTTTTCAAAATAGTCTTTTACAACCAGATTCAATTCCTGCATCACATGTTCTGACACAGAAAACGTATACAATGTCTTGACGGGGGAAGCCACGATTCGCTGCAATATGTATGTTGTGGAACCACTGATATGGTATGCCCCCCGTCCGTTGTAGGGTTCTTTTTCATAACATGCTTCACACAGGATGCCTGCTTTCTGTGGATGAAAATAAAACAGTTCGTCTTTCCTGCCACACTCAATGCACGCAAATAAACGGGGAGCTTCCCCGTTTAAAGCGACCAGTTTAAACTCGTAGATCCGTCTTACCAGTTCCCGGGAAAGGGAAGGTACTTTTAAAGCACGGAGAGACTGGTATAACAATTTCAATATCTCCCGGGTATCCATATTTTCCATTGTCACATATTCTGCCACTTCACAGAAATACATGCCCATGTAAATATCTTCCAATTCTTCTCGGATGTCCGAAAAATAATTTTTCACATTTACCGAAGAGATCGTATACGAATCCCTTCCGCGGTAAAGTTCAAATTCACCAAACGTAAATGGTTCACTCGCTGCGATCAGGGAACTTTTTGGCCGTCTTGCCCCTCTGGCAAACGCGGAGATCTTGCCACGTTCCCGCGTTAAGATCACGACCCGCTTATCGTATTCCCCCACGGGAGTCCCCGAAAGCACCATTCCTGTCACTTTTTCCTGCATCCTGCATCTTCTCCATCTCATCCGAATAGCGGCTGCTTCCAAATGTGCTTTGAGAACGTGCCGTATGTTCCGATGAATTTACATAATTCAGATAATCCGAAATCTTTCCGGATTGATAAAATTCATTCCAAAACTTATTGTTCATAATGGCTTCCTCCGTCGTTGTTGATATTACTATCATCTCCACATCAGAAACCATCTATACGAGGGATTTTATTCCATCTGTAACGATTTCGGAAATCCGAAACGGTTATTCTTTCTTATCGTATCCGAAATTCTTCAGAAGGAAATCGCTGTCACGCCAATCCTTCTTTACCTTCACCCAGAGTTTCAGATTGACCTTTTTCTGAAGCATTTCCTCAATCTCGCGACGAGCCTGTGTACCGATCTTTTTCAGCATCTGTCCCTGCTTACCAATAATGATTCCTTTGTGGGAATCCCGTTCACAGATGATCGTCGCGTCAATATCATACATATTTTTATTGTTATGGCGAAGTTTCATCTGGTCTACCGCCACCGCAATGCCGTGTGGAATCTCATCTGCCAGCAGGCGGAGTGCTTTTTCACGGATCAGTTCCGCTACGATCTGGCGCACCGGCTGATCGGTTACGGTATCATCGTCGTAAAATGCCGGTCCTTCCTCCAGATAACGGAACATCACATCGACAAGATGATCCACGCTTTCTCCGGTCCACGCAGAGACCGGAACGATCTCATCAAACTCCATAATCTGCTGATAGGCATCGATACAGGCAAGAAGTTCTTCTTTCTTCACGGTATCGATCTTATTCATAACCAGAATCACAGGAATATGAGCTTTTTTCAGCTGTTCTGCGATGTGGCGCTCTCCTTTTCCGATAAACGTCGTCGCTTCCACCAGCCACAAGATCATATCCACTTCGTCAAATGTACGCTCTGCTACCGTAACCATGTACTCTCCGAGCTTATTTTTTGCCTTGTGGATTCCCGGTGTATCCAGAAAAACAATCTGTCCTCTATCATCATGATATACCGTCTGAATACGGTTTCTCGTTGTCTGTGGCTTATTGCTCGTAATCGCGATCTTCTGTCCGATGATCCGGTTCATCAGCGTAGACTTTCCGACATTCGGTCTGCCTACCAGCGACACAAATCCCGATTTAAACGGCTCTTTTGTTATTTTCTCCTCCATCTGCTGCTCCTTTCCTTCGTTTATAACGTCTCAATGCAGCCAAATAATTCTGCATTTTCTTTTACTTTTTCTTCATTTCCAAGGACACAGATCCTGCCATCTGCCAATATCGCATCAACCATATCAGCAGCACGCCGAATATCTTCTACTGATGTAGAAAGAATTTCATCTCTTTCTTTCTGGACATCTTCCACTTTCATTTCGGAAAAATACGCTCCCATGGAACGGCTTCCCTTGGTTTTCGGTGTCAATGGCGTATCTACCGCACTGATCGTACCGATAATGGATTTTGTCATTTCACGCTCTTCTGCCTCGTAAGACCGCAGATATTCTGCCACTTTTTTGTATGTTTCGTTTGTCTCTGCCAGTTTCGGATCGCGGTAAGATACAAAATATCCCTCTCCCGAACTTGGAAAACCACACATAACACCATACGCGCCACCTTTGACACGGACTTCATTCCACAGGAATCCATAACTGAGCATCGCACGTACGACACGGTAAGAGCCATGGTATGGGATACCCCGTTCCACAAAATTTCCGCTTCGTGCCACATACTGTACCTGTCCTGCCGTCTTGAATCCCTCATTCTGCTGCATATCATCAAAAGAAATCTGTGGCCGGATATTGGCATTTTCCTCCGGTTTCTCCGGCATCTTTTCAGCAAATTTCATAAATGCTTTTTCAAATCCATCATAGGCACTCTGTGCACAGGTAATTCCTGCCATCATCTTATCCTTTGTAAAGATCTCCTGCATGAGCATTTTCAGGATTGCGATTGTATTGTCTTTATATTTGTCAAAATTATCGTTTAACTGCTTTAAGAAGCGGTAGTACGAAATTCCATTCATTGCCTCGTCGTATTTTCCCATCTGGGAGCCATACGAAAGTGCACGGTTCACTGCCGTACTGTGTCCGGCGGAAATCAATCTCATATACAATGCCGACGCATTCTCACTCACGATTTCTTTCAAACGTTTTTCGTCATTCAGATGCGATGTTTTCAATGCCTCATCCAGAAGTTCAAACACCTTTTCTGTCTTTTTCTCGAACACTTTGGCACGGAAGATCATAAATGCCTTATATTCTTTCGGCTGTTTGTATTTGCGTGACAGCAGGGTATCAAACGAAAAGTCTCCTGCATTTTGTAAAATTTCATTGGAAAATGCCAGTTTATCATGCACATCGGTGTCCACGCAGCCGATCAGCGATGTCAAAAGGCTGATATACGGCGCATACTCTGCCAGAAGCGGCTTGATATCAAAGTATAAGTCAATATAATAAATTCCATTGGTAAAATAATCGTGGTGAAGAACCTTGGTTCCCATTACGTCTTTTTCAATATTGGAAAATGGAAGGGCTTTCTTTCCGATATCTTCCCGTGATAATAACGGAATCTTTTCCAAATCTTCTTTTGGGGTCGGTTCTTCCTGATAGCAGGTCAGTTCTTCTGTCTCTCGCACAAGGTTTTCTTTTTCTTCCCGGGAAAGCGTGTCAAAATATCTCCGGCATTTTTCTGCCTCTGCACGATCCTGCTCCGCGGTAAGTCCCATTTTCGGTGCTGCCGTCACGACAGAACGATGGGTATTATCCAAAAGATACGTCTGGATCAGGGATTCAAAATATCCTTCTTCCATCTTCTCACGGAGACGTTTAAACGTATCGTTGGCACTGATGTGAATAAACGGTTTTTCGCTGTCATAAAGCCAGCTGTCAAACATCTGGAGTCCATACATCAATCCTTTCGGATACGAACCAAAATCCGCCTCACGATAACGAAATTCAAGGGCATTGAGGCCGGCATTCAAAGAGGCTTTATTGATTCCCTCTTTTACGAGTTTCTCCAGTTCTCTACGGATGATTTTTACAAATTCTTCCTTTTTTGACACTTCTGTATTTTTCGCAATGATTGAGAAAAACGGCTGGCAGATGCTCTCTTCAAAGAAGCTGATGATCTCGCTTCCAATCCCTGCATCGACAAGAGCCTGTTTGACCGGCGCCCCCACACCCTGAATCAGCACATAATTCAATACCTGAAAAGCGATGTAAAGATCACGGTCAAGGGAATTGCCGGTTACGGCATTATAACTGATATACGATTTATCTTTGTCGGATTCGCCTTCGGCAAGAGAATAAAAAGCCTCGACCTCCGCCGGCTTCGTAAATGCCTTCTGCGGTCTGATCTCCGAATCCACTTTCAAATAGTCAAAATGAGACAGGTATTTTTCATCCATCCACGTCAGTTTTTCTTCCATATCCATATCGCCGTAAAGATAAATGTAACTGTTTGACGGATGATAGTATTTACTGTGGAAGTCAAGGTAATCCTGATAAGTCAGATCCGGAATATCGACCGGATCTCCGCCGGATTCAAATCCATAACTGGTATCCGGATACAAGGACTGCTGGATCTTTCTCTCAATCAGCTGCTCCGGAGAAGAAAAGACTCCCTTCATCTCATTAAATACCACGCCGTTATAGGTCAAAGGTCCGTCCACGGAATCCAGGTGGTAATGCCATCCTTCCTGCTTAAAAATCTTCTCTTCCTTGTAAATATTGGGATAGAATACAGCATCCATATACACATGCATCAGATTCTGAAAATCTTTATCATTGCAGCTCGCTACCGGATAAACGGTCTTATCCGGATAGGTCATGGCATTCAAAAACGTGTTTAACGATCCCTTCGCCAGTTCAATAAACGGATCTTTTACCGGAAACTCTTTGGAACCGCACAGTACCGTATGTTCTACAATATGCGCTACACCTGTAGAATCTTTTGGCGGAGTGCGGAATCCGATGGAAAACACCTTATTGTCGTCAGCCGTCTCGATGGCTGCCACTTTGGCTTTGGTTTTGTCATGTTCCAGAAGATATCCTGTCGCGTTTAATTCCTTTAATCCCTGTTTCTGTAAGATCGTATAACCTTTTACCTGTTTCATATTGCTTTATTGCCCTCATTTCTTCTTTCTTTTACGATTTACCGGCTGTTCCGGCTGATAACTGAAAATCTGGATCGCGGTCGGAGCCAGCGTAAAGGTAATACTCTGCTCCATACCATCCATTTTTTCCTTTTTACTGTTTTTTAAACGCGGATTGGTATGATTTTCGCCACCATACACGATCGCATCGCTGTTTAAGATTTCTTTATATTTTCCGGCATATGGCACGCCTAACTTAAATTCAGGATAGCAAACCGGAGTAAAGTTGCACACGACAAGCAGTTTTTCGTCCTCTGCTTCGCGCATAAAGGCAATGACACTATGATCGGCATCTAACATGCTGACCCATTCAAATCCGTCCGGAATCTCATCCCAGGCATACATTGCCGGATGTGCCTTATAAAATTTCCAAAGATCCGCGACAAAGTCCTGAAGCATCCGATGGGACGATTTTACCTGGATCACTTCACCGGTATCGCTTGCCATCGCTTTTCCGTCTGCAAGCAGGTTCCAATCAAGTCCCCGCTCTTCGCTCCATTCGCTGATCTGTCCGAAATCCTGTCCCATAAACAGTAACTTTTTGCCCGGATGTGCTGCCATATAACCAAAACTCTGACGCAGTCCGGCAAGTTTCTGTGCCGGTGTTCCCGGCATTTTCCGGTACATGGATCCTTTCATATGTACGACTTCATCGTGGGAAAATACAAGCATGAAATTTTCCGAATACTGGTAAACCATACTAAATGTGATCATGCCATGGCGGCCTTTTCGAAAAAGCGGATCCGTCTTGATGTATTCGAGATAATCATTCATCCAGCCCATATTCCATTTGAAGTCAAATCCCAGACCGCCTTCTTCGATATTTCCGGTTACCATCGGCCACGCTGTCGATTCTTCCGCGATCGAAAGGCTTCCGTCCTTGCGGTCTTTGATCTTTTGATTTAATTTCTTTAAAAATTCGATGGCTTCAAGATTTTCATTGCCGCCATATATATTGGCGATCCATTCCCCATCCTGCTTGCCGTAATCGAGGTAAAGCATGGAAGCTACCGCATCGAGTCGAAGCCCGTCTGCGTGATATTGTTCCAGCCAGAACAGCGCATTGGCGATAAGATAATTTGCCACCTGTGGACGGCCGTAATTATAAATGAGCGTTCCCCAGTGCGGATGTTCGCCCTGCCGTTTATCGAGGTGTTCATACAGACACGTACCGTCAAAACGTCCCAGTCCGTGTTCATCTTTTGGAAAATGTGCCGGAACCCAGTCTAAGATCACACCAATCCCTGCCTGATGCAGATGATCGACAAAATACATAAAGTCTTCCGGCGTTCCATAACGTGAAGTCGGTGCATAATACCCGATGACCTGATACCCCCATGAGGCATCCAACGGATGTTCCATCACCGGCATGAGTTCCACATGTGTATATCCCATTTTTTTACAATAGTCAGCAGTCTTTTCCGCCAGTTCCCGGTAAGTATAAAAACCACCGCCCATCGGCTTTTCAAAGGATCCAAGGTGCATTTCGTAAATGACCATCGGCTCTTTTTTCCAATCGGTCTTTTTCCTCTTTTTCAGCCAATCCGCATCCTGCCACTCGTATTCGTCAATACTCCAGACAATGCTTGCACTCGCCGGACGTTTTTCTGCATAAAACCCATAAGGATCGGCTTTCATCGCAGTTTTTCCATCGTATCCGTGAACTTCGTATTTGTAAATATCGCCATCGCCGACTTCCGGTACAAACAATTCGAAGATACCGCTTTCCAGACGGCGCATCGGATGAAGTCTGCCATCCCAGTTATTAAAATCACCGACGACACTGACACTGACTGCATTCGGTGCCCATACCGCAAACCACGTACCGGCATACCCTGCCACATGTCCCGGATGCGCTCCGAGTTTGTCGTAGATCCGGTCATGCTCTCCACTTGCAAACATGACTTCATCCATCGCATCCACATAATGATCGGTTGCGTAGCTGTCAATAATTTCCATTTTACCGGTTTTGTACTGTACCTGATACGTATATTCCGGTATCTTTTTTCCGGCAGTCAGTGCTGCAAAATAACCGCAGTCATCCATTTTTTTCATAATGACCGTCCGGCTTTTTCCTTTTATCTTAATCAGTACTTTATCGGCATCCGGAAAAAAGCAGCGAAATAAAATTCCTTCTTCGACTGCCACTGCTCCCAGAACATCTTCGACATTCCGGCATTCCGCATATTCAAGATCTTCGATCTTCGGCCAGTCCATATAATCTTCCAGTTTCTTTTTCATAAATATCTCCTTTCGAATGTGTGCCTGTTATTCCTCATACCATTCGACGATCTCTTCTCCATTTTCCGTATAACGTTTCTCCGCCTTTGGCATATATTTTTTCAGCAAATGTTCCATCGGGAAAGTATACAGGAAAGATCCCAGCCCCGGTACAAACAACAAAAGAATCGGCAGCTGTACACGAAATCCGGCATAGATTCCAAAGCCTGCTACAAACAAAATTGCCAGAAAACACAAGGTATGAAGGAAATGACGAAATGACATGTATAACGCATAACGCAAAATTCCTCTTACATTCATATTGAAACGCGACAGCAGGCAGAAGGCATAGCTGGCAACACAGGTAACGATAAAAGCAAGTGCAATATAAGCACCGACCAGATAACCACCTGCTGCATTTGACGTATTAAACGTTGTCAGATTGAAATACAGTAAGCCATAAATCGCTGCAAAAATGAGCCAGATCAATGTCGCCGGCTTAAAATTCAATTTAAAACTGTGCCAAAATTCCGCCCATACATAGCCTCTGTCTTTGCGGAGCACCTTCGCACTGACATAGTAAAGAGATGTCGTCGCTGCTCCGATCGTCACAATCGGTACACAGAACACAACGTAGATCAGGCTGAGCCAGCCGATGTCAAACAATTTTGACAGTCCCCTCATAAGCGGGTTATTTACATTAAACAAACGATCCATCATTTTTCTTTCCTTCCTCTCTTAGCACTTAAATCTCATGGATAAATAATCCACTTCGTAATTTCGGTTCAAACCAGGTTGATTTTGGCGGCATCAGAAGTTCCTGATCGGCGACATCAAACAATTCCGTAATGGATGTCGGATACATGGAAAAAGAAATCTTCATATCCGAATCTGCTCTTTTTTCAAGTTCAGAAAGTCCGCGAATTCCTCCGATAAAATCAATTCGCTGATCCGTTCGCGGATCTCCGATCCCAAGAACCGGTCCGAGCAGATAGTCCTGAAGTACAGAGACATCCAGACTTCCCACCGCATCTTTTCCCTCGAAAAGTTCCGGTCTGGCAGTCAGATGATACCACTGTCCTTCGGTATACATTCCAAACGTCCCTTTCTTTTCCGGCCGAACCTGTCCCTCTGCTTTTTCTACAATGAAATTTCTTCCAATTTCTTCCAGAAGCTCTTCCAGACTTCTTCCATTCAGATCTTTTACCGTACGATTATAATCGAGAATACGAAGTTCATCGTGTGGGAACAATACCGAAAGGAAATAGTTAAATTCTTCTTCCCCGGTATATCCCGGATTTTCTTTTCTTCTCTTCAAGCCCACTTTGACTGCGGAAGCCGCGCGGTGGTGGCCATCTGCAATATAAATCTGGTCAATGTTCTGAAATGCCTTATAAATTGCATCCACATCTTCTTTTTTTGCGATCTTCCATACGCGGTGTGCGATACCGTCTACCGCCGTAAAATCGTAAATCGGCGTCTCATTTTCCACATACGCAGCCACGATATCATGAATGCTCTTATCCGAACGGTAAGCCAGAAAGATCGGGCCCGTCTGCGCAGAACACGTATCCACATGGGTGATACGGTCAATCTCTTTGTCTTCTCTGGTATTTTCATGCTTTTTAATGACATGATTCATATAATCATCTACAGAAGAACAGGCAACCAGTCCGGTCTGCGGACGACCATCCATTACCAGCTGGTAAATATAATAACTGCGGTCTTCATCGGTAATATATACGCCTTCCTGCTTGTCCTTTTGCAAAAGTTCTTTCGCTTTTTCATATACTTCCGGCGCATACGTATCCACACTGTCATCAAAATTGGTCTCTGCGCGGTCAATTTTTAAAAATGACAATGGTTCTCTCTGTACCTCTTCTTTTGCTTCCTGCCGGTTATATACATCATATGGGAGTGCTGCCACGCGGGATGCCAGTTCCTCTGCCGGGCGCACACATACAAATGGTCTGATCTCTGCCATAATGTCCTCCTGTAAAAAAATAGTCTACTACTAGTATAGCGAATCTTGTCAAAGAAAACAAGTACTTCAAAAATACTTTACACTTCATTCATATTCTTTTCGAAAAGTGAGATACTAACACCATCACGAAAAAAGGAGATTTGTATGAAACTATCGGAAACACCTAAAAATTTTGTAAAATGCGGTCTCTGCGGCTGGGGATTTGAATGTATCTGGACCGGGCTTCATTCTGCCCTGAAAAAGGGAGAGAAAAAATGCTTATGCCGGACGTCCCTCTGGATGTTTCCCATCTATGGCATGGCGTGCCTGATCCAGCCGATGCATCAGATCCTCAAAAAGAAAAATATACTGGTACGTGGAACCATGTATACGATCTGTATCTTCTGTGCTGAATACGGCACCGGAAAATGGTTAAAAAAGAATCACTGCTGCCCCTGGGACTACAGTGATTCCAAATGTAACATCGAGGGCGTGATCCGCTTAGACTACGCGCCTCTCTGGTTTCTTGTCAGTTTATTTTACGAACACTTAGTGGACTAAATTACTGCACAACATCCATTTCCGGAATATGAAAACTTACCTTGGAGTTTGCGGGAATGGAACTGGTAATAAATGTATTACCGCCTACCACCGAATTTTCGCCGATCACCGTCTCGCCACCAAGGATTGTCGCTCCGGCATAGATCGTCACATTGTTTTCAATCGTTGGATGACGCTTTTTGCCGGACAATTTCTGTCCGCCGCGTGTCGAAAGACCTCCCAGCGTAACTCCCTGATACAGTTTTACATGGTCACCAATGATCGTTGTCTCCCCAATTACGATGCCGGTTCCGTGATCGATAAAGAAGCTCTCGCCAATCTGCGCACCGGAGTTAATATCGATTCCGGTCTTGGCATGAGCGTATTCTGTCATGATGCGGGGAATAAATGGCACTTGACGAATGTACAACTCATGGGCGATACGGTATACAAAGATGGCAAACAATCCCGGATATGAAAAAATAACCTCTTCTTTACTCTGCGCCGCCGGGTCACCGTCATATCCTGCCTGAACGTCTTTCAAAAGCAGTTTCTGAATACGGGGAAGCTGTTCGAAAAATTCACTGCATACACGCTCTGCCTTCCTCTGATTATCCTCATCCGGTATTCCGGTAATCTCTGAGGCATGCACTTCCGATTCCTCATATGCAAAGGCGCAGGCGATCTGCTCAAAAAACATATGGTAGATTGTGAGAAGCCGGTCACCGACAAAATATTTTGGCAGACATCTCGTCGCATCCTGTTCCCCAAAATATCCTGGAAACATCACAAGGCGAAGTTCTTTCAACGCATCAATGATCACTTTCCGCTCCGGCATATTTTTACCGGCTTTGGTAGAAAATAATGGCTCATTGTCATAATTTTCAGAAATTTCTTCTACCACTTTTTCAATCGTTGTCTTGGTATTCTGATTCATCTTATTCCCTCATTTCTGCATCGGTTATTACTATCAATTTATTCATGAATGTCAATTTCTTTGACAAAATAGTCAATATATTCCCAGATTTCTTCTTTTCCTTCTTTTGTCTGGGCAGAAAACGGAAGGATCGGTGTTCCTTCCACAACTTCCAGTTTTTTTCGAATCTGCGCGATATGCTTTTGTCTCACATTTTTGCTGATCTTATCCGCCTTGGTTGCCACGATCAGAGGATTCAGCCCCTTCTTCGTAAGCATGCGGTACATCTCTACATCTTTTGCAGAAGGCTCGTGGCGGATATCAACAAGCAAAAACACCACGCGGAGACATTTTGAGGTATCCAGATAGCGTTCAATCATCTTCATCCACTTTGCCGCCACTTCTTTGGACACCTTTGCATATCCGTATCCGGGAAGGTCGACGAGATAGAATATGTCATTGACATTATAATAATTTACCGTCTGTGTCTTTCCCGGCTGGGAAGAGATTCGGGCAAAACTTTTACGGTTCATCAATGTATTGATCAAGGAGGACTTTCCAACGTTGGATCGTCCCCAGAATGCCATTTCCAATTTGTCATTTTCCGGAAACTTGCTGGTAATCCCGCACACGGTTTCCAGTTCCAATGATTTTATAACCATCTCGTCATCCTTTCTATCGTTCCACGAGGCTTTCTTTCAAAACCTGCTGTACTTTTGTCACAAATACGATCTGAATGCCTTCTGTGATCTCTTCTTCGAGTTCTTCGACATCCGGTTTATTTTCCTGCGGTACAAGCACTTTTTTGATGCCGGCACTCTTTGCCGCCAGTAGTTTTTCTTTCAATCCGCCGATTGGCAGCACTTTTCCACGCAGTGTCACTTCGCCGGTCATTGCCACCTTCGCATCAACCGGAATTTCTTCAATCGCAGAATACAAGGCAGTGGACATCGTTACACCAGCGGATGGTCCGTCTTTTGGTACTGCCCCTTCCGGCACATGAAGATGGATGTCATGCTCTTTAAAATACGATGCCTCTTTTTTTACGATGGAACGCACATAACTTAGTGCGATCCGCGCCGATTCCTGCATAACATCGCCAAGCTGTCCGGTAAGGATAAGATTTCCTTCTCCCGGCATAATATTTACTTCAATCTCCAGCGTATCGCCGCCTACCTGTGTCCAGGCAAGACCACGTACGATACCAATCTCATTTTCTGTATTTGCCATATCCGGGCGGAATTTCTTTTTGCCAAGAAATTCTTCGATATTTTTACCGGAAACTCTTACTTTTTCCTGTTGTTCTTCCACAACAAGTCTCGCCGCTTTTCTACAGATTTTTCCAATCTGGCGTTCCAGTCCACGGACTCCTGCCTCTCTTGTATAATCGCTGATCACGGTTTTTAACGCCTTATCGTTGATGACTAACTGGCTTTTTTTCAGACCGTTTTTCTTGATCTGTTTCGGAATCAGATATTGTTTTCCGATATGGAATTTTTCATTTTCCGTATAACCGGCGATTTCCAACACTTCCATGCGGTCAAGAAGCGGCCCTGGAATCGTATCGATCGTATTGGCAGTACAGAGAAATACTACTTCCGACAGATCTACCGGAAGTTCGATGTAGTGATCCGCAAAATTCTGGTTCTGCTCCGGATCCAGCACTTCTAACAGTGCGGAAGAAGTATCTCCTTTGTAATCACTGCTTACTTTATCAATCTCATCTAAGAGCATCAGTGGATTTTTTACCTTTGCTTTCTTTAAGCCGGCGACGATCTTACCCGGCATCGCTCCGATATACGTTCTTCGATGCCCGCGGATCTCCGCTTCATCACGCACACCGCCAAGGCATACGCGAACATATTCTTTATGAAGCGCTCTTGCCACCGATCTCGCAATGGATGTCTTTCCGGTTCCCGGAGGCCCGACCAGACATAAGATGGGCGCTTCACCACTTCCTGTCAGCGTTCTCACTGCCAGAAATTCCAGAATTCTTTCCTTTACTTTTTGCAGACCATAATGATCCTCTTCCAAAATGGCCTCTGCTTCTGCCAGATCAAGCGGCGTTTCATCCATTTTGTCCCACGGAAGCGCAAGCAGATTTTCGATATAATCCTGACTCACGGAGGCTTCCGAAGAATTTGCCGGAAGCGATTCAAACCGCTTGATCTCCTGCTCGATCTTTTCGCGTACTTCGTCGCTACAGATCAGTTCATCTGCCTGATTTCGGTACTCTTCTGCCTTGGATTCGCCATCTTCCCCCAGTTCCTCACGGATTGCGCGCATCTGTTCGCGCAGATAATACTCTTTTTGATTCTTTTCCGCAGTATTTTTCACTGCCTGACGGAATTTTGTCCGTTCTTCCAGAATATCCAGTTCACGTTCCACAAAATTCAGCACATAATAAAACCGGTCACGCAGGTCAAAACACTCCAGAAAGCACTGCCGCATCTGAAAGGACATCGGAATGTGCATCATGATCAGGTCTAATATCTGTCCAAGGCTTTTGGATGCCTGTATCTTATCGTAGGCACTTCTCCCCACACTCGGATTTTTGATCAGATATTTTTCATATAACTGTCTGGCTTCCCGACACATTGCTTCATATTCATCTTCGTCTGTAATTTCTTCCTCTGTCTCATAAACATCCACATCCCCGGTCAGATATGGTTCATTCTGATTCAGACAAAGGAGGGTTCCCCGGTCTGTCGTAGAGACCAGCGTCCGCACTACATCCTCTTCCAGACGCAGCACCTGCCGGATCTTCGCCACAACACCTACCGCACGTAAATCTTTATACAATGGAAGTTCTACATTTTCATCGTTCTGATTGGTGATAAAGACCAGACCATCGCCTGCCATCGCCTCATCTACCGCTCTTTTTGAAATATCCCGTTTCATATCCAGGTGTACAAGCATCCCCGGAAGAATCACCATCCCTTTCAAAGCAATCACGGGCATTGTTTTTATTTGCTTCTCCATAACTTCTACACTTACCTCATTTCAGCAAGACCGAATCCCGCACTTTTCCGTGCAAAATCCGGTCCTGTTCTTTTCACCTTATTCAGGCACTTTCTTCGTCTTTTTTCTCCGTCTCAATCTTTAAGATCTCGTCGTCTTTGCCGATCAAAGTAGCCTTTCCTGTCTTCTCAACCACATCTTTCGTAATCTTACATTCTTTGACATCCTCTCTCGATGGAAGTTCAAACATGTAATCCATCATGCAGTTTTCAATGATGGCACGAAGTCCGCGGGCACCTGTCTTTCGTTCGATGGACTGATGTGCAATCTCCTGGATTGCCTCGTCTTCAAATGTCAGCTGTACATCGTCAAGTTCCAACAGTTTCTGATACTGTTTCACGAGTGCATTTTTCGGCTTTGTCAGAATCTGTTTCAAAGCATCTTCATCCAAAAGATCCAGACTTACCGTCACAGGAACACGTCCGACAAACTCCGGAATAATTCCAAATTTTACCAAATCCTGTGGAAGTACCTGCCGGAACAGATCTCCGATCTGGGTATCGGATTTGTCTGCAATCTCGGCATTAAATCCGATGGATTTTTTATCAATTCGGGAACCAATGATCTTATCCAGACCATCAAAAGCTCCACCACAGATAAACAGAATATTGGTCGTATCGATATGGAAAAATTCCTGCTGTGGATGTTTTCTTCCTCCCTGTGGAGGTACACTTGCCTCGGTTCCTTCCAGAATCTTCAACAGTGCCTGCTGAACACCCTCTCCGGAAACGTCACGGGTAATCGACGTATTTTCTGATTTCTTCGTGATTTTATCGATTTCATCGATATAAATGATCCCATGTTCCGCACGTGCAATATCGTAATCTGCTGCCTGAATGATCTTCAGCAGAATATTTTCCACATCCTCGCCGACATAACCGGCTTCTGTCAAAGTGGTCGCATCTGCGATCGCAAATGGTACATTCAGGATCTTTGCCAGTGTCTGGGCAAGATAGGTCTTTCCGGATCCGGTTGGACCAATCATAAGAATGTTGCTCTTCTGCAATTCCACATCCATATCTGCCTGCGACATTACTCGTTTATAATGATTGTAAACGGCTACAGACAAGGCTTTTTTAGCTTCCTCCTGGCCGATTACATATTCGTCCAAAAACTCTTTGATCTCTTTTGGTTTTAAAAGATTGATCTCAACTTCCTCCGTGTCGCGGTCATCGTACAGATCCTGCAATTCATCTTCCAGAATCTCATCACAAAGACTGATGCACTCATCGCAGATAAATACATCATTCGGTCCCGCGATCAGTTTACGGACCTGCTTTTCCGTTTTTCCGCAAAAGGAACAACGAAGTTTTGTTGTATTATCATTACTTTTGCCTGCCATGCTTTCCTCCATTCAAAACATGCGAAAAGCATATGGTGCCGCTTTACCATTGGCAGTGGCACCATATCCATTTGCTATTATTTCGATTCATGATTTGTGATAACACGGTCAATCAAACCATATGCCTGTGCTTCCTGCGCTGACATGAAGTTATCACGCTCTGTATCTTCTGTAATCTTCTCTACCGGCTGACCGGTATTTGCTGCCAATATCTCATTTAACTTTTTCTTCGTTTTCAGGATATTTTCTGCAACAATCTGAATTTCCGTCGCCTGACCTTTGGCACCGCCGGATGGCTGGTGAATCATAATTTCCGAATTTGGAAGTGCCAGACGCTTTCCTTTGGCACCACTGGAAAGCAAAAATGCTCCCATGCTGGCTGCCAGTCCCATACAGATGGTCGATACATCACATTTTACATAATTCATGGTATCGTAAATTGCCATACCGGCAGTCACGGATCCTCCCGGACTGTTGATGTATAAGTTGATATCTTTATTTGGGTCTTCTGACTCCAAAAATAACATCTGTGCTACTACAAGACTTGCTGTCGTATCATTCACTTCATCTCCCAAAAAGATGATTCTTTCACGGAGAAGACGGGAATAAATATCGTAAGAGCGTTCTCCGCCACGACTGGTCTGTTCAATGACGTAAGGTACTAATGCCATAACATTTCCCTCCTATCTGAAAATGCAAAATGTATTATTCTGCTTTTTCTTCTTTCTCTTCTTCTTTTGGCTCTACTTCTACAGACTCTTTTACAAGGAAGTCAACTGCTTTCTGTACAGCGATATCCTCAGAAATCTGTTTGTTCTCAGCATCGCCAAACATTTCTTTGATCTTATCTGCTTCCATGTTGTACATTTCAGCCATTTTTTCAATCTCTTTGTCAATGTCTTTTGCTGTCGCTTTGATGCCTTCTGCTGCTGCAACGGCCTCCAATACAAGACGTGTACGGATACGTGTCTCTGCTTCCGGACGCATCTGCTCCATCATCATCTGTGGCTGCATACCTGTCATCTGGATGTACTGGTCAATGCTGAGTCCCTGCTGCTGAAGACGGGAAGCAAACTCATTGATCATCTGATTAATCTGCTCGTCAACCATTGGTTTTGGAAGCTCAATCTTAGAGTTCTCTACTACCTGGCTGATGATCTTATCTTCTTTTTCTGCTTTTACCTGATTTTTTCTGCGCTCTGTCAATGTCTTCTTAACACTTGCTTTGTATTCTTTCAATGTCTCAAATTCAGAAACTTCGCTGGCAAATTCATCATCCAGTTTTGGAAGCTCTTTCATCTTGATGTCTTTGATCTCTACTTTGAAAAGTGCCGGTTTTCCTTTGAGTTCTTCTACATGATAAGTCTCTGGGAATGTTACATTGACATCCACTTTATCCCCTTTGTTTTTACCGATCAGCTGATCTTCAAAGGTATCGATAAAGGAATGGCTTCCGATCGTAAGAGAATAATCGGTACCTTTTCCACCATCAAATGGCTCGTCATCTACAAATCCCTCAAAGTCGATCACTGCAATATCATCTTTTTTGATTGCACGGTCTTCCACGTTTACCGTACGTGCATTCTGCTCCTGAACCTTAGCAAGCTCTGCATTGACATCTGCTGCCATAATCTTAACTTCCTGTTTCTCTACTTCGATTCCTTTGTAATCGCCAAGTTCAACATCCGGTTTTACAGCAACAGTAGCGGTAAATACAAAAGGTTCGCCATTTCCAATTTTTTCCACATCGATATCCGGGCGGGATACGATTTCAAGTCCGCTCTCTTTTGCTGCTTCTTCATAAGCATCCGGAATTGCAAAGTTTGCTGCATCCTCATAAAATACTTCCGGGCCATACATCTTTTCGATCATTTTACGTGGAGCTTTTCCTTTACGGAATCCAGGAAGTGCGATCTTTGCTTTGTTCTTATTGTAAGATTTTACCATAGCCTCTTCAAATGCTTCCGGGCTTACCTCTATTGTAATTTTTGCCATACTGTTTTCAAGATTCTCTACTTTGTAACTCATTTTTCTTAATCCTCCAAATTTTTTAATTGCTGCGGGAACTTTTGGTAGTATTCCCTGATTTTTCTATTTCTAAACGCCTTGGACTACCAGATACGGTAATTTCCACTCAATGCTAAAAGAGCAAACAGATACAGACAATTGTCATAGTATCTTCTCTCGCCGGTACGAAGCGGTGTGTTCCAGAATCTTTCTACACACTCTTTGGCATAAGGGCCGTCTGCGGCAAGAGATGCCTGTGCATTGGTTGCGATGATTGCTACCGGGTGAAGAGCCGGCTGGTCGATGACGGTTCCGTCAATCTCATACACCTTAAAGTCTTCTCCACGATGTGTCTCCATAAAGAATTTCTGTACTTTGTTATTGTTTTCCACATTCCATTCATCTGCGGCAAACCACTCATAATCCAGACCAATGTTTGCAATAACACGGTAAGAATCACTGTAGTACCAGTCATGGCGTCCGCCAAAGACATCCTGCTCTTTCTCATATGGAGTACCATCATAATAAGCATATTCTGCTGCCAGTCCGGTTTCCGGATGACATGCTTTTTTCAGATATTCACGGCTTGCTTTCGCTGCCTTTTTCCAGAATTCTCTGTCTTCTTCATTGGCCCATTCTCCGAACAGTTCATAAAAATGTGCACAATGATAGGACGGATCACTGAATTTTCTGCTTGGGATAAAACGGATCAGATAGTTTTCCGGCTCCATGATCGGATCTCCCGGTTCTTTCTCTCCGTTATGTATACAGGCACTCAGGATATTTTTTGCTTCCCGGGAATAATTGAAGATTCCGTCGCCGTCTCCCCAGCGGTGGGAAGCAAAGAACAATGACATTGCAAAAAATTCTTCGCCGTCCGGTGCCGGACCGTAGTCATTTTTCTCACCTGTGGTCTTACAGGACCACGCGAAGTATCCTTTGTTATAGCCATCTTCCATGTACATATATGTTCTCGCCCATTTCCATACGCGGTCAAATTCTTCTTTCATATTCATCTGAACGCACATCATCATGGCATATGACATTCCTTCTGTACGGGCATCAAAATTTCCCGTATCCTCGAAATATCCCATATCATCTCCGGCTTCAAAATAAAATTTCTCGCCAGCCGGTCCGTAAAATACCGTGTGGAATGCGTCTTTTAATTTTTTGTCAATCTCTTCCTGAGAATGACCGCACTCCGCAAATACATTACGATACTGTTTTGTGTAATAAGCACCTTTCATTCTTTTGATTCCTTTCTATCTCTTTCAGTTTTTATCCTCATGCCCTTTGGCACGTAAAACTTGAATTATCTTATCCACATTTTCCCTGCATATTTCATCCGTCGCAGCTTCTACCATAACACGGATGAGCGGCTCTGTACCACTTTCACGCAGGAGCAGCCTTCCCTCGTCTCCGAGTGCTTTTGCCACTTCTTCTTCCGCTGCTTTCACATCTTCATCTTCTCTTGCCGCCAGTTTATCTTTGACGCGCATATTGACAAGTAACTGCGGATATATCTTTAAATCCTTTGTCAGGGCTGACAAAGAACTGTCTTTCGAAAGCATTGCTTCCATGATCATTAAGGAAGTCAAAATACCGTCTCCGGTCACGGCATGTTCCATAAATATAATATGCCCGGACTGCTCTCCACCGAGAACATAGCCGTTTTCCATCATATTGGCACATACATATTTATCCCCTACCGCCGTCTGTTGGTAGGAAATGCCGGCACGGTCAAAGGCTTTATACAATCCCATGTTGGACATAACGGTCGTAACAACCATATTGTCTTTTAACTTGCCTTTTTCCTTTAAATCCATTCCACACAGATACATAATGTGGTCTCCGGTCACAACCTCTCCGTTCTCATCTACGGCAAGGCACCGGTCCGCATCGCCATCATAAGCAAAGCCCACATCTGCGCCTGTTTCTTTTACTAATTTTTGTAATTTTTCAATGTGGGTGGAACCACATTCTTTGTTTATATTCATTCCGTCGGGTTTATCTCCCGTCGTATGGACGATCGCACCCAGTCTTCGGAATATCTCTGCTGCAATACCGGAAGCCGATCCATTGGACATGTCAAGTGCTACCGTCTTACCATTGTAACTGTGCTTTGCCAGATTCTCCAGATACATCTTGTAAATCTTTTTTCCTTCCTGATAATCAAAGCATCGTCCCAGTTTCTCTCCGGTCGCATAGGGAATCTCCGAAATTTCTCCATCGATGTATTTTTCCATCTCGATCTCGACTTCTTCTTCCAGTTTATGACCCGTGCCATTGATGACCTTAATCCCATTATCGGTGTACGGATTGTGGCTCGCTGTGATCATAATACCCAGATCAAAATTCTGCCGACGGATCAGATATGAAATACTCGGTGTCGTCGTAACATGTATCTCATAGACATCGGCTCCGCTTGCTGTCAAGCCCGCTGCCAGTGCCGTCTCATACATATATCCGGACAATCTTGTATCTTTTCCTACAAGAACCCGTACTCTATGATCTTCATTCTGATAATAGTGTCCCAAAAAACGTCCAATCTTAAAAGCATGTTCTGCCGTCAGCGTGACATTTGCCTCGCCACGAAAGCCATCGGTACCAAAATACTTCATGACGCTTCCCCTTTCACATCTTTTCCAGGCGCAAAAGCCCCTTGGAAACAAGTTATCTAATATATACTATCATAAGAAAACAATTTATTCAAGTGATTTTTTTATGTTTGTTGCCGCCTGTATCGACAATTTTTTTCTATTTTATAATTCACCGAAAATGTTTGCGCTGCGTGGACGCTTTCGCTCGTTGATCTGCGTAGCGGCAGGGACACTGAAACTACCAGTGTCTCCTGCCGACGCGCTCAAAAGCCACTTGCTGCAAATATTTCCGGTGAATTACAAGACAAAAAATGATATACTTTGCCAAAAACATGAAAAAAGCATAAAAATCAAATGATAGTGCCGCCGCCCATCACATAGTCGCCGTCGTAAAAGACAAGTGCCTGTCCCGGAGTGGCTGCGCGCTGCGGCTTGTCAAAGACCGCTTCGACGGTATCTTCGTTGATTTTTCGCAGGGTACACATATCTCCGCGGTGGTTATAACGGATCTTTGCCAGTGCACGCACCTCGCCGTCGATGTCCTCCACCGACATAAAATTCAGATGGTTGGCCCGGATCGTTGTTGTAAAAATATCCTCATTTTCGCCGATCACCACTTCGTTGGTCTCCGGCCGGATCTCACAGACAAATACCGGATGTCCCATCGCCAGTCCAAGTCCTTTCCGCTGACCAATCGTATAATGTGTGATTCCTTTGTGCGTTCCGAGTACATTTCCATGTACATCCACGAAATTTCCTGTCGGGATATCGACACCTGTTTCCTTTTCAATAAAGGAAGCATAATCATTGTCCGAGACAAAACAGATTTCCTGGCTGTCCGGCTTATGTGCAACCGGAAGTCCGGCCTCTTCTGCCATCTTTCTCACATTTTCTTTTTCGTATTCACCGACCGGCATCAACGTATGTGACAACTGGTCTTGTGTCAGATTATACAAAGCATACGTCTGATCTTTTGCCGCTGTCACCGATTTTTTCAACGCATATCTGCCATTCGGAAGTTTATCGATTCTGGCATAATGTCCTGTTGCAATATAATCCGCTCCGATCTCCAGACTTCTCTGCAACAGCGATTCCCACTTCACATAGCGGTTGCACGCGATACACGGATTGGGGGTTCTTCCGTGCAGATATTCATCTACGAAATAATCAATTACATTTTTCTGAAATTCCTGCCGGAAGTTCATCACATAATATCGTATTCCGAGGCGTTCTGCCACTCGTCTTGCGTCCTCCACCGCAGACAGTCCGCAGCACCCTCCATTTTCTTCCAATGTACAGACATCATCTTCCTGCCAGATCTGCATCGTAACGCCGATGACCTCATATCCCTGTTTTTGCAAAAGATATGCCGCCACAGAAGAATCCACTCCACCGGACATTCCAACTACTACTTTTTTTGCCATTGTTGCCTCCCTGTATCAATATAAGCCGGGCAGTCACTTACCGGGCTTTTACTGCAAAAGCCCCCGGTTGCGGCTGGCGACAGCACACTGCCATCCCATCATCCGAAACCGGGGGCCTGATATTTTCTCTTATTTACGAACCAATAAAGATTTTCCGGTCATCTCTGCCGGCTGCTCCATTCCCATCATTTCGATCAGGGTCGGAACGATATCTGCCAGACAACCGCCCTCACGCAATGTATAATTTTCATCATAATTATAAATGATAAATGGTACCGGATTCGTCGTATGTGCTGTAAATGGCTCGCCATCTTCGTCGATCAGTTTTTCTGCATTTCCATGGTCTGCACAGATAAAGAGCTGTCCATCCACTTCATCAATGGCTTTTACTGCACGTCCTACACACTCATCTACTGCTTCGATTGCTTTGATCGCCGCCTCAATGATTCCGGTATGTCCTACCATATCCGGGTTTGCAAAGTTGATGATGATAACATCGTACTTGTCGGATTTAATGGAATCTACGAGATTATCGCAAACCTCATACGCACTCATTTCCGGCTTCAAGTCAAATGTCGCTACTTTTGGAGAGTTTACAAGGATACGATCCTCGCCTTCAAACTGTGTCTCTTCTCCACCATTAAAGAAGAACGTAACATGCGCATATTTCTGTGTCTCTGCCAGACGGAGCTGTGTTTTTCCATGTTTTGACAAATACTCACCAAATGTCATTTTCAATTCTTCCGGTGGGAAAGCAACGAGTACATTTGGCATCTGTGCATCGTACTGTGCCATACATACAAACGTAAGTGGAAAATACCCATTTCTGCGCTCAAATCCTGTGAAATCAGGATCTACAAACGCTCTGGTAAGCTGCCTTGCACGGTCCGGACGGAAGTTAAAGAAAATCACACTGTCATTTTCTTTGATCATTCCGTTTTTATCTACAACGGTCGGAAGCATAAACTCATCGGTCACGTCATTTGCATAAGAATCCTTGATCGCCTGTACCGGATCCGATGCCTCTACACCTTCACCATACACGAGTGCAGCATAGGCTTTTTCCTCGCGGTCCCACGCATTGTCACGGTCCATCGCATAAAAACGTCCGGAGATCGTAGCTACAGTTCCGACGCCAATCTCTTTCATCTTTGCTACGGCTTCTTCCATATATTCTGCTGCCGATGATGGTGGCACGTCACGTCCATCAAGATAGGCATGTACATACACTTTGTCAATTCCATTTTTCTTTGCCAGTTCGAGCAAGCCATACAGATGCTCCATGTGGCTGTGTACACCGCCTGGGGAAAGAAGTCCCATCAAATGAAGGGCAGAGTCATTCTTTTTACAATTCTCAACGGCTTTTTTCAATGCTTCATTTTCAAAAAAGTCGCCATCCTGAATAGATTTACTGATTTTAACCAACATCTGGTATACGATGCGTCCGGCACCCATATTGGTATGTCCTACTTCCGAGTTCCCCATCTGTCCTTCCGGAAGTCCGACTGCCATACCACTTGCCTGTCCGAGTACAAATGGACATTCTGCCATAAGTTTGTCCATCACCGGTGTCTTTGCCTGTGCAATCGCATTTCCTTCTACTTTGTCACTCATTCCATAACCATCTAAGATCATCAATACGGTTGGTTTCTTGCTCATTTTTTAATTCTCCTTCTTTTAAAATCATTGACACCGGGAATTGTCCCGGCTGCTGTCATCCGACACCGAGGCTGCCAAGTTCCAGATATCTCTGGTAAGCCCCATAGGTCATTGTCACTGCCGAAGCCCCACTTCCGACCGCCACCATCGTCTGATTCAGCTCTTCGTCCGTTGCGGCTGCTGCATCTTGTACTACAGATGTCGTCTGGCTTGTCTGTGCCTCTGTCTGCTGGCTCGCTGACGCTGCCGTACTCTGGCTTTTCGTCACATCGCCACTCAGTTTATTTGGTATCACAGTCACTGTCTTATCCGGTACCTTGACACCTTCTTCCATATATTTTGCAATTTTTTTGACGTAATTCTGTGTCTCCGTAAACGGAGGAACACCGCCATATTGCTTCACTCTTCCGCTGCCGGCATTGTATGCCGCCGCTGCCAGAGTGGTATCTCCATTAAATTTTTTCAGATGTGCCGCCAGCAGTTTGGCCGATGCCATAATATTCTGCTCCGCATCATACACATCGTCTACACCAAGTTCTTTGGCCTCATATGGCATAATCTGCATAATTCCTTTGGCTCCTGCCGAAGAGACGCATTTTGGATTAAAATCCGACTCCGCCTTGGCTACTGCCACTAAAAAATCATACGATACCCCATATTTTTCCGACGCTCTTTTAAAAATGTCATCTAAGGTCGTCGTCAATGTTCCATCGCTTTTTACCATTCCTGTCGTTCCTGTGGTCTTTGCCACATTTGCGGCAGACGCTGTCTGCGATGTCGTCTGCGTTGATGACGCCGCGTTCTCCTCATTTACCTTCTTCGTCTCTTCTTCCATCATTTTGGAAAACGGAGTTATGGTCGTCCCTGCCGCTGTATTTTGTTTTCTCGTCTGCTGCATATAATTTTCAGCAGCAATATCGCTTACGCGCAATGCCACGTCATCACCTCCTGACGTTCTCAGTATACTAAATATTTTCTATTTTTGCAAGTAACGATTGAAGGCTCATCATTTTTGCTGATAATCTGCCAAAAATTCTTTCATTTTTGTCATGCACTCATCCAAAACCGCCACTTCCGGAAGATATACGATACGGAAATGATCCGGTGCTTCCCAGTTAAAGCCGCGTCCGTGAACCAGAAGAACATGTTTCTCACGAAGAAAATCAAGGGCAAATTTTTCATCATCTAAGATATGGAAACGTTTGGCATCGATCTTCGGAAAAATATAAAAAGCTGCTTCCGGTGTCACAGCGGACAAACCATCGATTTCTGCAATCGCATCACAGATTACTTTGCGCTGCTCGTAAATACGTCCTCCCGGCAAAAGCAGGTCGTCCACTTCCGGACGGTTGCGGAGTGCCGGTGCAATGACATGCTGTGCCGGAACATTGGCACAAAGACGCATGGAAGAAAGCATATTCACTCCCTCGATGTAGCCCTTTGCTTTGGACAGATCTCCACTGAGAACCATCCAGCCGCTTCGGAATCCTGCGATACGGTGCGATTTGGAAAGTCCATTGAATGTCACCACGAAAAGATCCGGTGCAAGAGAGGCGATCGATGTATGGGTTTTACCATCCAGCACAAGGCGGTCATATATCTCATCCGCAAAGATCATCAATTCATGCTCTCTCGCTAAATTAACAATTTTTTCCAGTATTTCTTTTGGATATAAGGCTCCGGTCGGATTGTTCGGGTTGATCACGACAATTCCTTTTGTCTTGTCCGTGATCTTCTTCTCCATATCTTCAATATCCGGATACCAGCCCGAACTCTCGTCACAGATGTAATGAACCGGATTTCCACCGGCAAGTTTGGCTGCTGCCGTCCACAACGGATAATCGGGTGCAGGGATCAATATCTCATCCCCATTATTTAACAATGCCTGAAGAGACAGGGAAATCATCTCACTGACTCCATTGCCGATATAAATATGATCCAAAGAAAGTCCCGGAAGTCCTTTCTGCATATGATACTGCAAGATTTCTTCGCGGGCTTCCAAAAGTCCCTTCGAATCGCTGTATCCCTGGCTCATCGGATCTGCCAATGCTTCCTCCATAGAATCCAGCACGATCTGCGGTGCACGGAAACCAAACGGTGCCGGATTTCCGATATTCAGATGAAGCACCGTCTCGCCGCGGCGTTCCATCTCTTTCGCTTCATCAAGTACCGGCCCTCTCACATCATAACATACACCATGTAATTTATCTGATTTTTCAAACGTTCTCATCGTTTTGTTCCTCCTGAATCACTGCTGCTTCTTTTCTGTTTTGCAGCTCTTTTTTTGGTGACGGAAACAGTCGTGCCACCTTTCTCAATAATGGGATAAATGCTACCACCGAAACCGCCATTGCGATCAGATACAGCAAACCAAGCACGCCATCCGGCAGCACATTTCCCAGCTGTTCCAATAAATAACTGCTGCAATTAAAAAACATATGAAATAATATCGCACCCAGTATGCTTTGCGTGCGCTCATAAACAAAAGCCAAAACCACTCCAAGGCAGGAAGCATACACGCCCTGCACCCAGTTCATGTGATAGATTCCAAAACACGCTCCGGAAAGAAGTGCTGCCACAGCAAACGGAAATCCCTTCCGCAGCGTCCGGAATACCATGCCTCGAAATACCAGTTCTTCTGCAATCGGTCCAAAAATACCTACAATCGCGATCATCGCCGGTGCTGCCATCGTCTTCAGACTCATCGTATCCGCAAGTTTCACATAATCCTCGTAAACCGCAGGAAACAGATTCTGAAATACGATCATCAAAATGTTGCACACAAACTGGGAGGCAAATGCCAAAAGCAGGATCGTCACAATTGCCCGCGGTGCTAAGATCTTACGATATCTGTCTTTCGCCTCTACCGGCTGATGTACTTTTCGCACGTACCAGTACCAGATACCAACGCCCACAATAATGGTCGCATTGACAAGCATGATCAGGATCATATTGATCTGCGCAGAAGAGATCCATGCTTCCAGCTTGTCCGCATCGTACTCCACACCATGAAGCAGACGAACCGCCACAATATGAAAGGAAATCATCACAGATAATACAAGCTGGAGTACAATTGGTATCAAAAGATATATTACTGCAAAACCAAGTGATTTTAGTTTTTTCATCCACTTCCCCTTTTCTCGGCACAAAAGGAACCATCTCTGCCAGGCAGAGTATAGCTCCTCTTATGTATTCTATACTTTCTGATTATGCTTCAATTTTTTCTTTTCCGCCCATGTATGGCTGAAGTGCTTTCGGAATATTAACCGAACCATCGGCATTCAGGTTGTTCTCCAGAAAAGCGATCAGCATACGAGGTGGTGCTACTACCGTATTGTTTAATGTGTGGGCAAAATATTTTCCATTTTCTCCCACAACACGGATTTTCAGGCGGCGTGCCTGTGCGTCACCAAGATTCGAGCAGCTTCCCACTTCGAAATATTTCTTCTGACGCGGTGACCATGCTTCTACATCGATGGATTTCACTTTCAGGTCTGCGAGGTCACCGGAGCAGCACTCAAGCGTACGAACCGGGATGTCCAAAGAGCGGAACAAATCTACTGTATTCTGCCATAATTTATCAAACCACATTTTACTCTCTTCCGGTTTACAAACCACGAACATTTCCAATATAAAACACAGGTGACTGCGGTAAACGCCACGCTCTTCAATTACATCTGCTCCCTATTCTTTACGGAAGCAAGCAGAATAGCTTGTCAATGTCTGAGGCAGTTTTTCCTCAGGCAGGATCTTATCAATAAATTTACCGATCATGGAGTGCTCACTTGTACCGATCAGATAAAGATCTTCGCCCTCGATCTTATACATCATGGCATCCATCTCATCGAAACTCATTACGCCAGTCACTACGTTGCTGCGGATCATAAACGGCGGTACACAATACGTAAATCCGCGGTCGATCATAAAATCTCTTGCATAAGAGATCACCGCTGAATGAAGTCTTGCAATGTCACCCATCAGATAATAAAATCCGTTTCCGGCTACATCGCGCGCTGCATCCAGATCAATGCCATCAAATTTTTCCATAATTTCCGTGTGATATGGAATTTCAAAATCCGGTACAACCGGTTCTCCAAATCGTTCGATCTCTACATTTTCACTGTCATCTTTTCCGATCGGCACACTTGGATCAATGATATTCGGAATTGTCATCATAATCTCTTTGATCTTTTCAGCCAGCTCTGTCTCTTTCTTTTCCAGTTCAGCAAGGCGTTCTGCACCCTGTGCTACTTCTGCTTTCAGAGCTTCGGCTTCTTCTTTTTTGCCCTGTGCCATCAAACCGCCGATATTTTTGGAAATTTTCTTCCTCTTCGCACGCAGCTCGTCCGCTTCCTGCTGTGTCGCGCGGCTCTCTTTATCCAGTGCGATCACTTCATCTACAAGAGGAAGTTTGCGGTCCTGAAATTTATTTTTGATATTCTGTTTTACAACATCCGGATTTTCCCGTAAAAATTTGATATCCAACATAATGAGAGTTCCTCCTAAAATATAATCGGATTTATTATACACCTTTTTGGTAAAGTATGCAAATACTTTCTCTTGTTTAAAATGTAAAACCATACAAACGTTTACAAATATTTTTGTCAATGATTCACAATTGCTTTTCCTTTGTAAATGTGTATAATATGATTAAGAAATCCAAAAAGATTTCTGAGACAAACACGCTTCACAATGTGCGGCAAAGAAACATTGTTTATGCAAAAGCACTTCGCAATGTGTGCTCAAACATTGCTTATTCAAACACGCTTCACAATGTGCGACAAAGAAACATTGTTATAAGAGCTAATGTTTTAACATTGGCTCTTTTACATAAAGGAGAGATATGATTAAAAACGGAATGTATTATATTACCGAAGATTTCAAACAACTAATCCGAAATCTGGGCGGCGAATGGAATGATCAAAAGAAGCGCCCCATCGTCTGCTTAATGCAATCAACGGAACACCCTGATTTATATTGGGCAATCCCTGTTGGGAAAGTCAATCATAGAGATGATAAAGCCATGGAACGAATTAAATCTTTTATGAATAACCCCACCAGAGATCTGAGAAGCTGCTATTACCATATAGGAAGGACTACAAATAAATCAATATTTTTTATTTCAGATGCGATTCCCATAACAGATAAATATATTTCAGAGGAACATCTTGGTTCCGACAACAAACTTCACATAATAAAAAATCCCCATTTATTACAAGCACTGCACTATAAGTTGAACCGAATTCTTAACTTTGAAGCTTCCAATAAGAATTATTTCCGACAGCATATAACCGATTTAAAAATTCATCTGCTAAAAGAACTGGAATCCAAAAAAGTATAGCTATCAACCGGTGATTCAACGGAAAAAGGCGCAGCTATCTAGCCACGCCCTCTGCGATCCGGCTCACGCCGACATAAATTTCTGAAATTTTATACCATGTCTGGAAACCAACGATCCCATCCTGTGTCAATTTAAAAATCTGCTGGAAAGTTTTTACAGCCTCTTCGGTTGCCGGACCAAAGATCCCATCCTCCGCAATTTTCGGAATAAGCGGGTACGCATCTGAAATAACATTGAGCTGTGCCTGCATCTGGCACACCTTGTCACCGGAATCTCCGACGCGGAGCGGCGAACCCGGATAAGAAGACGGAATGCCAGAGATCACATCGGTCGCATTGATATACATGGAGCTTCCATAATAATTCCGAAGAATCTCAATCGCCGTATAACCAAGGTCTCCCAAAGATTTACTTCCCCATTGGCTCATCCAGTTCGGACAGGTAACATTTTTCCCATCGCAATACTGCGTCAGAATCGGCTGCAATACACCCGGACGGGAAAGATAATTGCTAAAGATCTCATCCACCACATTCGAAATACTTTCGAACACATTGCGGTTTGGAATCCATTTATGATCGTAAGCGGTCGAACTTGTGATTGTAAAATCATACCCTTTATTGCGATACCACTCTGTAAAAACACGGTTCAACGTAAATGACTGGATTGCCAGAATATTTGCCTGTAACGTCGCTTCCGGCCAAGTCGAATAGATCTCACTGCTCGCTACATTCTTAATATAATCGCGGTACGGGACATAATAGTCCTTCGCAGAGCGGTCGCTTGGCGGTCCATTGTGGACAACGATGTATTCGGGAATAACTACCCGGCTCAGTACGATCTCACCGGTTTCATCAATGGATTTGATCTCATTTTCCGCAATCTTTGGCGGATAATCTCCCCAAAGCGTATGATCCGGAATGACAAAAAGTTCCGTGTCACCGCTGATTGCCGGCGATGTGGGAAGAAGCGAAGCATTTTGGATTGCCGTTTCGCCAGAAAAAATCTCCGCCCCACTGACGCGAAACGGTTCAAATCCGGGTGCCGTGATCGTAATCGTATATTCGGCATACGGCTTGTTGGCACCGGGCTCCATGCTGTAATCTACAGGCGGTGCCGGAAGTGTCAGCTCGGGAATCTGCCCGAGAGAATTTGTCGTAGTCTGTTCAATAATCTGTTCCGGATCACTGTCTCTTGTTATCTGAACCTGCGCGCCATCAATCGGGCGGTTGTTCACTTCCGAGGTAACATTGACATCTAATAACCCTTCGGTATCCGAAGAAGTAACCGAGGCAAAAAGCTCCGGACGGGGTGTTGTTGTATTCAAGGCATTCACCAAAATCGTTTTGTTACTCATATTTTATGCAATTGTTTGAAAAATGTGAATCCATAATAAAAGCGCAGCCTTTCAGCCGCGCTTTTTGCTTTCTTTTCCACTTCATCAACCGTGCGTTTCTTGTTCCTGTTCCCATCTCTTTAACTCATCATATGGCATATGCCAGTATTTTTTCTGATCCACTTTTCCTCCCTTGACAAAAGTATAGCCATTCTTCGTTTTCACGGTACATTTCTTTTTCTTTTGTTTCACTCCATCGGCATAAATATCTACTTTTTTGCCATGTGATTTATACCAGGATTTCTTGAATTTTAATGTCGTAAAACGGTTGACATTCACCTGTGTCAGTTTTTTACATTCACTCAGATCAAGCGACTTATTTTTCACAAAATAATCGATGTCGGTAATCCGGTTATTTTTCGGCAGTTTCACGTCACATTTCAGAACCGCATCCTGATAACAAAGCCCCGTTCCCTCAGCAATTGCAATGTCGTCACTCGTAGACTTTGTCAGATCCTCTACCACACAGGCGGTTCCGTACCGGATATAAAGTTTGCTAAGTTTTTTATTGCTGCGAAGATCCAGTGCTTTCACCCTTGCATTGCAGACGGTTAATTCTTCCAGGTTCTTAAGTTTTTTAACATCCAATTTTTTTAAATTTCTGCATGTTTCAAACGACACACATTTCAACTTCGTATTCTTTGAAAATGTCACATCGGTAAACTTTGTATCCTCAGAAACCATCAACATTTCCAATTGATCCAAAGGAAGCATGGATGCGTATTCTTTCCATGTAAGTGCCGTATTTTCCTCAATCTTAACCACTTTAAGCTTCGTATTCTTTTTGAGGGTTCCTGTTATCTTTTTAACACTCAAGATCCTTATACTCGAAAGATTGGATAACTTTTCAATCCCCGTTATATCCATAGCAGAAGATACATTTTTATTTAAATCAAAAGACTCGAGACTCAACTCCGTAATCTTTCGAATTTCTTCCGGTGAAAGACTTCCACTTTTATCCAGATCACATTGTTTTATGTATTCACGGAAAACCGGATCCGGGAAATTCTGGCTGTCAATCTTCACTTCTGTTTCCTGCGCTTTGATACGATCTACATTACCAAGTGGTAATACCATCGCACAGACTGCAAATGCAATCCCCAATATAAGTTTCTTTTTCATATAGTTTCTCCTCCTGTCAATTTTTTACAATGGTTCCCGATGCCTTAAAAAACAGTTCCAGATAATTGTACAACGCCTTTGCCTCTGAAGAATTTGTCCAATATCCATCTGTGGAAACGTCTCGGATTCCTTTTTCCGAAATTTTGAGTATGCGGATTGTCTCTGCTTTCTCATCAAAATAGTTTACTACGATTGACATATCGCCAACACCATGTTTCTGCGCCCCGGCAAAATCAAACTGATACTTTGCTGCATTCATCTTCTTTTTCAGTGTCTCCAACACCTTTTTATCTGTGATACGGACTGTCTTATAAGCCGGACCGGTTTGGTTTTCCAGTCCCGTAACCAGCTGTGTCATCGTCACAGATGCTGTTTTTTTGCCATTGTCTTTTAATATCTTCGGAATTACCGTCACAGGGATTTTATAGTTCTTTCCCTTTGCCTTTATTGTCACTGTGTAAACACCCGTTTTTTTCACCTGAAACACAGTATTCTTTACGGTAATTCCTTTACCGCTCAGCTTCACTTTCTTTGCCTGAAAAGCCTCTTCGTAAAATTTCTCTGCTTCCTTGGACGTTCCTTTGCTTTTCCGGATAAAATCTTTTAATTTGTATTTTCTATTCTGCTCAATTTTAATGCACGAATAGACGTTATCCGCTTTTATTGTGGCAGACACATTTTCCCAAAACGTGTTGGATAAAAAGGACGTTAAATTATAATATTTCGTACTGATTTCTTTTGATCCTTTTTTAATCTGCACCTTCATCTGCGCATCTGTGCTTTCTACGGTATAAATCGTCTTATCGGACAATGTAAATACGATCGGTTCCGGGATTCCTGCCACAAGTTCTTCCGGTTTTGCCGGATCATTGGCATAGCGTCCTTTTAACTCGGTTGTCTCCTCCATCGAAAGCCCTGCAAAAAGCTCACACAGTTTCTGAATACATTTGCCATCTGTTGTTTTCTTGTTGTTAAAAGAAACCGTTTTCACCTTCTTAGCAAAGTTCGCTGTAAAAACTTTATTCTGGTATGTGATCTTATTCTCCTGTTTACCTGCCGCGTTCACATTTCCTGTATTTCCCGACACCCCTGTCGTGGCAAGCACAGCAGCCAACGTTCCCAATGCTACAATTTTTTTAACATCCTTTGTCATACAAAATACCTCCTTGAACCGGTTGTTTTCTGTGATCCTTCTTAATTTGAAGATCTGTCTCTACCTCTTTCTTTAAATTATAACACAATTTTTTCCAAATTGCTACTATTAATGACGAACGGTAAATATTTTGGGATAAACGGCATTTTTTGTGACAAGCGGTATTTTTATTGATAATACTGCGCCTGTGCTTCCCACATCTGCTCATAAAGTTTTCCCTTTTCCTGAAGCAATGTCTCATGGGTTCCATCCTGAATAATGTGTCCCTCATTAAAAACAAGAATACGGCTGCAAAAACGGCAGCTTGACATGCGGTGTGAGATAAATACCGCCGTTTTATTCTGCACCATTTCATGAAACTGTTTATACGTCTTATATTCGCTGACCGGATCCAGCGCTGCGGTCGGTTCATCCAGGATAACAACCGGAGCATCCTTATACAACGCCCTTGCCAATGCAATCTTCTGCGCCTCACCGCCCGATATCTCAACACCATTTTCCTGAATTTGGTAAATATTAGTTTCCATTCCCTGTTCCATGTTTTCTAATCGATCCCCAAAGCCTGCCTCCCGAAGGCAGCGTTCTACTTTCTTTCCATCGTATTGCCGCGCGCCTGCTACATTTTGTGCGAGCGAAAAGGAAAACAATTTGTAATCCTGAAATACGACAGAAAAAAGTTTCAGATATTCTTCATAATCATAAAACCGGATATTAATTCCATTTAACAGGATCTCGCCTTCCGTCGGATCGTACAGACGGCAGAGAAGTTTTATAAAGGTACTCTTTCCCGCACCATTTGGCCCTGCCACTGCCATTTTTTCCCCAATTTCAAATTTCACGGAAACATGGTCAAGAACCATTTTTTCCGAACCAGGATAATGAAAAGAGACATCGCGGAATTCCAGTTGAAACCGGTTATCATCGCGCTTTTCGATTGGCAGCGTCCCCTCGTATTTTTTATTTTCAAGTTCCAGAAAATCATAATAATGCGCCATATAATCCGCTCGAATCTTTAATGAAATTCCTTCGTCCATAATGCTGTTCAGTCCGGATAACAGTTTCAGGATTGCGGTACAGTAACATACAACATTTCCGATGCTGATCAGTTTTAAAATCCCTTTGGCTCCCACATAGACATAACAACTGAGAGATGCCAGAAATCCCGCTGCACTCTGCCCTGCCTGAAAGACCGCATAATATTTTAACTTCCACTTTGCACGTTCTTCCAGTTCATCCGCCTGGCTTTTCATGGTTTTTACAATCTTATTCTGCATATGATACATACGGATATCTTTTCCATATTCATACTTATGCAAATAGTCCATGAAATAACTAAATGCCCGATTAAAACCAAGAGTCTTTTCCACCAGTTTCTTCTCTTTTTCCTCATTGGTCTTCGTTACCCGGTATCGGATCCATACACTTACCGCTAATATCAGGGCAAGGATCACACCGCAGTACCACTGATTCAAAAAAGATTCATGGCCGGCTGTCTCTTTTCCTACCGGGATAAACAGCGGGATTACGAGGGCAACAGATCCTGCTATCGTTATGACAGCCTCCAGTACCAATGCCAGTTTTTCACAAAGCATGTAAATTCCGCCCCCGATGGAATAAGATTCCCTTGCTTTATGAACCATATCCAAGGTTTCCTTTTTTTCAAGAATCTCATAGTCCAGTTCATAACACTTTGCACTGATACTTGCATCCACGCGGGAGTCCAATTCCTGTTCTTTCACACGGAGTATGCTTTCCAATCCCCACCGCAAAAGAATGAGGGCAGCACTGCTGCATGTCATCACAACGACCACTTTCATAATAATCTCCGGTCTTTGCTTTTCCACGACCATATCCAGTATTCTGCTTCCCAAAATAAGTGTTACAAACGTCTGTGCCATTGCAAACGTCTTACACGCCACCTGCATTGGAAGAAAAACCGGATCCATTTTATGCAGCAGACAAAGCGATTTCCAGATTGTATTCTTTTTCAGCATTCCTCACTTCCTCCTCCCTGTTTCCGGTAATACCGGCTTTGAATTTCAAACAGTTCTCTGTATTTTCCATTTATTTCCATTAGTTTCTCGTGGCTTCCCTGTTCTGCGATCCCTCCCTTTTCCAGAAAAAGGATCCGCTCACAAAATTTTGTACTTGCCAGACGGTGCGAGATAAATACCGCCGTTTTTCCTTCTGAAATCTCATTGTACTGTTCATACATCCGGCTTTCTGCAATGGGATCCAGCGCCGATGTCGGCTCATCCAGCAATAAGAGTCCTCCCCGTTTGTACATCGCCCTTGCCAGTAATAATTTCTGCATTTCGCCCCCGGATAATAGGACACCATTTTCATCAAATATCTGAGAAATATAGTTTTTTTCTTTCTGCGTCAATTGTTCTATTTTTTCTGTGAGTCCTGCTTTATGAAGGCAGTTCCACAACCTGTCCGGGTTGTATTTTTCCTCTTCCGAAGTGCAGACATTACTGGTTATCGTAAAGGGAAACAGCCGCACATCCTGAAAGATCGCACAAACCCGCTTTTTGTATTCTTCCGGATCAAGTTCCCGGATGTCTTTTCCATTCACAAGGATTCGTCCACGGGAAGGATGGTATAGGCCACACAGCAGTTTTACAAGTGTCGTTTTTCCCGCCCCATTATTTCCTACGACTGCGATCTTTTCCCCGGCATGAATCGTCAGATTCAGATCCCGGATACTGTCTTCCTCCGCCCCTTCATATCGGAAACTGACATGTTCAAATACGATTTCCAATGGTTCTTCCCTGCTCTCAGAAAGCACGGTTTCTCCCTGTTTTGGCTCTTTATAATCCATCACTGTGCGATAATGATCGTGCTCTCTGCTTGCTTTCTGAATGGCGAAAATATTTTCCGACACCCCATAAAACCACTCTGAAAATTCCGCTATGATCCCCAGATATAAAGTAAATACTGCCGGCGATATCGTCCCTGCCGCCACCTGCGAGATCAGAATGGAATACGCAATGATATCGCGCAGAACAATACAGCACTGATCGCCAATTGTAGGAAAATACCAGCGAAGCTGAATTTTCTGATTGACTTTCTTTTCACGGCGGATCAAAGCATCAAACCTCTCACAGAACCATGGGCTTAAATGATATAAGCGAATGTCTTTTCCGGTACTTTGTTCTACCGCTGCATTTCGAATATACCGCATCTGACGATTTACCTCAGACCGTTCATTCCACGTCGCATCCCCGTACTGAATGGCATGGTTTCGCAGCACAATGTCCAAAATGCACATAACGAGCATCACACAGATAATGCGCACATCCAGCACAAAAACCGCCGTCCCGTAAATCAAAAGACCGGCTGTTTTTACGATCAATTCCGGAGTTTTATGCATCAATTGTTCTGCTCCGCAATTATCTCCTGCCAGACTATATGCTGCCTCCTGCATCTTTTTCTGTCCTTTTTGCGTCTCTACTTTGTCATAGCGGATTGTCAATCCTTTGCAAACCAGCTGCGGCATAAAAATCCGCATTCGAACAAGAACTTCGGAAAATGCCAATCTTCCCTGAAGGATCTGATCTAATATTTCAAGCAGTCCCACCAATAAAAGTGCACCAAACATTTTTGCGATATACTTTGAAATACTTCCTTCCGTAATGGCGGCGATGGCAAAAGAAGGAATTGCCATGACCAAAAACGGTTTTTCCACACTTATCATAATAGAAAGCGGCATCTGCCACCTTGTCGCCGGATACTCTTTCCATAGCAGCTTCATACTCTGATGTATATTTTCTACTACTGTCGTCCGTTTATTTTTCAACTTGTCATCCCCTTTTCTTCCAATTTTCACCCTGCCATCGTAACACATTTCCGGCTCACAAATGAAAAAAGTGCACGAATGGTCATTATCCGTGCACGAACTGCATTTTCTTACTCTCTTTCTTTACAACGGAAACATCACTTCTGTTGCAAACACTCCCGGCTCATTTTTCCGATTTACATAGCCATCATATTTTTCCGCAATACGGTCTATTCTGCGCAACCCAAAGCCATGTTCTCCCTGCTTCTGAGTTACAAATTCTGTCAAATATTTTCGTCTCTTCTCACACGTTGCATTGGAGACGGAAATGTATAGCTGCTTTTTAAAAATTCCGATATATATACGCATAAAACGCCCGCTTTCTTTCACTTTCACGCAGGATTCGATCGCATTATCCAAAAGATTTCCTAATACCGCACACAGATCCACATCGGAAACGGTAAGCGCCGCAGGAATCTTCGCCGTACAGTCCACTTGTATGTCCTGTTTTTCCGCCATCGAAATCTTACTGCTGAGGATCGCATCGGCACATACATTTCCGGTCCGGACCGCCATATCAATCCCATCCAGGTCTTCTTCAAGATGATCCAGATAATCTACCATCTCTTCTGCCTGATCCATCGACATATAGGCCTTCATCATCTGCATATGATTGTGATAATCATGCCGCCATCCGCGCATTGTCTCATAAATATTTTGGACTTCTTCCCGCTGTTTTTTCAATACCTCATCCTGATATTCTCCGATTTTCTTCAGCTGGCGATGCCGCATCCACAAAACGGTAACACCCCATGTCACAAACATTGCGGCAAGAATACACAAAACTGCCAGTTCCACTCTCATCGTACTCCTCCTCTCAATGCCTCTCCGTCTTATAATAACGGATAAAACTTTGATTCAGATTTTGATAGCATCCCCGGCTGACCGGCAGACTGCTCCCGTCATCCAGCGTACATTCCTGCCGTCCGATGCGCTCGACGTGATACAGATTCACATACAAGCCCCGCCGCAAAAGCGCAAACCCTTTTTCCGCCAGCTCTTTTGCCATCGAATTCAGGCTGGCTTTACATTGATCGGTTTTCTTTTCCTGCACAAAAGAAAGATAATGTCCATCTGCTTCCACATATAAAATGTCTCTACACAAAATCTTTTTTCCAGCATTTTCCAGAATCAGGTACGTTGTCTGGCGGCCGTTTTCCTGCTCACAGATTTCATCCAATGCTGCAAATAAATAGCCCTCTTTCAGTGGTTTTAAAAGATAACGCACAGCTCCTACTTCATACCCTTCTAAAGCATATTCCTTTAATCCGGTAAGAAATACTATGTATGCCTCTTTGTCCGTACTGCGGAGTTTTTTTGCAAGTTCCATTCCGTTCATTTTCTTTAACTGAATGTCAAGAATGAAAATATCGTACTGTGCTCTATCTTCTTTTTCAAACAAAAGCTGTTCCGCACTAAAATAGCAGTCAATGTCCAGCCGCACTTCATTCTCTGCCTCATATTTTTCCAATTTTCGGCACAAATAATCCATTTGTGTTTTCTCATCTTCACAGACTGCGATCCGCAATTTCTGCATCGTGCCTTATCTCCCCTCGTCGCTATGCCTTCGTATAGTGGATCATACGGTAACTGGAACTCTCCTGTCCATATTCTTCTGTGGTTTCCACCAGACAAATATAATAATCCTCATTATCCCCAACAAAAAAGTCCATCACCGTCGCCTGTCCCTGCGCCAGATCATCAAATGTCGTCGCACTGGTCAACGGTTCCAGATCCTCCGAATTTTGGTAACTGTCTGCCTGATACACTGTGTCTCCATTAAACAGATACAGTTTCCAGTCATCCGGATTCATATAATAATACCATTCTTTTCCAAGGACATCGTCGCCAAGAGAACTTCCAAATTTATTTTGTTCTTCCAGTTCCGGGATTCCCAGCACCTGAAAACTTTTCAGTCCTTTGGAGTAAAAGATCAATTCACTTTCTCCATAGGCAAAACGTGTCTTGGAAGAGACAACGCTTCCAAGATCCTTTAACGTCTTTCCTGTCTCTCCGTCAATGTAGTAGCCGTATCCGCCTCCGCTTTCTCCGCAGATCAGGAGAATATTACCATCTTCATAGACATGATAATCGGTGATCCATTCCACTTCCCACGCTTCTCTTTTTCCAAAATCTTCCTTTACCGCCGGTGCCGCTTCCAAAGGGATTTCATATACCGAATCATTTTCTTCGTCAATCTCAAGAATCGAATACTTTTCCGCAATTCCATCAGTCACTTCACCATTGACTTCAATATCTGCCTTTTCATAGTATACAAATACCGCATACAGATTTCCATTGTCACCGCGCCGGAAATTCTGAACTTTGCAGCGTGTCCACTCCTTCTGCTCATATTTATTATTCAAAAATTCGCTGAGTGAAACGTCGCACAGTTCATCGGATTCCCAGTTTCCTTTTTCATCCAATGTCCAGCGGCTTACCGTAGCATAATACTCGTCGTCTTCCAGCGTAAAGTCACTTGTATATACTGCCGGTTTTCCCTGGAGATCCGCCACAAATCCTTCAAATGACGCACCCAGATAATCACTCGCAGAAGCATTTGCCGTCTGTAACGGATCCGGAAGTGACATTTCCTTACTCTCATATCGTGTCTCTTCTTTTTTCTGAGACACCTCTGTTGTTTCCTTTTTTACCGGTTCCTGACTGCCACAGCCACTCAGCACCAGCACCCCCGCCAATACAATTGCCAATATTTTCCTTCTCACTTAGAGCCCTCATTTCTATCCTTATAAGATCATTGATAATTGAATCCGTTTCTTCTGCAAGTCAACTGACAACACTTTTACTTCGACCACGTCTCCAACACTTACCACTTCCAATGGATGTTTTACAAATTTCTTATTCGTTAATTTGGAGATATGTACCAATCCGTCCTGATGTACTCCGATATCAACAAACGCACCAAAATCAATAACGTTGCGCACGGTTCCTTTGAGGATCATGCCCTCTTTCAGATCTTTCATTTCAAGCACATCGGTACGAAGAACCGGTTTTGGCATCTCGTCTCGCGGATCTCTTCCCGGTTTTTCCAATTCTTTAATAATATCATTGAGGGTCATCTCGCCGATTCCAAGTTTTTCGGAAAGAGCTTTGCGGTCTTTTGCCAAAAGGGAAAGACCAACTACACCGCCACGGACATCTTCTGTTCCAAAGCCGAGAAGGGAAAGAAGTTCCTCTGCTGCCGCATAGGATTCTGGATGCACACTCGTTGCATCCAATGGATTTTTTCCATCGCTGATCCGCATAAATCCTGCACACTGTTCAAAGGCTTTCGGACCAAGTTTTGCCACTTTGAGAAGCTGTCTGCGGCTTGTAAATTTACCATTTTCCTCGCGGTAGGCTACGATATTTTTCGCAATCGGTTTGGAAATACCGGAGATATATTCTAACAGGGAAGCCGATGCCGTATTCAGGTCAACGCCGACATTGTTTACACAATCTTCGACAACAGCGGTCAATGCTTCACTCAGTTTCTTTTGGTTCATATCATGCTGATACTGTCCGACTCCGATGGATTTTGGATCAATCTTTACCAATTCTGCAAGCGGATCCTGAAGACGTCTTGCAATCGAAACGGCGCTACGCTGTCCAACGTCAAAATTTGGAAATTCTTCCGTTGCCAGTTTACTTGCCGAATAAACCGAAGCTCCTGCTTCATTTACGATAACGTACTGAACCGGTTTATTAATCTCTTTTAACATCTCTACGATCACCATCTCCGATTCACGGGAAGCTGTTCCATTTCCGACGGAGATCAGAGAAATGTTGTATTTGTCAATCAGCCCTTTTACGATACGTTTGGACTCTTCCACTTTTTTCTGTGGTTCTGTTGGGAAAATAACGATCGTATCCAATACTTTTCCCGTCTCGTCCACAACAGCCAGCTTACATCCGGTACGAAATGCCGGATCCCAGCCAAGTACCACTTTGCCGGCGATCGGAGGCTGCATCAGAAGCTGTGTAAGATTTTTTCCAAATACTTTGATTGCGCCATCTTCTGCTTTTTCCGTCAATTCATTGCGGATATCGCGCTCGATGGATGGTGCAATCAGACGCTTGTAACTGTCTGCCAGCACTTCTTTAAGACATGATGTGGTATATGGATTTTCTTTTGTAATCACTTTCTTTTCCAGATAACGCAAAATACGTTCTTCCGGTGCTTCTATTTTTACCGTAAGGAATTTTTCTTTTTCCCCCCGGTTGATTGCGAGAATCCGGTATCCGGCAATCTTTTTTACTGCCTCGCTGAATTCGTAATAATTTTCATAAACAGACTTTTCTTTTTCATCTTTTGCCACAGACACAAGAAGGCCTTCATCCATCGTAAGTTTACGGATATACATACGATAGTCGGCATCATCGGCTACGGATTCTGCGATGATATCCATCGCTCCCTGAATCGCTTCTGCGGTTGTCTTTACTTCCTTTTCTTCGGAAAGATAATTTTCCGCTTCACTCTCCAATGACTGTTCTGTCATCTGAAGCAGAATAATATTGGCAAGTCCTTCCAGTCCTTTTTCTTTGGCAATCGTCGCACGAGTACGTCGTTTTGGACGATACGGACGATACAGATCATCCACTACAACCTGTGTCTGTGCCGCAAGGATCTGAGCTTTCAATTCGTCAGTCAGTTTGCCCTGCTCTTCAATGCTAGCGAGAACCTGTTCCTTTTTCTCTTCCAGATTGCGGAGATAGATGAGTCTTTCATGCAGATTACGGAGCTGTTCATCGTTCAGTGCCCCATGCTGTTCTTTTCGATAACGGGCGATAAAAGGGATCGTATTTCCTTCGTCAATCAACTTAACGACGGCCTCTACCTGCCAACTCTTAATATCTAATTCCTCTGCTATTTTTTTATTGATATCCATTCGTCTTTATCCTCCAGATTTTCTCAGCGCAGCGTCTGATTTCGTTCCATTTTATTTGCCACTTTATTGTGATACATGATATCATCACTCTCACGCATATAACTTTCCAGTGTGTCTCCCGCTCCCGGGATTCCCATCTTATAACCGAGGCTGGCATATACCTCATACGGTTTGTGCGATTTTTTATTATAATTAGCGAGGCTGCGTTCAAAGACACGCACCCAGTTTTTTACATCTTCCTCGTCCTGACACGGGAATAACACTTCAAATTCATCCCCGCCGATACGCGCTCCGATCTGTCCGCTCACCGCTGCTTCCTGAATCGCATATCCTACCGCACGAAGTGCCGAGTCGCCTTCATGGTGGCCATAAATATCATTGATCGGTTTTAATCCATCCATATCGATTCCGATCACACATACGACACTGTCTCTTGCTCTCGCATTCATAAACTGGATTCTTGCATATTTTTCAAAACCACGCCGGTTAAATAATCCGGTCATTACGTCCTGTATGTACATAATCTCCAGTTCGTCGATGGCTCGTTTCATCTTGCTTTTTACCAGAATATTCATAATGACATTGTCAATTGCCATACTCCATCTCATATACAATTTTCCCGCATTTTCCGGACTTTCATAGGAATATGCCTCATACCCGTAACATTCATCCTGAAAATGAAGCGGACTGAACACATAACACTGCGGCTCCTCGCTCGCCAGTTCTTTCGGGATCAACTGCCGGCGGTCAAATTCATAACTGACATTTCCCTGATTCTCGCGGTTATGAAATACAATTTTGGCATCCATCCGGTCGGTATATCCATGAGGATCCTTATCGTCCATCATAATATCATCGCGGAGACAGATAAGATAATTTTTAAATCCTTCAATATTGTATATATAACACTGAATGATTGGATTGATCTGCTCAAATTTTTCCACCCGTCCAAGCTGTATGTTCATAAAGCAGAACTGCATTTCAAGATTATCATGCTCTACAATGTTATCGTGGTTCATACAACGGTAATACACGATGGAAGAATGGTTATCCGCAAGACAGCCACACGATTCTCTTGCCTTTAACTCTGCCGTCACATAGATATCTTCCACGGAAGGATCGTTTTGATGCTTGTCGATCAGCGTAACAGCTTTTTTTGCCATATCCGTAAAATCGACACGCACTGTCGTTACCGATGGGCTGTATATCATTCCGGATTTGATTCCATCATATCCTGTCACGATCACATCCTGCGGCACACTCAGATTTCTTTTATACAATTCATCAATGACTGCCATCGCCATATAATCATTGGCACAGACAATCGCATCTGGACATTTTCCCTCTTCCATAAACCAGTCGCAGGCGGCTTTTCCTTCGTTTTTCCAAAAATCTCCATAATACACCCTGTGTTCGGATACCGAAAGGTGGTATTCTTCCATAATCTGGTAAAATGCAACCAGGCGTTCTTCCGCATCCGGATGACCTTTTCTTCCAGTCATAAAAGCAATATCGTTTGCTCCGTGGCATTCGATCAGATGACGGATCATCCCACCAACAGACGCCATATTATCCACTAAAATATTGTTGACACCTTCCATTTTCTGTCGGAGGCTGACCACCGGACAATCTGCTTTTTCCTGAAGCGATTCAATCACTTCCTCCATCGCCTCATCGATTGAAAAGGTATCTCCCGCTACGATAATACCCGAAAAATCCTCATAATCCGGCAGTGAAAAAATATCTTTTTCTCCCTGTGCATAAAGGGGATTCTGTCCATAATTTCCATAGCATGTAAATATCGCAAGATTATACCCTAATTTTTCCGCCTGTATTGCCGCGCCGGTACCGATTTCACGCTGGTATTCGCCGTGCGAATTACAACTAAACAGTGCTATTGTTTTTCGATCATTATGAAACATCGCATTCACCTTCCCTCGTCATTTTTTATCCATTCTTTTGCTTGTTCTAACAGCATCTCTTTTTTATTTTTTTCCGGATCTTCCAATACGGCATCCATCAATCGTTGTAACACTTTTCCAAGTTCCGGTCCTGCTTTCATGCCAAGCTGAATCAAATCTTTTCCTGTCACTTGAAGTTCTTTGAGACACACCGCTTCTTTCTGCGCACAGATTTTCTCATAATCCTGTTTTGCCAGCTGAAGCCGGCGTTCCTTTTCTTCCCTCTCGTAATCACTTTGCGAGAGGATATCTGCCTGCTGTATCAAAAACAGATACGGCATTACCTCTCTGCCTGCCTGGTTGACAAGTCTCCGCATCTCGCGTCTTCCTCCCTGATATCTCCGCTCGTGGAACATTACGATCTGGGACACCATATGAATCGTATCATTGTCAAAACGGAGACGGCGCAGAATCCCTCTTGCGAGGTCTCTGCCTTTGACATCATGGCCGTAAAAATGAGCGGTTCCGTCCGCATCGACCGTCTTTGTCTCCGGCTTTCCTACATCGTGGAGTAAAGCTGCATACACTAATATCGTCTTGCATTTTTCATCGCTGAATGCTTTCCCAAACGGCGAAAAAATGCTTGTTCTCATCTCTTCTTTTCCCATTTCCCGGTATAACTTCTGAACATGCTTCACCGCCTGCATCGCATGTTCTCCCACAGAATATACATGATGCGGGTTTTCCTGTGTCGTCTGAATCATCTTACGAAACTCCGGGAAAAAATATTCACACAGCCCGGCATCCTCAGCCAGTTTGAGTTTTTCCGGCTGTCCGGATAAAAGTAATTTGGTGATCTCAACCCGGATCCGCTCTTTGCTCACATTTTGTATCGTCGGAGCCAGTTCATAGATAGCATCAAGTGTCTCTTTTTCCACATCAAATCCCAGCTGTCCGGCAAACCGCACGCCACGGAGCATCCGCAGGGCATCCTCGGAAAAGCGCTGCCTCGCATCCCCCACACAGCGGATGATCTTTTTTTTCAGATCCGGGATACCGTCAAACAGATCGATCATTCCGGTTTTCGGATTGTACGCCATCGCATTGATCGTAAAATCACGGCGTTTTAAATCTTCTTCGAGATTTGCTGTATATTCTACCTGTTTGGGATGTCTGTGATCTTCATATTCTCCGTCCACGCGGTACGTCGTCACCTCATACCCGGTTCCCTCCACCATGACGGTGACGGTTCCATGTGCAATCCCGGTATCTATCGTTTTCCGAAATATCTGTTTTACTTCTTCCGGTTTTGCGGATGTCGTAATATCCCAGTCTCCCGGCACACGTCCCAGCACACTGTCTCTGACGCATCCTCCGACAGCATATCCTTCTTTTCCATTTTCTTCCAGTTTGTCAAGAATCCACTGTACTTGTTCCGGTATCTGCATGCCCTCTTCTCTCTTTCTTAATCTTCTAATGTCTGGGGACGAACCCAGTTCCCCTTAATTCCTTTGTGCTTCCACTGATCCTTTTCTTTGTCATACCCGTCAATGGACATAAAATGATAATCGCTGCTCGTCTTTAACGCCTTATAAATGGTCTTGCAGCTGACACGGTGGCGGTTGTGTTCCGGATCTCCGGAATCTGCCAAAAATACCGTATTGTCCGTTTCATCGTACAGGAAAAGTGTCACATAATGTCCCGGTGTATTTTTCCAGTAAGAGGCATCGTTTGCACTGCTTACCAGCACAAGACTCGCCTGTCCTTCTTTGACCTGTTTTAAAAATTGTTTGTATGTCGATGGTTTATGATGCAGGGAAGTTTCAAATCCCACGGAGTTCAATGTCACCTGCATCTGCTCCCAGGAGATGGCTCCTCCTCCCGGATAATAGGTTACTTTTTTTGCATACTGGTAAATATCGGTCGGAAGACACTGGTACTCCGTCAAAGAGCTGTAAATATTTGCCATACAGCAGAATCCACAGCCAAAGGCACCAAACGATTGTCCATCATAAAAAGTCTTTCCCCATTTTCCGGACCACTCGCGTCGTTCTTTCCAGGATTTTGGGCCCTGAAGATACGTATAGATTCCATCTTCCGGAGATGGTGTTGCCGCTGCCTGTACTGCACTTTCGCTCGCCGGCGCTGCCATCACGGCGGCATCCGTCACTGCCCCCTCGCGCACGGTCACTGTCTGCGTACCGCTTGTTTCCACTGTCTGCTCTCCGTTTTGGTCAAAGAACAGACCAATCACAAGAACCAGCACCGCCACGGCACTCATTATTATAAAATGTCTTTTATCTCTGGCATCTCGTTTCCATTTCATCGTTATCCTCCATCTCAGACAAATCGATCTACGGCTATCGTATATCGTCCTTTTTTCGTCTCTCTCAGCACACCCCGGTAAATGATCTTTCCATATCCCCGTACACTGACAACATCATCTTCTTTTAACATTCCGCTGTTATTTTCATACACTCTGCCCCCGACAAAGATCTTTTTTTCACGGAATAGCGGAATTACTTTGCTGCGTGACAACGAAAATACTTTTGCCACAACGGCATCACAGCGCGGCGATGTCAGAACCAGTTCTTCTCTTTTCAGTACCGGTTTCACCGCCTGCGGAATCTCCTGCATTTCCTCACAAACCACATTGGTGTGACGGATTTTGGTAAGATTATCACAGATAAAATCTTTCATCGAAGACAGGCAGAAAAAATAACTTTCCTTTTCCATTACCCAGATATCTCCAACCACTTCCCGCTCAATCCCAAGGTGCATGATTGCGCCAAGGACATCCCGATGATTACATTGTTCTGCAAATTTCGCCGCCATCGGCCGGCAGTGAATACAAGAAATCGGGAACTCTTCCTCATAACCGAATTCTTCCGGACTGCCAAATCGGATCATCTGCCGCTCGGTCCCCTCGCAGCCACCGGACACCGTAATCCCGGCATAGCGCAGTTCCGGTTCAATGGTATAAAATTCATCCTGTTCTGCCAATGACAGAAAATGGGTAAATGTATATCGTCCCTGTGAAAAACTGACTTCCGCCAAATCTTTCAGGCGTTCTTTTGTCATCCTGAATCCTCCCTTAGTCATTCTTTTCTATTATACCGAGAATTTGCGAAAAAGTCAATGAAGTGTACAAATTCCGTGGCTTTCATATCGCCACGCTTCTGCTTTTACATCCTTGATCTCCGGATGCTCTCCGCAGACCTTGCAGGTCGGTATTGATTTTCCAAATTTTACCTCTCGGAAGGTCAGATTCAGTCCGTCAAACACAACCATCCGTCCGGTCAAAAGTTTGCCGATACCAAGAAGATATTTTATCGTTTCCAGTCCCTGCACACAGCCAATGATGCCTGCCATCACACCAATCACACCGGCTTCACTGCAATTCGGCACACTTCCCTGCTCCGGAATTTCCTCAAAAATACAGCGGTAGCACGGCCCCTGTCCCGGCACATACGTCATAACCTGTCCCTGAAACCGCAGGATCCCGCCATGACAGAATGGCTTGCCGGCAAGCACGCACGCATCATTGATTAAAAACTTGGTTTCAAAATTATCCACTCCATCTACGATAAAATCATACTCTTCAATGAGTTCCCCGATATTTTCCGGAGTAAGGCGCATCGCATATGTTTTTACGGTCACATCCGGATTCAGCAGTTCGATCGTTTCTTTGGCGGAATCCACCTTTTTCTGTCCGAGACGGCTTGTATTATGAATGATCTGCCGCTGAAGATTGGACAGTTCTACAACATCCGCATCCACGATTCCGATCGTGCCCACACCGGCTGCCGCAAGATACAGGGCGGCGGGCGCACCAAGCCCTCCGGCTCCGACGACAAGCACCTTCGATGCCAGCAGTTTTTCCTGCCCTTCCTGTCCAACTTCATCCAGAAGCACATGGCGGGAATATCGTTCCATATTTACCTCTTTCGCATGATCGATCAGCCATCGTAAAAAACCACCCTCGAGGTGGTATGCCTGCCAGCCTTCTTTTCGCAGAGTTTCCACCACTTGCAGACTTTTTTCTCCCCGCTGGCAAAATACCACGATACATTTCTCCCGTGGCAGTTTTTCCTTCTCTTCTTCAAAACAGCGGAGCGGGATACAGACTGCCCCCGGGATCGTTCCGTGATGATACACCACTTCTTCCCGCAGATCCACCAGAACGCTGCTGTCTTTTTCCATTTTTTCCCATTCCTGCCACGTCAATTCTTTTTTATCACTCAACTGCCCTGTCATCGTCATTCTCCTTCATCGTATCGTTCCTGCTTCCAGTATATCAAATTTCTGTACATAGTACAATTGAAAATAGTTGATTTCCTTGATATAAAATGATATCATAGTATTACTATTGTTAAAAAGGATGGTGGAACCATGAAACTTTGGGGAGGACGTTTTACAAAAGAGACGAATCAATTGGTACATAATTTCAATGCTTCGCTTTCTTTTGACCAGAAATTTTATAAACAAGATATCCTCGGAAGTATCGCCCATGTAACGATGCTTGAGAAACAGAAAATTCTTACCGCTGATGAAAAGGAAACGATCATCGGCGGATTAAAAAGCATATTGGAGGATATCGAATCCGGTAAATTGGAATTTACCGCAGAACACGAAGACATTCACAGTTTTGTTGAAGCACATCTGATTGAACGTGTCGGCGATCCGGGCAAAAAACTTCATACCGGACGCAGCCGTAATGACCAGGTGGCATTGGATATGAAATTGTACACCCGCGATGAAATTGTCGAGCTGAATGATCTTTTGAAAGAACTTCTTGTGACGATTCACCGCATTATGAAAGAAAATGTAGACACTTTTATGCCGGGCTTTACGCATCTGCAAAAGGCACAGCCGGTCACTCTGGCGCATCATTTTGGTGCTTATTTTGAAATGTTCCGCCGCGACCGCAGCCGTCTGCGCGACATCTACGACCGCATGAATTACTGCCCGCTTGGAGCCGGTGCCCTTGCCGGGACAACCTATCCGCTCGACCGTGAATACACCGCTTCCCTGCTCAATTTCGATGGTCCTACATTAAACAGCATGGATTCTGTTTCCGACCGTGATTACCTGATTGAACTTCTCAGTGCACTTTCTACGATCATGATGCATCTGAGCCGTTTTTGCGAAGAGATCATCGTCTGGAATTCCAATGAATACCAGTTTGTAGACATTGACGATTCGTATTCGACCGGAAGCAGTATCATGCCACAAAAAAAGAATCCGGATATCGCAGAATTGATTCGTGGAAAGACCGGACGTGTCTATGGTGCTCTCATCAGCATGCTGACAACGATGAAAGGCATTCCACTTGCTTACAACAAGGATATGCAGGAAGATAAAGAGTTCACGTTTGATGCGATTGATACCGTAAAAGGATGTATTTTCCTCTTTAACGGCATGATCGACACGATGAAATTCAAAAAAGAAAATATGGAAGCCAGCGCGAAAAACGGCTTTACCAATGCGACGGATGCCGCCGATTATCTCGTAAACCACGGCGTTCCGTTCCGCGATGCACACGGTATCATCGGCCAGCTTGTACTCCTTTGCATTGACAAAAATATTTCTTTGGACGAGCTTCCTTTAGATGAATACAAAAAGATCTCACCGGTATTTGAGGAAGATATCTATGAAGCAATTTCGATGAAAACCTGCGTAGAGAAAAGAAATACAATCGGTGCACCGGGACGCGATGCCATGAGAAAAGTTCTGGCGATCAACGAAAAATATCTGATGGAAAGTTAATTGCCTTTAACCGCAGGCGTTCACGATGACTGACTTATGAAAAAACTGCCACACTCTTTCGTGTGGCAGTTTTCTTATTGTCTAATTCCTTTAATTCCAAATGTAATAGATGATTCCTGCTGCCAGAAGTGCCACAGCCACCGTAATAATAATCTTCGGTATTGACAATGGTGTCTTTCCGGCTACTTTTCCGGTCTGTCCGTTTACCATAAATTGGTAAACTTTATCTTTGTATTTAAAGTTAGATACCCAGATTGGCAAAAGCAGGTATTTGTATGTAATGTTGTTAAACGACGTATTCAATACAACGCGTCTTGTATGATCGGCATTGTTTTCGTCTTCGATTTTTTCTTCAACATTGCGTTTCAATTTTGCTGAGATTGCTTTTTTCGCTTGTTTCCAGGCATCTTTTACACCAAGCGCGTATCGTTCTGCCACAAATCCTGCAACATATTCCGGTTTGTAAGCCTTATTATTTTCCGTATCAAATGGCTCCAGTTTATGCAGCATATTCGAATCATGCCGGTCCGATGCCAGGATCAGTTCATCATCGATAAACTCACTGTATGTACCTGCCGTCGAATACCAGTCCGTCTCCGTATGACTGTGCTCATCATCGTCCTGCACCTCTCTGTCGATACCGTATTGACCGGTATACGTTGAAAATGTGTCCGTATCAAAGGTCCAGTACGGAAGATAGATTCCGTTGAAACTCTTCGGTCTGGCACTTTCTTTCGCAAGCCGTGGACAAAACCATTTCTTTTTGATCCATTCTTTAAAGAGACGGGACGCATCCTTGTCACTTACCTGAAATGGCACGACACCACCCGGTGCAATCGTATCCTGGTCGTTTGCTTCCATGACCTGATTGGATCCGCAGAACGGACAGACCGCAGATGTCTGAAGGGCATCGTAGATCGTTTCTGCTCCACATGCCTCACAGATTACCGTCTTCTTTTCCGCTCCCCAGTTTTTATTCGCGGTCTTATCTACCAGGTCAAAATCCAGTTCTTCCGCTTTTTTCGGTTCTTCCTCCGACACGGCGATCTCTTCTTCGTAATCACAGAAACCACATTTCATATGTCCGGTCTTGGGATCAAAATCCATGATTCCGCCACACTGCGGACATTTTTTATCGGTTTCATCTTTGGTGTCCGCAAAGTTAATATTGTCAAAGTTTTCCTCTTGCTGGTTCATTTTTTTCCTCCATTCTCTTTACTGGATGTCATTTTCATCAAAAATATCCCCGCATTCCGGACAGAATTTCGGTGGATGATGTGGATCTTCCGGCTGCCAGCCACATTTATCACAGCGATACAATGGGGCCCCTTCCGGTTTCTTTGCTCCACAGTTCATACAGAATTTTCCCTGATTCAGGGTTCCACAGGAACAAGTCCAGCCCGCTGGTTCTTCCGGTTTTGGTGAGCCACATTCCATACAGAATTTTCCTGTATTTCCGGTCTTTCCACAAGAACAAGTCCAGCCTTCTGCTGCCTGCGCCTGTGGCTGCGCTGCCTGTTGCGGCTGAACCGGCTGTGCCTGAGCGGCTGCCTGCTGCTGTGCTCCCATCGCAAATAAAGAATTGGCATCGAGTCCGCCTGCCTGTGTCGCCATATTCATACCGGCAAATGCCATCATCGGACCTGTCGCGGTATTGGAAGCGGCCGCTTTCATCGCCTCTGCCTGCGCACCGGCAAGTGTCGCTGCTGCCATATTCGGATTACGGAGTACGGCAGTTTTCTGCATCTCTTTGATCATCTGCTCGTCTTCTTCGGATGCTTTGATCGTATTGACACCAAAAGCAACAATCTGAAGTCCACGAAGTTTCCCCCACTGCTCTGACAATTCCTGATTCAGCGCATCTGCAACCTCTTTCGTATGTGCCGGAACTGCGCTGTAACGGATTCCAAGTTCTGAAATTCTCGCAAATGCCGGCTGCAACGCCGTCATAAGCTCGGTTTTCAGCTGCGAATCAATCTCATCTCTGGTATATTCATCCGTTACGTTTCCGCACACATTGGTATAGAATAAGATCGGATCAAAAATTTTATAAGAATATTCTCCATTGCAGCGCACCGAGATATCAACATCCAGTCCGATATTGGTATCTACCACACGGAATGGGATCGGATTGGCTGTGCCGTATTTATTTCCCATAATTTCTTTCGTATTAAAGAAATATACGCGCTGGTCTTTTCCGGTATCACCGCCAAAAGTAAAACGTTTTCCGATCGTAGAAAATGTCTGTTTGATCGTATCTCCCAAATCTCCACAGAACAAACTTGGTTCTGTCGAAGTATCATACATAAATTCGCCTGCTTCTGCGCAAAATTCAACGACTTTTCCCTGATCTACAATGATCATACACTGTCCTTCATTGACAGCGATCACGGATCCATTGGAAATGATATTGTCATTTCCTTTATTGGATGTACCAAATTTTCCGCTTTTTCTCTTCTGTCCTTTCGTCACAAGAACATCCGCTTCCATCGCATCACAGTAAAAATATTCCTTCCACTGATCTGCCATCGTACCGCGGATTGCCCCTCCGATTGCTTTAATTAATCCCATTATGTATCCTCCATTTCATTCTTGCGGGTTTCCCCTTTTGTCTTGATACTATTATATCTTTTTTCATCTGCGCTGTCTACAAAAAAATAGCCCTCCGGACAATTTCCGAAGGACTATCTTTTTTACGATCTCATCGCAGGGTTAGTCTTGACTAACGCATAGACTCTTCCTGTTTTTTGATCATCTGACGCACCATTTCGCCACCGATGCTTCCTGCTTCTTTAGATGTGAGGTCACCATTGTAACCCTCTTTCAAGTTTACGCCAAGTTCAGACGCAACCTCCATCTTGAATTTGTCCATAGCATCTTTAGCCTGTGGTACTTCCATTCTTGCTGTTTTACTCATAACATTTCACCTCCGTGTTTTTTTGTATTTATCGTAAGTGATAACGGAATGTCTTTTGTCTGAAAACATTCCGTCATCGAAATATTTTCATGTAAGCCACTCGGTTATCTGATACTATTGTACCCACGAAGGTTTATTTCATTCTGGTAATTACTGCCAAATTTTAACGCTGCTGCAAATCTCTCTGCAACGGTTCCAGGTAATGCAGAAAGGTTCCCGAATACGTAGAGATCTCAAACTCCGGTTCCATCTCATCAATCGTGAAACTTTTCCTTCCGCCCTGCTCCATCCGCTGCCAGAATTCCAATAATTTTTGAAAACGAAGATACATATATTTTTCCCTGTTTTTAAAATAAATAAGCAAAAAAGCAATGCCATCCTGACTTTCAAATTGTTCCATAAATTTCATCTGGTGTTCATGTACATTGCTGAGCGGGAAACGGTCTTCGATACATTCTTTGGCATCAAAACAGACCGGAATTCCCTGCACGACTCCGATATAATCGACCGTACTTTTCTGTTCAAAATACGCAAGTGTAATATGTCTGGTTGCCTGATCAATGTTGATCGGTTTGATCGGTGTCGGAATTTTCTGTACCAGCGCCAGATTCTGTGTCTGATATTTTTCATTTGTCATATTTACAAGTTCTTCCAAAAATGATCCCCGCAGACCACGTGAATTCCATGTTGGCATATTCTATCGTCCTTTCCTTCAGGAGGTAAAAATGTGTTCTATTTTTTGCTGTAATTCCGCATCGAAACCGGCTTCTGCCTGAATTTCTTTTACATCCAGTGCTTGATATCCCATCGGTCCGTAAAGGAACTTTTGGATCAAAATACATTTTTTCCCATTTTCATCAAACACTTTCCAATATAATTCACTGTCATAGGCATTCTTCTCTGAATTATATTTTCCATCGGTCAGACAAAATGAATTTTGCCGGCACCGGCTCAGGATATCATATAAACGTTTTCCAGTTTTTTCCTGATACGCGGAAACTTCTGTTTCGGCATCTTTCACCGGATTCTTTTTGCAGTCTTCTACAAAAAACATCGCTGCCTTCTTTTCTGTTTTATCCTCGGACAGATTATCTTTATTTTGCTCCGAAATCCTTTCATTTGTCAAGTATTTTCCCAAATTATCCGAACGGCTGGCATTGTAATAAAAGTCAAGATACGCCTGCATCTCTGCCGCAGCATTTCCGTTTCCCTGAATATTTCGTATCACATAACTGCTGCGGTTATAAAAGAGAAGTTCCAAAAGAATTGGTTCCTCTCCACAAGTGATCGTAACACTGACATCATATCCGTTCTTTTCATACGCTTCCGGTTCACTGGCGTTTTCAGCGCCTTCATAGCAGACATCGTCCACCGTTACCGATGTCTCTTTTCCGGCAAAAATTTTCTGATGCAATTGTGTAAGCTGCGCCGCCACATCCGCAAAAAGTGCTTTTTGATTGACATATTGCTGGCTTGTCAGTTGTACATTCATCCCGCCAAGAACTTTCTCTATCTCGCCATTGACAAATTGTCCTGCAACTTTTTTTGCCGCATGCCTATACATCAGACTGTCATAACTCGGGCACGGCAATTCCGGAAAAATCTGTCCCACGGTCAGCGTGCCAAATAACGCACATACCACAACCAACACCAGCATGGCAGCAATTTTTTTCATTCGATTTCTTTTTAATACCTTTGAAATTTTTTGAAATGGCTGGATATCTTCCAGTCCTTCCAGATTTCGTAATTCCGTTTCTACTGTATCTTTCTGCATCCGTTCAAATTTTTCCTGACATCTGCTGCATTCTCTCAAATGCTTTTCAATCTCTTCTGCTGTCTCCGGCTGACACATTCCGTCTGTATACTCCGGCAATAAATCTTCTATTATATTACATTTCATCGCTCTACCTCCCTGCATTTTCTGAATCTGCTCTTTCCCGCAATTTTTCTTTTGCCCGGTAATAAGTTACTCTTCCCCAGTTTTCTGACTTTTCAAATATCTCACCAATCTCATGAAACGATAAGCCTCCCAAAGCTCGAAGCAAAACTACTTCCTTATATGGCTCCGGTAAATTATGTATCTGTTTTCGCAGCCACGCTGTCTCCTCTTTTTTGACAATCTGTCCCAAAACTTCTTCATCACTCTGTGGTTCATGCTTCTTTTCAAACGGCACATTTTTCTGTTCTGCCCTTTTGCACAGATCCAGCCAGAGATTCCGCGCAATACGGCACAGCCATGTAGACACTTCGCATTTTCCTTCAAACTCCTCTGCATGCTCAATCGCTTTCAAAAAGGTTGACTGCACGATGTCATCCGTTGTCACAGGATCTTTGCATAACTGTAAAACAAAGGCATAGATCATCTTGGCATACTTTTGATATATCTGATCAAAAGATTTCTCCGTCAGTTTCATCCGTTGTTCTCACCACCTTACATTTATTGGGATTTATAAATTAGACGATTCAGAAAAAGAAAGATTACAAAAATGTACAATTTTTATATTATAATAGGACTGTCGCACTAAATAATTAGTACGGCAGCCCCATTTTCTATCCTCTTATGCAACTATTCCGTTACCTTTATTCTTCTACATTGTGATATACTGCCTGTACATCGTCGTCCTCATCAAGAAGATCCATGATGCGGTTGAACATTTTCACGTCCTCGTCGCTTGTCAGTTCTACATAATTTTGCGGGATCATGGTTACTTCTGCCTGAGCCATCGGAACGCCTTCTTTTTCCAAGGCTTCACGCACCTGACTGAAATCATCCGGATCGGTAAGGATTTCGTAACTGTCCTCTTCCTCGTTAAAATCTTCTGCGCCGGCATCCAGTGCGAGCATCATAAATTCATCAGCATCCGTCTCGTATTCTTCTTTGTCTACGATGATCTGGCCTTTCGTATCAAACATATAAGATACACAGCCTGTCGTTCCGACATTTCCGTTTCCTTTAGTAAAGGCGTTACGTACATTGGAAGCAGTACGGTTTTTGTTGTCGGTAAGTGCTTCTACGATGATTGCTGTTCCGCTTGGGCCATATCCTTCGTATGTAATATTTACATAATTTACCGCATCGACGTTTCCTGCTGCCTTTTTGATTCCACGATCGATCGTATCATTTGGCATGTTATTCGCTTTTGCTTTGGCGATAACATCACGAAGTTTACTGTTATTATTTGGATCCGGGCCGCCTTCTTTGACTGCTACGGCGATCTCTCGGCCGATTACGGTAAAGATTTTTCCTTTCTTAGCATCGTTTTTCTCTTTTTTATGCTTAATATTAGCAAATTTTGAATGTCCTGACATGGTTAGCCTCCTTAAACTTTGTTACCTTTGTATTCTATATCATACATCATTTTATCTGAAGAATCAAGTTTTGCAGATTATCAATGACGTTTTGAACCATTTTTTCTGTTTTTACGGCACACATGATTGTGTCGTCGCCGGCAATACAGCCGATAATTCCTTCGATTTCCATCGCATCTAGTGCCGCTGCAACCGCCATCGCCATACCGACTGCGGTTTTTATAACAAGCAGATTTCCCGCCTGTTCCATCGAAACAATACCATCTTGAAGAAGCGTCGCATACCGGTTTGCCGGCTGTGCTGCGGGATGTTTGATCTCCGTCGTCACCGGAATCGCACTCCGCATCGCATATTTTTGGCGCACCTTCTGACCGGGAACTTTTTCCAATGACAATTCCCGGATATCGCGGGAAACCGTCGCCTGTGTCACGGCATACCCTGCTTCCGTCAGATATCTGGCAAGATCTTCCTGCGTCTCCACTTCATGATTTTGTATAATTTCAATAATTTGTTCCTGTCGCTTCTTTTTCATGCTGCCACTCTTCCTCTCATCATGTGCGGTTCAGTTTGCTTCGCATTTTCTGATAAAAGCCGACTTCTCTGACACATACCATTTCAAACGGAAGCTCCGCTTTTCGAATGCGGATCACATCTCCTGTCTCAATTGCCGCACACACTTCTCCATCACAGCGGACCGACGCTTCATCGACATAACTCTCTCTCGTCTTTTCCACTTTTACACAAATCTCCGCCTGCGAAGAAACCACTACACTCCGCTTGTTAAACGAATGCGGACAAATTGGCGTAATGACAACGGCTTCCATCGCCGGTGATAAGATGGGGCCTCCGGCAGACAGATTATAGGCAGTTGATCCTGTCGGTGTCGCGATCAGCACACCATCCGCGACATAACTGTCCATCCATTCTTCGTCTACCGAAACACTTGTCGTCACCATTCTTCCAAAATCCCGTTTTCCGACAACAATCTCATTGACGGCGAAGAAAGTTTCTCCCGTGTTCTGCACCTCTGCTGACAATGCCATGCGTTTTTCAATGGTATAATTTCCTGACATCACAGCATCCAGTGCCGGATAGATCTTCGGTTTTTCGATTTCCGTCAAAAATCCCAGTGTACCCAGATTCACTCCAAGAATCGGAATTTCTTCGCCCGCGATCTTTTTCGCCGCCGCGATCACTGTGCCATCTCCTCCAAGAACAATTGCCATATCCGCTTTTTCCTGAATGTCAATGGCATCGTGAGACTGAATGACGACGCGGTGTCCCGCTTCCTGCATATAAGCCTGTATCCCTTTTGCCACCTGGCATCCGGAATCCTTTTCTTCATTTACGATAAGATAATACACACTCATCCCGATATATCCTCCGCATGTTTTACGGCATGTTCCTGTGCCGCTTCGATTGTTTCATCCATCGTCTTCTGCCACTCATTCCACTCTTCTTCGGAAAATGTAGTTGCTCCATTTTCCATTTTTTGGATATATAATAAATATTCAATATTTCCTTCCGGCCCCCGGATTGGCGAAAAATCAAGTCCCCTGATCCAAAACCCAAGACTTTTTGCATAGGAAATGACCTGCTCCATCACTTCTTTGTGAACGGCAAGATCCCGCACAACGCCTTTCTTTCCGACTTTTTCTCTTCCTGCCTCAAACTGCGGTTTGATCAGACATACCATCTGCGCCCCGTCTTTCATCAGATGCCAGATTGGCTCCAGCACCTTTGTCAGCGAAATAAATGCCACATCAATCGATACAAAATCGACCAGTTCTCCGACATCTTCCGGCGTCACATACCGGATATTTGTTTTTTCCATGGAACGCACGCGCTCATCCTGCCGCAGTTTCCAGGCAAGCTGATTCGTACCGACGTCGATCGAATAGACAAATTTGGCGCCATTTTGCAGCATACAGTCCGTAAATCCGCCCGTAGAGGCTCCTACATCCATACAGGTAAGATCTGTCAGCGTGATCGGAAATACCTGCAATGCCTTTTCCAGTTTATAGCCGCCACGGCTGACAAATTTTAACTTTTTCCCACGGATCTCAATATATACATCCACCGGAAACTTTTGTCCGGCTTTATCTTCTCTCTGTTCATTGACAAATACATTGCCTGTCATAATGACCGCTTTTGCCTTTTCCCGGGATTCCACCATCCCCCGATTCACCAAAAGCACATCCAGACGTTCTTTTTCCATCCTTTATTTCCTTTCCAATGCCTCATTGATCTGTCCGACAACCCACTCCGCATCCATTTCATAGCGTGCGTACAGTTCTTCCGGCGAACCGTGTTCCACAAAACAATCATCTACTGAACAATTGATAAATTTCTTTGGAATGCAGCCTTCTTCCATAAGATAGGATTCTACCTGTTGTCCAAAACCACCGATTTTTTCACTGTCCTCCATCGTCACGACAATGTCATGCTGCACCGCCAGCTCTCTTACCAAAGCACGGTCAAACGGTTTCACAAACCGCATATTGACAACAGTCACTTTGCCGTCAAAATGCCCGGCTGTCTGAAGTGCCTTTTGTACCATATCACCCACGGCAAAAATGACAATCTCCGGATTTTGCGCTTTCATCAAAACTTCCGCTTTTCCCCTCTCCAGCACTTCATGAGTTAGTGTATTTTTATATACCGCCCCCCGTGGATAACGCACCGCGACCGGGCCGTCAAAATCATAAGCAAAATCAAGTGCCGCGGTCAGTTCCTCTTTATCCATCGGCGAGATCACGGTCATATTCGGAATATTGGTAAGATAGGAAATGTCAAATATTCCCTGATGGGTATCCCCATCTCTTCCGACAATACCGCTTCGGTCCACGGCAAAGATAACCGGCAGATTGTTCAGGCAGACATCATGGATCATCTGGTCGTAAGCACGCTGCAAAAAGGTTGAATAAATCGATACAACCGGACGAAGTCCGCCAGCCATAAGCCCGGCAGCAAACGTTACCGCATGCTCTTCCGCAATTCCTACGTCAAAGAACCGTTTGGGAAATGCTTCCGCGAATCCCTTCACTCCGGTTCCATCGGGCATCGCCGCACATACAGATACCAGTTCTTCATGGGTTTTTCCCGTCTCGATCATCCAGTTTCCAAACACATCCGTATACGTTTCTTCCACCGTTTCCTGTACTTCGCCGCTTCTCGGATCAAATGGACCTACACCATGAAAAATCGATGGATTTTCTTCTGCCGGCCGGTATCCTTTTCCTTTTTTTGTCACTACATGGATCAGAACCGGACGGTTTTTCATCCGTGCAGCCGCTTCCAGCGCAGTCAGGATACTTTCGACGTCATGTCCATCGATCGGACCGACATATACGATTCCCATTTCTTCAAAAAACATCCCCGGTACAAACAGATGTTTCAGAGAGTTTTTCGCATTTTTAATTGTTTCCGCCATTGACACGCCGACATTCGGGATGCGGTCAAGACGTTCTTCAATATTTACTTTCAAATCATTGTATTTGCGGTTTGTACGCACTTTACCAAGATATCTCGCCATGCCGCCTACATTTTTGGAGATCGACATCTTATTATCATTCAAAACCATGATCAGATTCGACTTCATCTGCTCGGCATTGTTGAGTGCCTCAAATGCCATACCGCCGGAAAGTGCTCCATCTCCAATGACCGCTACTACTTTTTCATCACTGCCACGCAGATCGCGGGCTTTGGCAAGTCCGAGTGCAACCGACAGCGACGTGGAACTGTGACCGGTATTAAATGTATCCGCCGGATTTTCACTTACTTTCGGAAATCCACTCAAACCATCCAGACGACGCAGACTTTGGAAATCTTTCAGTCTTCCGGTAAGCATTTTGTGAACATATGCCTGATGTCCTACATCCCATACCAGCTTATCTTTCGGGAAATCAAGAAAGAGATGCAGTGCCATTGTAAGTTCCACTGCTCCAAGATTCGAAGCAAGGTGTCCTCCGGTACGGCTTACATTTTTCACCAGTTGAAATCGGATCTCTTTCGCCAGTCTCCGGTATTCCTGTGGTGAAATGTTTTTTATATCATTTTCTTTTTTTATTTCATCCAGTAAACGGCTCATTCTGTCACTCTTTTCTCTGTTATTTGTCGCGGTCAATCATCCATGTCATAAGTCCGGTAAGAAAATCCTTTTCTCCTTCAAATGCCTGAAGCAGTTCAATGGATTGCTCGGTATATTGTTTTACCTTTGCTTTTGCATTTTCCAGTCCGTGGATCGACACATACGTTGTCTTTTCATTCCGCTCATCCGAACCCACCGGTTTTCCAAGCGTCTGCTCATCGCCAATCACATCCAGAATGTCATCCTGAATCTGAAATGCCACGCCAAGTTTCCGCGCACTCTTTTCCAATGTCTCAACCTCTTCTACCGTACAGCCTGCGAGGATTCCTCCAATCATAAAGCAGCTTTCTAAAAGCGCAGATGTTTTATTTACATATACATACAATAACATGTCCTCATCGACAAAATTTCCGTCTTTTTCCACATCTACGACCTGACCTCCGACCATGCCATAGATTCCGGCTTTTCGTGCAAGGACACGCAGCGCCGCTGCCGTCTGTGCCAAATTTTCTGCCGATGCTGCTTCAAATGCTCGAATTGCTGTCTCATAAGCATAATTCAACAACGCGTCCCCTGCAAGAATCCCCATATCTTCGCCGTATTTCTTGTGTGTGGTCCATTTTCCGCGGCGGTATTCATCGTTGTCCATCGCCGGCAAATCGTCATGTACAAGAGAGTACGTATGAATCATTTCAATCGCAGCCATAAAAGGATGGATCAAAGAATCCTCCGTGCCTCCGCACATATGATAAACTTCCCTCATCAAAACCGGACGGATTCTTTTTCCCCCGGCTTCTACACTGTATTCCATCGCTTCCAAAACGGTTTTTGGATATCCCGTTACTTCCGGAAGATAAGAAACTACGACATCTTCCGCTTCTTTTGCTCGTTCTTTCAATGTCTGTACGATATTCATTCTTCTTCCTCCGCTTCCTGCTCCATCAAAACTTTGACTTTCTTTTCCACCTGATCGATGGCTTTGTTCCCTTCGACAACCAGTTTCATTCCCCGGGAAAAAGTTGCATACGCCTCTTCCAGAGAAAGTTTTTCATGCTCCATCGTCATAACGGTTTCTTCTAATTTTTCCATAATTTCTTCTAATTCCATTTATTCTTCCCCTTTCAAAGCCGGATTTTTCTCTTTTGCGACCACTTTGGCTTCCAGTCTGCCATCTGCCACAAAGATACGGATCACATCGTCTTTTTGCACGCGCTCAACACTGTCAAGCATCGCACCATCTTCTTTTTCCACATAAGCAAATCCGCTTTCCAGCCGCTTCAATGGTGACAGCCCGTCTAATCTTCCGGAAAGCACTTGCAGCTCCTGCCGTTTCTGCTGGAGCATCCGGGTCATCTGCATCGTGATCCGGTCACTCAGATCTGCAATATACTGCCGGTTTTGTGCAATCTGATTGGACGGATGATATAATTTCGTCTGCCGCTCCAGAAGTTTCATGCGGTCTCTTGCCATGCCGATACGATCCCTCATTCCTCGGATCAGATAACCGCGGTAATCTGCGATCTGATTCAGCAAATGTTCTACATCATAGACCGCAAGTTCTGCTGCCGCCGAAGGTGTCGGAGCACGCAGGTCTGCGACATAATCCGCGATCGTGGTGTCGGTTTCATGTCCAACCGCGGATATAACCGGGGTATGGCATTGATAGATCGCCTCTGCCGTCACTTCTTCATTAAAGGCCCATAGGTCTTCAATGGAACCGCCGCCTCGTCCAACGATAATAACATCCAGATTCATGGCATCCAGAGTACGGATTCCGGCTGCGATCGTATCGCAGGCTCCTTCTCCCTGCACCTTTGCCGGATACAGGATCAACTGCACATACGGATTTCTCCGCGCTGCAATATTCATAATATCGTGAATGGCTGCCCCGGTCTTTGCCGTGACAACGCCAACCCTTTTTACATATTTTGGAATTTGTTTTTTGTGTTCCTCAGCAAAATATCCCTTTTGTTCCAACTTTTTCTTTAACTGCTCGTATTTTTCTGCCAGCAGTCCTTCCCCCGCATGCTGAATGGTCTTCGCATACAGCTGGTATCTGCCATCGCGTTCATACACGCTGATCGTACCGCCGATCAAAACTTCCTGTCCATTTTCCAAACGAAACGAAAGCCGTCTGCGGTCACCTGCAAACATCACGCAGGAAATCGCGGAAGACGCATCTTTCAACGTAAAATAAATATGCCCGCTGCTGTGATACTTGCAGTTCGATATTTCTCCTTTTACAAATACAACCGCAAGTGCCTCCTCTCGCTGAAACATCATTTTGATGTACTGATTGACGGCAGATACGGTGTAAACCTGACCTCTATTCATTTACTATTTTCCCCAAAATTCCATTTACAAAAGCAGCTCCGCCGTCCTCGCCATATGTTTTTGCCATTTCAACGGCCTCGTTGACAGCGACTCCGACCGGAATCTCCTCATCGTATAATGCTTCATAAATTGCCAGACGCAGGATCGCCAGTTCTTCTTTTCCGATCCGGTCAATCTTCCAGCCATTGGAATGTTCCGAGATCCGGTCATCAATCTCCGGAAGTTTGTCCACAATCTTTGCCACATGATCCTCGATATATGCCTGATCTTTTTCTTTCCATTCTGCGGTTTCCATATAGGTTTCTTTTTGTTCATCAAACGGTTCCTGTCCATAAAATTCTCTTTGGAATAACAAGATAAAAACCTGTTCTCTGATTTCTCTTCTAGTCATATGCGTCCTCATTTCTTTTTATTTGCCTTTATGACACAACAAGAGTGCAACAAAGCGCCTTTTTTTCAAGCCGCTTCGCTGCATACTCTCTTCGTGCCTGTTCTATTATGCCTGTTCTTCCGCTGCAATTCCTGCGATACGGACATTGACTTTTTCCACTTCCAGTCCGGTCATGTTTTCAATTGCCTGTGATACTTTTTTCTGCACTTTCTCTGACACTTCCGGAATACTGTATCCATATTTCAAAGTGACGGAAATTTCAACTGCTGCCTTATCTCCGGCAATTGTCACGCGGACTCCTTTGGAATAATTTTTCATCCCCAGTTTTCCTGCAATATCATTGATGCTGCCACCAGCCATAGACTGTACTCCGTCTACCTCTGCTGCGGAAATCCCTGCGATAGCAGAAACCACATCACTTGCGATCTGCACTTCCCCGATGCTGTTTTTTGATCCAAATACTTCTTTTGCCATATCTGTCACCTCATCTATCTTTCCTTAAAAAACATTATATAGTATTAGTTTACCACATTTACTGTTTTTTGCCAACAGGAGAAATAACAATTTTATCAGAAGTGCATTCTGCTTTTCTTTTCACCACATCTTCGATCTGTGCGATCTGCTGCTCCGTAAGCTCTTCGGCATTGACGATAACATCCACGCTGTCATTGACGATCGTTACGACGGTCTCATCAAACCCTTTGGCCGCCAGCAGATTTTCTGTCGCTGTCTCTTTTTCATTGACTGCCGTCATGGCAACGATTTCATTCATCGCCTTTTCTTTCTGCGCATCGGATGCGGTCTTGCTGTTTACGAGTTCCAAAAGGGTTTCTTTGTTTTTGGCTCTCGTCTGCTCTCGGGAAAGTTTGGCAGATTCAAAATAATCTCCCTTTACCGTATTATTGACAAGCACAGCTTCACCCGCATTTTCTTTGGATGCTACATTTTCCGAATCTACTTGTTCTGCGGTTTCTCCTGCGGTATCCTCGTCACTGATGTCTGCCACCTCGCTGTCATCCACATTTTCCGCTGCTACATTTTCCTCCGTATTTTTCGTACTCTCCTGCTCGGATTGCGCCGTCGTCCCGTCCCCGGTGAGATTCAGTGCCAGTTCTTCTTCCCCCGTAAGGCTCAGATAGCCGGCAAGAGCAACCATGACAACGAGAGCCGTTATAATAATCTGATTTTTTCGCAAAAGTTTTTTCACTTATTTTGCCTCCTTACTTTTCATTACTTTAATTTTATGACTTTCCACCGGAAATAATGCCGAAATTGCACTGATTATTTCACGCTGCATCGCCGGACTGTCACCGCCGCTGCACACCACGACGATTCCTTCGATCTGCGGTTCGATCTCCTGCACCACATACGGCGAAGATTCGCGGGATTCACCATCCAAAAGAACCGTTTCTTCTTCCGTCTTGGTGTCGTCCTGCTTATTGTCTTTGAGTGTTACCTTTTCTTTCGACGCCTGTAGTGTCAGCATAACATCCGCTTTTCCCACGCCTTCCACCTGCTCCAGAATCTCTTTTACCTGTTTTTCCATCTTTTCCCGGTATCTCTGCATGTCATCCGAAGTGTTTTGTTCCGTCGCTGTATTCTGCTGTTTTTCCGTTACTGCTGCCTGTCTGCTGCTGTCCTTTACAGACACCAGCAACAGCAGCACACCGGCTGCGATCAACAGTAAAATTTTTCCTTTTCCTGCCTTTTTTACCATCTGTTTGATCGTATCACTCCACGTTTCTTTCATTTTGCACCGCCTGCCCTTCCTGCGTTATAAGGTTTTCCCGTCGTTTCCCGATACGCTCCATTTCATCCTCAACTTCCCGCATTTCCCACTGTTTCTGATATTTTTGGAAGCAGTCCTCCACGATATCTTCCTTTTTTAACTGCTGAAATAACGGTGCCGCTGCCAGAAGCAGGATAAGAAGTCCTTCCATAAACTGGAAATACCTCCGGTACGAAGATCCGGAAAAAATATGAAGGAGTACGGAAAAAACAAGCATAACTCCTGTAATCTGTTTTACAATATCAAATATCTGTTCCATCCTTTCCTCCTTTAATTCGTCGCCGCAATAATAATGGTAAGAGTTAATAAAAAAAGCACCCCTGCCATAAATACCAGTTGAAACAGCAGTTTCCCGCTGTCTGCACTCCCCTGAAACACTGCCACAAGCCGGCGGTCCGCCACCGGCTGGGAAAATGCCGCGATCACCCGGTACAGAAACGTAAACAGCCCGAGTTTTAAAAGGGGAAGAAGGCAGATCAAAGCGATGGCAATGATCCCTCCGACGCCAATGGCGCTCTTGATGAGAATCCCGCTCCCCACGATCGTATCGGTAACACCGCCAAACACATTTCCTACGCCGGGAATGCTCTCCGCCGCACGAAACACAGCCCCCCGCTTCACCTGATCGAGTGCCGGCATCAGGAGGCCTTTGATTCCCTGATGTCCAAGCATGATGCCCAATATAATCTTGGTTCCCACTCGCACAATGCTTTCGAGCAATGCCGCCAGTTTATCGAATTTCCCACCGGAAAGAGGATTTAATACCCGCAGCAGAAAATAAATCTGAATAAATGGTAAAAACAAATAATACATCAATGTTTCCGCCACCCCGATCGTTGCCAGCGTCGCCTGATAAAACGCAAAAGAGGTCGCGCTCCCACTGCTCCAGGTCAGAGCAAGTGAAAAAGCAGGCACCAGTGTTTTCATAAAGGAAAGCACCTGCCAGAGTACTTCTTTTGCCACAGAAAAAACTGCATAAAATGCAGAGAGCAGCATTGTTACAACCAGAAAATAAAGCATATGAAACCCATTTTCTCCCAATTGCTTTTCATACAGGCTTCCTGTCAGATTTAAAAATACTCCTGACAAAACAGCATAGATCAAAAGCCGGAATACCAGTGTTTTATTGGCATCCCACTGACTGACTGCCCCTTCTTTTATGTACTCTGTAATCGTGTCAAAGGACAATTCGCAGTCTCCCTGACATACTCTTTCGACATAGTCAGACAAAGAAAAAGGGATTCTGTTTTCACTGTCACTTTTCAGATTGTCATCGATTTCATCCAGAGAAATGCTTTCCTGAATTTCTTCTGAAACAGAACTTGTCCTGTCCTCTGTCTCCGCATAAACACTGACTTTGCCACCGCCTAATAGGAGGCAGATAAGCACCATCAGTACCATCTTTTTTCTCATGGCATCATCTCTCCTATCGTTTCCAAAAGGGTCTGAAGTACCGGAAGGCTTACCACTACCATGCTCATTTTTCCAAAGAAATCAACCTGACAGGCGATCGCATGCTGTCCGGCATCTTTGCAGAGTGTCGCCGTGAATTCGGAAATATAAGCGATGCCGATCATTTTCAGCACTACCGCAATATATTCTTCTTTGATACCGGTATATTCCGTCATCATTCGAAACATGTCCACCATGTATTCAAATTTCCGTATTCCATAAAAAAATACGATAACCCCTGTGACAAGGGCAATCCAGATACCGATCTCACGGTGCATATTTCCCACAAATACTGCCAGCATCATGCCGGCGATGGCAAACAAAGCAATCTGAATCATAAGTCAAACAACCTCTCTATCGTCTCAAACAGATCGACAATATAGGGAATCACCCAGTATAATACGATCAGGAGTCCGGCAAGACTTGTCAAAAATGCCTGTTCTTCTCTTCCTGACTGTCTCAGGATCTGGTTGCATATCGTAACCAGAATTCCCACAAGTGCGATCTTAAATATAATTCCTATCTCCACTGTAAAACCTTCCTTATACAAGCAATATTGTAAGCATCGCTCCCACCATAATACCGCAGACATAGTATAGTTTCAGCCGGTTTTGTTTTTCCTTATTTCTCCGGTGTATCATATCTTCCAGCTGTTTTAATGCAAATGTAAGTCCTTCTTCTTTGGACTGCCTGTCATTGTCCGCAAGCTGCCTCCCCGTCTCAAAAAGCAGATTTCTCGCTTCCGGTTCCAGCGCAGAAACCGGAATCTTTTTCTTCATCTGGCTGCACCAGAGACTTGCAAAATCTCCCTGTTCTTTTTTGTCCATTTCCTTTGCCAGAGAAAGAAAGAACAGGCTCAATACACCCCGCGTTCTTTTTCCAATTGTTTCCAGCAGATCCGGCATTGCCGAATGCAGATAACGAAGTTCTCCCTGCATCTGCATCAGAGCTTTTTTCATCTCCATGAGATTCCTCAGCCGTTCCATATACTGTCCGGCATAATAAATTCCCAGCGCCGCCGTCCCCACTAACAATATCAGGCTCCCAACGATCTTATATATCATAACATTCCACTCCCCCTGCTTCCCGCACACTGGCAATCTGTCCCGGTTTTTCCCCCTGCTGTAATAAAATATAACATTCAAAGTACCTCTTCTGAAACAGTTCCTGCATGTCCGGGCGGCGTTTCCATTCTTCCCATTTTTCTCCATGTGCCGTCGCAATCACACTGCACCCACATTTTAATACCTCCTGCAAGGCAAGTATGTCGTGCTTTCCCCCGATCTCATCTACCACGAGTACCTCCGGCGACAGACTCCGCACTGCCATCATCATTCCCACGGCTTTGGGGCAGCGGTCCAACACATCCGTCCGCGGTCCCACATCCTTTTGTGGTTCTCCCCGATAGCACCCGGCAATCTCACTCCGTTCATCCACAACCACGACGTTCTTTTTGGCGTATTCTCCCGATATTTTTCTCGTAAGATCACGTAGTATCGTAGTTTTTCCGCAACGCGGCGGTGCTATTATCAACGTATTTTTAATTCTGTTTTCCTGCCACAAATACGGCAGTATTTTGTCCGCACACCCGATCTTTTCATGCGAAATACGGATATTGGCAAAGGATATATTTTGTATGTATTTTACCTGTCCATCTTCGACGACAACTTGTCCTGCAACACCCACACGGTGTCCCCCCGGAATCGTCAGATAACCCTTTGAAATTTCATCCTCAAAGGCATACAGCGAATACCCACTCATGTAGTCCATCATTTCTTTCATATCCATGCGCGTCACCCGCGTCCCCTCCAGCCGGTGCTTTTTCCCATCGTACCATTCTACCGCCTGTCCGATGCGGAACCGTACTTCCTGAAGTGCCTGCCATCTGCCTTGCAGACTCTGTTCCAAAAGCGGGCGGTATTTTCCCGGTATGACCTCAATGATATCTTGTCCTGCCATAATCGTTCCTCCTTTGAGATGTTTTACTTGAATATATGCGATTATTTTGGGATTATGCTTGAAAGAATAAAAAAAATATGATACTGTTTTATAGAGACAATGGTAACAATTCCGAACCCATATATGGATTCAATGAATGGTTACAGACAATTTATGATTTTAGAAAGGATAATATATACTATGGATTACGGATTAATAGGAGAAAAACTGGGACACAGCTTATCAAAACCAATTCACGAAAGTCTTGCTGACTACACTTATGATATTCATCCTCTGACACGCGAGGAGTTTAAGGTATTTATGGAGGAAAAACCTTTCCGCGCGATCAATGTCACGATTCCTTATAAAAAAGATGTCATCCCTTATCTGGATTCAATGGACGACAATGCCAAAGCTATCGGTGCTGTCAATACGATCGTTAATAACGATGGTAAACTCCGCGGCTATAACACGGACTTCTCCGGTTTTGAATATATGGTACTCCGCCACGGCATCACTTTGACCGATAAAAAAGTAGTTGTCTTGGGAAATGGCGGTGCTGCACAGGCCATCAAAGCCGTTGTCCGCAAACATAACGCGAAAAACATGATCGTCGTAGATGTAGTTGACGACGGAGAATCCATTTCCTACGATGAATGTTTTGCAAATCACACAGACGCAGAAGTGATTATCAACACGAGCCCGGTCGGTATGTTTCCAAAAGTGGATGCCTCTCCGGTTGACCTTACAAAATTTCCAAAATGTGAAGCGGTTCTGGACGTTGTCTACAATCCGCTCACAACCAAATTTGTCGCGCAGGCAAAAGAACTTGGCATGATCGGCGTAAATGGGCTGGAAATGCTTGTTGCTCAGGCAAAATATGCCGTTGAAATCTTCTTGGGAACGGAAATCGATGATGCCCGAATTCAGGAGATTTATGAAGATGTAAAAAAATTGATTTAATAAAAAATCTTTCCTAAAATACAAAAAATAATGGCAGACTGCCGCAGAGATCTTCATATGATGTCCGTTGCATTCTGCCATATTTTTACAGTATTATCTAAAATAATTACTGTATTTATTTCTTCGCTTTCGCCTTTATTTTTACCTGTTTCGTTTTACTCCATTTCCCGTAAATCTTGTTTCCATTTACAACCTCACAGGCACGAACACGGAAGTAATAGGTCTTTTTCTTTTGCAGATTTTTTACCGTAACCGAAGTTTTGTTTGTGGAGATTGCTTTACATTTCTTTGTAAACTTCTTATTCCTGCTGTATTGAACCTGATACGATTTGGCATCTTTCACTTTCTTCCATGTGAGAGTAACTTTTCTTCCCTTTGTTTTCAGAGACCGGATCGACACTTTCATTTCTTTTGCTGTTACCGGCTGTGAACGATCGGAAGGCTGTATCACCGGCTTTTCTTCCGGCTGAGCCGACGGTGTCTGTGTTGCTGTCGGCGTTGATGTTGCCGGTGCCTGTGTTTCCGCCGGCATTGACGTTGAAGGAACAGTGGATGCTGCCGGTGCAGTTGGTGTTGGTGTCGGTATTTCTTCCGGTGTTTTTGGCTTTTCCGAACTTACGCACTCCACTTTTTTCCATAAATTAGAAGTGAGATCCAGATGAATTACCGGACGAACCGTAAAGGCGTCTTCCGTTACTGTTATACCGTAATACTCTCCACCCCCATATTCGGAAACACAGGCTGCTGTATTTGTAAGCGATCCCGGAGAACGCAGCCACCATTTTCCGTTATCATCAATTTCCTCGATCCAGGAAGCAAACGCGCCCTGATCAAACGCATATGCTGTCGTTTTTGCCTCTCTCGTCCTGCTCATACCATAAAATCTGTTATCAAATCCATAGGCTGTATTTGCCGCCTCTGCTGCCGACAGAATATAAATGCGATCCTGAGTATCGGCTCCTCCATCACTGTCGATAGCCTCATCCGGGTTATCTTTGTTTGAATTGGATACCGTTGTTATTTTTATCGCTTTCTGTTCCGCTTCGGTAAAGGCCTCTTTCATAAATGTGTCATTCAGCCATGCCCGCAGACTACACTTCTCCCAGCTGGTCTCCGTATTCTCTCCATGATATGGTTTGTTATCCAGCCCTTCATCTGCAAGTAAAAACGCATCGTTTCCCTCTACAGAAAGCACACGCCATTTGATTGGCTGTTTTTCTGCGGAAGCAGTTCCTGCCACCGATTCCTGCCAATAATTTCCAAACTCAACGCAATCCCAAACCGTCTGCATCTGTCCTTGTATCTCCTGCTTTTCCACCTTTTTCCACACGGGAGAAGACAGATTCAAATGCAGAACCGGGCGCACGGCACCATAATTTTCCGACGTAATCCCGTGAGAATTCCCATCTCCCGCCGTTCCTACATAAGATACACAATTTTCATCTCCCGGAGAACGCAGCCACCAGTAAAAAGCATTATGCTCCTCAGAAGAGAACATGGTCTGTGCTGCCTCACGTGCCGGGCTGGTTCGATGAAATGGCGCTTTGTCCGCTTCCTCAAATCCATACTTCGAATCCGCAGCTTCGTCAATCGACAACAGATATATTTTGTCCTGTGTATCGGCACCGGCATCTGTCTTATATTCTTCATTGTCCTTATTTACAACGGTTGTCTCCTTAATTGCCGCCTGCTCTTCTTCCGTAAATGCCTCATTGATAAACTCCTCATTGAGCCATTTGCGCAGAGAACATTTTTCCCATGTCACGGCACTGCCTTCCTCATCAAACGGACGGCTTTCAATCGCCTGATCTGCCATCAAAAAGGCGTCATCTTCCTCTACCGACAACACTCTCCAGCGAATTGGCAGCTTCTCGTCCTCCTTATTGGTCTCGTAATCTCCATTGGTATCCTCCTGCCAGTAACTTCCAAATGTAATTGTGTCCCATGCCAATACATCCGTCTTTACAATTGGATTATGTAATCCCTCCGAAGAATCTGTCTCCTCTCCGGACACGAGAACATCTTTTTGAATTGTCGGATTTCCAATACCATAAGTCGTTTCTGCCCTGCTTTGTATCTTTCCGGCAGAACTGCTGAATGTCGTCAGCATCACCGCTCCAGCCGTCAAAGCAGCAAGCACTTTTTTCGTTCTTTTCTGGTTTTGTCTCATAATCATTCCTCCTGTTTTTTATTTCCCTGTAACGATTCAAAGTGAACCGTTACATGTTCCCTATATAAATAAGATGCTGTGGGATTGGAAAAAGTTCCCAGGAGTTCTATTTTTTTATTGTTGACGTGTGCAGGTTCCCTTTTGGGATGGCTCCGGGATGACAGGGGGGCGGCTCCGCACACGCCGTTCCTTGCTTTTTTCTTTTTGGCGTGTATAGGTTTCCTTATAGGGTCTGATCCGGTCTGGCCTGGGCGGATCAGCTAAGGATAGTTCTTGGTTATTTATTTTTGACGTGTGGATGGTTCCTTTTGGTGGCGCTCCGCACACGTTATTTCCTGTTTTTTCTTTTTCGACGTGTACAGGTTCCCTCTTTGGTGGTGCTCCGCACACGTCATTTCTTCCTTTTTCCCTTTTGACGTGTGCAGTAGGACGGCTCCGGGATGGCAGGGATGGCTCCGCACACGCCATTTCTTGCTTTTTTCTTTTTGACGTGTGCGTGCCCCTTCAGCACCACTGCTCCGCACACGCCATTTCTTGCTTTTTTCTTTTTGACGTGTACACGCCCCTTCAGCACCACCGCTCCGCACACGTCATTTCCTACTTTTTTCTTTTTGGCGTGTACGTGCCCCACTTCCCCTGCCGCTCCGCACACTCCAGTTCCTATTTTCACGCCTTTTATTCCCGTTTGTTCATTTTTATTCACATTTTTCTTTTTCACTCTTGACAATCGTTAATATTCGTGATAATATGTGTGCAAACAAGAACGAAAGGAGACGTTTTTATGTTTATTGAAGAAAGACATCAAAAAATACTCGAAGTATTAAAGCAGAAACAGAGTATTACAAATCAGGAGATTCAGGAGATGTTTGGGATCAGTTACGATTCTGCCAAACGCGACCTGCGTCTTTTGGAAGAACAAGGGTTACTGAAGCGGACTCACGGCGGTGCTATTCCCTTGCGGAACGTCGGATTTCAATCTGAGGTCGGTAATTTAACTTCTCAGGAAAGAGTTGCGAAAGTACTGCCAAATTATCTTGCGATTGCGAAGCGCGCCACCGCATGTATTGAAAAAAATGATGTGATCTATATCACGTCCGCAAGCATTGGATATCTTATGACGCAAAATCTACCACAGGATCTCTCCTGTACCGTAGTAACAAATTCTATTTCGATTGCCGATAACCTGCGTCAATATCCAAATATTACCATTCTTCTTTTAGGGGGAGAACTTCAACAAAACGGTGTAGTATATGACGGTTTTGCGTTGGAGATGTTACGCCGTCTCCGCTTTGGCAAAGTATTTGTCACTTCCGCCTGTGTCAGTGCAGAATTTGGCTTGTCAATTCAGCGCACTCGAAATATGTCCATTTATACGATCCTCTCGTCTGCAAGAAAGGTCTACGGACTGTATCCATCCGCCAAAATTGGCATGGACTCCATCCTCAGTCTTTGTCCTGTTGATACATTGGATGTCCTTATCACCGATGAAGATGCTTCCGAAGAAGATTTAAAGAAAATAGATGAAAAGGGCGTTGAAATATGGCTTGCCAAATAAACGAGCCGCGCCACTGATATGAACTCTGGAACAGATACGCACACGTCATTTCTCTCTTCTTCCTTTTTGGCGTGTACGCATCCACGTCATCCTTTTTCTCCGTCGTTCCACGCGTCCCCTGTCGCCCTTTTTCTCCGTCGTTCCACGCGTCCCCTGTCGCCCTTTTTCTCCGTCGTTCCACGCGTCCCCTGTCGCCCCGCACACGCCGCTTTTTCTTTTCTTCCCCCACTATTTTCCCCCGGTCAGGCACTATTTTCCCCTTCGTTTCATACATTATCTATAACGCTAGTTTCTGAGGTGTCGCCATTGCAATCTTTTCCTACCCCCTTGTCCGCCAAAGAAGAAGAACACTATCTCAAGCTTCATGAGCAGGGAGATAAGGAGGCCCGCCGGATCCTGATTGAGCGAAATCTGCGGCTGGTGGCTTATCTGGTAAAAAAATACAATACCAGCGACCTGCCACAGGAAGATCTGATCTCCATCGGCACCATCGGTCTGATCAAGGCTGTGGACAGTTACAAATCCGGCAAAGGTGTCCGCCTCGCAACCTACGCCTCACGCTGTATCGACAATGAACTTCTTATGACCTTCCGCAGCGCGAAAAAACAAGCGAAAGAAATTTCTCTCTCGGAACCGATCAACGGCGAAGACAGCGAGGGAAATACACTTCAGTTACTGGATCTTCTGGAAACCAATGACGAGGATGTCGCAGAGCGGCTTGAATTTGAAGAAAACGCAAGGAAAATTTACCAATATTTGGAATCTGTTCTCACCAAGCGGGAACGTGATATCATTCGTATGCGTTACGGACTGCCCACCCACCACCGCAGTCAGGAACGGACGGAGATCACGCAGCGCGAAATTGCAAAAAAATACGGCATCAGCCGCAGTTATGTAAGCCGGATTGAAAAACGGGCATTGGAAAAACTTCGTGAGGCATATCAAAATGACAAATCAAAAACTTGAAACCGCATTGGAACTTGCCCTGTCGGTTCCGTCTTCCGTGCGCGCCAAAAGTCCTTCTCTGGAGGCCGGCTATTCGCCGGAAACGCAGTCGTGGGAATTGATCATCCGTTATTCCGGCGATCTGGTTTTGCCGGAGGATGTCACCCTCGTCTCCCTGTTTGGCGGCTATGGCATCCTGTATCTGCCCGAAAACCGGATTAATGAAATCTCTGCTCTTCCCCAGATTGAATACATCGAAAAACCAAAACGGCTGTCCTTTTCCCTTGCAGGAGGCAAATCGGCAGCGTGCATTCCTCCCGTTACAAGACCCCCGAAAAATCTGACGGGAGAAAATGTCCTGATCGGTATCATTGACAGCGGCATTGACATCTATCACCCGGATTTTCGCAATGAAGACGGGACGACGCGCATTGTAAATCTGTGGGATCAGACCCTTGGACAGGTATTTTCCGAAGAAGAGATCAACACGGCTCTGCTTGCGGACGATGGTTCCTTCCCTAGCAAAGATCTTTCGGGACACGGCACTCATGTCGCCGGCATTGCCGCCGGAAATGGGCGTGCCAGCGGTGGTCTTTACGCCGGCGTTGCGACAAAAAGCCGCCTGATCGTGGTAAAACTTGGAAATCTTCTTCCGGATGCCTTTCCGCGCACCACGGAACTCATGACCGCTCTGGATTATTGTGTCAGGCGGTCTCTGGAACTTCAGATGCCCCTCGCTCTCAATCTCAGTTTCGGAAATAATTATGGCAGCCATACCGGATTTTCGCTATTGGAAACCTATCTCGATACCATTGCCACGATTGGTCGTACGACGATTGCGGTCGGCACCGGAAACGAAGGAAATCTCGGACGGCATGCTTCGGATACGCTGTCTCAGATGCCCATTTTCAGGGAACTTTCCGTCGCTCCCGGCGAAACTTCATTAAATATCCAGCTTTGGAAAGACTTTTCCGATGAATTTCAGATCCGCCTCACTGCTCCTTCCGGCGAATCGATATTTCTCAACGAAAACTACATCGGCGCCTATCAGGCGCGCCTTGACAATACCGACCTGTACTGGTTCTTCGGCGAACCTTCGCCCTACCAGATCTTTCAGGAAATTTATGTGGAAATGCTTCCTCCCGCCGGCCAGCAGACCATTGCGGAAGGTCTCTGGACGTGGCAGCTGATCCCGGTCAACATCCAAAATGGACGGTTTGATCTGTGGCTGCCTTCCTCTTCAAGCATCAATCCGCAGACGCGCTTTCTCGTAGCCGATCCGGAAACTTCTCTTACCATCCCTTCCACCGCCTTCCGCCCGATCACGGTTGCCGCTTACGACAGCAACGCCAACCAGCTTGCCTCCTTTTCCGGCCAGGGATTTACCGCCCTTTCGCTCACCAAACCGGATCTGGCAGCCCCCGGTGTCAATATCACAAGCGCTTCCGTCGGCGGCGGTTACAACGCCCGCTCCGGTACATCGATGGCAACTCCGTTTGTAACCGGAAGCGCCGCCCTTCTAATGCAGTACGGCATCATTCAGGGAAATGACCCGTTTCTTTACGGGCAAAAAATAAAAGCCTGGCTCATCCGCGGAGCCAGACCACTTCCTGCACTGCGCACTTACCCCAATCCGCAGATCGGCTGGGGCGTCCTATGCCTCAATGATTCCATTTTTTAATTTTTTCTGTAACTAGTTGCTGGTTTCTTTCATACGTTACAAACGCAAAACCATCGCGGTTATCTTCTTCCATTTTTTTCCAGTCGCCTTTAGATAGAAATTCGGGAAAATAAGTATCCGCGTCACATTTTTCTGCCACTTCGGTAAGATACAGTTTCGAGGCCAGCGGAAGAAACTCCCGGTAAATCTGCTCGCCCCCGGTGACATAAACGTCTCCGGGCAGTTTTTCCATCTTGGCAAGCGCCTCTTCGACCGATGTTACCCAGATAACATTTTCCGTATTTTCATGTTTTTCGTGGCTGAGTACAATGTGTGTCCGCTCCGGGAGCGGTCTGCCTCCGGGAAAACTTTCCAGTGTCTTACGCCCCATCACGACCACATTGTGAAGCGTATGGCTGCGGAACCACGCCATATCTTCTTTAATATGAAACAGCAGTTTTCCGTCCTTTCCAATACCAAGATCCGATGCCACCGCCGCGATCATCCGTATTTCCTTTGCCATCCGGTCACCCCATCACTTTGCCGACGTAGGCAGCCGGCACTGCCGCTTCAACGTAGATGCCGTCTTCCCGGTATTCTTCCGTATCCAGTCTGCCATATTCACGTATGATCTGAATTTTGCCCGCTTCCTGATAAGAAAATGTCTTCTCAATCCGCACAAAATCCTCATTTAAAATCTTTTCAATCTTTTGCAGAAGTTCGTCAAATCCCTGCTGCTTTTTGGCGGAAAGGAGCTGGACATCTTTGCTTCTTGCATCTTTAAATAAAAGCGGATCCACGCCCTTTCCCTCTGCCTGAAGCCGGTCAATTTTGTTAAATACTGTCAAAACCGGTTTATCCTGTACTTCCAGATTTTTCAATGTCTCATAAACAACATTCATATGGGTTTCATAATGTTCATCCGAACAGTCCACAACGTGCAGGATCATATCCGCATATCTTGCTTCTTCCAGCGTACTTCGGAATGCCTGGATCAGATGATGCGGCAGTTTATTGATAAAACCAACTGTGTCCGTAAATAAAATCTTCTGTCCATTTTCCAATTCATAACTTCTGGTCGTCGGATCCAGCGTCGCAAAAAGCATGTCCTCTTCCAGCACATCCGAATGCGTCAGTGCATTCAAAAGAGTGGATTTTCCGGCATTTGTATACCCGACAATTGCCACAACTTTACTTCCATTGTTGAGGCGCTGTTTACGCATTGTCTCACGGGTTGCCACGACACTTTTTAACTGCCGGTTGAGCATTGAGATCCGTTCACGGATGAGACGACGATCCAGTTCCAGCTTTTTCTCTCCCGGTCCTCTGGTACCGATACCTCCACTGCTGCCCGCCGCACCACCGCCGATCCTCGACAGCGATTTTCCAAGTCCGGTCAGACGGGAGGCACGGTATCGAAGCTGGGCAAGTTCCACCTGTAATTTTCCCTCACTCGTACTCGCATGCGCCGCAAAAATATCCAGAATCAATACCGTCCGGTCAATGACCTTACAGCCAAGTTCTTCCTGCAGATTTCCAATCTGTGCCGGCGACAGTTCATCGTCACTGATCACCGTATCTGCCTCGTACAGATAGATCAGATCCCGCAATTCCTCAATTTTTCCCTTTCCAATATACGTTCCCGCATGAACCGCTTCCCGGTTCTGTATCAGGGTTCCCACCGTCTCCGCACCGGCGGTATCCGCAAGTTCCGCAAGCTCTGCAAGCGACGCCTCAACTTCCGTGCCATCCCCGAGGTCTACTGCGATCAAAATAACACGTTCTTTTCGTTCTCTCGTCTCTATCATAAACATTTCCTCATTTCTGCCAGTCTTCTATACCCATTGTGCCGTTTTCCACGGGAAATGTCAAGCGCATTTACAAAAACAGCAGCAAACTTACCGCCATCACACCCATTCCGGAGATCAATCCATACAGCGACAGATGATGTTCGCCATATTCGCGTGCCGCCGGAAGCAGTTCGTCAAATGATATAAATACCATGATCCCGGCTACACCGGAAAATATAATCCCATATACCATGTCATTCATAATCGGAAGCAAGATCAGCCATCCGAGCAATGCCCCAAGCGGTTCTGCAAGTCCGGATAAAAAGGAGTAGTTAAATGCTTTGCATTTGGAACCGGTCGCCTGATAGATGGGAACCGACACCGCGATGCCTTCCGGTATGTTATGGATTGCGATCGCCGTAACGATCGGAAGTGCTACACTTGGTTCCTGCAATGCCGAGACAAACGTCGCCAATCCTTCCGGAAAATTGTGGATTCCAATTGCCAGTGCCGTAAACACTCCCATCCGCATCAGTTTCCCGGATTTTTTGTCCTCATCTTCCACACACCTGACCTCATGCGGATTTTCCTCCGACGGGATCAGTTTATCAATGACCGCGATTACCAGCATTCCTCCAAAAAATGCCAAAATAACAATCCAGTTTCCTGTCCTTTCCCCCAGTTCTGCCGTAAGCGATGTCTTTGCCTTCGCAAGAATTTCCACCAAAGATACATAGATCATCACCCCTGCGGAAAATCCCAGGCTGACAGAAAGAAATTTCTTATTCGTATGTTTTGCCACAAACGCGATGCAGCTGCCGATCCCGGTACTAAGCCCGGCAAGTGTTGTAAGTAAAAACGCCGTAATGACTGAATTCATATATTTTCTCCTGACTCTCTTTTTTTATCTTTATGCATTCTCTCCCGAAAATGCTACTATCATCACATAACACCGCTATCATAATGGGAAATTCCCTGTTTGTCAATGACCGTAAATCGTGCTTTTTTCTCGTTAATATTGACCTTTATCGGCGAACTTGCTATAATACAGTTCGAAGAAAGAAGGATGATATTTATGATGAAAATAACTCAGATTTCAGAATCCATCCGCCTGGGAGCCCTTCTTGCAATATCCGGCGGAATGATGGACGCGTATTCATATATTATGAGAGGACATGTGTTTGCCAATGCCCAGACTGGCAATATGCTCCTTTTTGGAGTCAACCTTTCCGAAGGAAATTTTCAAACCGCATTGACCTATTTCTGCCCGATCCTTGCCTTTACGATTGGGATCATGCTGGCTGATGTTTTCCGCATGAAATCAATTGAAATGCTTCACTGGCGGCAGATTTCAGTATTGATCGAGGCCGTTATCCTGTTCGGTGTCGCTTTTATCCCTTTGCCGCTCAATCTGCTGGCAAACAGCCTGACTTCTCTTGCCTGCGGCATTCAAGTCGAAAGTTTTCGAAAGATTCACGGACGCGGCATCGCCACGACAATGTGTATCGGAAACCTGCGAAGTGCCACACAGAATATGTGTGATTTTTTCCATACCAAAGAGAAGAAAAGTCTGCGAAACGGATTTTTGTATTTTGGAATTATTACCTGTTTTATCTTAGGTGCGATACTGGGAAACCTTTGTATTACCCTGTTGCATGAAAAGGCAATTCTTGTCAGCGCCGGACTCTTGTTTATTGCTTTTATGATCATGTTTATTGATCTGGAGGAGAAGGGAGAAGAAATTTGACATTACAGCAATTAAAATACATTGTATTAGTGGCAGAAAAAGGAAATATTACGGATGCTGCCAAGGCTCTGTACATCTCCCAGCCAAGTCTGACAGCTGCGATCAAAGAATTGGAAAAAGAGATGAATATTCAGATTTTTGACCGCACGAATAAAGGTGTTCATGTATCCAAAGACGGAGAACTTTTTTTAGGCTATGCGAGACAGATTCTGGAGCAGGTCTATCTTTTAGAGGATCATTATAAAAATGAAGAAAACCGAAAACAGGAATTTTGCATCTCGACGCAGCACTATTCTTTTGCCGTCAACGCGTTTGTCGATCTGATCAAAGAATATGGGCAGAACGAATACGATTTTTCTCTCCGTGAGACACAGACTTACGAGATCATCGAGGATGTTGCGCGGATGAAAAGTGAGATCGGTGTATTGTATCTGGATTCTTTTAACGAGCCTGTCATCCGCAAATTATTGAAGACCAGCCAGCTGCAATTTGAACCTTTGTTTACAGCCAGACCGCATATTTTTATCAGCAGCAGTCATCCGCTGGCAAAAAAGAAAGTAATTTCTTTACAAGAATTATCGCCCTATCCATATCTTTCGTTTGAACAGGGCGACCATAATTCATTTTATTTTTCGGAAGAGTTATTCAGTACCGAAGTACGCGAAAAAAATATCCGCGTCCGGGACCGTGCGACTCTTTTTAATCTGCTGATCGGGTTAAATGGCTATACGATCTGCAGCGGTGTCATTGACTCAGAGCTCAATGGCAGCAACATCGTCGCCGTTCCTCTGCGGGAATCCGGCGAGATGCACATTGGCTATATCACACACCGAAATAGCTCACGAAGTCCGCTTGGTGCGTTTTATCTGGAAGCCTTAAAAAAATATATCAGCCGTTAGCCTGCTCTTCACGCAGTTTCTTCGCCGCCAGAACCATGTTGCAAAGACTTGGTTTGGTTTCTTTGGTTCCCCTTGTCTTCAAACCGCAGTCCGGGTTTACCCACAATTTTTCCACTTTCACCTTTTGCGTCATCTTCCGCAGTGCCTCAACAATCTCTTCCTCGGATGGGATACGCGGAGAATGGATATCGTACACGCCCGGGCCGACTTCTGTGCAGAAATTATTTTCCTGTAAGGAATCCAATATCGTCAGATCTGACCGGGAAGCCTCAAAGGTGATCACATCGGCATCCATCTGGTCAATGGCGGGGATAATGTCCGTAAATTCACTGTAGCACATATGCGTGTGGATCTGGGTTTCCGCTTTGGCACCACTATGTACCAGACGGAAGGCACGAATCGCCCAATCCAGATATTCCGTATACCAATCAGAACGACGCAGCGGCAGTTTTTCGCGAAGCGCCGCCTCATCCACCTGAATCACAGAAATTCCATTTTTTTCCAAATCAAGCACTTCATCCCGGATTGCCAGTGCGATCTGATATGCACTTTCTTTCAACGAAATATCCTCTCTTGGGAAAGACCAGTTCAATATCGTAACCGGGCCTGTAAGCATCCCCTTCATCGGCTTCTCCGTAAGGCTCTGTGCGTAAACTGACCAATCTACGGTCATCGCTTTTTCCCTCGAAATATCGCCCCAGATGATCGGCGGTTTTACACATCTTGTTCCATAGGACTGAACCCACGCTTTCTCCGTGAACAGATAGCCCTTCAGATTTTCTCCAAAATATTCCACCATGTCATTTCGCTCGTATTCGCCGTGAACCAGCACATCCAAGCCAATTTTTTCCTGTAAAGCGACGCATTGTGCAATCTTTTTGCGGTTAAACGCGACATATTCTTCTTCGGAAATCTCTTTTTTGCGATATGCCGTTCTGGTCGCTTTTACATCTGCCGTCTGTGGAAACGATCCAATCGTTGTTGTTGGAAACAGTGGCAGCGCAAACCTTTCTTTTTGTCTCTTTTCGCGTTCTTCAAATGCCGGCAATCTGGTAAAATCTTCCTCTTTTATCTCAGAAACACGCTTCTGAACCGCCGGATCGCCACAGTCTCTTACTTCTGCAAATAATCTTGTATTTTTCTGCAAAATATCGCTTTCTTTTCTCTCTGCCAATTCTTTCAGTTCTTCCAGTTCCTGGAGTTTTTCAAGCGCAAACGCAAAATGTTTCAATACCTTTTCCGGCAGTTTTCCTTCGTTTTGCAGCGTGTAAGGCACATGAAGGAGCGAACACGAGGTGCTGATCACAGCGGAAATCTTTTTCGCTTTTAATCCGTCTAGCACATCCAATGTCTTCTGATAGTGATTGCGCCAGATATTTTTTCCATTGACAACACCGGCAAACAAAAGTTTATCTTCCGGAAAACCGTATTTTTCCACGAGTGCCGCCGTCTCTTTTCCTTCGATAAAATCCAGTCCGATTCCATCAAAATCCATCGTTACCACCGTTTCATAGATGTCACGAATATCCCCAAAATACGTCTGAAGAAGTATTTTTACTCCTTTTTTCTGTGACAATATCTTGTCATATAATTCTACAAACAATTCCTGATCTTCTTTCGTCAGATCATGTACAAGATAGGGTTCATCAAACTGAATCCACGCAGCCCCTGCCTTTTCCAATTTTCCGACCAGTTCACAATATGCCCTGCAAAGCTGTCCTGCAAAATCCCGAGTCCCTTTTTCACCGACAAAACGGATCAATTTCAAAAGTGTAAATGGTCCTGCGATAACCGGTTTGGTTTCGAATCCGTTTTCCTTTGCTTCCAAATATTCGTCCACCAATTTATTTCCCGCCAGAGAAATCGTTGTATCGTCCTCGATCTCCGGAACCATGTAATGATAGTTGGTGTTAAACCATTTCTTCATCGCCAGCGCTTTTACATCCCCCTGTGCCCCCTGATAACCGCGTGCCATTGCAAAATACGTATCCTGCTCCGATAATCCCAGTGTTTTATACCGTTTTGGAATAACATTAAACAAAACCGCCGCATCCAAAATCGTATCGTAAAACGAAAAATCCCCTGACGGAATAAAATCAATCCGGCTATCCTTCTGCCACTTCCACTGTTCCAAGCGGATTTCTTTTCCTGTTTTTTCCAATTCTGCCGCATCTGCTTCCCTGCGGAAAAATTTTTCTGTCACAAATTTTAACTCTCTTAATTTACCCACTCGCGGGAATCCGATCACTGATGTTTTCATAAAAAACCCTCCTTTTTTTGATATCACCATTGTAATCGGAATATCCTGCATTGTAAAATACAAAAAAGAAGGGTTTTGTTATAGGTTAAAACTATATCAAATTATTTTTACATTATTTTATGATGGTATTCAATCTCAGCGCATTGGAAACCACACAGAAACTGCTTAAACTCATTGCCGCTGCGCCAAACATTGGATTTAACGTCAGTCCAAATGGAATCAGAAGTCCGGCTGCAAGCGGTATTCCAATGGTGTTATAGAAAAACGCCCAAAACAGGTTCTGATGGATATTGCGGAGTGTCTTCCGGCTGATCCGGATGGCCTGCGGCACATCGGACAACCGGCTCTTCATCAATACGATCTCTGCCGCATCAATCGCCACATCGGTTCCCGCACCAATCGCGATACCAATGTTTGCTCTTGTCAATGCCGGTGCGTCGTTGATTCCGTCGCCCACCATCGCTACTTCGCCTTTCTTACGAAGTTTGCGGACAACTGCTTCTTTTCCATCCGGCAGTACCCCTGCGATCACTTCATCGACCCCTGCCTGCTCACCGATGGCTTTTGCCGTTCGCTCATTGTCGCCGGTCAGCATGACAACGCGGATTCCCATCTCTTTTAATTCACGGATGGCTTCTGCACTGTCTTCCTTCATCACGTCTGCCACTGCGATCATTCCTTGCAGCACACCATCTTTCGCAAATAATAACGGCGTTTTTCCTTCTTCCGCCAGTTTTTCCGCACGCTCTTTCATTGCAGCGCTCACTTCTGATAAATTCTGGATATACGTAAAACTTCCACCGACAAGTTTTGCCTGATCGGCGACACGGACTGCTTCCAGACCATTTCCCGGAAGTGCTTGGAATTCTGTCACTTCATCGTTTTCCATGCCCTCTTCTTCTGCCTTTTGCAAAATGGCTTTCGCAAGAGGATGTTCACTTCCTTTTTCCAGAGAATATGCCATCTGTAAAAGTTCTTTTTCCGATATCCCCTCTGACGGACAGATGTCTGTCACTTTCGGTTCTCCTGCTGTGATCGTACCCGTTTTATCCAGTGCCACGATCTTTACTTTTCCAGCTTCTTCCAGCGCTGCCGCATTTTTAAAGAGGATTCCTTTCTTTGCCGCACGGCCGTTTCCAACCATGATTGCTACCGGTGTCGCAAGTCCGAGCGCACACGGGCAGCTGATTACGAGTACAGAAATTCCTCTGGCGATTGCAAATCCAAATTCCCTGCCAAGGAGTATCCATACAATGGTTGTAATGACTGCGATTGAGATAACGACCGGTACAAATACCCCCGATACTTTGTCCGCAATCTTCGCGATCGGCGCCTTCGTCGCCGCCGCATCACTTACCATCTGAATGATCTGCTGAAGTGTCGTATCTTCGCCGACACGAACCGCTTCACAACGGAGCAGCCCCGACTGGTTCATCGTCGCCGCCGAAACTTCATCTCCTGCCGCCTTATCCACCGGAATGCTTTCGCCGGTAAGTGCCGCTTCATTGACCGCACTGTTTCCTTCAATGACAACGCCATCTACCGGAATACTCTCGCCCGGTCTTACCACAAAGACGTCGCCCATTTTTACCTGTTCGATTGGAATCTCCACTTCGTTTCCATCCCGAATGACATTCGCTTTTTTCGGAGCCAGACGCATAAGACTTTTCAACGCATCGGTCGTCTTTCCCTTCGAATGGGCTTCCAGCATCTTTCCTACCGTAATGAGCGTAAGGATCATTGCCGCAGACTCAAAATAAAATTCCATCATATAGTGCATGACAGCAGCGTCATCTCCTGCCACCTGCGCAGCGGTCATTTCAAATAGCGCAAATGTGCTGTATAAAAAGGCTGCGGATGAACCAAGTGCCACCAGCGTATCCATATTCGGTGCCCGGTGCCACAAACTTTTGAATCCGGAGATAAAAAACTTCTGGTTGATTACCATAATAATCACCGTCAGCAAAAGCTGGGTCAGTCCCATCGCCACATGGTTATTGTCGTAAAAATGCGGAAGCGGCCAGCCCCACATCATATGTCCCATGGAAAAATACATGAGAATAATTAAAAATCCAAGAGACGCAAATAACCGTTTTTTTAATAACGGTGTATCGTGATCTTCCAAGGCTTCTTCTGCTGCCTCCATCTGCATCGACGCTCCCGCCGTCTCCGCGCCTTTTACCGACGCACCATATCCGGCATTCTGTACCGCCGCAATGATCGTCTCATCCGATACACTGCCTTCGACACCCATCGAATTAGTCAAAAGACTGACAGAACAGGATGTCACTCCATCCAGCTTGGAAACCGCCTTTTCAACACGGCTGCTGCATGCGGCACAACTCATGCCTGTCACATTAAACTGTCGCATTGCCTCTTCCTCCTATTTGTGGAACAGGGAAAATTTCTTCTTTTCGTAAGGTTCCACTTCAATTTCAATGACTTTGTAGCCGATTTCAGCTACTTCCGCCTTCAATTTATCTTCGTCAAGTTTTTCCTCTGAAATGATCTGTGTCTCTGCTTTCTTATGAGAAGATGTCACTTCTTTCACATCAAATTTCTCCTGAATCATTTCATTCATGTGCTTTTCGCAGTTGCCACACATCATACCTTCTACATCCATAATTGTTTTATACATCATCAATTCCTCCTGACATTTAAAATAGTATTTCCATTTCTTCGCTTTCTATACTATACCCCTTGGGGGTATGTTGTCAAGAGGGTAAGTGATTATTTTTTTCTAAAATGTTTTTTCCCCTATGGGATTCCTTTCCGCTTGGGATCGCTTGCGCTTAGTGAACACACGTAGCAGTTTCCGAGGTCACAATACGTCCTCTGGAAACTGACGGTGTTCAAAATCCCGGTGCGGGAAGGAATCCCATAGGGGAAAGTAACATTACACCAAAAAATAATAACTCTTTACTTCTAAAAAAATAATGGGTATACTATAGATAAAATGTTTCCACAACAAGTTCGTGTTTATTGGAGGGTTATTATGTCGGATAAGAATTGCTGTTGTCATAAAAAATATCGTTCGGATGAGGAAAAGAAGAAACTGATTCACCGCCTGAACCGCATTGAAGGGCAGATTCGCGGGCTGCGCGGAATGTTAGAAGACGATGCGTATTGTATGGATATTCTGGTACAGTCATCCGCGGCTTCTGCGGCACTGACTGCGTTTAACAGGGAGCTGCTCAGCACACACATCGAAAGCTGTGTGGTAGATGGCATCCGTCAGGGAGACGATGAAAAAGTCGAAGAACTTCTGTCGATCTTGCAGAAAATGATAAAATAAATTTCAGGTAACTATTCAGCCCAAGGTATGAGGGCAATGTCTCTTACGTGCAAGCACGACGATTCATTGCCCTCATACCTTGATTTCCAAAGGACTTCCCCTCTATATTAGAGTGGAAGTCCTGAATAGTTACCTTCTTCTATATGTATCCTATATCCTCTACATACGATTATACAGATCCTGATATTTCTTCGCGGAATTTGCCCAAGAGAAATCCATCGCCATTCCACGGTCTATGATCTTATTCCAGTCACGTTTGCGGTCAAAATAAATATGCTTCGCATAACGAATCGTATTGAGCATCTCATGTGCGTTGTAATTGGCAAATGAGAAACCGGTTCCCTTGCTCTCATATTCATTGTATGGTTCTACCGTATCTTTCAAACCGCCGGTCTCACGTACGATCGGAACGGTACCATAACGAAGACTCATCAGCTGGCTCAAACCGCATGGTTCAAACAGGGACGGCATCAAAAAGGCATCGCAGGAAGCATAAATCTTATGCGAACGCTCGTTGGAATAGAAAATGTTTGCCGAAACCCGTTCCGGATACTTCCATGCAAAATGACGGAACAGATGCTCGTATTTTTCTTCTCCGGTTCCCAATACCACAAGCTGTGTATCCTCGGCACAGATTTCCTCAATCACATAATCGATCAGATCAAACCCCTTCTGGTCTGTCAGACGGGAAACAATACCGATCATAAATTTCTTGTCATCCTGTGCAAGCCCCAGTTCTTTTTGTAAAGCGCGTTTATTTTTAATCTTTTCCTTGCGGAATGTTCTCGCATCATAATGTGCCTCGATCATCGGATCCGTCGCCGGATTATACTCATCATAATCAAGTCCATTGACAATTCCTGTCAGGCACGCAGAACGGGCATTCATCAGACCATCCAGTTTTTCGCCATAAAATGGTGTCTTGATCTCTTCTGCATACGTATCACTTACTGTCGTAATCTGGTCTGCATAAACAAGTCCGCCTTTGAGATAATTGGCATCTCCATAGGCTTCCAATTTATCCGGTGTAAAATAATACGCATCCAGTCCCGTCGTATCCATGACTGTTTTCTTATCCCAGACTCCCTGGAATTTCAAATTATGTATCGTCATAATCGATTTGATTCCGCGGAAGAATTCTCCCTGCTGGAACGAATCTTTCAAATATACCGGAATTAAACCGGTCTGCCAGTCATGACAATGGATGATATCCGGGCGAAAACCGATAACCGGAAGGGCAGACAATGCTGCTTTACTAAAGAACGCAAATTTCTCAATGTCCTGATAAATCTCTCCATATGGACGATTTCCACTAAAATAGAATTCATTATCAAGAAAATAAAATGTAACCCCTTGGTATTGCATCTGAAAAATACCGACATACTGTTTTCTCCAGGCAAGCTCTAAATAAAAATGTGTGCTAAATTCCATCTGATTTTTGTATTCTTCCGGAATCGAAACATACTTCGGTATCATAACACGTACATCAAATTCATTTTTATCAAAATACTTTGGAAGCGATCCAACTACATCAGCTAATCCTCCCGTTTTGATAAATGGTACACATTCGGATGCTACAAACAATACTTTTTTCATACATACCTCCATTCTGAAACGCCACTTTACTCTTCCAGTGCCTGTTTCAAATCTGCGATAATATCTTCTACATTTTCAATTCCAACGGACAAACGAACCAAATCCGGCGCAACCCCTGCTGCCAGCAGTTCTTCATCACTCATCTGGCGGTGCGTGGAAGATGCCGGATGCAAAACACATGTATGCGCATCTGCCACATGCGTCGCGATCATCGCAATTTTCAATTTTGCCATAAACTTCTCGGCTGCTGCACGACCACCTTTCACACCAAAGGAAACCACTCCACACGTGCCATTTGGCATGTATTTTTTCGCTCTTTCGTAATATTTATTGCCCGGCAGTCCCGGATAATTTACCCACGTTACATTTTCGTGGGCTTCCAAAAACTCTGCTACTTTCTGTGCATTTTCACAATGTCTCGGCATACGCACATGCAGGGATTCCAACCCCAGATTCAAAAGGAAGGAGTTCATCGGTGCCTGAATGGATCCGAGATCTCTCATGAGCTGTGCCGTCGCTTTCGTGATAAAAGCACCTTCCAGACCAAACTTCTCCGCATAGGTGATACCATGATAGGATTCATCCGGTGTCGTCAGTCCCGGGAATTTGTCTGCATGGGCAAACCAGTCAAATTTACCGGAATCTACAATACATCCACCGACAGCTGCATCATGTCCATCCATATACTTGGTAGTGGAATGCGTTACAATATCTGCGCCCCATTCAAATGGGCGGCAGTTGATCGGTGTCGCAAAGGTATTGTCAACGATTAACGGAACGCCGTGTGCATGTGCCGCATTTGCAAACCGTTCGATGTCAAATACGATCAATGCCGGATTGGCAATCGTCTCTCCAAATACGGCTTTCGTATTTGGTTGAAAAGCCGCTTCCAGCTCTTCATCCGAACAGTCCGGATCTACAAACGTAAAATCAATTCCCATGCGTTTCATCGTTACGGCAAACAAGTTGTATGTTCCACCATATATCGTAGAGGACGATACTACATGATCTCCTGCGCTGCAAATGTTAAATACCGAATAAAAGGAAGCCGCCTGACCGGAAGAAGTCAGCATCGCTGCCGTACCGCCTTCCAGCGCACAAATTTTGGCTGCCACATGGTCATTGGTCGGATTTTGCAGACGTGTATAAAAATATCCACTCTCTTCCAGATCAAACAAACGTCCCATCGCTTCACTGGAATCGTATTTGAATGTTGTACTCTGAACAATCGGAATCATACGTGATTCCCCATTTCCAGGCTCATATCCAGCCTGAATACATTTTGTTTCCTGCTTCATTTTCCTTCTCCTTACTCTGTCGTCTGACCGTAATACGCATTTTCTCCATGCTTTCTAAAATAATGTTTATCAAGCAGGTACTGTGGTGCCGGTTTTACGTGTGGATTGAGTGTCATCGTATGATGCGCCATCTCTGCCACTTTATCCAGTACAACAGCATTGTAAACAGCATTTGCCGGCGAGGTTCCCCATGCAAATGGTCCATGGTTTTTCACTACGATTCCCGGTACTTCCATAGCGTCTCTGTCGCCAATCGTCTCCACGATGACTACACCGGTATTTTTCTCATAGTCCATGTTGATCTCTGCCGCTGTCAGATCTCTGGTACATGGAATCTCTCCATAGAAATAATCAGCATGTGTCGTTCCCAGTGCCGGGATTGCCATACCTGCCTGAGCAAATGTAACCGCCCATGTAGAATGTGTATGTACCACGCCGCAAAGATTATCAAAGCCTTTGTAAAGTTCGATATGCGTCGCCGTATCCGACGACGGACGGTATCTTCCTTCCACCACGTTCTGGTCAAGATCAACGACAACCATGTCTTCCGGTGAAAGTTCATCATATTCTACCCCGCTTGGTTTAATGACAACCAGATTATTTTCGCGGTCAATACCACTTACATTTCCCCATGTATAAATGACAAGTCCTTTTTCCTGCAACTCCATATTTGCTTCATAAACTTCTTTTTTCAATTGTTCTAACATGCTGTTTTCCTCCAAAAAAAATGTTATGTATAACGAGTCTGTAATCTAATTATAAACTAGTTATACATAACAGTCAATGAAAGTTTTTAATTGTAATTATTCTGTAAAGAGAGGAGTGGAATAATATCTGTCGCCGCTGTCCGGAAGGAGAACGACAATTGTCTTTCCTTTATTTTCCGGTTTCCTTGCTTCTTCGATTCCTGCCCACAAAGCCGCTCCGGAAGAGATTCCCACAAGGATTCCTTCTTCTTTCGCAATCAGTTTTCCTGTCTCAAATGCTGCTTCATTTTCTACTTTTACAATTTCATCATAAATTTTTGTATTCAATACATCCGGCACGAATCCGGCACCGATTCCCTGAATCTTATGTGCTCCGGATTTTCCTTCGGACAAAACCGGTGAAGATGCCGGCTCTACGGCAATTGCCTGTACCGATGCTTTCTTGTCTTTCAGGTACTCACCAACTCCGGTGATGGTTCCGCCTGTTCCTACACCAGCGATAAAGATGTCAACCTCTCCGTCCGTATCTTCCCAAATCTCCGGACCGGTGGTCTTTTTATGCGCTGCCGGATTGGCTGGGTTTTCAAACTGGCCTGCGATAATGCTGTCCGGAGTCTCTGCCTGCAATTCTTTTGCCTTTGCAATTGCTCCGCTCATTCCCTTGCTTCCGTCTGTCAGCACGATCTCTGCACCATAGGCTTTGATGATATTTCTTCGCTCTACGCTCATAGTTTCCGGCATAACGATCACGGTGCGGTATCCTTTCGCTGTCGCAATGGCTGCCAGTCCGATTCCCGTATTTCCGGATGTCGGCTCAATAATCGTAGAACCTTCTTTCAGGCGTCCGCTCTTTTCTGCGTCTTCAATCATTTCCAGTGCAATACGGTCTTTCACGCTTCCTGCCGGATTGAAATATTCCAGTTTTGCTAAAATTCTTGCTTCCAATCCCAGTTTCTTTTCAATATTGGAAAATTCTACCAATGGTGTCTTTCCAATTAATTCTGTTGCATTTTTATAAATTTTACCCATAATGGTCTACTTCCTTTCCTAGATAATATAATTGTCATTTTTTTCCTGCTGCCATTCCACGAGCTGGGCCAGCGTCACACTGTCAACGACATCATCAATCGCCGTCTTCAGCCGCTTCCAAAGTTCCAATGTGGCGCAGGTGTCCTGTCTGTCGCACGTATTTTCCTCGAACTCCAGACAGCTGACCGGCGCAAGATTTCCCTCGGTCAGACGAAGGATCATCCCTGCCGTATATTCTTCGGGCGGCTTTACCAGCTGATAGCCCCCCTGCGGACCACGAATGGCCCGCACAAAGCCTGCCTTATTAAGGATGGATACGATTTGTTCCAAATATTTCACCGAAATTTCCTGTCTTGCAGAGATATCTTTGATCCTCACCGGCGTTCCTGTGTCATACATTGCCAGGTCAAGCATGAACCGGAGAGCATATCTCCCTTTGGTCGAGATTTTCATCTCTTATGCCAATGCCTTGAATGCTTCTTCAAGGTCATAAATAATGTCATCTACGTTCTCTGTTCCGATGGAAAGACGAATGGTATTTGGCTTGATTCCCTGGTCTGCCAGTTCCTCTTCGTTCAACTGAGAATGTGTCGTAGATGCCGGATGAATTACCAGTGATTTCACATCTGCCACGTTTGCTAACAAGGAGAATAACTGCAAATGGTCGATGAATTTCTTGGCTTCTTCATCACTTCCCTTAATCTCAAATGTGAAGATAGATCCTCCGCCATTTGGGAAGTATTTTTTATACAATTCCTGCTGTTTCGGATCATTGGAAACAGATGGATGATTTACTTTTTCTACCAATGGATGGTTTTGCAAATAATTTACTACTTTCAACGCATTTTCAACATGTCGTTCTACACGAAGAGACAATGTTTCCAATCCCTGAAGGAAGATAAATGCGTGGAATGGAGAAATCGTAGCTCCCGTATCACGAAGAAGGATCGCACGAATTTTTGTAACGAATGCTGCCGGTCCTACCGCTTTGGTGAAGCTGATTCCATGATAACTTGGGTTTGGTGCTGTCAGGGATTCAAACTTACCACTTGCTTCCCAGTCAAATTTTCCGCTGTCTACGATTACACCACCGATTGTCGTACCGTGGCCTCCGATGAATTTGGTTGCCGAATGTACTACGATGTCTGCGCCATACTCAATTGGACGAACCAAATAAGGAGTGGCAAATGTGTTATCAATTACCAATGGAATTTTATTTTCATGAGCAATCTTTGCAATGGCTTCGATGTCTACAACATCCGAATTTGGATTTCCCAATGTCTCGATAAATACTGCTTTTGTATTTTCCTGAATCGCACCGCGGATCTCATCAAAGTTTTCCGGATCAACGAATGTTGCTGTAATTCCGTATTCCGGAAGGGTATGAGCCAGAAGGTTGTAAGTTCCTCCGTAAATGTTCTTTGCTGCTACGATGTGATCTCCGTTGTGTGCCAGATTCTGAATCGTATAAGAAATGGCTGCTGCTCCGGAAGCGACTGCCAAGGCTGCCACACCGCCTTCCAGTGCTGCGATACGCTGTTCAAATACATCCTCTGTCGGGTTTGTCAAACGTCCATATATATTTCCTGCATCACTCAGGCCAAATCTTGCTGCTGCATGTTCGCAGTTACGAAATACATAAGATGATGTCTGATAAATCGGAACTGCTCTTGCGTCCGTTACCGGATCCGGTGATTCCTGTCCTACGTGAAGCTGAAGTGTCTCAAATTTGTACTCTCTCTTGTTTGTCTCTGCCATAATAATGTCCTCTCTTTCTTCTTGATTTATTTTTATTATTTGTTTGTTGTTTTTGTTGATGACATTACTATAACCCCTTTTTCCTACTTTGTCAATAGGAAAAGTAATATTTTTTTATTTTTCTTTTGAGAAGTGCTGAAAAGTGGCGGAATTTGGTGGTTTTTGGGGGTTTTTGTTTTTTGGGTGTATATCTGAGATGTGGTGCCGGCTTGGGTGGCGGCAGCTGCCAGCCTTGTTGATGCTAGTCAACAACTTTTTTGCCGGCGGCGTCCTGCCGCCGCGTTTTTGGCTTGGGGCGTTATGGGGTGTTTCCATAGAAGGGGCGTTTTCTTGTAGCTCACCACTGAAATTTCTTGTTTTTCCTCTTTCCGGGGTGCACATCTGACTCGGCTGGCAGCGAAGCACCACTGTAACTTCTTGAGTTTTCCTTTTCCGAGGTGCACATCTGACTCGGCTGGCGGCGAAGCACTACTGTAACTTCTTATTTTTCC
>CAJMFH010000003.1 GCA_905212635.1 uncultured Lachnoclostridium sp. | reverse complement strand
GTTGCCTGTAATAGAAGTTCTTTTACTAACTCAAAATTACTTTTCCAATATTGAGTGGGGATAAAATCATGTGCTTTTATATTTGTATCCAGCCATATATTAGCAATTTTATTTATATCTGCTTTTCGTAATTCTCTTATCATGATCACAACCTCTATTAAACTAAACCTTAGAAAAACTTTTCATAACAAATTCATAAGCTTCTTTTGAATGTTTAAATATTTTTATCTTCTCACCAAAAATGCTCAATTCCTGCAATAGTCCTCTTTTCATTTGGTTAAAGTCCAAAACCCATTTAATATTACACCACAAAAAATTCCATGTTGGTTTTGAATTATAAGACTCTCTTCCACTTCTTTGGTTAATCCATCGTTTAAATACTCTTATCATTCTTATAATTGTGTATTCATCTAATACAATAATATAATCACAGCATCCAAAGCTCTCTTTCAGAATTTTTCTAGGCGCTCCTTCTACAATCCAATTATTTTCATTTATAATATCATAAAAATATTTATCTCGTTCCTCCGGAGTTCTTTTAACATCTCCGTTCAAAGTTCTTTTCCAGACAATATTGTCTTTTTCATAATACGGAATACCATATTTCCTTGAAATTCTTTTTGCAAGCGTTGTTTTTCCACTTGCAACCGAACCGATAATGTCTATTTTCAAACTAAATCCCCCTGTGAAATCATACATCAGCTCACAAATTCTGTTTTGATATCACTTTGCATCATCAACCCTTTAACCCCTTCTCTCGTCCAAGAGCCACTCTTTTGCCGGTTCAATGCCATCAAAAAATTTGACAGCAAAATTATGTCCATATAATAAACTTTTTAGTTTTATACAGGAGAGTCCGTCTGCCCCCCACAAAAGCTACACGCATAAACTGTTTGCCGGGCTTGATCCGTGCATCTGTTATCTCTGAAATCAATTCTTCCGAAATAATTGTTTCATCGAGAACAAATGTAATATATCCCGGAGAGGACGGGCGGCGGAATGTCTCCGTATCGATGCGTAGTTTTTCAATGGCAAGTTCAGTACATTGATAGATCCCATCCAAGTGTTCAAACCATATTTCTCCCCCTGCAAAAGGAAGAATAAATGATTTTTTCCTTACGCCCGGCAATTCATCCGGATTCTTATCGACAAATCGTGATTTATCTTTTTTCAAAAAGCATCGTTTATCTCCCCTCATAACAAATAATTTTTATTTCAATTTCCACGAATAAAGCTCTTCATATGGATCCGTTCTTGCTAACACAATTTTTTCAACAGTTGCTTCAAACGCAGTAAACTTTTCCTGTACAATAGCAAACGCCTCCTGTAAGGCAGGCGGAGTCAGTTTTACTGCAATTGCTGCATGGGGAACCCACTGGTTTGGCAGATACTGCCCTCTATTACCAACATCAGCATACTTTAATAACCGTTCATTTACCAGACTGCACGTATTCTGTAAATACTCATTCAGAACCGGACCAAGATAAATTACAAGTGGATTGAACACGCCAATATTTGCAAACCAGATCACATCTTTATTTATCAATTTTACAATATTTCCCATTTCTGTAAGTAACGCTTCTTCCCTATCACTTACAAGAGCACAAACTGTTACATGAGGTGGAATATTTATCTGTTTCATGTAATCACAGCCTGTTTTCTCTGCTACCTCATCAATAAGATTCCGAATTGTTTTTTCGGTCTCTTTATCAAATTCCAATGTTACTGCATAATTCATCTATGGTCTCCTTTCTTTTTATACAAAATCAATATATTAAGTATATCAATTGTAAGAATCATTGTCAATTTTACTTAGAACGACAATGACGGCTTCCACTTGAAAACCACAAAAAAATAACAGCACTACATGTCACTTATACAACATACACTGCCGTTATTTTTACTTCCATCGATATACTAAACAACATATATTTCCGTATACAATAATATCGAACGGAGAGTTCGACTTGTTTAGCTTTAGTGGACCTGGCGGGAATCGAACCCGCGTCCAAACCGGAATCCCATGTACTTCTACTATCATAGTTCATTTTTTTACATTCCCTCCGCCTGACGAGAATGAACACCCTTCAGGTTTTAGTAGCTTCATGATACGCCCATGCACGCAAAGCTTAATGCATGTCGTTTCCTACATCGTTGATGCCTGGGTCTTAAAGTGTAGGTGCCTTAAGTCAGACAGCTGCCATTAGGCAGCGTATGCTAAATTATCTTCAGCGTTTAATTTTAATCCATGTTTTAACGTGGTCACGGTCCACGGATAGCTTCTCCATCTTCAGCCGGCCTGTCGAAACCAGTACAAGCCCGTACTGTGATAGCAATCATAGCAGAACTATCACACTTTGTCAAGTACTTTTCGGTCTTTTTTTCCACTTTCTGTATGCGGAAGTTTTTCCACAATCTGGCAGCAATACGGCAGTTCGTAATTTGCAAGTGTTTGTTTCAAATATGCATAGATTTTTTTCTCTCTTTCCGGCAAACACAAAGCCTCTCTGTCACATACTGTCACCCATGCCGCTGCCCGCTTTTCTCCATCCTTTTCTACGACCGCAGCAATTGCCTCCTCGATAAACGGAATGTCTTCCAAGGCTCTTTCTATCTTAAGAAGCGACACCTTCCGTCCCCGTATGCTGACAATATCGTCTTTTCTTCCATCAAAATACAGATTTCCTGCCTCATCCATATGCCCCAGATCGTTCAGACTGAAAGGACACGCCACCCCCTCGACGTGATAGGGTGTCGTGACAAAGATCTCATCGTCTTTTACCGAAACCTGCACACCTGGGAACGGCTTTCCCACACAACTTTTCTCCTGTGTCATCTGATCCTGCCTAAGATACGTGATGTAATTGAGTTCACTGGCTCCATAATAAAGGACGATACCGGCATTGGGAAAACAACGGTGCAGTTTTTCTGCTTCTTCACTTCCCATACTCTGGGATCCGGCAAGAATATGCCGAACTGTCGTAACCGGCTTCTTGATACACTGTGGAAGAAACAGGAGTTTACGAGGGATCAGATATATGACATCCGTCTTATATGCTTCGATCCATTCCGCCCATCTACGGGGATCAAATATATTGGCAGCGACCACAGCTGCACCGACGGAAAACTGTGCCATATAAAGATTCAGATTGCCGGTGAACGCAAGACTTCCCTGCGCAAACATCCGGCTTTCCGGAGTCACACCAAAGATCTCATTTTGAACCGAAAAAAAATCCGCCCAGCTTTCGTACCGTCGATAAAGTACTTTCGGCACTCCGGTACTTCCCGAAGTCATCACTGCCATACAGGCATTTTCCGGCACTTCTCCAATCTCTGGCAGGTCTCTCGCATCCTCCGGCACAAGAAGTGGGATCTTTCCTGCCGCCTGACAGCCCAAAAAAGAAATAAGCTGATCTAAAATCCGTTTTTCCCGAAAGAAAATCACTTTTTCCTCTGGATATTTACGCAGCAGCCTGTTTCCCATATTCTGCGACAACTTTACCAGTTCTCCGTAGGTATATTCTTTTCCTTCTTCTACCAAAGCGAGCCGGTCTGACTCCTGCTCCCGTATCATCTCATAAAAATTTCTCATTCTTCACACACTTTCTTCCATAAAATGGCAGTCCCCTGTCCACCGGCCGCCGCAATCGCGCTCACTCCATACACATCATTTTTCACGCACTGCTGCAGACGCTTTGCCAGATGCAGTGTAAGGATCCCGCCGGTCGCCCCATAAGGGTGTCCATATGCCAATGCCCCTCCGCAGGCATTGTAAACCGATACACACGCCGGATATTTTTTGGCAAACAATTCATCAATCACAGCAAATGCCTCATTGCATTCATAGGCGGCAATCTCTTCCGGGTGCACTCCACTCTTTTCAAACAGCTTCTCCAATGCTTTGTTTACAAGCAATGGCGGCATCTCCGGATTCCCTGCCACTTCCACCATATCCACATAATGAAGACATGGTTTCCATCCTTTCTTCTTCGCATAGGATTCCGTACACAACACAACAAAAGCCGCACCATCCTGTGTACCACAGGCATTTGCCGCTGTCGTCACGCCATTCTCATATAGTGTCGGGATCTTCCAAATAAATGCTTTCGACATAGCCTGTCGGATTCCCTGATCGCATTCCTTTTCGACTCCAAGGGGAAGGATAATGTCTTCCAATCTCTTACTGTCTCTGGCTTTTACCGCCATGTCATGACTTCGCAGTGCCCAGTGATCCAAGATTTCTCTGGAAATATTTGACATTTTTGCCGTCTTTTCCGCTCCCCGGAGCATCGCATCCTGCCGCCATTCGCCAGGTGCAAATTTTGCAGCTGTATAGCTTTTGTCACCTGTATATTCCGGGTGATTTTCTGAAACCATGCGCCTTGGTGCCGTCGATGAACTTTCCGCTCCACCGGCAAAGATTACCTGCTGCTGACCGCTCCGAATCTTTGCTGCCGCCATAACGATGGCTTCCATTCCGGACGAGCACTGGCTGTCAATCGTAAACGCCGGAACTTCTTCCGGTATCCCGGCTTCTAACGCCATCAGTCTCCCGATATTCCCCCCGGCTCCCACAGCATTTCCTGCGAGTACAAGATCCGGCTTTCCATACTCTTCTGACAATTTATGTAAAATATGTCCGCCGAGTTTTTCTGCCGGAATATGCCGGTAAATTCCGTTTTCCTTACCGATATAGGTTCGGTATCCACCTACGACAACCACATTTTCCAGCATACGTCTTCCTCCTTTGTCCGGGCGGTAATGTTCCTTCCTTTCCGCGCGGTCCAAACCGGCTGCGAAGCAAATACGGGGTTATAAAAGCGCATTTTAATCTTCTTCCACAGCATTTCCTGTTTCTCACATTCCAAAAGCATCGTCTCCATCATCAATAATCCCGGTACGATTGCCTGTTCGCCCTGATGAATCGAATTGGTGTCGCCAACTGCTTTCGTAAAATTTTGAATATCATCGACAGACCAGCTCTGTTTTCCAGTGCCCTCTGACTGAATTTCAATGGTTTGCATCTGACGCGGCTCTTCCATCGGTGACTCCGGAATCTGCGCCATGGTTTCTTTCGGATGAATCAGTTTCATTGTCATTTCTTTTCTATTTTCTGCCAGTTTTAATATAGCATACCGATCCCGCCTTTTTTCTTCGCAAACAGATAGATCTTCCTCTATGTCCTGCGCCAATTCCACTTGCGCGATCTCATAGCCGTCATACCCCAAAAAGGCAGCAAATTCTCCTGCCAGTTTTCGAAACCAGTCAAGTCCCCTGTCAATCGACGATTTCATATCCCAGTTCTCCTAAAAGTTCAAAATCGGTCTTTACTGTAATTCCCGATGTCGTAAGCATATCGCCGGAAATCGCCGCATTGGCACCGGATTCCATGCAGCCACGGCCTTTGTCTTCCATCAGACCTCTTCCACCGGCAAGCCGGATAAAGGCATCCGGGAGAAGGAAACGGTAAACTGCCACGATCCGGCGCATCTCATCCGTTGTCAGACGTGGTTCGTTTTCATACGGAGTTCCCGGGATCGCATTGAGCATATTGACCGGAACCGAATGCACCCCAAGTCTGCGGACTTCCAGCGCCATATCAATACGGTCTTCCATCGTCTCCCCGATTCCCATAATTCCGCCACTACACACTTCCAATCCGACCTCTTTGGCGGCTGTGATCGCTGCAATCTTGTCATCAAATGTATGGGTCGTACAGACCTCCGGGAAATGTCTTCTCGATGTCTCCAAATTGTTATGTACCCGTGTCAGTCCGGCTTCTTTTAATCTGCCAAAGGCTTCCTTGTCAAGGAGACCGAACGAGCCGCATACGTGAAGATCCGTCTCTTCTCGGAGTTTTTTGATACATTCGCACATCTGGTCTACTTCTGCGTTATTCAATCGTTTTCCGGATGTTACGATTGAATACCGCCGTACGCCCTGGCTTTCTATCTTTTTTGCGTCTTCCAAAATTTCTTCCGCGGAAAGCAGTGGATAATTTTCCACTTCTGTCTTATGACAGGCTGCCTGTGCACAATATTTGCAATTTTCCGAACATCTTCCGCTCTTTCCATTGATGATCGTACACATATCAAATTTATTATCGCAAAAGGCTTTACGGATCTCATCTGCCGCTTTACATAACTCATCCAGATCAACTGTCAGCAGTTCCATCGCCTGTTCTTTTTCTAGTTTTTCTCCTTTTAACACCATTTCCTTATACATTTCAATCTTATTGTCCATGACAGTTCCTCCTGAAAACATTGATATTTATTATTAAGTAACTATTCAGGACCGCTGTGCAAAAACAATGGATTGTCGTGCTTGCACGTAAGAAACATTGTTTTCTGCACAGTGGTTCTGAATAGTTACATTATCAGTATAATAAGCTTTTTCATCAATGTCAACCTTTTCCCAAAAACAGGTTGACATTTCATTTTATCCTCGTTATAATGGAGCAAGAAAATAACTTTTTGGAGGACATTATGAACGAACAAACACAAACCACTCAGACAACTGCTAAATCTACACATTCCGCACAGTCTCTCGTGACGATTGCTTTGATGGCAGCGGTATTGTGCGTATCTGCTTACATCAGTATCCCATTGCCAAACGGCTCCCACATTACCGCATTGAATTTTATCGTAATGCTTGTCGCGTTGGTATTTTCCATACGTGAATCCTTTTTGATCAATTTGATCTGGTTTTTACTCGGACTTTTGGGACTTCCGGTTCTTATCGGCGGCGCGTCCGGGATCGGTTACGTATTAGGACCATGGGGTGGTTACAGCATCTCATTTCTCATCGTAGCTGCACTGGTTCCACTCCTTTGCACACGCAAATACAACCGCGTTCTTTATACCATTATCGCCATTCTTTCTGCCGCTTTTGTCGATCTGTTCGGCAGCATCTGGATGATGGTCGTAAGCGATATCGCTCTTGTCCCTGCTCTTGTAGCCGGATTCCTGCCATTTATCGTGTTGGATGTGGTAAAAGCTGTGATCGCAGCACAGATCGTACCACAGATCCGCAAAATCGTACGTTAACACGTAACTATTCAGGATCCAATGTCAAAACTGGTTTCGCCGGTAAAAAATAATGCCGGCGAAATCTGCTAAAAACCATCCAATCGGAATCGAGATCCAGATTCCTGTCACTCCCACACCGGCGATCATCGTCAATCCATACGCCAGCGCTACTCTTGTTCCCAGTGAAATCACCGTTAAAATAACAGATACAACCGGTTTATTGACTGCGCGGAAATATCCGTAAAGCAGGAACAATATCCCAATTCCCACATAAAAAGCGCCTTCGATCTGAAGATACCATGCCCCCGCTTCGGATACGGCACTCCCGGCATCCACAAATAAATTCATCAACGAACGCGAAAAGCAAACAACCAGCGAACTCACAATCACGCAGAAAACCACGACACTGAGTACGGCATATTTCACGCCTTCCCGGATCCTCTCCCTCTTTCCGGCACCAAAATTCTGTGCGGCAAATACCGAAAACGCATTTCCAAAATCCTGCACCGGCATATACGCAATGGTGTCGATTTTTACCGCCACCGCAAACGCAGCCATAATAACCGCTCCAAAACTGTTTACCAGTCCCTGAATCATCAAAATTCCAAAATTCATTACCGACTGCTGCAAACAGGTAAATCCTGACAATGACATAATATGCCGCAGATTGGTTCCCTCCCATCTGAAATCCTTTCTCTGTGGCAGGTATTCCGGATACATTTTGATAAAATATAAGCCAATCCCAATCCCGGATATATACTGCGAGATAACGGTCGCCACCGCCGCCCCGGCAATGCCCCCTTGAAGCGGAATGACAAACAAAAGATCCAGTCCGATATTCAGCACGACGGATATCGCTAAAAATACAAGAGGAACGACCGAATTTCCTACACTCCTCAGTACATTGGCGTAGAAATTATACAAAAATGTCGCAAAAAATCCTGCCATCACATATACCAGATACGTCCGCATATCCGCAAAGGTTTCCTGCGGAACCTGAAACCATAGTATAATCTTATTCATTAATAAATATATAGTAGTCATGACAAGCAACGCCAGTCCGCCGATTGCCGTAAAGGACATGATCAGACCATTTCGAAAAACATCCCAGTCTTTTTTTCCATACGCCATCGAAAAAAATGCTCCCGCACCCAGACAAAGTCCCAGGATCACCGACGTCAAAAATGTCATCAGCGTATAGGACGCCCCCACAGCCGCCAGTGCCTGCTCTCCAATGTATTTGCCAACTACCCAGGTGTCTACCAGATTATATAACTGCTGCATCACGTTACCAAGCATCAGTGGCACCGCAAACGCCCACAGTCCGATTAAAATATTTCCTTTTGTCAATTCTCTTGTGTGTTTCATTTTTTTTCTCTCTATTCTCTATCCTTTTTATCCGGCACATAAAACTTCAAAATCCGGATATCCTAATTTTAAAACAAAACTTGGAGGTTTTCAACATGAAAGAAAATGAACGTTTTCGAAATGCTCTGCCGATGGCGGCTTTAGACGATATTCCGGAACCTTCCGCAGACGCAAAAGAAATCGTAGGTATTGTAAAACAACGCGGTAAAATAACCGGTTATCAATTATCCGATGGAAAAACCGTCAGCAAAAGCGAAGGAGTCGCTATGGCAAAAGCTGGTGATATTCAGGGCGTTGGCATTGCTCACCGTGGTGACACCGAATACTTGAAGTCGCTGCCGGATGGCGAAGAAAATAACAATCTCAGCAGCCTTCCTGCTGCGTCTGCCTCATCAAAAACAATGGAATAAAAATACAATGACTGCCACGTTAATCTGTCAACGCGGCAGTCACATTTATTATTGCAGAAATCATCCAGCCTTATGCTGTCTTCCCTCGGTATCGATCTCGTAATTGTCCTTCATGATCAACTCCGAAATTGGCACAAGTTCGTATCCTTTTTCTTTCAACGTCTTAATCATCGTGTCCAATGCCTCCGCCGTATGTTTCGCTCCATTGTGGCACAAAATAATGGAACCATTTCCCAGATGTTTGTGTTCTGTGACGCGGCGCACGATCGTATCGGCATCATAATCTTTCCAGTCCAGCGAATCTACATCCCATTGGATCGGATAATAATTGATCTCCCGGCAAACCCGAATCAGATTGTCATTGTAATCCCCATACGGCGGTCGGAATAGGATCATCTCTTTCCCCGTCAACGCCTTCACTTTCTCATGTGGTTTCAATAATTCTTCCTTACACTGCTCCGCTGACAGCTGGGACATCTGCTTATGATTTTCGCTGTGATTTCCCAGATCATGCCCTGCCGCGGCAATTGCCTTCACATCCTCCGGATATTTTTCAACCCAGCCGCCTGTCATAAAAAACGTAACCCGCACATTGTTTTTCTTTAAAATCTCTAAAATTTTAGCGGTGTCCTCATTTCCCCAAGCGGCATCAAAACTAAGGGCAATCTTTTTTTCCTCCCCTTTATCCACACAATAGATCGGCAGTTCTTTCGCCGCGATTCCCTGTCCGAGTTTTGTATTCAGCGTCGCCACTGTCTGCGGATAAAAATGAATGCTGGCAGCCAGAAGAAGCAATGACGTAAGAACAACTGCCCCAACTTTAGTAAATAAGATGAGTTTTTCTTTTTCTATTTCTATTGAATTTGGTTCCATAATAAAACCCCGGCGTTTTTTACTAACTTATGCCGGGGAAATAGGTATTATAACTTATTTCTTCCTCATTTCTCCACAATATCCGCCAGTTCAAACCGGATTACTTTTTTCAGATCCTCTAAACTCAGCTGCACCTGAAATCCAATCTTTCCCCCGCTGAAGCAGATTGTCTCCTGCTCTGCCGCACTTTTATCGATAAACGTAGGGAAAAACTTTTTCATGCCAATCGGGGAACAGCCACCGTGAATATACCCGGTAAGGCCGAGCAGTTCTTTGGCTTTCAGCATCTCGATCTTCTTCTCGCCGGCACACGCTGCCGCCTTTTTCAGATCCAGTTCTTTTTCGACCGGCACAAGAAATACATAATATTTCTTCGATTTGCTTACCGTAACCAATGTTTTAAATACCGCATCCGGGTTCTGTCCCAGTGCTTTTGCCACTTCTGTTCCGCTGATCGCGCCGGAATCCACATAATTATGACTTTGATAGGAAATTTTCTTCGCATCCAAGACACGCATTACATTTGTTTTTTCTTCTTTTTTCATAGTAAAAACCAACCTTTCCGCCTTTCATTCTAGCACATATTGCGGTTCATGAAAAGCATAATTTAATTGAGAAAGAGTATCATTTTAATTGACAAAAAAGGATTGAAATCCGACAAGTGGAAAACCTATAATAAAAGTATCAATAACTCAGGGAGGCAATTATGTATATTGAAGAAATTGCAAAATTAGGCATCGCTGCCGGCGAAAAGACAGAAGTCTGCCGCAAATCGCCCGTCAAATACGGACTACGCAGCATACAGGCAGGCGTATTTATCGTGATTGCAACCATGCTGTCACAAGTTATAAATGCTACGTTTTTAACCACTTCTCCTGCCGTCGGAAAACTGATCGGCTCTATCGTATTTTCCATCGCGATCATTTTGGTCGTATTTCAGGGGGGCGAACTTTTTACTGGCAATACAATGACCATGACATTTGGCTATTTACTCGAACAATGTCAGCTGCGAGACGTCCTTCGCATCTGGATCTTTAATTATATCGGAAATTTCATCGGCGCAGCAGGACTGTCTCTGCTTTTTGTCGCTAGTGGTGCCTCCCGCACGTCTTTGACAGAATTTTACAAAAGTTTTTTTATGGATAAAATCAGTATCAGCCCTTCCGAACTGATACTACGTGGCATTCTATGCAACTTTCTGGTCTGTCTCGCGGTGTGGACCGGTACGCGGATGAAATCCGAAAGCGGCAAAATCCTCATGATTGCCAGCATTATCACCACGTTTGTCATCTGCGGTTTTGAACACTGCATCGCTAATATGTCAACGTTTACCATTGGCTATCTTCTGCTTGATGGCGTATCGCTGCTCACGTTATTACAGCATATGTTTTTCGTCACGGTGGGAAATATGATCGGCGGCATCTTTCTCTTCGCCATTCCGATGTATGCCATCCGTGGAATGAAATAGAAAAAGCCTGCTCTTTAGCGGGCAGGCTCCTCATACAGATACTTTCGTATTTCTTCTTCTACTAAATGTTCTCCAATCACGATAACCACTTCCTGGCCCTCTTTGATCGGCTCTATTTTCTTGTTTTCCGTCGTTGCATTTAACTCAATCCAGCTTCCCTCCGGAGTCTTAAAAAAGCCTTTCATCCGGATTACATTTCCACATGCCGGATTGTTCATAATACGATCCGTAATCTCAGAAACCTTGTCCGAAGAAACCGTCGGCTCCATAAAATACAGCGTCGAAAATGCCTCTTCCTTCTCAAACCACAACTTAGCAAAACGGTCTGTCGTATAGCCACCGGAAGCAATTTTCAAGAAGTCATCATCTTCCAGTTTTTCCCAGTCTTTTAACAAGATTTCGCCTTTCTGAAAACGCCGTTTGCAGCCAAACTGTTCCATCGCTGCATTCATCTGATGAATCGTCTGCTCGATACGGTCTGCCGTCGTTTCCTGACATTTGCTGAAAACGATCTGACCAGCGCAGGCAATCTGCGTCGCAAAGAGATACTCCGCTTCCTTCGACATTTCTGCCGGCATGAAAGCATCCACAATGGCGATCACATTGCCAATCTCATACCAGCGCTCCAGCGGATCTTCATGTAAGATATCAAAAAATTCATCGACATCAAAAATACCAGACGGCTCAATCAATACTCTGTCATATCCGAGCATTCCCATCGCGATCAGCTTTGTTTTCATTCTGCGCCGGTGGCAGTCTTTGTCACACGCCCCCGCGATCATATCCACATCGCAGGAGTCACTCATGACATCCTGCAAAAGCATCATATCTACATTAACGGCTCCAAAATCATTTTCCAGAATTCCCAGTTTCTTCCCCTGTTTCAGAAAATAAGCCGCATATTTCTTAATAAATGTTGTCTTCCCGGATCCTAAGAATCCGGTAATCAGATCAATCTGTATTTTACCATTCAAGCAAAACAGCTCCCCACGTAAGTCCGCCGCCAAAGCCGGACAAGATCAATTTGTCTCCCTCTTCCAGAAGATTATTTTTATTCAGTTCATCAAGAAGGATCGGAATACTTGCCGACGACGTATTTCCATAGTGATCCAGATTCATCGGAATCTTATCCATGTCTACTTTCAGACGCTTAGCGATTAATTCCAGAATACGCCGGTTCGCCTGATGAAGCACAAAATATTTGATCTCATCTGCTTCGGTATTCGTCTTTTTCAAAATCTGTTTGATGTATTTTGGCACCGTTGTCACCGCAAAACGGAACACTGCCTGTCCATTCATCTGAATATAATCTTTCTTCCTGCGGCTCTTATAAAATGGATTCTGGATACCGCGTCCTTTACACGTAAGCACTTCGCCCTGTGTACCGTCCGAACCGGTCACACTCGCAAGGATACCGCCTTTTCCCTCCACTTTACGCAGGATTGCAGCACCCGCACCATCACCAAACAAAATACACGTACTGCGGTCAGACCAATCCACTTCCCGCGACAATGTCTCGGATCCGATGACAAGAACCGTCTTTGCCATCCCCGTCTCAAGATACGCATCTGCTGTATTTAAAGCAAATAAAAAACCGGAACAGGCTGCATTTAAGTCAAAGCAGGTTGCACGGATCGCCCCGATCTCTCCCTGTACCTGACAGGAAGTATTTGGTACATATGTATCCGCAGAAGCCGTGGCAACGATGATCAGATCAATTTCCTCTGCCGTCACGCCGGCATCTTCCATCGCATTCCTCGCTGCCTGCGTTGCCATGTAGGTTGTCCCCTCTTTGCTTCCGCTTGACAACCGCCGCTCTTTGATTCCGGTACGCTGGCTGATCCACTCATCATTGGTATCCACGATCGTAGACAAAAAATGATTATCTGCCACATTTTCCGGTAAATAACTTCCCGTTCCAATTATTTTTATAGCCATGTCAATCCTCCAAAAAATCAAATCATAGTTGTATACATAACAGTGACGGCGTCCACCACACTCTCTGCGATACTCGCCGTCGTCTGTAAATATTATAAAATAGCCCGATTTATTTGTCAATCGTAGCAATTAAAACCACGTCATCATGGTTTTAATTACTACGTCTTGTATTTATTCAAACATTTCTATCTTCTGATTCAATGTTTCTACCTGAGAGATCATCTCTTCTGCCATAGCTGTATTTTGCTGGGATACTGCCGTATTGGAATATACAATTTCTTCAATTTCCTTCATAGAAGAGGTAATCTTTGTCATGTATTTTCCTTGTTTTTCAATATCCTCTGTCATCTGGCTGATCGTGCCTTTTGCCTCCATAAACTGGCTCAGGTTATTTTGCAGAACAGAAACCGTATTATCCATGATCTCCAGACCATTTTGAACCGCAATATTATTTTTCTGGATCAGTTCATTAATTTCCTGACTCGTAGATGCAGTATCGTCTGACAACTGACGGATCTGCTCTGCCACAACAGCAAATCCACGTCCCGCTTCGCCTGCTCTTGCTGCCTCGATTGAAGCATTCAGCGCCAAAAGATTCGTCTGTGTATTGATTTCATTGATCATATTGACACATTGCTCGATCAACTGCGAACTTTCATTAATTTCCATCATCTTCTGCTGTAACTGGGCAATCTGATTTTCCGCAATGTCACTCAGCTGTTTGTTGTTCTCATCCACAGTCTGCACCACCTGCTCCGCATTGGTACATACTTCCTCCATATTCTGTTCCAGAACTTTCATATTTTCGGACAATAAATTGATGCTGTCCGACTGATTTTGCGCGCCTTCTGCCACCTGGGTAGACACTTGTGCTACCTGATTGGAAATATCTTTAAACTGGGCAGCACTTTTTGCAATATCACCGACCAATTCTTTTAAATTGGTACTGATCTGATTCATGGATTTCCCAATCTGTACATAACTTCCCTGATAATCCACCAAAGAAGATGCACTTAAATTTCCATTTGCCACTTCGTCCAACACTTCGGAAATGTCAACAATATACGTTTTTAATGTCTTAGTTGTCTCATTTAACGAGGTCTGCAGCACATGAAGCTCTTCTGAAATCTCCGGTTCTTCAAATGTGATATCCAGATTTCCTTCTGCAATCGCCGGAATGTTGTTGGCAAGATTTTCCAGTGGATGGAACCAGTTGCTAATGGTCTTACGAATCCATTTATTGGACAAAATAAGACAGCCGATGAAAATAGCGATAAAGATCAGACTATTGATGATCAGCGTCGCATAGACCTGCAGCCAGTCTTTCACCATATATACCTTAAATGGAGTATCCTCCGAGGTGCAGCATGTAATGGTTTTAATCCGCTTATCATAGTCATATACCGTCTTTACCTGCCCAGTTTCTTTCACTGCTTTATAGATACTGTCGTCTGCTTTCACATCAACCTCTTTTCCCAATTGATATTTTTCAGAGGGATGTGTAATGATCGTACCATTTTGTCCCACCAAAAAAGCATAGTTGTTTTTGTTATAACTTCCGGAAAGAATGGTGGTCAGCCGATCCATGTAAAAATCAATACCAAACACACCAATCACATTTCCATCAATAACCACTCTTTTACTAAAGGTAATACAAAATCCCCCTGTCTGTTCATCCAGATACGGTTCTGTGATCGCAATGTCATCCTGATCGATTGCTTCTGTATACCAGCTTCTCTGGGAAACATCAAAATCATCATCCGGGAGCCATCCATTGTTCATAATAACCACCTGTGGAAGTTTCGGATCCGATAAATAGGTACAGGAAATGTCTTCGTTTTTCTGGGTAATATCATCGAGATAAGCAACCATTTTATCATAATCCTGATACAGATCTCCCTGTGCCACTACACTGTCTACAAACATATTCAGTATATTTTTCTGCTTAATTACCCATTGCTCGACTTCCGAATTGTACTCCTCTGCCTGCATCGTAATATCGGTATGCGCGCTTTTTACTGAAAGAACTCCCACTGCTGCAATCGCAATGATAATGATGAGTACCATGGAAATACACATATTTTTGGATACCACACCACCCAGCAGTTCACTGTACTTTTGGTATTTTTTTACATTATCCTTTCGTTTTTTCTGCTTTTTCATATTTTTCCTCCTCGTATTATAGTAGAAAAAAAGAGCCTGCCTCATACAACAGCAGACTCTTTACTAATCCTTAGATTCGTTTCAAATACTCACCGGTACGTGTATCGATCTGGATCTTATCTCCCTGGTTTACGAAAATCGGTACATTTACCTGAGCACCTGTCTCAACCGTAGCTGGTTTTGTAACGTTTGTAGCTGTGTCACCTTTGACACCCGGCTCTGTCTCTGTTACTTCCAATTCTACGAACATCGGTGGCTCTACGGAGAAGATATTTCCTTTGTAAGAAACCATCTTAACCATATCATTTTCTTTTACAAATTTCATAGCATCGCCTACGGTCTCTTCCGGCAATGCGATCTGATCGTATGTCTCCATATCCATGAAGTTATACATATCTCCCTCAGAATACAGATACTGCATATCTTTCTTGTCGATATGAGCCTGAGGATATTTTTCATTTGGACGGAAAGTTCTTTCTACAGCTCCACCATCCACTACATTTTTCAATTTTGTACGTACGAATGCAGCACCTTTTCCTGGTTTTACGTGCTGGAATTCAAGAATCTGGTATACGACACCATCAATCTCAATTGTCAATCCGTTTTTAAAATCTCCTGCTGAAATCATAACAGTTCCTCCTAAAATTTTCTATATGCAGAACTCCTCTGCAAGTATTGTTCTTGATAAAAGCAATATATCTACTCACTATTTTATTATATTTGAAAGATTTTTTCAAGAAAAACTTTCCATAGAATTGATATTATTTGCATTTTTCTATAATTTCTTCCGCAATTTCCGCCGCTGTCTTTCCATCGGTCGCTACCCGGATCGTCGCTGCCTTTTCATAAAACGGGCGGCGTTTTTCCATCAGCTGGCGGATGTAAGGCACATTCATGTTGCCATTTAAAAGCGGACGGTCTGTGCTGTCTTTCACCCGTTCATAAATGGTCTCCGGTGTCGCCGTCAATAGTACGATATTTCCGATGGCACGCAGTTTTTTCACATTGATGTCACGAAGTGCCATTCCACCGCCACAGGAAATGATTCCCGGCGGAAGGGTTCCCAATTCATCGATGAGGTCTGTCTCTAACTGGCGGAAATACTCCTCGCCTTTTTCCTCAAAAATCTGGGAGATCGGACATCCCTGTTCTTCCACAATGCGCTTATCCGTATCCACTTCCGGACGGCCGGTAAGTTCATGAAGTTTGCGGGATATCGTAGATTTTCCCACCCCCATAAATCCGATCAGACTGATCTGGTCTCCTCCGGCATAAATCTTATCAAATACTGACGTCATATCTTCCAATTCAATCTGCCCCGGTGCAGAAGCCTTTCCGGCACAGCCAAAGGATACGGTCGAACCATACAAGCCGCCATATAATCTTGACATCTCTCCGGCTTTTCCCATGCTCATCGTAATCAGCGGAAATTCCGGATGTTTTTCACACATCTTCTCCGTAGCAGCCAGAAGCCGCATAACATCTTCCCGCTGCTCTTCGTCGGTTCCTGCCGGCATACAGGCTGCTTTGCCGATATCCACACCAAGTTCCCGTGCCTCTTCCAAAATCGCGGTCAACTCTTCTTCCGAAGGTGTTTTTTCAAAATTATGATACGAACCGATCACGCTTACTCCATTTGCTTTTGCTTCCGTAACAACTGCGGATACGATTTCTTTTCCGCGATGGATCTCCACATCGATATAATCCGTCTTGCCTTCTGACAGAATTTTACAAATCGTCTTCTGATACGGAAAGCGGTCTCCATTGTTTTCCCCGCCTTCGTGCGTCGTACGGATTGTCGTTATCAGTTCTTTATTTCCAAGAATTCCCTTTAATTCTTTTGTTACTACCGGAATCTCTCTTTCATATCCTGCAAAAAAGTCCACACGCCATTCCACCATTTCTGCCGGAAGGGCAGCAAATCTCCGCGCGGTATCCGTAATCTCATCCCGCGTTACCGAAGTGATCGGGATACAGATCTTAGGTCTGTTTGTCATTGTATTTCCATCCTTTCTTTTGGGGAATGTGTAATGTCTTCGCAGCCGTCTTCTGTAATGACAACGACATCTTCAATACGTACTCCGCCAAATCCTTCTACATAGATTCCCGGTTCTACCGTAATAACCATTCCCGGTTCGATCACACTTTCTTCCCGTTTGGAAAAACATGGTGTCTCGTGGATTTCAAGTCCTACACTATGCCCAAGGGCATGTCCGAAGCACTCTCCGTACCCGGCCTCTGTTATGACATCACGGGCAATGGCATCGACCTCTCTGCCTGTCATCCCCGGCTTAATCGCCTGAATTGCCGCCATTTGTGCCCGCAGCACCACATCGTAAATTTCCTTTTGCTTATCATCGGCTCTGCCGTACACGATCGTACGCGTCATATCGGAACAATATCCATTGACAAGACAGCCAAAATCCATCGTCAGGAAATCGCCCTCTTCCAACACTTTATCCGTCGGCACGGCATGAGGCATCGAAGAATGAATCCCGCTTGCCGCGATCGTATCAAAACTCGTTCCCTCTGCTCCGGCATCCCGCATATAAAATTCAATATGTGCGGCCACCTGTTTTTCCGAAACAGGTATTTTTTCCCGATAGCATTTCGTTATGAATTTTACAATTTTTGTAAATGCTTCATCTCCGATTGCTTCGGCTTTTTTGATGGATTCAATTTCTTCCGGCGTTTTGATTTGACGCATTTTATCCAATTTTTTATGCAATGGAACAAGTTCCCATTGTTTCAAACTCATCTTTTCAAACATGGCTTCTAACGTCCGATATGTCTCCACTGTCATAACGGCATCTTCAAAGCCGATACGAAACAGTTTATCTGCCAGTTCCGAATGCTCATTTACTATTTTTTCCACAAGATACTGCCGGATATTTTTCTTATACTCCAGCACCTCAAATCCCTGGCTCTCCTCTGCCGCCGCGATCGTATAGCGGGAGTCCGTCAGGATCCAGGCATCTTCTTTGGACACATAGACCAGTCCTTCTCCCGTAAATCCGCTGATATTGCGCATATTGGCAGGGGTCTGGACAAGGATTGCATCCAATTTATGCTGTTCTAAAAATTCTTTCATTTCGTTGTCATCTCCAATCCGGACTGCTTTTCATATGATTTCAAAACAATCCGCTCCAGATAGCGTTTTAACACGATCTGAATCTCTTCTTTTTTATCAATGGGATTTACGAGCACATTACGGATTCCAAGCCTTTTTGCGCCCCACACATCGGTAAATAACTGATCTCCGACAAATAATGTGGTCTCTCTTGTCGTATGCATCTTTTCCATTGCGAGAAGATAGCCTTTTTTACCGGGTTTTCCGGCTTTCCAGACCACATGGGTGCCGATTTCTTTATTAAAGCGGTCCACTCTTTCTTTTTTATTATTGGAAAGCAGTGTCGTCGCAAAACCGATCTCACGCAGCCTTTGAAACAAATCAACTGCTCTCTGCGTCGCATCTTTTCCATGCTCGACAAGCGTATTGTCAATATCAAATATGATTCCCCGATATCCTTTTTCGTAATACGCTTCATAAGCAATCTCATAGGCAGATGCTGCGCGCGAATCCGGGAAAAAACATTCCCACATAGAGCCACCTGTCCTTTCTATGATTCTATCGATTTCAAATGAATGATAAACTGTTCCGCCACACGGCCGGAATATCCACCATTCCGTACACTCCAGGCATTTGCCTGCAAAAGAAGTTCTTCTTTCGACAGCTGAATATCCGGATTTTCTGCCGCCAGCCCCAGAATAATATCTTCGTATTCTTTTCTGGATGGCTTGGAGAAATTGATGCTGACACCAAAACGTGCCACCAGCGATAATTTTTCCTGCATTGTGTCTGAACGGTGTAATTCATCATTTGCCATATCCGAACGGTCACTCCACGTCTCACGGATCAGATGACGACGGTTCGAAGTCGCATAAATCAATACATTATCCGGTTTTACTTCCAGACCGCCTTCAATCACTGCTTTTAAATATTTGTATTCAATCTCAAATTCTTCAAACGACAGATCGTCCATATAAATGATAAATTTGTAATTCCGGTTTTTTACCTGCTCAATGATGGCAGACAAATCCTGAAACTGGTGTTTGTACACTTCGATCAAACGCAGACCCTGATCGTAATAGCGGTTCAATATCGCCTTGATACAGGTGGATTTTCCGGTTCCGCTGTCACCAAACAAAAGACAATTATTTGCCTTTCGTCCTTCTACAAATGCCTCGGTATTGTCAACCAATTGCTTTTTCTGGATCTCATACCCTACCAGATGCTCCAATGTCACATCACTTGTATGTGTGATCGGTGCCAGATTCAATTCTCCGGTACTCGTATGTGTCACACGGAATGCCTTATTTAATCCGAATTTACCAACACCGTAAACCCGGTAAAAGTTTGTCACAATGTCAAAGAAATCTTCCGCATCTTTGGCCTTTCCCAATTCTGCGGCAAGTTCCTTTACTTTCTCGCTGACACTTTTATTGTATGTATTTTCCGCCTTTGCCATCGAATGATATTCCGTAATGATAGAAAAACATTTCACTTCCAAAAGTGTCTCAATCGCATGAAAATCAAAATGGAATAATTTGTAAAAGCACTCCATGTCCTGTTTTACAATCTGATTGACACTGGCTGCGTCGTCTGTCTTTGCCCCCACTTTTTCACAGATTACACTAAATGGATTTTCGTCTGTTGCAAGCAGATACGCAATGTAGCACTGCCATAAATTGTGATCAAAGCCATACTTTGTCGCCAGATCCAGAATCCGGTAGATCTGGTCGTAAAGCGCACGTACATGTGCTTCTTTCTGTACACACTCTTTATCTGCTTCTATCTCTTTAAAGATATCACTGAGTCTCATTAAAATCTCATCCTGACCCAGATTTCCATACATAATCAATCTTGATACTTCCCGATACATGACTTCACGCCTCATCTTTCTTACAATTTTTGTAACTATTCAGGACACCCCTCTCACATTCGCATTTCGAACACTTCGTGTTCTTTCCCGCCTTTGACAAGGCTAAAAATGCTCATATGGGGAGGGGAGCCCTATTAGGATCTAAATGTATGGAAATCAAAGCCTCTTACGTGCAAGCACGACGATTCATTGATTTCCATACATTGAATCCTGAATAGTTACCTTTTTTACATTTTCTCCGGTGCCTGGAATCCAAGCAGTTCAATACACTGTTCCAGCACATTTTTCACCAAGATCAGAAGCTGGATATACGATGCCTTCTGCTCTTCGTTTTCATTTGCCAGAATCGAATTTTCATGATAAAAATGGTTGAAGTTTTCGCTTAATTCATAAATAAACTGGCAGATTTTATGTGGTGCCTTCTCGCTGTACGCAGCTTCCATCATATCACCAAATTTGGCAAGTGTCAGATACAGATTGATCTCACTTCGGCTGTCCGGTGTCATCAACTTCTCTGCCTCACCTTTTTCTGTTACACTGCCGCCATTCTGACTGTATTTAGCCAAAAGAGATTTGATGCGGACGATCGTATACAGAATATATGGGCCTGTATTTCCCTCAAAGGAAGCAAATCTCTCAATATCAAATATATAATCTTTGGATGCCTGATTGGACAGATCGCCGTATTTCAAAGCAGCAAGTCCGACTGTCTCGGAGATTTCTCTCGCCTCTGCCTCTTCATAATCGCGGTTTTCCATCATTTTCTTATACACTTCTTCGTTGATCTGTTCACGAAGTGCCTGTAGACGGAGAACGCCGCCATCTCTTGTCTTAAACGGCTTTCCGTCTTTTCCGTTCATCGTACCAAAACCGATAAATACCAGTCCGACTTCCGGTCTTGTGATCTTCGCCTTCTTTGCCACACGGAATACCTGGGTAAAATGCAGAGACTGGCGCTTATCTGCCAGATAAATGATCTCATCCGGCTGGAATAATTTTTCACGTTCTACAATTGTAGCAAGGTCAGTTGTTGCATACAGCGATGCACCGTTTGATTTTACGATCAGACATGGCGGAAGTTCTTTTTTATCCCCTTCTTCTGTCACATCGACAACCAGTGCGCCTTCGCTCATATACGCAAGTCCGTCTGCCTTCATTTTCTCTACCATATCGGGGATGTAAGGCTGGGCATCGCTCTCTTTTTTCCAAAGGTCAAAATGAACGTCTAATTTATCATAATTTTTCTTTAAATCTTCTATTGAAACGGACAAAATGTGCTGCCACAACGCAATATATCCAGGATGTCCTTCCTGTAACTGTGCCGTAATCTGTTGCGCCTCCTGCATATAGTCTTCGTGCTCTTTGGCATATCCGCTTGCATGTGGATAAATCTGCTCCAGATCCGAAATCGTAAATGGTGCCTCTTTCGGATATTCTCCCGTAAAATCAGCATCAAAATACGGAAGTTCCGGCTGACGATGACGTACTTCGTTGATGATCAGACCGATCTGCAGTCCCCAGTCGCCCAAGTGCACATCTCCGATCACCTTATCTCCCATAAAGCGGCAGATACGTTTTACACTCTCTCCAATGATTGCCGGACGCAGATGTCCTACGTGAAGTGGCTTTGCGACATTGGCTCCGCCGTAATCAATGACTACCGTGCGCTCTTTTTCCGGCGCTGGAATACCAAATTTTTCCTCTGTCATCATGGCTTTTCCAAAATCCACAAGCAGTTTTCCGCTTACGGTTATGTTGATAAATCCCGGTTTTACCATCTCTATTTTTTCAAAAACATCGTTCTCTTTTACTGCTTCTACTACTTTTTCCGCAATTTGAAACGGCGCCATTTTGTACTGTTTTGCCGCCGCCATCGCACCATTGCACTGATACTGGCAGAGATCCGGGCGGTTGGAAACGGTTACAAATCCAAATTTCTTATCATAGCCGGCCTGCTCAAATCCGTCTTCCATCACTTCTTGTAATACATCGATTATTTTTTTCATCGTCTTCTATCCTTTCGTCGCTGTCTTATTCTTCTATCTTAGAGGTTAAATCAAGGTTTGTCAATACGTCAAAGTAATCTTCAAATGTCTTTTTGCAGCACCCGGCATCTTTGATCACGATGCCCTCCACTACCTGTCCGATGAGGGAAAATGCCATCGCCATCCGGTGGTCATCGTAGGTTTCGACTTCTCCCGGCGTGATTTTTCCGGGATAAATCGTCATTCCTTCTTCCCGTTCTTCACATCGGATGCCAAGTCTGGTAAGTTCTGTCACGATACCACAGATCCGGTTCGATTCCTGTCGGCGGATATGTTCTACCCCGTCAATGACCGTTTCTCCCTGTGCAAATGGAGCGATTGCCGCCAGTGTCATCGTCTGATCAGAAAAATCTGTCATTTTTATATGGATTCCCTGCAGTTTTCTATTTTGAGGGCCTGTTACTACGATGCCATCGACTTCTTCTTTGACATCGCATCCCATTTTCTTAAGTACATCCAGAAAACGGATATCCCCCTGTGTGCTGTCAGAGTGCACATGCAGTACCTTGACACAGCTCTCGGTCAGTGCTGCAATCCCATAAAAATAGCAGGCTGCGGACACATCCGGCTCCACCTGATAACTGCCTTTTTTGCAGCGATAGGTCTGCCCGGGAGCTACATAATAACTGTTTTCGCCGGTCTGCTCCACCTTCACTCCAAATTCTTCCATCATCTTCATGGATATGTGCACATAGGATCTTGCGTCCCTTGTGCCTGTCAAATGAATCTGTAACCCGTCTCTGCACATCACTCCGCTCAAAAGAAGTGCACTCAAAAACTGACTGCTTGCATCAATATTTAAGTCCACTTCCTGCACCCCATTTTCCTTTCTTCCACAGATGCGGAATGGGAAGGCATACGGCTTTTCCAAATACTCAAATCCTACGCCGAGTGCTTCTAACGCACGCAAAAGCGGCTCCATTGGCCTTGCCTTCATCTGCTCGGAAGATTCCACCAGAAAATGTTCTCCCGACAACGCCAGCATTGCGGTCAAAAACCTTGCTGCGGTTCCGGCACTTCCAACATAGATCCTTCGTTCCTCTCCTGCCGGCACACGTCCGCCAAGTCCCTCGATCTCTGCCTCTTTTTTCTCTTCATCTATCTTAACGGAAAACCCAATCTCCTCCAATGCTTTCATAAATACACGGGAATCATCGCTGAAAAGCACGCCTCGCACCAACGTCTTTCCCTCTGCCAGCGCTCCCAGCAGCAGTGCGCGGTTCGTAATGCTCTTGGATCCCGGCACAGTCACTTCGTACGACCGTCCTTTTTTCAATGGTTTGCACTGATAATCCATGAAACTCCTCCATTCTGTGGTCTGATACCTACTATCGTACCATACTTTTGTAAAAATTTCCACGAAATCCGCAAAAAAAGAACCTAAACTTTGAGGTTGCTCATCATTTAGGTTCTTTTTGTTATTCTTAATTTGTAACTATTCAGGCTCTCTATTTGGCAAACGCTTTTACTTTTTCGTAAATACTGTCTGCATCCAAGCCATATTTTTTAACCAATTCTACGGCTGGTCCAGATTCACCAAAGGTATCATTGATACCGATCTTCATTACCTGTGTCGGGCATTTTTCGGAGAGTACATCACATACTGCACTTCCCAGTCCGCCGATTACGGAATGCTCTTCTACGGTAACTACTTTTCCGGTCTCTTTTGCTGCTTTTACAACCAGTTCTTCATCCAATGGTTTAATGGTATGAATGTTGATCACTTTCGCATCAATGCCGTCTGCTGCCAGCTTGTCTGCTGCTGCAAGACATTCGGATACCGGAAGTCCGGTAGCGATGATCGTTACATCTTTTCCTTCGCGAAGAACAACTCCTTTTCCAAGTTCGAACTTGTAATCCGGTGTATCGTTGATCACAGGTACTGCCAATCTTCCAAAACGAAGATATACAGGTCCTTCATGCTCGATAGCAGCACGTACCGCTGCTTTTGCTTCGATATCATCAGCCGGGTTGATAACTACCATCCCCGGAATGGTACGCATCAAAGCGATATCTTCATTACATTGGTGTGTCGCACCATCTTCTCCTACGGAGATTCCGGCATGTGTCGCACCAATCTTAACATTCAGCTTTGGATAACCGATGGAGTTACGAACCTGCTCAAAAGCACGTCCTGCTGCAAACATGGCAAAAGAACTTGCAAATGGAATTTTACCTGTTGTTGCAAGACCGGCAGCAATTCCCATCATGTTACACTCCGCAATTCCACAGTCGATATGACGATCCGGGAAAGCTTTCTTAAAGATTCCTGTTTTTGTCGCAGCTGCAAGGTCAGCGTCCAGAACTACAAGATTTTCGTATTCTGCGCCAAGCTCTGCAAGTGCATTTCCATAACTCTCACGAGTTGCTATTTTTTTCACTTCACTCACAGGGATTCACCTACTTTCTCTAAATCTGCCATAGCCTGTGCATACTGCTCATCATTTGGAGCCGTTCCATGCCAGCTTGCCTGATTTTCCATGAAAGAAACGCCTTTTCCTTTGATACTCTTTGCAATAATGGCAGTTGGCATTCCTTTGGTTGCTTTTGCTTCGTCAAATGCTTTACGCAATGCATCAAAATCATGTGCATCCACATTGATCACATGGAAATTAAATGCTTTAAACTTGTCCTCGATCGGATAAGGAGAACATACATCATCAATCTTACCATCGATCTGAAGACCGTTATTATCAACAATTGCCACAAAGTTATCCAGTTTACGGTGTCCGGCAAACATCGCTGCCTCCCACACCTGTCCTTCCTGAATCTCACCATCTCCAAGAAGAGTATAAACACGATAATCTTCATTGCTCAGTTTCGCAGAAAGTGCCATACCAACTGCGGCGGAAATTCCCTGTCCCAGAGAACCACTCGACATATCTACACCCGGAATATGTTTCATATCCGGATGTCCCTGTAAATAAGATCCGGTATGACGCAGTGTCGTCAGATCTTCTACCGGGAAAAATCCTCTGTGAGCCAGCGCGGAATAATATCCCGGTGCTGTATGTCCTTTACTCAATACAAAACGATCACGATCCGGTTTCTTCGGATCTTTTGGATCGATATTCAACTCTTCGAAGAACAAATATGTATAAATATCTGCAGCAGACAAAGAGCCACCCGGATGTCCGGATTTTGCACTATGTACAGCAGTTACTATACCCTTGCGAACTTCGTTAGCCATTTTCTTTAATTCTAACGTATTCATACACCTATCTCCTTTTAGTTTTATTCACCAAATACAGCTTTATAATCTGCCTGGAATTTTGCAATACCCTGATCTGTCAATGGATGTTTTGTCATCTGCTCAATAACACCATATGGAACGGTTGCAATATCTGCACCAGCCAATGCACAATCTGTAACGTGAATTGGATTACGTACACTTGCTGCGATAATCTCTGTATCAATTTCCGGATAGTTTGCAAAAATAGCTGCGATAGATTCGATCAAATCGATTCCCGGTTGTGAAATATCATCCAGACGTCCTAAGAATGGAGATACGTAAGCTGCTCCTGCACGTGCTGCAAGAAGTGCCTGGTTTGCTGTGAAGATCAATGTTACATTAACAGCGATTCCCTCACTTGCCAATACTTTTGTAGCTTTCAATCCTTCTACTGTCATAGGGATTTTAACTACCATATTTTCATGAAGTTTTGCAATTTCTCTACCTTCTGCGATCATGCCTTCTGCATCTACTGTTGTCGCTTTTACTTCACCACTGATTGGTCCGTCAACGATGGATGCAATTTCTTTCAATACATCTTCCTGGCTTCTTCCGCCCTCTTTGGCGATCAAAGATGGGTTTGTTGTTACACCACAGATTACTCCCATATCATTTGCCTTCTTGATGTCTTCAATTTTTGCTGTGTCTACAAAAAATTTCATGTTTAATACCCTCCTGAAAGTTAAATATTTATATCATATGATACCGGGATCTCCCGGTGGAAACTCTCCGCATCTTATGCAGACAATTTCCACCTGACCCTTGGGATATCACATAATTTCAAACTCACTACCGATCCCATTTGTCGCACAATGCGTTGATCTGATCGGTAAATTTGGCTGTCTCTTTGTTGCTGAGTCCTTCGTTCTTTCGAATGACTGCCATCAAGCGTTCGCCAGCCAGGAGCAGACGTCCAAATACATCCATCGCACGTTTCTTTGCTCCGTCTTTTTTCTTTACATAAACCGGCTCTGCGATATAGTCAAACTCGCCAGTGATAAGATTAAATATCGTACCACTGTAAGGCGCTGTCGCCGGCAGACCATGTTCTTTTTCCAGGCATTCTGCGAAACTATCGCATACCTGATCTTCTCCATGTACCACGAAAACACGCTTCGGCTGTTTTTCATCAAAACTGGTAACCCAGTGAATCAAACCTTTCTTATCTGCATGCCCGCTGATACCGGATATTTTTACAATTTCTGCCCGTACTTCCACAGGCTCACCAAACAGTTTTACATTTGTCGCGCCCTCTAACAGCGAACGGCCAAGAGTTCCTACTGCCTGGTATCCTACAAAGACAATGGTGCTGTCTTCTCTCCATAAGTTATGTTTTAAATGATGACGGATTCTTCCGGCTTCACACATACCCGATGCGGAAATGATGACTTTCGGATTTGGATCAAAGTTGATCTCCTTACTGTCATCACTGGTGATGGAAAGTTTCAATCCCTTAAAACTCAATGGATTGATTCCGTTTTCTACCAAAGCCTTTGCTTCCTCATCAAAACATTCTTTCACATTTTTTCCGAAAATACTCGTCGCCTCTACGGCCAGAGGACTATCTACATATACTTCAAAATTCGGATTTGTTGTAATCAATTCCTGTTCTTTGATCTGACGGATAAAATACAGAAGTTCCTGTGTTCTTCCTACCGCAAATGCAGGAATGACAACATTTCCGCCACGTGCGAATGTCCGCTCAATGATCTCAGCCAGTTCAGACACATAATCCGGTGTATCTCCATGATACCTGTCTCCATAGGTAGACTCCATGACTACGTAATCGGCACTGTGTGTCGGAATCGGATCCCGCAGGATCGGCTTATTGACATTTCCGAGATCTCCCGAAAATACAATCGTTCTGGATTCTCCATTTTCGGTGGCAAACACTTCGATCGAAGAAGATCCAAGCAAATGTCCGACATCCGTAAACCGAATCGTGATCTCATCACACAATTTAATTTTCTTATCGTAATCACATGGAATCAGAAGTCTTACCGCCGCAAGTGCATCTTCCATCGTATACAGCGGTACATAAGGTTCTCCGCCGGAACGTTTGGCTTTCCGGTTTCTCCATTCTGCCTCAAACTGCTGGATATGTGCACTGTCACGCAACATGATCGTACTAAGTTCCGCAGTCGCTTTGGTTGCAAATACCTGTCCGCGGAATCCGTTGGCATAAAGCATCGGCAAAAGACCTGTATGATCAATATGTGCATGGGTAAGCAGTATGTAATCAATTTCTGCCGCATTCACAGGAATTTCCTGATTTTCAAACAAATCTCTTCCCTGTTCCATACCAATATCTACACAAAGACGTTTACCGCCTATTTCAAGATAATGACAACTTCCTGTCACTTCGTGAGCAGCCCCAAGAAATTCTAGTTTCATCGCTACCCCCTCCTTTACTTTTTTCGCATCCCGGATTCATGATTCTCTATCCGAAAGGATTCTTTATCTTGCCCCATAATGTATTTTCGAAACTCATCAAATGTTACTAATAGTATAACTCACATGGCATTTTTTTTCAACTTCTTTTTTGTCTTTCTTCTTGTTGATTATTGTCCGCAGATTTGCTATAATAATAGTCTGAGATTGTACATTATACAAGGGAGGACACCCATATGAAAAATAATAGAATTGTTGTCGCTCTTGGAAGAAACGCCTTTGGCGAAACGTTTCCGGAGCAGCAGAAAAATGTAAAAAAAGCAGCGGAAGCCATCGCAGATCTGGTAGAAGCGAAATATGAAATCGTTATTACACACAGCAATGGTCCGCAGGTCGGCATGATCCAGACAGCGATGACCGAATTTGCACGGCTGGACAAACGCTACACGGTAGCACCGATGTCCCTGTGTGGTGCCATGAGTCAGGGATATATCGGCTACGACCTTCAGAACGCCGTCCGCTCGGAGCTTTTGAACCGCGGTATTTTTAAACCGGTTTCAACCATCATCACTCAGGTACGCGTGGATCCTTTTGACAAAGCATTCAACCATCCTACTAAAGTAATCGGCCGCTATATGACTGCCGAAGAAGCTGAAGCAGAAGAAGAAAAAGGAAACCACGTTGTAGAACAAAATGGTTCTTATCGGAGAATCATCGCTTCTCCACGTCCGGTCGACATTTATGAGATCGATGCAGTAAAAGCACTTGTCGATGCCGGTCAGATTGTAATTGCTGCCGGAGGCGGCGGCATCCCGGTTATGGAACAGGGTACGAAATTAAAAGGAGCAAGCGCTGTTATTGAAAAAGACTACACCGCTGCCAAACTTGCGGATATGTTAGATGCTTCTACTCTCCTGATCCTGACCGCCCGTGACCAGATGGAAGCCGATGGAAAACCAATCGATACCCTGACCTCTGAGGAAGCAATTCAATTGATGGACGAAGGACATTTTGATGAAATTACTACTCTTCCAAAAATTGATGCCTGTGTTTCTTTCGTCACTTCCGGCGAAGAACGTACTGCCATCATTGGAAATCTGGAAGATGCGTATCATCTTATCCGCGGTCGCCGCGGTACACGCATTACGAAATAAATATTTCAAAAAAGAACTGCTCTTCCCAGTACGGGATCAGCAGTTCTTTTTTATTCAGTAACTATTCATAAATAAAAAAAAGAACCTTGGTTATCTGCCAAAGTTCTTTTTCGTGCGGATGGTGGGACTTGAACCCACACGAGGTCACCCCCGCAAGATTTTGAGTCTTGTGCGTCTGCCATTCCGCCACATCCGCATGTGTGAAATGTTTGCCTCACAACAATCAATATCTTACCATCCGCCATCTATTTTGTCAATACCTTTTCTAAACTTTTTTAATAATTTTTCTACTCAGACACAAAGGGACTGAATTTATGGCTTTGCGCTATTTCGCATTCCACGAGACGCACCCAGTAACTGGTGTAGATTTCAATCTTCACCGCATCTGTCTGAACGGGCTGCTTTAAGGTGAATTCATTAAACACCTTAGAATAACCGCTTCCCGATTTCACTGTGCTTCCTATTTCTTTCCATGTTCCCGCTTCATCCAGATAAAGAACACGATAGGAATACTGTGCTTTTTCTGATGTCATGTCAAAATCCGGAATACTGCCGCTCCCCGGTTCTGCACACTCTTCCGCCTGTGATGTGATGACACGCACCGTATCCACCGATTGTTTCTGATCCATCTTGATGGTAACACTGTGGCGGCTTTTGTCTGAGCTGGACCCCATTTCCGCCTGCATCGCATTGGTAATCCGGTCGCCGTCCGTAATCGCACTTGCCACTGCTTCGTCTATCGGATAATCGCTTCCATCTTTCTTTTTCGCTGTAATCGTGTTGCTGCCGGACAAAGTCCAGTTATCGTACGGAGTAAGACTGATTTCTGAGATTTCCACCTGATCTCCCGTAAAGACAAATCTTACCTTTTGCGCCTTAACCGGTGCTTTTCCCTGCAAAAAGATAATCTTATTGTCTTCCACACTCTCTTTTTCAGATACTGTCTTCCATTCATCATTTTCCAATATCTGGAACTGGTAGTGTGTTTCCGTTTCTCCCTTTTGCCGGATTGAATATCTGTCAATATAATACTCTGCTCCAAAATCAAACGCAATCCACGACTGATCTGTTTCCACAGCCTTCCAGCTGGTTTTGCTCTTTCCATCAAAAGCATATTCCGGTTCATGTCCTTCGACACCGGAAGAAGCAGTTATCGTTACCGGCTCTTTTTGTGTCGTATCTTTTACAGAAGAAACGATCTGATACAAGCAAGCCTCGCCGGATATAATTTCAAGTCGCAACGTTCCTTCTTCCTGCACTGCCGCAACGTCTTTTTCCAGCAAATAAACTTTCTTTTCTCCGCCAATGGTAATATTACCAAGATCTGTATTATTCCAATACAGTTTTGCCACGGCCTCCGTTTCCGCCTTTGCTTCCAGTCCAATCTCATAGGTCTCCGCTTTTCCCACAACTGCCGGATACGAATAAGAATCTCCTTTTTTTGCGGCACATTGCTGCAAATCAATATTTCCCGGAATACTATACAGCGTGTCGGTGATTGCGGCACTGTTTTGTGCAATTTTTACCATTTTTCCCACATAATAACTTTCCTGCGGCCCAAGATGTGAACTTTTTACAGACTGTTCCGAAATCACCAATTTCTGTAATACTACTGCCGGATCCACGGCATAATAACGGATCGTATTCACACCCTCTTTCAGTGATACGGTAACTTCCTTTTTATGGCCATTTGCCTTTACGGTATTCGACCAGTCGTTTGAAGTGCCTCCTATGTAATTGGAATCAATGCTGTCCACCAATTGGATCTCTCCGTCTCCAACACCAATTCCACACCGGAGACTAACCTGTGTTCTGTCAATGTTATTGGACGGTGCCGTATATACCGTAAGTTTATATTCTCCGTCTTTCGGGATCTGTACCTGATACTCGGCATAAGGTGCCTGTTTGACATCTTCCGCAAAGGAAACCGTGGTTGGAAATGCCTTGATGGACTGCCCCATCTTTCCATAATTTTCAATGGTTCGGAATGACGCTCCGTCTTTTCCGCTCACGAGTCTGCTATAATTTCCTGCCAGGATAGAAGCTTAACCGTTTGCATACACATACGTTTTTTCTTCCAGATTTTGTATATTATGGCACTTTGCTGTTACCGCGATGGAAACCGTGTTATCATCTGCTTTTATCACGATGGTTCCTGTCTTATCCTCTGACACCCTGCTCCAGTCAATGCTCACATCCAGCGAATCTATCGTCGTCACATAACCGGATTTTTTAGAAACCGTGATCCAGTCATCACTGGTTTGAACTTCATAATGAAAAGCGCTTCCCTCGCCGCACAACAAACGGATTCTCTGACTTTCCTGACTGATATCATGAAAATCATCCAGTACACATTTTCCCTTACTGTACACATTGGAATCGTTTTCAAGTTCCACCAGCATCGCTGCACCATCACCTTCCGGAGCAGTGTATTTCACCTCCGGATACGACCATCCTTCGGAATTCCATGCCACATAACCGACATGTGGAGAGCTCATCATGTTTTTCCATTTATTCCCAGCTCCAGGCATGTTATTGTTATATTCATCTTGTAATTCCTTATCCCGCGCGATCGTCTTCTTTACCAATTTGGCATAGACATTTGCCGCGGTACTTCCCAATTCGTAATACCGGTTGTTAAATCCGCTGTATATCTGCATTTCTCCGACATTCGCTGATGCTGCAACCGGATAATAAACCAATTGATAATAGGCTGCCTGTAAAGACGCCGGAATTTCTTTCTTTACTTTTTCCGCTTTTTCTATCATTGCCTGAATACGTGTAAGAACATTCTCTGCCTCATTGTAATTTGTCACAGAATAGGTTCCGTTGTAAAGGACTTCCGGTTTACAGGAGCCATTAAGCCAGGTGTACTCTTTTAAAAGCGAAGTGATCTCCTGTACCGTGTCTTCACTCATTGATCTGCCAAATTGCTGACGTACCCACTGCGCGCGGTACTGTTCTATCTTACTCTCTCCCTTTTCTCCCCAGGCATCATAATCATACGCCAGATCAAGAAAATAAGAAATATTCATTTCCATCGGTTTGAGATCCCCGACATTCACGATCCAGATATCATCAATCCCATGTTCGTACGCCATTGTCATCTGTTCCCAGACTTTACCAAGTTCCACGGTATTGACCCATTCATAAGAAGTAGGTCCTCCATGATAATCAAAATGATAATACATTCCCCATCCGCCGGGACGTTTGATGTCCTCTCCGGTCGGAAGTGTACGCATATTACCAAAGTTATCATCACAAAGCATGATCGTAACGTCGTCCAGCTCGCTCCAGTCTTTCAAACCGGCGGTTTCTTCTGTTCCATACCAATAGTCCTCCACTTCTTTATAAACGGTCAAAACCTGTGGAGCGTCGCTGAGTGTATTTTCCTTCAAAATGTTTTTCTGTGTCATGATAACATTTTTTAATAAATTAATATTATCTTCGACAGAGCCGCCCAATGCGGAATCGGACTCGCCGCGCATACCAAGCGTATAAACATTCTCATAAGATTTGTTCCTCTCGATTCCGCCTTTCCAGAAATCGGTAATCGCCTGTTGGTTTTTCGTAAAATCCCATGCATTGCTTGTTCCATATTTTTTATAACTTCTCTGCCATTCTACACCGGCGCGGCACATCGGTTCATGGTGGGAAGTTCCCATAACAATTCCGTATTTATCTGCAAGTTCGGCATTTGCCTCCGGTGCCTGTTTTCCATCTTCACTAAAAGAATTGGACCACATCGCCGGCCACAGATAATTTCCCTTACAGCGAAGAATTAACTGATATACCAGTTCATAGAAATCTTCATTGTAATTTCCAAACTTTTCCTTTACCCATCCCGTCAAAGAAGGGGCTTCATCATTTAAAAAGATTCCACGGTATTTGACCGATGGTTCTTTCGACGTGACCGTTAAGTCTGCACTCGAAAGTGTAATCGCACTCTTTTTCTCCGGCACGGCATCTCCCCAGTAAACCCATGGAGACACTCCGATCAATTCAGAAATGTGATAGATTCCATAGATGGTTCCTCTTTTATCACTTCCTGCCACTACAATTGCCCGTTCTATCTGCTCTGTCGGCTGTTCTACCACCTGGATCCGATAGCACTCCCGTTTGCCGGAAATATCCGAAATGTCGATCTTTCCCTGTGCCGCCAGCGAATCAATCAGCTCATTGTTTCCTACCGAGCCGGCGATCAGCATTGTCCCCTCACTCTTTGGATTTTCCGTGATAATCTGCGGTTTTTGTCCGGATTCAGAGACCAATGCCACATCTTCCGCAAAGGACTTTGCCACAAGCTGTATCCCCTCGCTGTCTTTTGCTTTCCCATCCACATAAAGCGACAGACACTGTGTCTCATCCGCAAGCACAACACGATCCGATTCCTGCGGCTGCGGTTCCTTCGTCTGTGGGTTCTGTGTCTGCGGGTTCTGTGTTGCACTTCCTGTCGGCTGTGGTTCCGGATTTGTCGAATGAACTGCCGGAGTCGTTTCCTCTTCTTTTCCTTTTTCAGCCACTGTCACACTGCAAACCGCTTTCGCTCCTCTTCCATCCGCAGCATACGCCGTCACCTTCACGTTTCCTGCTTTCTTTGCCGTGATCTTTCCCGTTTTGTCAACATTTGCAATTTTTTTATCACTTGATTTCCAGATCACTTTATTTACGGTTGCCTTTTTCGGTGACAGCGAAACCGTGATCTTTCGCTCTTCACCGGCTTTCAACAAAAGTTGCTTTGGTTTTACAGATACCTTTTTGGCTTTCGTAAATTTTCCGTAAACCCTTACCTGCAATCTTACATTGCATTTCTTGGCATTTTTGCTTCTAATTTTGATAGAAGCCTTTCCCGCTTTTTTTGCCCGGATCATTCCTTTTTTTGTAACTGTTATCACTTTTTTGTTTGTACTTTGAAATATTACATTTCCTTTTGTTTTTAGCTGAAATTTCTCTCCCCTTTTCAAAGCAAGTGACGTGATTTCCGGGTTTTTCACCGTTACTTTTTCTGTTTTTCGGGCTTGAACTCCGGGTACTGCCGTACCGATGCTGCCACCAAGCAGAATCAGGCTCAAAGCTACCGCCAGACCTCGTTTCCCCATACATTTTTGCTGATACAAAATACTCATCTCCTTTTCGTATTGATGTTCCCATTGTACTACGTCTCTGTTAAAATTTCGATTGCATATTTACATTTCTATATTGCAGATATTGTCTGTTTTTACTTGTCGTATTGCAAACTATTGACATTTTACAATGCTTTTTTTATAATCGCATTATAACCGATGGATGCACCGAATAAAAAAGATTGGAGGAAACCATGCGCTATATATTAAGAGAAGCAGAACGACCTCTTGCCGGAGATTATTATTATGAGGCTACTAAAACAACGAACGATCATTTTCCGGACATACCGGCTCACACGCACAATTTTTATGAAATTTATATCTTCCGTACCGGTTCTGTAAAACTTGCCATTGAAGATAAAATTTACAATGTACGACGAGGAGACATTATTGTGATCCCGCCTTTTACGATTCATCAGCTTTTACCGGAAAATCTGGATCAGATTTACGACCGCATTTATATGTATATTTCAGAACCATGCCTGAAATCATTCCAGTTTAACGAACACTCTCTTCTAAAGCCGCTTCAGATGGCAATGGAAGAAAAGCGTTTTCATTTTCATATTGCAGACGAATCAGATTATGAACAAATATATGAAGCGATGTTTGCAATTTATAAAAATAAAAATCAGGAAATTTTTGAAAAAGAAATGATGAACCGATCCGGCATCACAAAACTTATAACATTGATCAACAAGCACATTTTTATGGATATGGGTCCCAAAAAAGTAACACATGTCAATCCGGTCATTGATAAAATCCTTGCCTACATCAATGACAATTATGCCAGTCCGCTCTCTTTAGAAGAACTGGCTTCACGGTTTTATATCAATAAATTCACAATGACAAAGCTGTTTAAAAAACAGACATCTCTTACGATACACAATTACATTCTTTTAAAGCGAATCAGTATGGCAAAACAAAAAATAACCTCCGGCGCACTTCCGTCGAAGGTTTATCTGGAAACCGGCTTTAGTGATTATTCTACCTTTTACCGGGCTTCCTTAAAAAGTGAAAATATGTCTCCCAAAGACTTTGCTCATTTTTGCAAATGATCACCAAACATGATCTTTCCGCATCTGCGCATCCGTCTTCAGGAAATAGGTATATCGTGGTCTGGTATTTGTATTTTTACCATTTACGATAGGGTCATCAAATGTCACATCTACATGAAGCCATTTTCCACCTAGTTTTACAAGATTCCATGCATGTCCGCCGCCTTCTGAAACACCGGCGATCATCTTACATGGAATCTTTAATTTTTTCATAATCTTCATAAACGCCTTTGAGTACCCATCGCATACTGCCACTCCCCGCACGAGCGCCCCTTTTGAAGTATGCGACACATGGGGAACCGTGCCGCGAAGATAATTGTCATAATCATACTTAACATTCCGGATCAGCCAGTTATGTACGGCTTTCACTTTTTCTCTCGCAGACATTCCTTTTTTGATCACGGTTTTTATAACTTGATCGACCCTTTTGTCTTCTGACTTTGTCTGAACCTGTACCGTGAGTGTATATTTCTTTCCGCCAAACTGCGCTGTGATTTTTGCTTTTCCCGCCTTTTTTGCCAGCAGTTTTCCTCTGGCATCGACAGATACCACGGCAGGCGCGGAGGATTTCCACCGAATGGTTCCCAGCGCATTATACAATTTTACTGTCTGTTTATCTCCCTTGAGAAGATGAAGTGTTTTTGCCTCAAGCACTGTCTTTTCGCTTGTTACTACCGGAATGTCGTGTCCTTTTGCATAGGCATACTCTTTCGAATTTTTCGGTGCTACCATATTCACAATGGATTCACATTGATAAACCATATATTCTCCTACTGAAGCTGCTTTTCCTGCGCAAACGATAAATTGCAGATTTGGACACTGATAAAAAGACGCATTGGAAATATTTTTTACACTGGAAGGAATGATCACCTTTTTTACTGCTGCATTCTGCATAAACGCTCCCTGATAAATCGACGTAACAGTATCAGGAATCGTTACGACTTCCTCTTTTCCCTCATAGCGCAAAAGGACTCCCTGCGAAATAACAAAACCATTGTCCGGAACAAGGTTCTCTGTTTTATCCGATGGATACGCCGGAAGTTCCCCTTCCGAACTATTTTTGGGCACTGCCCGAATGCCAATATTGGTAAGATGAGAGGGGATCTGATCTTCCGGGACAATCTGCCGTGCAATCTCCAAAACACCTTCCGGCGTCAGAGAATCCCAATTTCCCCGTATACTCTCAAACTGCTCTTTCGTAATTTCATATTGATATATCTGGTTAAAGGTAAGATAATACGTATATTCTTCTGCTGCATTGGTCTGCCGTTCCGGAATCAGCCCTGTCAGAACGAATACCACACAGAGTAAAATCAACTTACAGATCCCTTTTTTCATTCCCGCTTACCTCCATTTCCAAAAACTAGAAATATTGATCAAAAATCTTTCTGGCAATCGGCACCGCATAAGCACTTCCCGTACCTGCACCTTCTACGACAATGCTGACAACCAGTTTTTTCTCTCCTTTTACTGCATAACCGACAAACCAGGCATGGGAATCGCTGGAACCCGCCTTATACTGCGCCGATCCGGTCTTCCCGCCAGCCTTATAATTACTGGTAGAAAGCGCTGTCGCCGTTCCACTCGTTACCGTTTCCCGCATATATTTTCTCAAGACAGCGGCTTCTTCGGTAGACAGCAGCTGTTTTGCCTGCTCCGGTTCATTCTGTGTAACCACATCACCATCATGGGTCTGAATACGGTCTACGAGATACGGTTTCATCAAAACTCCATCATTTAAAGCCGCACATACCAGAAAACTATTTTGCAATGGGGTCGTCAGAACCGTTCCCTGTCCAATTGCCGCCTGCATAATATCTCCGGTCGCTGCCTTTTCAAGAGTAAACCGAGAAGACTTCTGCTCCAGTTCTTTGATTGGCAGCGTCGTATTATAATAAAACTGTTCACAGAGCTTTGTCCAGGATTTCGTATTTAATCCGCTTCCAATCTGTGCAAATGCGGCATTACAGGATTCGGCAAATGCCTGTTTGAGATTCACATTTCCATGTACTTCGTTGCCATAACAACGGATACTGCCGTCTCCGGTTCCGATCTTTCCGGTACATCGATACGAAAATTTGTTAAACTCCTTATTTTCACGCATATACTCAAGCAAGGTATACAATTTAAATGTTGACCCCGGTGGATACAATCCCTGTGTCGCGCGGTTGTACAACGAAGAATTGTCCGAAGACGCCTGTGTCAATCTCTCCCAGTTAGCTTCCAGCTGATTCGGATCATATGTCGGTTTTGACACCATACATAAAATCTTTCCCGTATCCGGTTCCATGACCACAACTGCCCCACGGTGGCTGCCCAGTGCTTCACTGGCGGTCTGCGCCATTTTCAGATTGAGCGTTGTCACCACATCATTTCCGGGATTTTTCTTTCCTCGCAATTCATTGATCAGCGCTGTCATCTGATTGATGCCGGAGGTGAGCATCGTATAACTTTCCGATGCCTCCAATCCGGTCTTACCATGTGTTGCACGTCCAACCACATGAGCAAATAACCCATCATACGGATAGACTCTTACTTCATTACCGCTTCCGGTTTTCTGCGTTTTGGCAAGAACTGCTCCGGTATCCGAAAGGATACTCCCTTTCGTCACCCGCTCTGCCATCAAATCCTGCCGCTTATTATAACTATTATTGAGGATCCGGTCCGTATCGCCGGATAAAAACCAGATCACATACCCTGCCATAAAGACAAAAAGTGCCATGACAAGATACGTTACCGTCGCCATCTCCCGGTTCATTCTTTTATGTTTTTTCTTATCCTCTGGATTTTCGTTTGGAAGGTTCTTTTTCTGTCTCTTCTTCAAGGCTCTCCTCCTCTTTTCCGTTTAACACATACATACCCTGTATGACACTGAATATAATGATCGTCGTTACAATGGAACTTCCTCCGTAACTGATAAGAGGAAGTGTTACCCCGGTGGATGGAATAAATTTTGTGACACCACCGACACATAAAAACACCTGAAAGATAAATACCACACTCAGTCCAAATGCAGTCAGTTTATAAAACTGTTTTTTCATCTTCATGGCAATGTTTACAAACATGATGTAACTGCTTAAATATACCATAATGAGGCAGATGGCAAACACACCGCCAAGTTCCTCTGAAATCGCCGAAAACACAAAATCGCTTTCTACGACGGGAACACTTCCCGGCAGCCCTTTCCCTAAGCCCATGCCGATAAAACCGCCGGTTCCGATAGCAAACAGAGACTGCGCCACCTGATAGCCTCCTCCGCGGATCTCTGCCCAGGGATCCCGCCATGCCTGCACACGGGTCCGCACATGCGAAAACAAATGATATGCCACGACCGAAGCCAGTGTACCGCCGGCAAGTCCGGCTCCCAGATACTGTACTTTTGTCGTTGCTACATATAAAACAAAAATATACGTCACAAAATAGATCAACGCAGCTCCCAGATCCTTTTCTGCCACCAGAATCACGACATGTACCGCCGCAACTGCCGAAATAATGACAATATGTTTAAATTTTGTCGTCTGAGACAACAGGGATGCCATAAAAAACACATATAATATCTTTACAAATTCGGATGGCTGAATTGCGATACCGCCGACACTGATCCAGTTTCTTGATCCGTATTTTTCCACTCCGATTACAAAAACAAGCATCAGAAATAAGATACCTAATATCGCATAATACCATCCCATTTTTTCTAAAATCCGAAATTTCTCTATGATCAGCGGGACAAAGATACAAAGCACCATCGCCGCAGCTGCCAGAATAATCTGGTGAACCGCATAATCGGATGCCAGTCTTCCTAAAATGACAAAACCAACCATCATGCACATCATCATATTATTCAGTACCAGTTTTGACAATCCCTTATAACAAGCCTGATACACTTTAATGAAAACAAGATAAAATGCAAATTCCGCCGCCCACAATCCGACATAAATGATATCCTTATTTTCCATGATCAAAATCGCACTCATCAACGCATGCAGAAGCAGCGTAAGAGTTCTCTGCGCAGCAAAAACACGGTTTTGCTTTTGCTTATTATGTCCGGCAAATGCCCGGAAGGAGTAAAACGTATAAAGCGCAAACAGCAAAATGATCACATAACGCGCCATCTCTACGATAAAAAGTTCCATTGCTTCAAAACCTTTCTAATCTCATGAGGTTCTACCAGCGCAAGCTCAGCAAACGGCAGATCATCCTCACATTGTAATTCCTGTACCTTTCCTTCTTTCTCATAGCAGAAATTATAGCAGTACTCACAGACTGGTACAGAAATGAAACCATCTTTTTTCGGTGTCGTAATTTCCAGCGGAATCGGTTTTCCTCCGGTTCGGAGACAGTTTCCGGTCTGCTGGTTTACACATCCCTTCGTCACCATCACCGCCATTCTTCCGGCAGTCAGACCGGCATGTTCTTTCATCCCGAATGTCTCATACACCTGTCTTGTCCGCTCATTCCACTGATACAGACGCGGACCGGCGATCCGCGGAAGGTGATCGATCTCCAGTTGTTTTAACATCGGCAGATGTTCCAATGACTGAATCAGAATCCCCACCAGATTTCCGTTTTGCAGTTCCTGACCATAGTGTTTCCAGGTCTGTAAAAAATGTTTCCTTGCCGGCAGATCTAAGATCACCGGAAACGAGATCATAAAGGGAAGACCTTCCATCCCGGACACCAGATCTTTCCAGCATTTTCCGGAAAACCATTCCAGCGGAAATACCGGTGTAATCTTTGTGTTTCCTTCTTTTATGATTGATTTTACCTCATAAATTTGTCGAAAATCTGTCACATTTGCAAACAAATGTTCTTTTTTTGTTTTTTCCTCTGACTCCGGCCTGTGTGGCCGTTTTGCCGGAACCCGCCGGCGTTTTTTTAGCTGCTCATCTTTGAGTTTCTGTCCGATCTGAGCAAATCCTTCGCGGCGCAGTGCCGCGATCTGTCCAAGCGGCAAAAATGCTCCGTCTTCCACTGAGACATCCAGCGTAGAAAATGTAAATTCACTTTCTCCAGTCTTTTGAAGGCGTTTGCGCACATCTTCCGGAGAAACCGCTTTGCCTTTTGCCGGTTCCACACAGATACCGGTTACTTCACAGGAAATCGTTCCATAGCAGAGCCGCAGTGTTATTTCTTTTCCAATTTCTGCCTGAAAATGTCCCCGCAGCGGCAGTTTATCTTCCTTCTTTTCATGTTCTACTGCTGCATCAATTTCCTGTAAAAGGGCTGCATTTTTTGTGCGGAATACCTTCTGCCCCGGTTTTATGACGCAGCCTTTTTGATATCTTGCAGTTATCTCAGCCGGTGGCAGGCAGCCGTTTTTGACCGTATATTCGTACAGCTTTTCGCCCTTTGCATCGCGGAATTCAAGGACATCCTGATAAGAGATCTCCTCTGTCAGCCGGTACACCGCCTCTCCTTTTTTGACACGGAGAACGGTTCCCACTTCCACACCATAGTGCCCGTTTTTTTCTTTATAGATAATATCCTTTTTGTCCTTTTCAAATAAATAGCCTTTGCAGAATCCGCCCCGGTTATACAGATCCATCAGTTTTTTTACATCTTTTTCCAATTCTTTGTCGTCTGGTTTTACACCTGCCTCATGCGCATCCGCATACATGCGGTACAATTTTGCTGTCATGGCAGCATATTCGAGTTTTTTCATACGGCCTTCAATCTTAAACGAATCGACACCGGCATCCATCAATTCTCCCACCTGTCCGAGCGTACACATGTCTTTCGGACTCAGATAATATCCGGTTTTTCCGGATGACAGCCGGTAAGGAAGACGGCACGGCTGAGCACACATGCCACGGTTTCCGCTTCTTCCGCCGATTGACTGGCTCATCATGCACTGCCCGGAATAGCAGTAACACAAGGCACCATGAACAAACACTTCCATCTCAAGATCCGTATGTTTTCTCATCTGTGCAATCTCGCCGATGCTAAGTTCTCTCGCCGGCACGACACGGGTCACTCCATAAGGTTTCCACTGGTTCGCCCCGTCTGCCGTAACAATCGTCATCTGGGTACTCGCGTGGATATCCAGATCCGGAAATGCCTCATGAATAAACTGCATCACCCCGATATCCTGCACGATCACCGCATCCAATCCATTGTCATAAAGCGGCAGAAGAAGATCATACAAATTCTCTTCCAATTCTTCGTCTGTCAAAAGCGTATTGACAGTAAGATATATTTTCTTGTCCCGGGCATGGGCAAAATCAAGGATATCACACAATTGATCCACCGACGGATTGTCTGCAAATGCTCTCGCAGAAAACCGCTGTGTCCCTGTATAAATTGCATCTGCCCCATGCAGCATGGCAGCATAAATCCCATCTACCGAGCCGCCCGGTGCCAATATTTCTACACTCATCGTTCTCTCCATTCTGAAACATCCATAGAAAGACAGACGAGAAACAAGTGTTTCCGCTGTTTCCCGTCCATTTCTCTGTTCTTATCTTTTTCCTCTGCGGTTTCTCGATTCCAAATCCGTAATACGGCGTTCTGCCGCTTCTAACTTGGCTTTTAACTCACCGCGTTCACTCTCGCCCTGTTCATATTTTTCTTTCCATTCTGTCGTTCCCTCTTCCACCTTTTTATTAATATCGGCTTTCGCGGCTTCATATTTTTTCACAAGATCGGCTTTTGCAGTCTCAAATTTTTCTTTTAATTTTTTGCCATCCTGCGTATACTTTGCTTTTGCATCTGCCAGATCTTTTTTGCTCTTTTCGCGCAGATCCGCAAGTTTTTCTTCCTGCTTGTCATATTTATCCTGCAACGATTTTTGCTTTTTACCGGCTTCTTCCAGCTCCTTTTTTAACTGCTCGATTTCTTCGTTCGCCGCCTCTAACTTTGTCTTTGTCGAAGTACGATCCGCTTCACTTTCCGATACCTTCTTCTCCGCTTCACTGGCTTTTGCAGCATTTTCCTGATTGATGACATTGAGTTCCACCACTTTTTTCTCGGATGCCTCTAATGTCTTACGCAGTTCCACTATCTGCTCTTTCAATTCTGCTTCTGCCGTCTCCTGCTCCAGAATTTTATGTTTCATCTCAAGAACCATCTTGTCCTTGCGTTCATTGTCTTTCATCACAGACTTGACATCGCGGTCCACCTTAAAATAGTCATCCGCAATATTAATCGCCAATAAAATATTTTTTAACTCAACATCCATATTGGCATAGTATTCTTTTTTCTGAAATTCTGAAAGTTTGCTGTTAATATACGTAGCCACTTTCTGGATATAATCTGCGCTCTCAAATCCACAGAGCGTATATTTTCGACCATTGATCAATACATCTACATCATTTTTACTTTTCATGCCAGTCCCCGTTCCTTTATCTTTGCCAAAATATGGCAGTTTTCTAACATTATCTCTATCTAATTTTACACGAAATTCTGCATTCCGTCAAGATTGAACTACTGCCGGTTGAGAAAACTTGACGGTTCGAGCAATTCCTTAAAGTTCTCGATAGAAAAATCCGCTTTTGCTTTATTTTCCTCCCACTCTGCCTGCGCTGCCGGATCGTATACCGCAACGGTCTGAAAGCCACCATTTCCAGCGGCTTCTATGCCTTTTGTTATGTCTTCAAACACAAGACACTGCTCCGGCCGGCAATTCATTTTTTCTGCTGCTTTTATGTAGATATCCGGAAATCCCTTGCCACGCGCTACTTCGGAAGTTTCCGTAACCGCCTCAAAATATTCAAACACACCGTTTCGACGGAGACAGGGTTCAAATAATGTGCGGTACGAAGCCGTCGCGATTCCAAGATGGATCCCCTGCTGTTTCATTTGCCGGAGCACCTCTGTAACACCCGGCTTGATCTTAACCCTCTCATGGTACATCTGTGCTGCCATGCGATCCCATTCTGCAATCACATCCTCCACCTTTTCCTTTAATCCAAACCGCTTTATCGTATATTCTGCCGTCTCATGAAATCCCATTGCGGCAATTGCTTTGGGATAATCCGGCGGAACATCAAATCCACGTTTCCCGAGAAAATCGATGTCCACCTGATTCCAGACCCACATGGAATCCAAAAGAGTTCCATCCAGATCAAATATTGCACCTTTTATCTCCATTTTACTTAATCCTTTCAAAAAATCCATCCTTTTCCAGATCTCCGATTACTTCCTCTGCAATTCTCGCATGCCCGGTCTTATTCGGATGCGGATCAATGCCTCGCAGTGAGATCATGCGGTTGACACACACCTGCCGGCTGCCGGCAAAAGCAGCATTCACATCTGCGATCTGAATCCTTGGCGTTCCTTTTATTTTACCCGAATTTGCGAAAACTTGCAAGGTCTTGATTTCCTCATAACTGTTGTTCAATCTGCCAATGTACTGCCTGGCGATACTTTTGATATTGATCCCGAAGACCTCTTCCATCGTAAATGACACATCATCACAGGGATTGTAAATGTTATTCATAACGATTTCCGCTTTCGGTGCCCTTTTTTCAATCTCCTCTACCAAATGCGGCAATGTTACCTGAAACTCTTCACATGCTTTCGAAAACAGTGCATCGCCTTCCTTTTTTAATTTTTCCACATCCGGGCTCTGGGATAAATACTGCATCAGATCATTGGAACCGATCGATACCGTAACAAGATCTGCCTCTTTTAACGCATCATTGTATTCTTCATAATGAGAATTGGAAGAATCTGTCAATCGTTCCAACAGTTCTTTGCTTTTTAGCCCGTTTTCCCCAAAATTCCAGGCATACACCCCTTCACAGACGGACTCCAGTTTTTTCTGCACCAGTGCTACATAACTGTCGTTTTGCATATCCTTCAACCCATATCCCCCGGCAATGCTGTCTCCCAGCGCCACATATCTTACAATTTTTTCCTCGCAGTCACCGGTGGAAAGTTCTATTCCGGGCAAAAGAAAAAGCAGGAAAATACCAGCTGCAATGACAAGACGAATCCATTTCACGAACCTTCCCCCTTTCCTGTAAGTAGTTGACAGGGGTTAGTATTTCCTCCTATGGATTCTTTTATGCAGCATTGCCGTTCGCATTTCCTGCTTTTTTCTGCCAGTTATGGCAGCATATATTTTTGTTTATACACCTCATATCTTGCATTGAACCAGGAATCTTTTCCCTTGTCCAAGGTATCCAGATATTCATGGGTGTCAAAGGCTTCTTCTTCAATCTGGATCACACAGACTCCGATGTTGGAACAATGATCTGCCACACGTTCAAAGTTAGTTACCAGATCATTTAACACCAGCCCGGCATCCATCGTACATTTTCCTTTTTCCAGACGTTTGATATGACGTTTTTTTACTTTTTTGGTCAATCGGTCTACGACTTCTTCCATCGGTTCGATTTCTCTCGCCTGTTTCGAATCTTCCTCCAGGAACACCGTTACCGATAGATTTAATATATCCTGAATGATCTTTTCAAATACTTCAAGTTCTTCTCTGGCTTTGTCAGAAAATGTAATTTCTTTTTCTTTTATCTTTCTGGCAGACTCTTCAATATTCATCGCATGATCGGAAATTCTCTCAAAGTCACTGATGGAATGCAGGATCATGGACAACGTTTCGGCATCCTGTTCCGACAAGTTTTTGGAACTCAGTTTCACCAGATAACTTCCCAGTTCATCTTCGTAATGATCGACTTCTTCTTCCTTCTGATACACTTTTCTTGCCGTCTTTTCATCGTATTCATCAAGAAGGCTCATCGCATCAAAGAAGCCCTGTTTGGCAGTTTCTGCCATTATCATTGCTACTTTTTTACAGCGTTCCATCGCAAATGCCGGCTGCTCGAGAAAACGTTCATCAAGAAGTGTTCCCATCTCTTTCTGCTGTTTTTCCTCTTCGGTCTCCGGAATACTGAGATATGCCAGTTTTTCAAGAACGCGTGAAAATGGAAGCAGTAACAGAGTTGCCACCACATTAAACACACTGTGGATTACGGCAATTCCCATTGGACCTGCTGTATCTTCGACAAAGCCAAAGGGTACAATGGCATGAATGCTGTAAAAGACAACCATAAAAACAACAGTTCCGATCACATTAAAATACAGATGTACCAGTGCCGCACGTCGCGCACTCCGGTTTGCTCCTACACTTGACAAAAGTGCTGTCACGCAGGTTCCAATGTTCTGTCCCATAATGATTGGAAAAGCAGTTCCATATGTGATCGCACCGGTAGCACATAATGCCTGCAAAATACCGACAGATGCCGAAGAACTCTGAATCACGGCTGTCAGTACAAGACCCGCAAGCATTCCGAGGATCGGGTTACTGAACATCGTAAGAATGCCCGTAAATTCCGGCACATCCGCAAGAGGTGCTACGGCACTGCTCATCGTTTCCATTCCAAACATTAAAATGGCGAACCCCACTAAGATCATACCGATATCTTTCTTTTTCTGGTTATTGACAAACATAATAAAAATGATACCAATGACCGCAAGAACCGGCGAAAAATTCGATGGTTTTAAAAACTGCATCCAAAAACTGTCACTCTCAATGCCGGACAAACTTAAGATCCACGATGTGATCGTCGTACCGATATTGGCTCCCATGATAATTCCAATCGCCTGTGACAGCTTCATAATGCCGGAATTCACAAATCCGACTACCATAACCGTCGTTGCCGATGAGGACTGGATCACAGCCGTCACAAGTGCACCAAGGCATACGGCACGGATTGGACTGGATGTCAGCTTTTCCAAAATCCGTTCTAATTTTCCTCCTGAAACTTTTGTCAATCCCTCGCCCATCGTATTCATTCCATACAAAAACAAGGCAAGACCGCCAAGCATGGATAATACTCCAAAAATGTCCATGGGGTTCTCCTTTCAAATCACGTATTTTACATATTTTTCACACTACTTCATAATAGTATACCATTGTAAAATGCAAATATACCTTGTGTAAAATCTATGTAAAATATCATTCTCACATGATGTCATATAGTTCTTTCATGAAAGAAAGGGAACCGAAACAAACGGCAATCGTTTCATCTTTTTCCAAATTTTGTAATTTTTTCACTTTATCTACGGCTTCCTCAAGTGAAGTGCAGGCATAGCTTTCCATTCCACACGCGGAAAGTTCCTCTGCCAGATCTTCTGCGGCAAGTCCCCTCGGTCCGGGTGCCCGGATCGTAAATATCTTCTGAAACCGGCTGTTTTCCGCCAGTTTCCGGCACATCTTTCGGTGATCCTTATCCGCAAACACCCCCATGATCCCGATCCATTTTTTGTCCGTATACAGCTGCCGGAGGGAATCCAGCAGACTTTGTATCCCCTGCGGATTATGCGCCCCATCTGCGATCCATACCGGTTCGTTTTTCACATAATCAAACCGTCCGGGCCACCTTGCCTCTGCCATTCCCTTCTGACGGATCTCCACGGGCATAGATTCCAGCACCTTCAGGGCAAGAAGCGCCAGACACGCATTTTCCACCTGATACTGTCCACACATCCGGATGGTATACGTTTCGCCCTGATAACAGAATTTTGTCAGCCCCGCCTCACAGGAAAGAACCTGGATCTCCTTCCGATCCAGAACAAAAAGGGACGCTTTTTTCTCCTCACAGCGGTTTTGAATGACCTGAAGTGCTTCCGGGGATTCCTGCACAGTCACAACAGGCGCTGCACTTGTAATAATTCCGGCTTTTAGTGCTGGACTCTCTTCGATCGTATCTCCCACAAATCTCTGATGATCCATTGCAATGCTCGAGATCACATTTATTTTTACATTTTTTACCACATTAGTCGCATCTAACGCCCCTCCCATACCGGTTTCCAGTATGACAAGGTCACAGTTCCACTCGGAAAATGCCAAAAAGGCAAGAGCCGTCTCGATCTCAAAATCCGTCGGAACCGGCTGTCCTTGTTCTTTCATTCCGCGGATGGCTTCTCCGATCCTCACATACCAGGTTTCGTATTCCGTTTCCGTAATATAGTGCGTTTCCTCACCTTGGTTCCACTGTATGGTTTCGTTCTTTGAAAAAAGAGCGGGGGAAAAATAACGTCCTATTTTTCGTCCGCTCTGCGCCAATACATTTGTTATAAATGTTCCGGTGGATCCCTTTCCATTCGTCCCTGCGAGATGGATGAAAGAACACATATCCTGTGGATTCCCAATCTTCGAAAGCAAAAGGGAAATGGTCTCCAAGCCGGGTTGTATGGCAGCACCGGTCTGTACCGCCTGAATATACTGTCTCGTTTCTCTATAATTCATAACAACCTCGTTCTCAAAAGATAACGATTCAGGGCTCGCATAGCATAGCCCTGAATCGTTCGTTAAAAGGAATTAAGAAAGCAATGTACGATCGTTGGCAAAGTCTTCTCCACTCACCTGTGCAAACTGATGAAGAAGATCGTCTACGGTCAGTTTTTTCTTTTCTTCCCCTTCGATATCCAAAATCACTTTTCCATTATTTAACATAATCAAACGATTTCCGTTTGCGATCGCATCACGCATATTATGTGTGATCATCAATGTCGTCAAATGGTCTTTGTTTACGATGTTATTGGTCGCCTGCAACACTTTTGCTGCGGTCTTTGGATCCAACGCTGCGGTATGCTCATCCAACAGCAGAAGACGCGGCTTTTTCAATGCTGCCATCAAAAGAGTAACTGCCTGTCTCTGTCCACCGGAAAGCAGTCCGACTTTGGAAGTCAGACGATCTTCCAGTCCAAGATCCAGAACCTTTAACATCTCACGGAACTGATTTCGCTCTTTCTGCGTAATACCGATACGCAGTCCTCTGCTTTTTCCGCGGCGCATCGCAAGTGCCATATTTTCGTCAATTCCCATCGTCGCAGCCGTTCCCATCATCGGATCCTGAAAGACACGTCCAAGATAGGCAGCACGCTTATGTTCCGGCACTTTGGTAACATCTTTGCCATCAATGATAATCTGCCCTTCATCGACAAACCAGACTCCAGCAAGAGCATTTAAAAGTGTCGATTTTCCGGCACCATTTCCACCGATCACGGTGACAAAGTCACCTTCTTTGAGTTTTAAAGAGAGTCCGTCAAGGGCGAGCTTTTCATTGACGGTTCCCGGATTAAATGTCTTGTAAATATTATTTACTTCCAACATTCTGCGCCCCTCCTCTCTTTACCGGTTTTACAATATACTTCTTTTTCCAGTATGGCAGTGCAAGGAACAATGCCACAACGAGAGCAGAAAGAAGTTTGAGAAGGTCGGTATCCAGACCAAACCAGATAACTACCTGTAATACTGCATAATAAATCACGGCACCCAGCACAACACTGAGCAGTTTCAATGCAAAATTGTGGAATACTTTTTCAAATACCACTTTACCGATGATAACCGCAGCAAGACCGATTACGATCGCACCACGTCCCATATTGATGTCCGCAAATCCCTGATACTGGGAACAAAGGGCACTTGCAAGAGCAACCAGTCCATTGGAGATCATCAGACCAAGTACGATATTAAAATTCGTATTGATACCCTGTGCACGACTCATGTTTGGGTTACATCCGGTCGCACGAAGGGAGCATCCAAGTTCTGTTCCGAAGAACCAGTACAGGATTCCGATGATCACAATACAGAAAATCGCAACCACAAAGATGGAATTCTGATAAAATGGTACATTTTTTACATTTCGAAGTGACACAAGCAGATCGTAATTCATTACACTGATCGCCTGATTGGCACGTCCCATGATCTTTAAGTTGATCGAGTACAGTGCCAGCTGTGTCAAAATACCGGCGAGGATGGCAGGAATTCCCATAAACGTATGAAAAATTCCGGTCACCAGACCTGCTAACATACCGGCAATAAATGCTGCCAGTAAACTTACCCACACATTATAGCCGTTCAGCATCATCATGATACTGACTGCGCCACCTGTACACATCGAACCGTCTACAGTCAAGTCCGCAACGTCCAGGATTTTGTATGTAATATACACTCCGATTGCCATAATCCCCCAGATCAATCCCTGAGCGACTGCTCCGGGCATGGCACTTAATAATACTGAAATATCCAAAAAACCTTACCTCCGTTTTCGTCAGCTTATTTGGAAGCTTCGATTTTTTCGTATCCTTCCGGAATGTCGATTCCCAATTCCTTACAAATACTTTCGTTGTACTGTTTGGTTACTTTTGGTGCAAATTTTACTTCCATTGTAGAAACATCTTTTCCATTTACCAAAACATCGTAAGCCATCTCACCGGTTGTATAACCAAGATCATAATAGCTGATGGAAAGAGTTGCTACACCACATCCGTTACAGATTCCCTGCTCTCCGGCAACAACCGGAACTTTGGCAGGAACACAGGTATTACGGATCACTTCGGTATTGGAAGCCGCAGTATTATCGGTAGGTACATAAATTACGTCACTGTTTTTCGCTGCATTGCTGACCACAGATGCAATATCATTGGAATCTACAAAAGAATAGTTGGTACAAGTATATCCATCTTTTTCCAGATATCCTTTGATTGTCTCTACCTGATACAGAGAGTTCGCTTCTGCGGAACAGTAAAGAAGTCCTACTTTTTTCTTATCCGGAAACAATTCTTTGATTATCGCTGCCTGCTGATCGAGCGGTGCAAGATCCGAAGTACCGGATACATTAACACCTGTCGTCCCTTTCCAGTCTTTGATATTCAAAGCCGTACCATAATCGGTTACGGAAGTTCCGAGGATCGGAATATCTGTTGTGCCTGTCGCTGCCGCCTGAAGAGGCGCTGTTGCATTGGCAAGGATCAAATCTACGTTTTCCGAAACAAAGGAGTTTACGATGGTAGCACATGTCGGAGAATCTCCCTGTGCATTCTGCTCGTCAAAGGTTACTTTGTCTCCCAGTTTTTCCGTCAGCGCATCTTTGAATCCTTTGGTTGCTGCATCCAATGCTTCATGCTGAACCAGCTGGCAGATACCAATTTTGTAAGTTTTTCCACTGTCTACCGCACCGCCGGATGCTGTATCTGTTGAGTTTCCTGCTCCGCCGCAAGCGGTCAGAGACATCGTCATCATTGCTGTAAGTGCTGCTGCGATTAATTTTTTTAATTTCATAAAGAGTACCCTTCCTTTCTCTTTCTCCGGCACGTCTGCTTATTTTACAATACGTACCTTGATTACACCGTCAATTGCCTGTAATTCATTTACCAGTTTCTCTGTTGATGGGTTGCAGATATCAAAAATCGTATACGCATAATCCCCACGGCTCTTGTTAACCATGTTTTCAATGTTGATGCCATCGTTTGCAAATAAAGTTGTAAACTGTGACAACATAGAATGCACATTTTTATGTGCCACGGCAATACGTCCTTCTGTTGCACATACACCGGCATCACATGCAGGATAATTTACCGAATTCTTAATATTACCATTTTCGATAAAGTCGCGAATCTCTTTGACTGCCATCTTTGCACAGTTATCTTCGGATTCCTGTGTGGAAGCTCCCAAATGAGGAGTTACGATGGTATTTGGAAGATTTACCGTAGTCGGATTTGGGAAATCTACTACGTATTTCTTCACTTTACCGCTTTCGAGTGCGGCTTTCATATCCGGCTCATTTACCAGAGTGTCACGGGAGAAGTTCAAGAATACAACGCCATCTTTCATCTTATCAAAAGCGGCTTTGTCAAACATTCCCTTTGTGGAATCCAGTAATGGCACATGTACTGTGATAAAATCACAGACATCGTAAATCTCTTCGTATGTCTTTACGATCGTGATATCACGAGACATATTCAACGCGTTATCTACAGAAAGATATGGATCACATCCATACACTTCCATGCCAAGGCGGTTTGCTGCATTGGCTACCAGTACACCGATGGCTCCCAGACCGATGATTCCGAGTTTTTTACCGGCAATCTCGGTTCCTGCAAATGCTTTTTTCGCCTTTTCTGCTGCTTTTGCAATGCCTTCGTCCTCTTTGTTCTCTTTGATCCACTCGATACCGCCTACGATATCACGGGAAGCAAGAAGCATTGCTGCAACAACCAGCTCTTTTACACCATTTGCATTGGCTCCCGGAGTATTGAATACCACGATTCCTTTTTCTGCACATTTGTCCAGCGGAATGTTGTTTACACCGGCTCCGGCTCTTGCTACTGCTACCAGATTATCGGACAATTCCATCTCGTGCATGGAAGCACTTCGAACCAGAATTGCCTCTGCCTGTGCCGCATCGTCTACCATCTCATAATTGTCATCCAATAAATCCAGACCGCATTTTGCAATCGGATTTAAGCAGTTTACTTTTACACTCATTACAGATTCTCCTCTTCAAATTTCTTCATAAACTCAACCAATTTTTCTACACCTTCCTTTGGCATAGCGTTGTAGATACTTGCACGCATTCCACCAACCGTACGGTGTCCCTTCAGGTTTTCAAATCCTGCCTCTTTTGCCTCTTTGACAAATTTAGCATCCAACTCGTCATTTCCGGTAACAAATGGTACGTTCATCAAAGAACGGTCTTCTTTGCGGACAGTTCCTTTGAACAATTTGCTGGAATCTAAGAAGTCATAAAGGATTTTTGCCTTTTCTTCGTTGCGCTGTTTCATCACTTCAAGACCACCCATTTTCTTAAGCCATTTGAATACTTTACCGCAGATATAGATACCATAAGCAGGAGGTGTATTGTAAAGGCTCTGTGCATCTGCGTGAATCTTGTACTGAAGCATCGTAGGTACTTTTTCATCTACACTCTCAGGAATCAGGTCTTCACGGATGATCACGATGACAACGCCGGCAGGTCCGATATTTTTCTGAACACCACCATAGATGACACCATATTTTGTGACATCAACAGGTTCTGACAAAAAGCAGGAAGAAACGTCTGCTACCAGTGTCTTGCCCTTTGTATTTGGCAGTGTTTTGTATTTGGTTCCATAAATTGTATTATTTTCACAGATATATACATAGTCTGCATCCTCATCGATTGGAAGATCTGAGCAGTCCGGTATGTAAGAAAATGTCTTATCTTCGGAAGAAGCGATCTTATTTGCTTTTCCATATTTGCAAGCCTCTGTATAAGCTTTTTTTGCCCACTGTCCGGTTACAATATAGTCTGCAACACCATTTTTCATCAAGTTCATAGGAATCATGGCAAACTGCTGGGAAGCACCGCCCTGAAGGAACAACACTTTGTAATTGTCCGGAATATTCATTAAATCCCTAAGATCTGCTTCTGCTGTCTTAATAATCTCATCGTATGCTTTGGAACGATGACTCATCTCCATTACAGACATCCCTGTTCCTCTGTAATCAAGCATCTCATCTGCTGCTTCTTGTAAAACTTCCTCTGGTAATACAGCTGGTCCAGCTGAAAAATTGTAAACTCTAGCCACGGCTAAAACCTCCTTAAAATATTTATCTAAAATCATGCATTATGATTCTGACTTCTTTAAATCTTCTTCTGTAAAGGCTTTTTCAATCGCCTCTCCAGGTGCCACCATCGGCCACACTTTGTCATCCTGATCCAGAACGCAGCAGATCACTACCGGACCTTTTTCCTGCATTGCCTGTTTCAGTACGTCGTCAACTTCTTCGCGTTTGGTTACCAAAAATGCCTTTGCGCCAAGGGCTTCGGACACTTTTACATAATCCACTTTATCCTGAAGGATCGTACTTGAATAACGTTTGCCATAGAACAATGTCTGCCACTGACGAACCATACCAAGGGCATGATTGTCAAATACAACCTGAATGATCGGAATATCATAACGGGAAGCAGTTGCTAACTCGTTCATATTCATGCGGAAACATCCGTCACCGGCGATATTAAATACCGTCTTATCCGGATTTCCGACTTTCGCTCCGATACAGGCACCCAGTCCGTATCCCATCGTTCCCATACCACCGGAACTAAGGAATGAACGTGGATTTTTATACTGATAATACTGTGCTGCCCACATCTGATGCTGTCCTACATCTGTAGTAATAATTGCATCTCCCTGTGTCGCTGCATTGATGCGTTCGATCACATACGGACCGGTGAGTACATCGTCACGATACGTCATCGGAAGTGCGGCTTTTCTCGCAAGCACTTTATCAATCCATGCTTTATGATACTGGTTTTCCAGTTTTTTATTGAGAATCTCAAGTACGGCTTTTAAATCGCCTACGATAGAATAATCCACCTGAATATTTTTGTTGATCTCTGCCGCATCGATGTCAATATGAACAATCTTTGCATTGGTAGCAAATTTCTTTGCATTTCCTGTAACACGATCCGAAAAACGGACACCAAGTGCAAGCAGCAGGTCACATTCTGTCACACTTAAGTTTGCCGTCTTGGTTCCATGCATTCCCAGCATACCGGTATAATATTCATCGGTTCCGTCAAAGGCACCTTTTCCCATCAAAGTATCGGTTACCGGTGCATCTACTTTTTTGACAAATTCTTTCAGTTCTGCACTGGCTCCTGACAAAATACATCCACCACCGACAAAGATCATCGGTTTTTCAGCCTTACGAATTGCCTGAAGTACGTCTTCAATATCATTTTCACAGATCGTATCGGTCTGTCTCTGGATCAGATCCGGTGTCTGTGGAGTAAACTCTGTCACAGCAGCGGTTACATCTTTCGTAATATCGACAAGTACCGGCCCCGGTCTGCCTGTCTGTGCGATGGCAAAGGCACGGCGTACCACTTTTGCCAGATCATTGATATCTTTTACAATGAAGCTGTGCTTTGTGATCGGCATCGTGATGCCGGCAATATCCACTTCCTGAAAACTGTCTTTTCCAAGTAATGGAAGTCCGACATTACAAGTGATAGCCACCATCGGAACCGAATCCATGTAAGCGGTCGCAATTCCGGTTACCAGATTGGTTGCCCCCGGACCACTTGTCGCCATACAGACTCCAACTTTTCCGGTAGAACGCGCATAGCCGTCAGCGGCATGAGACGCGCCCTGCTCATGGGATGTTAATACATGTCTGATTTTATCCTGATAACGATACAATTCATCGTATACATTCAAAATCGCTCCGCCGGGATATCCAAAAATTGTGTCTACCCCTTGTTCTAATAAACATTCGATTAAAATTTGGGAGCCATTTAATTGCATGAAAATGCACCTCTTTCTCGTTAATATTTTCGTGTTTCACCCTCACCTACGCTGTGGGTTCTTTAGAATTCCTGTTTCAAAATTGCACCGGTATTTCCGGATGTTACCATATTGGCATAACGTGCAAGATATCCGGTTGTTACCTTTGGTGCTCTCGGTTTCCAGTTTTTCTTTCTCTCGGCAAGAACTTCCTCACTGACGTCAAGCTGTAATGTATTCTCCGGAATGTTAATCTTGATGATATCGCCTTCTTCTACGAGTGCGATCGGACCTCCGACAGCTGCCTCCGGTGATACATGGCCGATGGAAGCGCCACGGCTTGCTCCGGAAAAACGTCCATCTGTAATCAATGCCACCGAAGAGCCAAGTCCCATACCTGCGATTGCTGACGTAGGATTGAGCATCTCTCTCATACCAGGGCCGCCTTTTGGTCCCTCATAACGGATCACGACAACATCACCGGCAACGATCTTTCCACCTTTGATTGCTGCGATAGCATCTTCTTCGCAGTCAAATACGCGGGCCGGTCCCTCATGAACCATCATTTCTTCTACAACAGCAGAACGTTTAACAACGGCGGAATCCGGTGCCAGATTTCCTTTGAGAATGGCGATTCCACCCGTCTGACTGTATGGATTGTCGATCGGACGGATAACTTCCGGATTGCGGTTGACAACACCTTCAATGTTTTCACCAACGGTCTTTCCGGTTGCTGTCATCAGATCGGTGTACAGCAGTCCTTTTTTATTCAATTCATTCATAACGGCATAAACACCGCCTGCTTCGTTGAGTTCTTCGATATACGTGTGTCCGGCTGGTGCGAGGTGGCAGAGGTTTGGAGTCTTTGCACTAATCTCGTTTGCCAGATCCAGATTCAGATCCACACCGGCTTCATGTGCGATTGCCGGCAGGTGAAGCATACTGTTTGTTGAACATCCAAGTGCCATATCGACCGTAAGCGCATTCAAAAATGCCTTCTCTGTCATAATGTCTCTTGGACGGATGTTTTTATTATAAAGCTCCATAACTTTCATACCTGCATGTTTCGCAAGTTTGATACGCTCGGAATAAACGGCAGGAATTGTACCATTTCCCTGAAGTCCCATACCGATTGCCTCGGTCAGACAGTTCATACTGTTAGCGGTATACATACCGGAACAGGAACCGCACGTAGGACAGGCATGGCTTACAAAATCGTCTACTTCTTCTTCTGTCATTTTGCCTGCGGCATGTGCACCCACTGCCTCAAACATACTGGAAAGACTGGTTTTCTTTCCCTGTACATGACCGGCAAGCATCGGACCGCCGCTGACAAATACGGTCGGTACATTGACTCTGGCTGCTGCCATCAAAAGTCCCGGTACGTTTTTGTCACAGTTAGGCACCATAACGAGGGCATCAAACGCATGGGCAAGTGCCATACATTCGGTAGAATCTGCAATCAGATCACGGGTGACAAGCGAATATTTCATTCCGACATGTCCCATGGCAATTCCATCGCATACAGCGATCGCAGGGAATACGACCGGTGTTCCACCAGCCATTGCCACGCCGAGTTTTACTGCCTCTACAATCTTATCAATATTCATATGACCAGGGACGATCTCATTGTAAGAACTGACAATACCAACAAGTGGTTTTTCAAGCTCCTCTTTTGTCATACCCAACGCGTTAAACAAAGAACGCTGAGGTGCTGTCTGCATCCCCTTTTTTACTGAATCACTTTTCATTGATTTAACCTCCATTCATTCCGGTTCAAATTTCATCTATCTGTTGTCTGTTTATCGAATCTCATCACAAATGGCTTTTCCCATTTCCTCTGTTCCCAGACAAGTCTTTCCTTCATCCATAATGTCGATCGTGCGAAGTCCTTTTTTCAGCACTGCCTTAACCGCATTTTCGATCGCATCGGATTCTTTTATCAAATTGAAGGAATATTTTAACATCATCGCTGCGGATAAGATTGTCGCAATCGGATTGGCTTTATTCTGTCCGGCGATATCCGGTGCCGAACCATGGCTTGGCTCATAAAGTCCAAGTGTACCCTCTCCGAGACTTGCGGAAGAAAGCATACCGATCGATCCGGTTACCATACTTGCCTCATCTGACAAAATATCACCAAACATATTCTCAGTCAAAATGACATCAAACTGCTTCGGATCCCGCACAAGCTGCATTGCGCAGTTGTCTACGAGCATGTCAGAAAGCTCTACCTCCGGATAGTCTGCACTTACTTCTTTTACAACTTTTCTCCACAAACGGGAAGAATCCAGTACATTGGCTTTGTCTACACTACATACTTTTTTATTTCTCTTCATCGCGATATCAAATGCCCATTTGGCAATACGACGAATCTCTGTCTCATTATATGTAAGTGTATCGGTCGCCTGAAGCTGTCCGTCTACTTCTTTCGTAAAGCGCTCTCCAAAATAAAGACCGCCGGTCAGCTCTCGAGTGACGACAAAATCAAATCCGCCCTCTGTCAATTCACTTTTCAATGGACACGCACCGCTCAATTCATCAAACAGCACGGCCGGGCGAAGGTTACAAAACAAACCAAGTCCTTTTCGAATCTTCAGCAAACCTGCTTCCGGTCTTTTATCCGGCGGCAGCTGGTACCAGTTGCTCTGTCCGACGTTTCCACCGACGGCTCCGAGCAGTACGGAATCGCTTTTCTTTGCGCGCTCCAGTGTCTCATCGGTCAACGGCTCTCCGTAAGCATCAATGGAACATCCGCCCATCAACAGCTCTTCATACTCAAATGTATGACCGTATACCTCCCCAACTTTATCCAATACCTTCTTTGCTTGTGTGACGATCTCCGGGCCAATACCATCCCCGGGAATCACTGCGATATGAAAATTCATGGCTTCCTCCTCGTTGATAAAATAATTCTAGTTCTCCATAATTATTAACTTTTTAAGTATATAGCAAAATGACGTTCACTGTCAAGTCTGCGTAACATTTTTTTCATTTTCCTCTTGAAAACAATAACATCTTATACTAAACTAATAAGTAAGAAAAATTATGCTAGGAGGACAAGTATATGGAAGCAATTGAAAAGATTGATTTTGAAAAAGTAGGAAAACGTATGAAAAAACTGCGTAAAGAGCAGCGTATCTCTCAGGATCAGGTGGCAAAAGACCTTGGTTCTACGATTTCCTTTGTCAGCAATATAGAAAATAATTATACAAAAATCAATCTTCGTGTACTTCTTTACTACGCCCAAATGTGCCATGTTTCCGTTGACTATTTACTGAGTGCAGGAAATCCGCGATTGATCAAATCTGACAATCTTTCTACTTTGGATGAAGAAATTGTTCGTGTATTGCAGCATTATAATAAAGGGGAAAAAGAACGCATTCTGAAAATGTTAAAAATCGCGAAAGATCTGGATCCGGATGCCAGCATCTGAAAACCACGGCATATTGTTCAAAAAGGTGTCACCGCAATGTGACACCTTTTTATTGTCCATTTTTATTTATTTTTCACTTTGGATCAAATGTACTGCTGCCGCATTTCGGTTTTCCGTCGGCTTATAAACAAGTACATTTCCCTCTACAAACATTTCCGGCACATCATACGAATATACGGACTGAATGTGTGTTCCGCATCCCTCCGGCAGTTCTACCCGGATTTCCTTCGGAAGCGATCCATCAAAGCAATGAATGACTGTCATCGCCTCTCCGTCCTTTTTCATGCGGATCAGTGCCTGATAACCTTCCGGATGCCGGTCACTAAGGATCTTCGGCCCTCTGCGGTAACTCTTTCCGTCGCGGATGATCGGCGCAATCTCTCGGTAAAACGCTATTCCGCGGTCAATCACATCCCACTGCTCCGCTGACAGGTCTGTCACATCGCCGGAAAGACACATTCTGCCAAGGAACGTATTCGCAATGGAATATCCAATCCGTTTAAGGGAGTCACTCTTTCGGATCACCGCCCAGATCTGGCTCTGTCTCGGCAGGATCGCACGATGCAGATTTGCCGCGATAATCGGAATCTCTTCGGTCTCATGAGCATCGGAAAAAGATGCCATGGCGCAGAGACTCATCATAAGCGGTTCAAGACGATGTCCCCCGGAGGCACAGTTTTCCAAAATAATTCCCGGTACTTCCTCTTTGACCTGTCTGACAAAATTCACCGATGCTTCCTGATTTTTACGAAGCCCCTCCCCAAGGGATTCGGCTCCATCACAGCCAAGTCCGATCGTATCATTATAATCCATCTTCATATATTCAAATCCGTACGTTTTCAGCATTTCAATGACTTTTTTATGCAGATACTCTTTCACCCAGGGATCGTTCATATCCCAGAATCTTCGGTTGTGCGTCGTAAGCGGATATCCGTCGCGCTTTAGCAGATGCTCCGTGAGTTCATAGGCTTTTGCCGCCCGCCCGACATTGTCAATCTCAAACCAGATTCCCGGTTTCATCCCCTTTGCACGGATCGCTTCCACCGTCTTTTCCAGCCCCTGCGGAAACAGCGTCGAAGACACGTTGTAATCTCCCATGCTGATATCCCATGGAATCCCATCTTCTTTAAACCAGCCACAATCAATGACAAAATAGTCAAATCCCCTGTCCTTTATATTTTCCAAAATCTGGCAAATATTTTCGTGGGATGGATTGCCCCACGTCGTACAGTATTCATTGAAAATGATCGGCAGCTCCTGTTCGCTTTCCGGCCCATTATCCACATATTTACTGCCGGCACATACAAGCCGGTGACAGATATCATCGATTCCGCCTTCGCACACCGAAAGAATTGCCGTCGGTGTCTCGAAATGCTCTCCCGGTTTTACTGTTTTTTTCCAGTCTCCAAATTCACGGTCTGCCAAGCCCCCGCTCAGATGCAGTCCGTCGTCCTGGCGGTAAATCTCAATCTGCCACGATGCCTCGTGTGCCAGCTGAACGCCCCAGATTACCCCCGTCTTCTCATCTTCGATGGCGGCAAATGGGAAATATTTCATTACCGGCATAGACCCCCTCTGTCCAAACCGCTCTACTGCCACCGACCAGGTAGACCAGCTTGGTTCCAGCTGCATATCTTCAATACGTTCTGTCACAAGCCTGCCCTCGTGGCTCCATTTGCTGAGAAGGCGGTGTACCAATAAACTGCCGGCACCATCTCCCGGAAGAAACGGAGACAGATTTTCCATCTCAAAACTCGAAAGCATTTCCAATGTAACCTCTTTCCCGCTCTCATTGACGAAACAGTTTTTCATTTCAAAACTTTCGTCTCCCGGATAATAGGTGATCACGTTTTCTACCGCATAGCCTCTGTCATCTTTAAAAAAGGTATGTATTTCCGTATGTCCGTCAACCTCTTTCAGTTTCTGCGACTGATAGATCATAAGATCCGTGGATCCGGAATTGTGCATCGTCTGTCCGTTTCCATAAGCCCCCGGATAAATATCTCCGACAATCTTTAACTGGATCATGTTATTGACGCGGTAATATTTTTCCTCCACACGGCTCTTTCCCACAAGTGCTGCCGGCATCACATAAAATCCGACTTTTCCGGTATCCTCGGACTGCTCAAACACCGCAGTCATATCCCCCAGCTTTACTGTGGAAATGATTTTTTTCTTCATTGTCTCTGCCATCGTTTTAAATCCTTTCTCTCTTTCATGATAGCCCTAACATATCATATTTTCTCCTATCCGGACATGGAATAATGTTAATTTTACATGGCAAAATGTGGTCTACCTTTTCCGTCGGATCTTATGGATCATCCGCGAAATCTGCGGTCTGCATGGACGAAGCCACAGCCACACCCGGAAATACAGTCTGTAAATAACATTCGCCGTAGAAATCTCATGCCCGTTTCGCAGGATGCCCGTCATTTTCCCCTTGATCTGGGAAGCCGCAAGAGGCCCTTCGATCTCCTTTTGATTATCTCCCACCAAAAAAAAGGTATCCCTTTCTTTCTTCCATATCCGGTGCAGAACCAGTATATTTTCCTCCACTCTGCGGTATAACACCACATCGCCCCGCCGCAGTGTTTCCGGCAAAACCCATTCCACATATACTTCATCCCGTCCCGGAACGATCAACGGATACATGCTGTATCCCCTCGGCTTGATACGAAGCCGTTTTCCCTGTTCCAATAAGTTTTCGATATCCATTCGATCCTCCTGCAATTTTCTTTGCAACAATTATAGCATTTTCCTATAAAAAATGCTATAATATTTTCTATCTGATGCCTGCGGGCAATTGCAAGGAAAGGAGATTCCGATGAAACGAACGGATGGTTTTCTTTTAAAATATATCGAAGGGGTTCCTTATCTGCTCCCTTACGGTCAGCGGATTGCAGAACACCGCCGGAATCTGCGTCTCAATGACACCAGTGCCTTGATCTGGGAAATGCTTCCGGAATGTGATTCTTCCCATGATCTTCATGAAAAAATGACCGGTCACTGGAATGCCAAAACACAGGAAGACTGCGACCGGCTATGGCAGGATTTACAGGAAATCCTTGCCCAATTCCAGGCTTTCGGTCTGATTGACCTTTCCGAAAAAGAGACGGGATTTCCAGTTTCTGTAAATCATTATAGGATTGCAGACATTGGGATACGGATTCAGGGAGCACCGGATTCCCTGCTTACTTTTTTTGCACCATATGGAATCACCGGCAGTACCTCATCGGATCTTGAGATACGGATTCATCCTTCTGCCCCTCTTTCCACCGCTCCACTGGGTGGCGAACTACTCCTGCGTGATCCGGAACTGCATATCGTACAGCAGCCGGAGGGCAAAGTGATCCATTTTCCTTCTCTGACACACATTTTCGAAGTGCATACAAACCGGGAAGACACTTCCGCTGACATTTTCTGTCTCCCGCCGTGGACTGACGCGCTTACGGAAGAATTGATTCCGGTAATCCGCCTTTTATTTAACCGGTATGCCCAGACAAAGGGAATGCTCTTTCTGCATTCCGCCTCCCTTTTGTATCATGGAAAGGCATGGCTGTTTTCCGGCTCATCCGGTACAGGAAAATCCACGCACACCAACTTGTGGCACACCCTCTGGAATACTCCGGTTCTAAACGGCGACTTGAACCTTCTTGCCATCAAAGACGGCGAACCGGTTATCTATGGCACGCCCTGGTGCGGCACTTCCGGAATCAGCGACAGCACCTGCCATCCTTTGGGCGGTGTCGTATTGTTAAGACAGGCTGCCACCGAACGGTTAGAGGAACTGTCTCCCGATGAACAGATTCTTGGCATTTTACAGCGAGTGATCTCTCCAAGTGATTCCGAATTATCACTTTGTAAAAATTTGGAAATCATAAAGCAAATCACAAAACACATACCGGTAGTCCGCCTGCACTGCACCAAGGAACCGCACGCTGCAATTTATATGAAAGAACAAATCGACGCTTTACAATAGAAAGGGGTAACATCTTGGCATTTGAAAAAATAAAACATGTTTCCAGACGGATCCGCGAAGGAGCACTGAAAACCATGCTCCATCAGACCCGCTGGATTTACGGTTATGCCAGACAATACTGGCTTGTCATCCTTTTTTATACTTTGATCGGACTTTTGGGCACCGTCGTCTCGCTCGGTTCCAGTCTGGTATCCAAAGATCTGGTTGACATTATCACCGGCCACCAGACTGGCGCACTTTTGTCCACTTTTGCCGCCATGATCGGTCTTGCCATCGGTTCCACCGTGATGACGCAGCTTTCCAATTATGCCTCAAACTGGATCAGTTTAAAAGTAGACAATGAGATCAAAGCAGATATTTTTTCCAAAATGCTTGTCACGGACTGGGAATCCATCGCTTCCTATCACACGGGAGATCTTTTAACCCGCTGGGATGACGATGCATCGAATATTTCCAATGGCATTTTAAACTGGATCCCGAACCTGATCATCAACCTTTTTCGCTTTATCAGTGCTTTTGCTGTCGTAATTTATTACGATGCCAGTTTTGCCATCTTTTCCTTTCTCGGTGTTCCGGTCACTTTATTGATGTCGAAGACACTGATGAAACGCATGTTAAATAACAACCGCCGCAGTGCTGCGATGGACGCAAAAATATCCGGCTTTAATCAGGAATGTTTTTCCAATATTCAGACAATTAAGGCCTTTAACCTTATTCCGCTCTATGTGGATTATTTGAAACAGTTACAAAAAGATTATGTAAAAATGCGGATGGATTTCCAGCGTATGTCAATGGTAACGTCCTTTTTAATGGCAACAATGGGACTTCTCGTGTCCTACAGTTCTTATGGATGGGGAATTTACCGTGTCTGGGATGGGGTCATCAGTTACGGAACAATGACCATGTTCCTAACTTTGTCAAGTACACTTACCGGTACACTCAATTCCCTGATCTCCCTTGTGCCAAATGCGATCAATCTGACTACGTCTGCCGGACGTATTATGGACATTCTGGATATGCCGCGGGAAGATTTCAGCCACGATAAAGAAGTTCGGGAATTTCAGAAAGAATCCGAGACTTCCGGCATCCACATTTCCATCGACAGGCTTGATTACACGTATCACAATGGCACCGAAGTCTTCTGCGATGCCTCATTACAGGCTGCCCCTCATGAGATTGTCGCTTTGGTCGGTCCTTCCGGCGAAGGAAAGACGACGATGCTTCGTTTGATCCTTGCGCTCTTAACTCCCGGTAGCGGAACGATTACACTGTGGAGTGAACCTGACTCTTCCCGAAAGACGCTTTGTTTAAGCCCTTCCTGCCGGCAGCTGTTTTCCTATGTTCCTCAGGGAAATACGATGTTTTCCGGAACAATTGCCGAAAATATGCGCCATGTCAAACCGGATGCCACCGATGAGGAGATCAAAGAAGCATTGGTTACTGCCTGTGCGTGGGATTTCGTAAGTGCCATGAAAGACGGCATTCACTCTGTCCTTATGGAACGGGGTGGCGGTTTGTCCGAAGGACAGGCACAGCGGCTTTCCATCGCCCGTGCTCTGCTCCGCCGCTCTCCAATCTTACTGCTGGACGAAGCCACCTCAGCTCTTGATGTGGCAACCGAACGGAAGATTTTAAAACATATCCGCGAAGACACTACACCGCGCACCTGTATCGTCACAACACATCGTCCTACGGTACTATCTATGTGCGACCGTGTCTATGAAATCCGGGATAAAAAATGTGTCATCCTGGAACAGGAAGAAATTGAACAGCGAATCGACGAGTTTTAACTCCGGAGCAAGTCGTACTGATACGACGCTGTCTAACGGTTCTGTATTACAAAAAAGGATCCCCGCCAAAACGAGGATCCTTTTTCTATTCTATATTGTGTTGTATTAATCCGTAAGAGAAATGCTTGTAATCTGCAATCCCTGATCTGCTTCTACAATCAGATCGCTCAATCCGATATTGTCATTTTTATTCTGCCAATATCCATACTGGATCACAAGAGTTGTACCTGTTGTTGATCCCTGAATGATTCCACCGGATGATTTATATACTACCGGCATATTAAATGAAATCGTCAATGTCTGCTTGTTACATGTATGATCAGCGGCATGTTTTCCTTTTACTTTAATACGATAATCGCTTCGTCCTACCTGATGATCCTGACGAATCTCCGCAGTTACCTGATAACATCCGCTTGCTGCATAGACACCTTCACTGTATTCATCATTTACCAAAATGGTAGGTTTACTATATTCCTTCATGCTCTCATCTCCTTACCATATTCATTGTTACTATCTATATCGTCATTATATTACAACAATGAACCCACGTCAACTAAAATTATAATAGAATCCTTATAAAATTTCCGAAAACGTTTGCGTCTGTCCTATTTTTTAAATAAATGTAATTTTTTACCAATTTCGCCACGTTTTCTTGCATTTTGTATTACCTCTTTCGTCGTAGTCTTTCGTATCACACGGTTGTTTCTGGCAAACCGCCAGCCGGTCCGGATCCAGAGCGCCGGCCAAAGGATTGGACATTTTCCTGTCTTTGGAAAATTAAGGTGCATCTGATGTTGAAATTCCCGAAAAACATCGTTCCATCCACTTCCTCGCAGTGCTACCATTTGTTCTGATTCTATCGTTCCAAACTCCAGCGAGCGCAAAACCTCTTCCATAAATTCCCATTTTTCTTCCTTGGGAACCAAATGATCGATCAATGGTGCTGCCGTCTCTGCTTCCAGTCCGAGATAGTCCACACAGACCGAAGTAACCATATCGGAAAAACCGGTAAGTCCACTCCGGGCTGTCAGCTTCTTATACTGTACCAGCTCTTCTTCTGTCATACCGTGCCTCCAAAGCACAACCCAGTCGCAGAGCAGTTTCAGTCCAAATCCTGCCCGCAGAAAGTGCTGCAACATATGGAGAAGAAGATAATACGCATGAATACCATCCGGCAGCACCGGCAGTTCTATGCCCATCAATTTCTTTCGCTCTGCCTGCACGGAAACCTCTTTTTGAACCTCTTCCATAAGCCGGTTTGTCTCTTTGTCGTCAAATGGCTCTGCTAATAGGGTGTGTAATTCCACCTCAACATGTTTTTCCGTCACAAACACCTCATGATGATTGCCTGAATGCGCCGCATTTTCCACAAATCCCAGTTTTTTCATCCCTTCTCCCGCTTTCGGAAGCTGTCCCGGATCCGTCAAAAGAAGGTCAACATCTCCGCTTTTCCGGAGTTCCGGGACCGGATAAAATTCCGCCGTCGAAGCCCCTTTTAAAACAACCGCATCCACTCCCGCTTCCTGCAAGGTCTGAATGATCTGATGTTCCAGATAAAGCAGATGATAATTCTGCCGCACTGTCTTTTTCGCTTCTTCACGAATACAGATTTTTACATTTTTCGGGAGTTTTTCCGCCTCTTCCGGTTCATCCAAAAGCGGATCCAGCAGAGAAAGGACAGCATGCTGCTTCGCCAGTTTCAAAATGCTGTTCCAGTCCGGCTCTCCGCCTGCTTCTATCGGTTTCTCTGCACCGAGAACGTTCGCCAGTTTGGCAAACAGCCATTGGTTTTCTTTGTTCACGACATCTTCCTCCGTTTTTTTACTACTGACATGATCTTTTCCCACAGAAAACGAAATTCCTGCGTACGCGCATAACATACCAGAAAGATTACATTGGGAACTGCCACGCATATACACATTCTCTTAAAAAATACCACCGCCATACTGCCTCCCATCTGTCCGCAGAGAATATGTGTCAGCACTCCTGCGGCAAACACGATTCCCGTATAGAGTGCATATTTTGCGAAATAATGATACACCGGAACTTTCAGGGAATGCCGGTACAAAACCAGCGGTTCCACCCAGAAGGAAGTCAGGAGTGTACTGAAAAGTGTACCCAAAAACACCCCAAATGCACCGTATTCCTTTGCAAGCACAATCGAAAAAAGGATATTCAGTAAAGCATTGGCGATGGATTTGTAACGGTCAAACCAAAACAGCCCGAGCGAATCGCGGAACACCAGTGCTGCCTGGCGCATTCCCAGGATAAAAAAGTTCAGGCACAAAACAAATACGACATTTTCGGGAAATACATACTCAGCCCCAAAACTAAATTCTACAAACAGATTGATCAGTTCATACAAACAGATTGCCGCAAAACCATACATCCACTGTCCGACAAAAAACGAACTGGCAAAGACTTTGCGGATCCGTTCTTTTCCCTGCGTGACACCGAGATTTCCGACACTTGCCGTAAGCCCCTGAAACATTCGTGTCATGATCGAATGCACCGACACAATAATCAGATAATAATTCGAATAACATCCCACACTGATCAGTCCCACCATCGCTGACAAGATCAGATTATCGGTATTATTTACAAGGACATCGCCGACTTTATGCATAAGCATCGCCCGGATATTCTGGTAAATGCCGCTTCGCTCCTCTTTCGGAAGCGGTTTCACTTCTTTGTCTTTCAAAAACGGATACAGGGAGTCCGCTTTATAAGAAATCCACACATTATTTCCAATTGTTGCGAGTAACATCATACCCAAAAACAGGTAGAAATTTTGGGTTGTCAAAAGTACCGTGATCTGAAGTGCATCCTGTACGAGAATGGAAACGGTCATGCTGATCTCTCCCAGATAACTGAGCTGATGGGCATCCAGCATCGATTTCTTATAGATCAGCAAATACGAAAATACAGAATTTGCCAGGTAAAGAAGATAGATCACGATCAAATGATCGACCGATTCATATCCCTTCACAAGAAAATCCATAAATGGAATGACAGCAAGCCCGGCAGCCAGTACAAAGGCTCCCATAATATGATAAATTTTGCGGTACAGCTGCATCAGGGATTTCTGCTTTTCCACATCACCCTTCGCAACCGGTTCATACAAGGCATAAGTAATCGCTGTGCCTACTCCAAATTCCGAGAGAGAAAATACATTCAAAATATCCCAGAACAAACCATTGATCCCCACATAGGTCTGGCTGAGGCAGTGTGTGAACACCACTCTTGTGATAAATCCGGTCAGGAGGGCAATCATCTTTGCGATCATCGCTGTTGTCGTATTTTGAACCGAATGCTCTGTTCTGCTCTTTTCCTCCATTTCTAATCTCCTCATTTCTTTCTCGTAATTTCCTTCCAAATATGATAAGATATCCTTGAAAGGAGTTTATTATGTCAAAAAAATCTTATTTAAAATATAGTATCATCCTAATTATCATACTTTTCGGCATCGGCATTATGGTCTATGCCCACATCTGCACACCGTCGTATGAGGCAGCAAACCAGTCGGAGTCTGCGGATGCCGTCAGCAATCCTTATTGTGGATTCTATCATCTGTATGGCTACCAATTATCCGAAGAAGGGGATAAACCTGCCAAAAAATGGGCATCCTCTGTACTTGCGAACGACGATAACCGCATCGTTCTGCTTCAGATCAATCTGATCCATTACAAAGACAAAGCGATCAGCGATTCTGCTCTTTCGCAGCTTGACAGCATTATATCATCTTTTGCCGCAGCAAACAAGCAGATCATCCTTCGCTTCTTGTACGACTGGGAAGGAAAGGCACTTCAAAGTGAACCGTCTTCCATCGAACAGGTCTCCAGCCACATGGATGATGTCTCTGCTGTCGTAAATGCACATAAAGATTCGATCTTTCTGCTTCAGGGGATTTTTACCGGAAACTGCGGTGAAATGAATCAGACGCATTATGGTTCCAATGATGATATCCGTAGTCTGATGAAGCATCTCGCTTCCGTCATTTCTCCGGAAATCTATCTTTCCGTCCGCACTCCGGCACAGCTTCGCACGATTTTAGAGACGTCTTCACCCTTTGCGAATGCCTCTCCGTATGACGGAAGTCTCTGTGCCAGACTTGGTCTTTTTAATGATGGCATGTTTGGCAACGAATTTGACTGCGGCACTTATGACGATACGCCTCTTGCCGGTTCCTCTGACATTACGCAGAAAGGAACCCGCAAAGAAGAGATTGCTTTCCAGAGTAACCTTTGCCCGTATGTGCCAAATGGCGGTGAGGCCGTTTTAGCCAATCCCTATAATGACCTTACAAACGCCATACCGGATCTTTTCGACATGCGTGTTTCCTACCTTAGCTGCGATCACGAGGCTTCTGTACTGAACAAATGGAAAAATACGGCGTACCCGGGCGAAGATACCCTCTTTTCCGGCAGAAGCGGTTACGATTACATCCGCGCCCACCTTGGTTACCGCTATGTGATAACCGGTTCACAGATATCTTTTTCCGGTTTGTTTTCGTCCCATATTCAGGTGGAAATGACCGTAGAAAACCGCGGATTTTCTCCCTGCTACCGTCCTTTTGACATCTGCTTATCCCTTCAGGATGAAAATGGAAAAAAATTCCAATATTCGGTTTCCTTTGATACACGAACGATTGACAGCCGGCAGGCAAAAACCGTTTCCACTGCGATCAAACGATCGGAACTTTCCAAAGGAACTTACTCGCTTTCTTTAACAATGAGTGACATTGCGACGAAAAACAGTATTTCTTTTGCCAATGCTTCTGTCAACGAAGATGGCAGCGTGCCACTCGGTACATTGATCATTCCTTAATAAAATACGGACAGGGAAATCCCTTCTTCTGCCCCTTCGTTGGCAAATAGAATAGGATTTCCTTTTTCATCGCGCAGCACCAGCTTCCAATCTCCGGAAGAAACATCTTCGTCACAGACAATCTTGCACTTGTGTACTTTTCCCGGCTCCAGGCATGGCAGCGGCTGTCGGATGGCACATCGCCATTCTTTATTGGATAATTTTACCAATTCTATACAAATTGCTTCATAGGAAACCGCAAATCCGGTATTTTCAATTTCCAGCGTAACGATAGTGCGGTGAAATCTTTTCCGCAGGCTTCCCCTGCGAAGCACAAACCGATAGCCAAGATGTGCCTCCACGTAATCATAGAGAGAATGCCCTTTCCAGACACCATCTGCCCCACAATCCAACGTTTTCCATCGTTCCAATTCCTTACTATCATGATCCCGGTTCAGATACGTTATCCCCTCTGTCCGCAGACGCAAAACAATGTCCTCTGCCGTCTGAGGGGAGCCGCCGATCACTTCGCCGCCATGCGGGGCATATTTGGCACATTTGGCAATAAATTCCTTTTCTCTCTCTGCCGGCCACCCCTCATCCCAGGCATATTCACGCTCTTCTCCGGAAGCCGCAAAGGTACCAAGATCCGTCTCGGAGCCAAACATGCCATCGTTATACAAACCGATCCTCTCCGAAAAGACTTCATTCTCATCCCTGCAAAGCATACGCCAATGCACCGGTTTACGTACACTGCGGGTAATCTTCGGAGACAGATTCTCTTTTATTGTATTTTCCAATTTCTGTATATTCTCTTTTGTGAGATACCGGGAGGAGTGCATCTCCCCCCAGCTTCCCAAAAAGATTCCCTGCAAAACAAAAATATGATCTGCAAAATCGTTTAGTACCGGAAAGATCTGTCTCATATGGCGTTCCACAACCGAAAGCGAAGACGGATCCTTTTCCCTTCCTTTTCCCTCAAAATCATAGGAAAACCGGAGGATCAGATCCATCTTCTTTTGTACAAAAAAGGAAAAGACATCACAAAGCCCCTGCAAGTCCTGCTCCTCTATGTCTTCTCCCGGAATCAGTATCTCCAGCAGTACCAGTGTATCTCCGGCTGCCAGACTGGTCTCTGCCACAGCCGGATTCCATTTTTCTCCCAGTGTGACCGGGAAAATGCGGTACCACCCACGGCGGACATTGGAAACTGCCGCGGTGCTCTCTGCCGGCAGTTTTCTGGTTTTACTCCTCATCCGACACCTCTTCATCAATCTTAAATATTTTTATGCCAATCCATACCGCAACGATGGAAAACATCATTCGGAACATATACATGACCGGTTTCAATCCGGAATGCATGCTCTTTCCTTCCACACGCGGGTGCATGACCGCCGGTACCTCAACAAGGCGGTAACCAAGTAAAAGCATCTGCATGATAATATTGGCATCCGGGTACTTATCATCAAAATGATTGTACGTCGAATAGAAAATCACGACACGGCGGCTGAGTCCCTGCAAGCCGGTCGTTGGATCCGCAATTTTACGCCCGGTGCCAAGGTAGATCAGTCCGCGGAACAGCCCCCAGGCAATTTTTTTCAGAAACGATACCGGAAAATCTGAACTTCCCTCCATAAATCGGGATCCGAGAACGATATCCGGATATTTTCCATTTTCATCCTTTGTTTTTAATTTTTCATAGATGACAGGAATGTTGCACACATCATGCTGGCCGTCTGCGTCCATCTGAATGACATATTCATAGCCACGGCGGATTGCATACTTATATCCAAGCTGGAGTGCACTTCCGTAACCCAGATTGAATACATGTGTCACAATAGCGTGATTGCGTGCCTTTACAATCCAATTCGTATCATCCGAGGACGCATCATTCATGATAAGGACATCCGCAATCTCAGCAATCTCCGGACGTTCCAGCTTCTCCAACAATTTTGTGATATTATTTGCCTCATTATACGCAGGAATGATAATCAATAATTCTTTCTTTGCCTTTTTCTCACCTGTCATCTTCATTCCCTCTCATTTTCCATTAAATTTAGTAATTCTTCCAACTGTGTCTTTTCGGACAATTCTTTCCTCTGTGCCATCTCTCCATAAGCCGCACAAGCTTCCTTATCATCCAGTAATTCACATACCGCATCACAGATTCCCTCTGCGCTGAGCGGGCACATTTTTCCATCCACGCCATCCAGGATCTGTTCCCGGTTTCCCGGACAGTCTGAGGCAAGAATCGTACATCCCAGTGTCTGTGCCTCCTGAATCGCAATACTCTTTCCCTCAAACCGGGTTGCATGCACATAAATGTCGCACTGCTTATAATAAGGATAGGGATTTTCTTTTGCACCTAACAGCAGAAAGTCCTGTTCCAATCCGTATTCTCTGATCTTTTTTTCCAACGGCTTCCGCTCTTCGCCTTCTCCGAGGATATACCAGCGGACATTGCGCCCCCGCTCCCGTAAAAGTTTCATTGCCTCGACAGCGATCTCATATGCCTTTTGCGCTGTCAGCCTTCCTACCGTCAATAGTCTCACACCATCAAACGCATCGTCAAATCCGCCGGGCTTTTCTGCCCCTTCCCGGATCTTATCTATATCGATCATATTGTGAAATACCTTCGTCTTTTCCTCATATTGCGGATACACTGCAAGAAAATGTTCTTTCACTTCATCGGAGACCGGACAGATACGGTCAAAGGAATCATAACAGCCGCCATCCAGCTGCGGCGTATAGCCTGCTTTCTCATAATCAATATGTACAAAGCCGGCTTTAACATCCGCTGACACATAATCTGCCACGTAGTAGGTGGAACCGCCCTCAAGATAAGCGACTGCCATATCATAATGTGTCGTAAACCGGGGAGCTGCCTCCGCCATCACCCGCCATAACAGTTTATCCGGCAGGATCCGTTTGCTGCGGATCATTGGCATCAGGCCGCGGAATATATATGGTAATTTTTTCCAAATAGTTCCTCTGTGAAATAATCGTGAGAAAATATAACGATTTAGTTCCTTTTTTCCTTCTTTACTCAATACGGAACTATCCGAAAAATGTTCATTTAATACCGTTACGGATTCGGGAAGCCGGTGGATCATCTCTCCCTGATTTAACAGAACAAATACCGATATTTTGTATTTTTCCGGATCCATATTCCGGATCATCTCGATCATTGCCGTCTCTGCACCGGCGCAGCCAAGCGTATTGATCACAAATAATACCTGTTTCATTTTGACTCCTTTTCGATGTGGTCCTGTACTTTCTGAATTTTCTCCAGAAGCATCTCATTTTCCTGATTTAACAGAGACACCTGCATCGCAAGTTCCTGATTTTTCCGGCTTAAGACAGAAAGCTGTGTACTCAGATAAAACAGGCACCAGAGCGCGCAGATTCCGATCACGACGATCACAACCATTCCCCGCGTACTGACATACTGGTTCCAAAGGGTTGGCCGGATGCAGATTCCGGAAACGATCAGCCCAAGTGCGATCACGCCCCACAAAAGGCAGAACTGCTCTTTTAATTTGCGCCTTGCCAGCGACAATACCGTCTTTATTACTAAAAAACAACCGAGAAAAATCAATAAAATTCGTAACATATCTCCTGTTTGCATTTTTTTCTTCCTTTCCTGTGTCAATCCTTATACCGGTCAAATACTTTTGATTCCGGAGGAGCTCCTCTTTTATGCTGCAGCAGGCTGCCCCGGCAGAATACGTGCTCATCAAGATTTTTTTCAAGCCACCGGAGTCTCGCATACGCGACGCAGAAGCCGACAAACGAACCAATAAACACTCCGATCCCGTACCAGATCTCCGGAAGCCAGGTCGCTACCACCGACGACAGCCAGGTGACAAAGCAGAACAAAAATGCGGTCATCAGCGCCCCGGTCAGATCATTAAAATAGTACAGGAAAATAATTGCTGCATACATAATAAATAATACAAAATATCCGGCTGCCAGGCAAGGGTAAATTTTCAAAACCAGTCCATCGAATCCAAATCTTGGCAGCAGTATGATACAAATAAAAAATAAAATCACAGAAATGATAAACTGGATCCGCACCAGATTCATCAATTCTTCGGACAGCTGGCGGAACATCCTCTTCTTCGCCAGTTCAATATCCATCTTCCTTCCCCCGATCACCGCCTCCGAATAGGCTTTGTAGCGCTCATGGAAATGCATCTCCACACGGGAAATAAAGATCACACTGGCGGAAAGATTCGTAAACATCGCAAGGCAGGTTGCCATATCGTACGATGTCACACAGACAAACGTATCTGCTACAACCATTCGCAGATCGGTCGTCCAGAATACAAAGTTATGAATGTACAATCCCAGAGTATACAAAAAGTTTGTCAAAACTAACTTCCAGTAAATACGGAAATAACTGAGAACCCGCTTGTATTCGCCGCTGTTTTTCTTAAAATAATTCCGGATCACAGCAAATTCAAGACCGGCAATCAGGAAAAATCCGATGTCCAGCGCTGCCAGCATGGAATATGTTTTGTCACAGCCAAAAACGACGAAGAGAAGGCCTGCCAAAACTACTGTCACTGCCATTCCCAAAAGAAAGAAAAACGAAATCTTTTTATAGTCTTTGCATATCGAAAGATACAACATCTCGTAAAAGACAAGCACCAGTGCCACATAGCCACAGTAACCCGCAAATACAAACCATGCCGGCACTTGTCCGGTCAGATATTCCCGCACGCAGAAAACGATACCAAATACGCAGCTGACACCCAGATTTAATATCATTCCCACATAAAAACAGGGAAGTACATCTTCGTATTTTTCCTCATATATTATATCGGACATATAGCGCGATAATACAGAGTTAAATGGTGCCGCGCCGAGCAGGGCAAAGATGAATATATAAAGCACCGTACAGGCAAACAACTCGCGCTGTGCATACCCTACCTTTGAGACATCCAGCAGCACCTGCATCGCCATGATCGCGGCGATAACGAGGATCATCGGCGCAATCGTGATCATCGTACTGTAACCCATGCCTATGATATTGGTCGTCAATGTATTTTTATTGTAAATCTTATTTAATTTTACACCAATACCTGCCATCGTCTTCCTCCATTCTCTTTGTTATCATGACTTCTTAATGTAAAATGGTTCCTCGCTCCATTTTTCCTTTCTTTTTTGGACAAATTCCTGATAAATTTCCCGGTAAACCTGTTTCATATCCTGCACCTTATATCCAGCCATCACACGTTCATACCCGGCTTCTCCCATGTCTTTCCGCATTTTGTCATTTTCTGCCAGTTCCACCATCGCCTCTGAAATTTCTTCCAGATTCATAATATGTGTGAGGATTCCCGCCGGCTTGTCGCCTTCGTTGTCTCCATAAATCAACTCACGGCAGTTTCCCACATCCGTTGCAATAACCGGTTTATGTGCCGCATAACTCTCTAAGATCGTAAGCGGCTGCCCTTCGCTGATACTCGTTAATATGGTAAAATCCATCCGTCCAAGATACTCACGGATATCCACTCTGCCGGTAAACACGATGTCTTTTACATTGAGTGCCTCCACAAGATCAAAGCACTCTTTCGCATACTGCTCATCCTCATCACATGGCCCCATGATCCACAATTTCAGTTTTTCCACCTTTTTCTTGGCAAACGCAAACGCCTGAATCATCGTCTTTACATCTTTGATTGGCGTGACACGAAGCACAGCCCCGATATGGATCATTTTTTTATCTTCTTCCGATTTCCCGGGAAGATCTGCCAGCCGCTCCACGTCAATTCCATTTGGCGTGACGCGCGTCTTTTCCGCCGGACAGCCAAGTTCCAGCTGCAGCTGTCTTGCTCTGGCATACAGACTGGTCACAATGTCTGCCTGATCGTAGGCAAGAAGTGACATCTTTTTAAACTGCTCGATCCATATATTTTTATAGACACCGGCTACCCACGATGCCTTAATAATCTCCTCTTCTCGTTCTCTCGTATATATTCCATGTTCTGAGATCAGTAATCCACATCCATACAGATGTTTTGCCATACTCCCCAGTACACCGGCATACCCTGTTGCCACGCAGTGATACAGATCTGCTTTCGGAATCCGGCTTTTCAGCACAAGAAAGAGCGGCAGATAAATGGAACGCATCGTCCACAGAAAATCCGAAAAGACAATATGCGGATAATTTTTCTGGTAACACTCGGAAACCATATGATAAAAGTCCGGTCCCATCAGCAGTTTATCCAGCGAAAACGTACGGTTCTGAAAAAGATCAAAGATTACATTCCAGTCGATCTCCTGATTCAGGATAAGGCTCCGCACTGCCTGATATTCTTTTTTACTCAGACGGATTTCTCTTCCTTTGCTGCCGGCGCCATCCCAGTCAAAATCTTCCAGATATACTTCGTGTACCTGTGTTACATTTTCCGGCAGTTCATACGCAAATTTTCCACTCAGGGAACGGTTGGAAATAATTGCCAGTATCTGGAATTCAAGATTTGGAAATGAGCGTATCATACTGTGGATCCAGCTTGATACACCGCCTACGACATAAGGATAACATCCCTCTGCCACGATACATACCTTCATTCGGCTCTCCTTTCTGCTCTCAGTCCGAAAGCGAATAATACAGTTCATTGTCATTTTTCAATTTCAATGTAACTTCCGGCTGGTTTGCCGCAATCAGATACGCATCGTCTTCTATGTTTACAACCGATGCCCCTTCCTCTACTTCCGGCTCTTCTCCATGGGTCCGCAGGATAAACCACGTTGTCCCGCCATCGACGGCACCGGAAATGTTTAGATGAATCGTATCTTCTTCACAGGAATCCTGGTAATCCATCGCCAAAAAGTTCCGGATCTTCCGATCCGCCTCGGATACCGTCGTCTTTTCGAAACTGTCAAATGCCTTCCAATACGTGTTCGTATTACTTGCAAATTTTTCATACAATACTTCCCAGCGGTCGTCTTTTTGCTGCGGCCATAAAATCTGTTTTAGATCAAACACAATATTCGAATACGCAAGCGATGTCTGGAGACTTTTCATCCGGATATCTTCCCGATACGTATGCGAGATACCATTGCTTGTAATCGACTGCAATGTCATCGCACCGCCTTCTTTTGCCACGACCGAGTCCTCCAGAAAATCTCCGACCAGTGTCGTCACCGTAGAAAGCGGAGCCTGGGAAAGCACATTCTCATAGGCTTCTTTCTGCGCCTTTGTTACATACGCTGCCCCATAAGGATACTGACTGCCCGCCTGTTTAATAAACAAGGCATCCTTCTTACATTTTTCTGCGGGATCAACAATTCCAAAATTATCCAGTGAAATTGCCGCTTCCGCCGATTTTTCGCGTAGTTCTTTCAGGTAAAAGATCAATTGCTGTGAATCCGGCAGATTGTCATCGCCATAATCCATCTGCAGCGAAAAGAAACAGGTCAGTTTTGCCCCGGACTGTTCCTGATTTGCACAGATTCCCGGCCAGATAATATCGCGAAATACTGCAAGCGACTCACGGCTGTACAGTTTTTTCATTTGATCTTTATTTTCACTGGCAAATCCGGAAAAATTGGCAAGCGACATATTCTGGGCATTTACAACCGGATAAATTTCATACCGGTGCAGTTCGGTCATCATGGCATCCAAAAATCCGATTCCGGTACAGTCTTCCATATAATCACCGTTCACGGCAAACACTTTTGCCTCTCCGACTGTCGCCCGCCAGAGTATCGCCGGAAGCTGCTCATTTTTTACCGATTCATCGGCAAGCATCCCGACCATATAGGTCTTGCATCCGGATTCCAGCAGATACCACGGCATATGATCCGGCAGATCCTGCCGCTCCTCTTTTTCTTTCTCATCTGCCGGCTGATAAATGGCCTGGCCGCCGAGCAAAAATCCATCAAACAAATTCACGCCGGTCAGTTCCACCTCTTCCTGCCTGATCTGACGGATACCAAGCACTTTCCGCCAGCGGCTGCTCATTGCAATCGTCTGTACATCCGGCAGATTGCAAAACACAAAAGAAATCCCCTGACTGGTATACGAAAGTACCTGATCGAGATCCGCATCCGAAGCCACTGCCTCTTTTTGAATCAGAATGATCTCACTCTGTTTCGCTGTCTCTTGGGGGCACTCGCTGAGAGAACCAAATGTTACCAGCCGGCGCTTCGTATATTCACACCACTGCGCCGCAACTTTTCCATACTTTCCCTCTTTTTCTCCAATAAACAAAACCGTCTTTTGGCGCAGCTGACAATCACTTGTCTTTATATTTTCCTTTTTTTGTAAATACTGATTGGTGTCATACGTATTGCCATTTTCCTTCACAACCTGCGTGAACTGGAACATAAACAGCAGGACAAACATCATCATGATCAAGATAAAAAATCTTCGTTTCGAAACCATGTCATTCACCCCCTGCCTTATCTGAATTGTACTTGTAATCAACGGCAAAATTAAACAACCGGTACGGATTCTGCTTGATCTTATAGCAGACAAAATTCTCCGTCTCGCAGTATACACTTACATTTGTCGGATACAGCCGTTCAAATTCTTTGGCCCAATAATACAGCCGCGACATCAGGATCCATCGGTATTCGCCCTTATACATCGCAATTCCGCCGACATTTGGCAGTTCCTGTTCTGCTCCTGCCTCCGAGATAGACTGCCCGCTTCCTTCATAATGTTCAGTATAATCGATTGGCACTTTTTCCACAAAAACATAGACATTGTCCGTCGGAATCTGGATATTTAACTCTTCTCCCGGCTGGGCATTGTTATATTCCATCTCCCGCAAAAAGGAGATCAACTCATAATGGTATCCATGATACAACCCCATCTGTGTCTCGTCATTGGCAGAAACGATCGTCCACGTATGGTCTTCTTCCTCCTTAATAATGCTGGTCAGACAGGCAAGTGCTGCGTTCGTCACAAGTGCCGTGTTTTCAGCAAGCGGTTTCCGGTAATTTCCATCCCACAAAAGGAGAACGATCGCTCCGATGCAGGCAAACGAGATCAAATCCCGTAACACACGCCAAGACCTCGGAAATACGATAAGCCGGATGGCCGCATCCAATACAAATCCAAAAACGACCGGCAGCATATAGGCAAAATAGATCCGGCAGCGGCTTCCATCCATCAATTCCGGAAGCCCAAGTTCTTTCGCCGTCTGCAAAAGCCACAAAACTCCCATAAACCATCCCATGGACATAAGCATCGCACCGTATTGGCGTTTTTTCAGCAGGAAAAACAAAAAACCAAAGACAAAAAGCAGGGCAAACGCGCCAACCACCACCATCACATACCACGCCGGCGGTTCATTTAAAACCGCATCTTTTATCGTCGTTGTCATTTTATCCCATACACGTAAAAGTTTCTGCGTCAATGGCACATCCAGATGTCTGGTCTTTTCCAATGCTTCTTCGGTATCCACGGTATTTTCCTGTAAAAGATTTCCATCACTGTCATAATAATACACTGTTGCATTGCCGGGGAGCTGCTGTACTGCTCCGCCATTGGTACTCTGACTGTCCTGTGCGCTGTCTCCCTGAATGACACTCATTCCCCAGCCAAGGCTTCCCTGAAGTGGTGTTCCTGAGACAAACGCCACGGCCATCGGAAGAACCGCCGAAAACACACCGAGAAAGCAGGCAAGCACGACGCGCCAGAAATATTTCCCGCGTACAAACCAGCCAATATAGCCGAGGGCAATCCCTACACAAAACAAACCGGCGATCATCGTATCATAAAAATGTACGGCAAGTGTCATCCCAAAACTCATGGCAAAAAATGTCAGACACCATGCCGACGATAATCTCGTCTTTTTCCCCTGTAATTCCCGTTTTCTTGCCGCAAAAAAGCGAAACGCAAAATACGCCGACGGCAGGATAAAAAGCATCCCGTATTCCTGAGGAAGAACGGCAAAAAACCGTAGATACGTCGATGACTGCAAAAAGTTTCCCAGTATATATACCAGCACTACTGCGTAGGAAACATAGCGGCTCTTGCAGCAAAGCCGCAAAAAGGCGAGCAGCACAAGATGAATCGCAATCGTCTGTACCAGTGAAAAAAGGCACATCAGCACATAACTGTCAATCTGAAATACCGCATGCAGATAATAGATGATACAATGGTAACCAAACGGATACACACCATCGATAAAGATATTATTTTCTTCCATTCCGTTGATCCAGTACAAATGAACCGGCGTATCCGATGCCGTATAACCATATACTTCCAGTTTTCCCACACCGTAAAACCATGCAGCCGCACACGTAATTCCGATCACAAGGAGCCATTCGAGCGGGTGTTTTAAAAAGGCTTTTCCGACATATGCCACCAGCCATTGAATCCGTTTAAAAATTCGTTTTCCCAGCTGGCACACAACGCGTTTACCACTGACATGACCGGTAGCAAGTTTTCGAAATGTACCCCATGTGTTTCCTATTTTTTCCAGCACCTGTATGTGATTCAGTCGGATCCAGGCAGCAAGTGCCGGAATTATAGTCCCAGCCAAAAGAGTCCAGCGGTTTGAAATATGCACAAGCTGGAGCAGAAAAACAAGATTCATCAAATAAAAGTTTCCGACGAGAAAGCTCATCAGAAGTTTTTCCGTCATCCGTTGTTTTTCCAGTCGTGTACGCAGCACAAAAAACGGAAGGACGGTTGTCATTCCGAGATACGCACAAAAAATCTCTATGAATTTTATGATCATAAATACTTTCATCGACATATCATTACTTCCTTATGACTGAAATACGCGGATCAGTTCCAATGTTTCATTATCGATCACCACATCGGACTGCTTTAACTGCTCAAGCACCCGGAAAAAGGCTTCTCTGTCTCCACATGAAAAATACAGTTTCAATTGACAGGTGTACGTAGACAGCCGCTTTGGAAAATATTTTACGGCACGCTCGCACCACACCCGGCAGCGCTCATACTCTTTAATCTCTAAAAGCCGCAGTGCAATGTCTTCAAAATATTCCCCTGACATTTTGTCCGGTTCTTTATCATATAAAATCTGACACACAGATGCCATCCGGAGCACCATATCCTTCTGCTCCATATCCGTAAACACCCGCTGGCTCAGCACCGGATTCATATATTCGATCAGCAGGCGTACATGCACCAGCTGGTCTTCCTTTTCCTCCAGAATCTCATTGTAGACATTTTGTACCATCGCACGAAATCCATTGAGTTCATCCTGCAATACCGATGCCGCATAATGCGATGTCTCCGAGTCTTCGCTGTCAAGTGCTTTGGCGATCGAAGCAAGGGAATTTCTCGTATCTGCCCGCACGACATTGAGCATGAGATTTCTGAGGTTGGTCTTATCGGTGATAACCAATGCCTCTTCCATCGGAACCATCGTCCTCCCGCGCTCTTCGTCTGCCCGCAGAAATGTCTTGACACGTTCTTTCCGGAACACCACATCGTCAAGATCCACGTCCCGTTTCAATACATAACGACCGATCACATACGCTGCCAGCAGAAACAAAATGCCTGCTCCCGGACAGAGAACGAGTACCATCGTCTTCGCCGCGATCTCAATGTTATCCACCTTTTTCTTTGTCTTTTGCCAGATCACATAAAGTACCGCAATCACAAGATTGATAAAAAATAAAACAGCAAGTCCTTTCATCCTGTCACCTCGCGATCCGGTCAATGATACGACTGTTGAAGCCCGCTTTCATAAAACGGTTTACTACAATCTGCGCTTCTGTTTTTACCGTATTTGACAAAAGCACATACAGTTTTCCGTCGTCCATTGTTCCCAAATAATCCGTCTGACGCAGATTATCCAAAAGAATTTCTTCACTGCGTTTAAACGTTGCCGGATCACATTCAATCTGCAGCAATGTACATTCTGTAAGGTTCTTTTTCTTGGCATTATAATACGCCTGTACAAGGGATGTAAATGCCTCTGCTTCCAAAATCTTCGTATCTGCCAGATAACGACGTTCTTCCAGAGCTGCCAGATAACGGTTGGCACGCAGCACCGCATTCTGAATCAGATAACTTACAACGACAAGGCGGTTCGCCTCGCCTAACGTCATGCGTTCCCACGGAAGTCCCCAAAGCATGAGGATCATCTGCATCTCCTCATTATCATAGATGGCATTTGCCATAAGCGGATACGACGCATCCAGATTTCGGTTAATATACACTCTCTGCTCTTTTAACGCCTCATACATATCCGTCATATCCTGATAAAGAATCGAATTTCCCAATTTTCGCGCCTCATCTGAAGTTGCCGAAAACATACGGGCATACCCGGAACGGTGTACGGTATAGATTGCTACATCCGGACAGTTCAACAGTTCTCTGACGATCTCCACGGCATGGAACAATACTTCTTCGGGCATATATCTCTCCAAAGAGGACGTAATGCTGTAAATCTTTCCGATACTGTCTTTCTGGTCAACCACCTGCTGTTCCAGCACATCTTTTACGCGGACATTACTGCTGTTGATGTCTTTCATATCCCCCAGCTGCCGGTTCAGATTGTCCTGTATCTCCGCACTCTCCTGCCGGATATCACGGATCTGATCGCGCATATAACCGACTACAAGCCCCAGGATAAACAGCTGTGCCATCCACACATACGTTGTATAATCCAGCATCACTTCAAAACCGCTTCTTGTATACATCTGCCGAAATAAATATCCACATACGGCAAGAACCGCTGAAAAAAGCGCCTGATGCTGTCCGTGTACAATAGCAAATAACAGTACATAAAACAGATAAAAATCAAGTCTAGAAAAATACTGGCTTCCCACAGTACGATTATTTAACATAAAAAACGGAATAAAACATACCATGTTTTCCAAAAACGGAAATATGGCTTTCAAAAACCAGCCAAACTGCCGCAGTATCCGTTTTCCAAGTGACAATTCCTCTTCGCTTTCATCAACAAATACGGAGCGGTTCTTTTTCATATATTTTACAATTTTCTTTACCCCTTCTTCGCGTTCATGACGGATCTTTGCCGGAAATTCTTCCGCAAACCGTTCCTTTGACAAGATTCTCCGTGTGCTGTCCGCCCGCTTCACTTCAAGAATCGTAATATGTTCCCCGAGTGCCTCTTTGATTTCCTGCGCTAACTGCCATTCGCTGACCGGATCCCCGGAAGACAGATGATACAGTGAATACTCCCTGTGTTTTGCCGCCATCACTTCATAGATAAATTCTACCGCATCATCTTCATACAAAAGTGAATATACCATCTCTTTATCCGCGGAAATGTAATTGGCTTTCAATGCACTCATACACAAAACCGCGCACGGATTCTGCAACACCTCCGCAATATTTTTCGGAACCTGATACAGATGGTCGAGCCGCAGCACGGTAACATCTTTTCCCCAGTTTTTGGAAAAATCCTGACAAATTTCCTCTGCCTGGATCAATGCTGTCGTCTTTGCGCTGTCCCCCCACACCGCATCATCTTCCCTGATATCTTCGCTGCTCCCCTGTCCAAACACCTCATCCGAAGAAAGGAAAACAAAACGGGTATTTTTTTCTGCGGAATACGAAAGCAAGATATTCATGACAGCAGAAATAAAGCGAACCGCCTCTCTCTCGCTTTCATTCCAGTTAAAATTCGTATCGTATGCTCCCATAAATAAAATACAGTCCGGGCATACGCTCTCAAATATCTCTTTAAGGCTGTCACTGTCATATGTAAATGAATAGGTTTCAAATACTTTTTCATACCCTTTTCGTGCATAGGATTCCCCGGTCAGAAGACTGACGCGGTGTCCCTCTTTTTTCAGCTTGACGATCATACGATTCGTCAGACTTCCGGGACCTCCAATGAGTAATACATTCATTACAATACCTCCACGATGGGTTTCAGATGTCAATCTTATTTTGTCTCAGCTGCTCTATAAATTGTTCAATATCGTTTTGTATCTCTTTTTCCTGTTCTTTGTTTCCTTCACAAAAAAACTCTGCAATCTCTTTGGTATTTTTCCCATTTTCCAGCATTTTCCATATCTCTGCTGCTGTTTCATTGAGTTCAAGCGGCCTTGGAATCACTCTTCCTTTCGGGTTTGTATCGGACAGCCAATACGTTCCCGCCGCATACCGTAACTGATATCGTTTCATATTATCCCCGCTTTCCGGTATCTGACAAACTTTCCGTAAGATGCAGACGAACCATAAGCTTCATGCCAAGAGAAAGAAGTCCATACCACTGTACTTTCATACAAAAGGAAAATCCACGGATCATACACCGCCACAAAAGCGAAGGAACCTCCCTCGTCTGTTTTCTGCCTGCCATTTTACGAAACCATCGTTTACAATATTCATCTTCCCCATATCTCTGCAAAAGATTCCGGGCAGAGCCATATCTTCCTTCCGGATGCTCCTCATTCATGATGGCATCAAATGCCGCGGCAAATACAACCAGATACCCAATCAAATTTTCCTGTTCTTCTCTTTCTTCGTCCCGCAGAACCGCCTCTGTCTCTCTGGCAATTCCAATCCAGTTTTCCACGGAATCACTGCGATACTGATACGATACGGAATCATCGTTTTTGCGGTATACATAAACCTGTTCGGTAAGAAACTCATAGGCTGCTCCCTTTACACAGCAGGTCAGATTAAACAGTTTGTCTTCACTATACCGGTATTTGCAAAACCGGATCTGCTTCTCCTTTAAAAAAGAAGTCCGGTACATTTTCCCCCATACATATGATAAATTTCCGCAGGAGAAAAAACCACAAAATCGAAATGCCTCGCTCTCATGCGGATGGTCTGAAAATGTTTTGACAGAATTTGCCGGAAGAAGTTTTCCTTCCCATAATCTGGAATATTCTCCACAGACAATGTCTGCCTGTGTTTTTTCCAGACACTCTGCCATCCGGGAAATGACCTCCGGGCCGGGGAGATAATCATCCGCATCGACAAACACCACCGCGTCTCCTTCACAGGAATCGAGTCCGCGCTGTCTTGCCATCGCCGCACCAATCTTTTTTTCTGCGATAATACGAATGTTTACATATTTTTGCGCATATTCTTCACAAATCGGCCGGCTTCCATCTTCCGAACCATTTTCAATCAAAATGATCTCCGTATCTTTGTGATTCTGAGATACAACACTATCCAAACATGGCCGGAGATAACTTTCTGCATTATAAACAGGTATGATAACTGAAACTTTTATAATAAACTCACTTCTTCCTTTGGTTCTCTGATTATTATATAAAAACGCAGGGATGGCTGTCAACTGATTTTTCGATTATTATAGAAAAACATTGCCGCTGCCATTGCACAAATGAGCGCATATCCGATCCAGCTCAAAGCATCCGGAATCTGTCCAAAGACAACAAATCCCATCGCTGCCGAAAAGATGATCTGTGAATAATCGTATACCGAGATTTCCTTTGCCGGTGCATGAAAATACGCCGCTGTGATACTAAACTGACCGCCTGCTGCCGCAAGTCCGGCAAAAAGCAGATAAATCAGCTGCATCCCACTCATCGGATGAAAGTCAAAGATCAGATATGGCAGTGTCACAAGGCACGAAAATCCGGAGAAAAACGCTACCACAAAAGGTCCCTTTTCTCCTTTTTCTCCGAGCACACGCACATTGGTATACGCAAGCCCGGCTCCCATGCCGCCAAGCAGACCGATCAATGCCGGAAAAGATACCAGCGACGCCCCCGACGGCTTCAGGATCAGAAGACTTCCGATAAACGCACCGATGACAATATCTATCTGAGGCAGCGAAATTTTTTCCTTCAGAATCCATATACTGAAAAGAATTGCAAAAAACGGCGACATTTTATTGAGCATGGACGCATCGGATAACACGAGATGATCTACTGCATAAAAGTTGCACAAAATTCCTACCGTTCCCGCCACAGAACGGATCACAAGGTATTTGATATTTTCTCTTTTTCCCGAAAAATGTACATGGTCTTTCTTCAAAATAACCAGAGCAAATACCAAAGCTACCAAATTTCGAAAAAAACTTTTCTCAATTGACGGCAGGTCACCTGCCAGTTTTACAAACATTCCCATTAGGGCAAAGCAAAATGCCGAGCAGATAATGAATAAGATTCCTTTGTACTTTTTATTCATTTTCACTGCCTCCCTGCGGAGATTTCTTTTTGCGGATATGGATCTCCGGCACCGCTACGCCGTCATACGTAACACTTTCCTCTTTTATTTCCTTCTTTTTGACTTCCGGTCTTTTGGTATGAATCTCCGGAATTGCCAGATTGTCATAATCTACCTGAAATGGTTCTTTTTTTCCTTTCATAAAACGATTCCTCCTTACAAAATATTGATAAATAATGTAATTACAAGGCTGTTTAAAAAGTCCGCAAATAAACTTCCCACAAGTGGGATCAGCAGATAGGCTTTGACAGACATCGTATACCGTTCGCAAAGCACCTGCATATTTGCCATCGCATTCGGTGTCGCCCCCATACCAAAACCACAGGTTCCTGCCACCAGGATCGCCGCATCGTAGTCCTTTCCCATAATGCGGAATTCGAGAAAATACGTAAATGCAATGATAAGTATGACCTGTCCTGCCAAAAGCACCACAAGCGGCAGTGCCAGAGAAGCTAATTGCCACAATTTCAATGTGATCATCGCCATTCCCAAAAACAACGACAAGGCGATACCACCGAGGTCATTGATCTCTCCCATATGAATCTGAAATTTTCCGGAATATTCCCCGACATTTCGGATCAACGCAGCTGCAATCATGGCGCCGATATATATCGGAAATGTCATACCGGTCATTGTCAGAAAATAGGAAAATACCGTTCCGAGACCAATTGCGAGAATCAGCTGAAATACCGCAGAAGCATACATATTCGTATGTCTCTCATGACGTTCTTCATCTTCGACCAGAAGGGTGTCATCCTCATTCACAACCGTATCCAGCAGGTTTCTTTTTTCGATCAATCGTTTTCCGAGCGGGCCGCCAATCAGACTTCCGGTTATCAGACCAAACGTCGCCGCTGCCGTACAGATTGTCGTCGCGCCGGATATGTCAAAATCTTCCAGTACCGGTCCGAATGCTCCGGCGGTTCCATGTCCACCGATCATTGGAATTGAGCCCGTACACATACCGATCAAAGGATTCAATCCCATTAACTTTGACATTCCGACTGCCAGAAGATTCTGGGAAAAGATCAGTACGATCACCAATCCTAAAAATATTACCAGCGATTTCCCACCGCTTTTTAACACTTTCAAATTTGCCTGAAATCCTACCGAAGTAAAGAAAAACACCATACACACTTCCCGCAGAATATCATCAAACGAAAAATCCGCAATTCCAAGACTGTAACACACACAGGTAAAAATGGCAAATAACAGTCCACCTACCACCGGTGCCGGGATACAGAATTTTTCCAGAAAATGGATCTTTTTTTTCAAAAACGCACCAAACATCAGGACCACTACTGCAATCGCAAGTGTCTGATACATATCAAATTCTATCTTCATGTTGTCCTCCGTTTCGTCTTATCTTTCGCTGTTTACAATCACGCCATGCTCCGCATAATATTCTGCTGCCCCGGGATGAAACGGGATAGAAACACCTTCCACGGCACTCGCTTCATCCTGAGGAAGTTCAAGAGATGTCGCATATTGAAGATCCTTTTTTTTCTCAAAGAAAAGTTTCGTTAGTTCCCTGACACGTTCTTCACTCATCTTATTACTGACAACCAGTACTGCCTGAACCGCAATCGTCTTTACCTCGCTCTTCTGTCCGGCATACGTTCCTGCTGGAATCACGTATTCGCTGTAATCGGGATACGCCGCCTTCAGTTTGTCGATCTGTTTGTCTTCCAGAGACAGCCAGTTCACTTCACATTTATTTGCCAGTTCTTCTAAAACCATTGTCCGGATTCCGGCAGTACAAAACATCGCATCGATTTTTCCTTCTTCCAGTTCTTTAGCTGCATCCGTATAATTCAATTGCTCTGTTTTTACCAATTCTGCCAGTCCATATACCTGCAAAATCTGCGTTGCATTATTTTCCGTACCGGATTCTTCTTCTCCGACACTTACCGTCTTTCCTTGCAGATCATCAATCGACGTGATCCCGGAGTCTTTCCGCACAACAATCTGACATGCCTCCGGATAAAGTGCCGCTACTGCTTGATATTCCTTGCACGCATTGTCCTGAAACAATCCTTTGCCGGCATACGCATCGCGGATCAGATCCATCTGCGCGATCGCCAGCTCAATATAATGATCCGATAGCAGCCGCAAATTCGCCGTTGAACCCGCTGTCCGTTTCACTTCTACATTCCATTTGTTCTCTTCCGGCACCAGCCCGGCATAGGCATTGGCAAAGGAAGCATACATTCCTCCGACTCCTGCCGCCCCAAACCGGATCCGGTTTTCCTGAATCCCACATCCGGTCAGACATATACTAAGTAGTATAAAAAGAACTCCTATTTTCTTTTTCATTCGTACCTCCTATTCTTCGATGCGAAGGATCTCACACGCATCATTTGTCCGTATTGTAATGTTTTTCTCTGTCTTGGGAAGCATTATTTTTATCGTATTATTTTCTCGTACTGCCTGTATTTTCATAACTTCCAGAGCATTGGTATCGTATATTACCGTCTCTGTTTCCTGTCCGTCTTCCAGTCCGTAAATAAAGACTTCTGCTCCTTCAACATAATCATACAATACACTTTTTTGGCTGTCACCGTCAAATTTTCCATATACGATCATACTTCCCGGTCTTGCCAGTACCGGCATCTGAAAATAATCACACTTTCTTGTATAATATCTTCCTCCCTCGTATGTTTCGCCGCTTTGAATGTCGGTCCATGTCCCGCAGTCCGGCACATAAAATTCAGCTATTCCTTCTTCATTCATAACGGGAACGACACACAGATCATCTCCCAGCATATACTGCGTATCCAGATATTTACAGGCCGTGTCGTCCGTAAAGGAAACGATCATCGGCCGCATCATTGGCACACCTTGTTGGTGCGTCTTAACCGCCTGACTCCACAGATACGGCATCAGTCTTCCCTTTAATACCGCATAATGCCGCAAGACATCGCAGGCTTCCGTGCCTCCGTCTTTATCATACGCCCACGGTACACGATACGACGAAGAACCATGCAGTCTGCTGTGTGTCGACAGCATACCAAAGGCACACCAGCGCTTGTACACATCCGCTGAAGCCGTCGCCTCAAATCCGCCCATATCATGGGAAAAGAAACCAAAGCCGCTCGCACATAATGACAATCCTCCGCGGAGCGTTTCTGCCATCGCAGAATATTCCGCATAACAGTCGCCGCCCCAATGCACCGGAAAACGCTGCCCGCCGACCGTAGCACTCCGGGCAAACAGACATGCTTTGTCTTTGCCATAATAGGTTTCCAATGCTTCAAACACGCATTTATTGTATAGAAAACTATAGTAATTGTGCATCGCGATCGGATCGGAACCATCATAATAACAGCATTCCGTCGGAATCCTCTCACCAAAATCTGTCTTAATGTTATTTACACCCATGTCAAACAGCGTCTTTAACAGTCCCTGAAACCATTTCCGCGCTGCCGGATTGGTAAAGTCCACAATCGCCATCCCAGGCTGCCAGAGGTCACATTGAAATACACTGCCATCTTTGTTTTTAATAAAATAGCCGTTTTCTTTTCCTTCCTGAAAAAGCCGAGAACGCTGCGCCACATAAGGATTGATCCAGACACAGACCTCCAGTCCCTTTTCATGAAGGCGCTTTAACATCGCTTTCGGATCTGGGAACATTTCCTTATTCCATTCAAAATTACACCACTCGTATTCTTTCATCCAAAAGCAGTCGAAATGAAATACCTGCAATGGAATCTTCCGCTCTGCCATCCCATCGATAAAATGATGGATCGTTTCTTCATCATAATTAGTCGTAAAGGAAGTCGATAACCACAGTCCAAAGGTGTACGCAGGCGGCAATGCCGGTCTTCCCGTAAGTGCCGTATACCGCTCCAAAACGGCTTCCAGATTTTTGCCGCCAAATACAAAATATTCCAGTGTCTCTCCCGGCACTGTAAACGAAACTTTCGACACCGTGTCGGAATTCACCTCAAACGAAACTTTATCAGAACTGTTGACAAAAATACCATAACTTTTTGACGACAGATAGAATGGAATGTTTTTGTAACTCTGTTCGGTACACGTTCCCCCGTCATTGTTCCACATTTCTACGGTCTGTCCATTTTTTACAAACGGAGTAAATTTTTCTCCAAAGCCATAGATACATTCTCCGATGCCGGTCTTCAGCTGCTCGCGGAGATACGTGGTCCGAGGATCTTTTGCCGGATGAAAGAAATCATCTTCCCGCTGGCTCTGCAGTCTTGCATCACGGATATAATTGCTTTCCTTTATAATCGACGTCGCTCGGTCAGCTCCACCGGTCAGATATTTACCGCCATAATAAAACGCCGTTTCCCAATGATCTCCCAGCGCAATTTCAACCCGCGTCTGTCCACTGATCATCACGACTTTATCATTTTCTTTCCGAATCTCCGGCAGATACCCCTCATCTTCCGTCAGTTCGAACTTTGGCTTATTGTCCAATCCACCGCGATAATGATCAATATGAACTTTTATCACATTTTCCATTCGCGAGGAATACGTAATTTCCAAATTGGGCCCGGCAAGGGTCATACCCCGGTTTTGTACCACATACGGGGTTGCCAGCACATGTATCTCGTGATCTGTCGTCTCCACCTGATACGCCTGTTCCACATAATGCACCTCGTATCCTTTTTTATCCATCCAAAATCCATCCGATATTTTCATCTCATCGTCTCCTTACTGATCGTCCACATGCTGTACCCCTGCATCTTTGCCGAATCATAAATCGGCCGCAGATTCTTTTCCAATACATTACAGAAATTTTCTTTTTCACATCCACTTATATACAATTGTTCCAAGGACCACGGCGTCACCAGATTGTCGCGGCAGCATTTTCCAAATATTTCCTTTATCTTTTCTTTTTCCTGCACACATTCAAACATCATAAATTGATTGTCCGCAAATCCACGAAAATACTTATCCCACACCGGCAATTTATTGCTCTTGCTGCAATTTAACCGTTTCTCCATCGGCGCAAGATTCCATAATTCATCATTGGCGACAAAAGACCACGGCACAAAATGATCAATATCAAAATTTTTCTCCGTCATTTTCTCTTCCGAATAAATATCATATACCGGCCTAAGATCCATGATGGACGTCCATAATTGGCGAACATAACAAAGTTTTCGATCCTTTGGTTTTTGCGGTTCCAATTTATAAATAATCCCCGGAACTCCTGGGTTTCTCCCCTGTAAATAGCGCACTTTTTTCAGTTCGATCCAGCCATGAATGGTCGCATAATTATCGCGAAAAAATGGCTGCCATTTTTCATTAATCCAAACAGTCTTCTGCCGTCCTTTTCCATTTTGAATTTCATAGGGAAGGCATTCGACCACATTTAATCCATGAATATATTCGATTATGTGCGTTTGGGAATTCCATATTTTGTCATTTCCTGTAATCTCTGGCATAAAGGAAGCAAGTGCCCGGTATGGCACATTTTTTATTAACTGATCTTTAACTTTTTTCAGCTGGCCTTCCTGCTCACGAATCGCAGTAAGAATCTCTTCTTTGGACGCCTTACTGGAAAGTCCCGAACTTTGTTCCAAAAGAAGCACGGCGCGTTCTAAACTGTTCATCACTTCACCCTGTGCATTTTTCGGGCCCAGATGCAGATGATATTCGACCACCGAATACCATGCATCCACAATCATCCGGTCAATCAATTCATCAAAGGAAAGTTTTGTTTTCCCGCACGAAAACAAGCTCAACAATGCGTCGAGCCAGTAAAACTTATAGCACTCCGTCGCATCGTCAAGCATGTGAATAAAACTTTCCATATTTAATTCATTTTTATAAATAAAATGCAATTTTGCGTCCAAGAAACCACTCCCTTGCCGGTACGTTATTATCATACCATAAAAAACGTGGTTCCGCAACTCCTTCAATTTTTCTCAAACACCCATAAATTACGGATCTGCCCCTGCAATTCTTCATACTCCCACAAAGTGCTTCTCGCGCGACAATTTGGGTCATTTACTTTAATCTTACCATCTTCATAACCGGTCAGAACGATAAAATGTCCTTCTGTCGTAAAATCTCCCGGTCCAACACTGCATATAATGGGGTGCCCGCTTTCCAAATCCCCTTTGATTCGGTTCTGACTTAGAGAAATCTGTGTTCCCTGCACACCCAATTCTTTGGCCCCTTCTGTCATAATGCTCCACGAAGTTCCCGTCCCTTTTACATAATATCCGTTTTGTGTGGCAAATTGTGCAATTTTATCCGGTGTCATCGCATCATTTCCGGTCAATCCGATGACAACCATCGAAAGACACGTCGGTGCGCAGCCGGAAAGTCCCAATACATTATCGCCATAGTCCACATATCCCCATCTCTTATCCCATTGGAGCAAGAGCGGAATTTTCTGCATTTTTTCCTTTCTTGTCAACCCTCCTTTTGCTGTATGTTCTGCATTGTTGTAATTTTTTACAAAATCTGTCATTTCCGGGTTATTACATACCAGCGACAACAAATGTTCCGAATACTGCTCCCGGTTATCATAAATTTCTTTTATTTCCGGCAATTGTTCTGCCATCTTTTTTAATTTTACATTCACTTGTTTCTTGGATAATTTTTCCGGCTTTGTAATAAATGCACCGGTTTCTTCTGTACTTTCTCCAAATCCCAATTCTTCATACCTTTTTTCAAATGCAGTCAGCACAAATGAAGCGAGCAGTTTTAGCACCAGCATCAAAATAATCCCGACCACGCAGACCCTTCCCCACCGGATTCTCGTCTTTCTTTTTTTCATCTCTGTTTCCTCCATTAAAAAAACCGTTTATTTTGTTTTCTCTATCTTAACAAAATAAGCGGTTTTCTTCTTCTCTTTTTTCCTATGAATTTCTTACAAATTTATGACTTTTCCGGAAAAACTACGGTAAATGTTATGCTTTCTTCTGCACTTTCTGCCTGAATACTTCCTCCATGTCTCTCTACAATCTCTTTGGCAATAGCAAGACCGATTCCCGCTCCACCGGTTGTCGACGACCGCGAAGAATCCACACGAAAAAACTGCTCAAAAATGCGTGCCATTTTTTCTTTTGATATCGTTTTCCCATGATTTTTAATCCGGCAGACAACGAAATCGTTTTCTTTTTTCAAACTGCATTGTATCTCGGTATCCGGATAGCTGTAATTGCAGGCATTCCGAATCAAATTATCAAATACCCGGCTCAATTTATCCGGATCTCCGATCATCGCAATGTCCGGCTCAATGTCTAATTTCCAGATCAGATTTTTTTCCTGTAATACCGGCTCAAATTCGCTGCAAATCTGTTCGATCATACGGCTCAGATGGATTCTTTCAAATTCCAGTTCCATACTTGTCAGATTAAATCGTGTGACATCAAAAAATTCATTGATAAGGTCTTCCAGACGTTCTGCTTTGTGGAGTGAAATACCGGTATATTTTTCCCGCAATTCCGGACTGATCTCGGTTTCTTCCCGCAAGAGCGTCAAATATCCTATTACACTGGTCAGTGGAGTTTTTAAATCATGGGCAAGATACACAAGCAGATCATTTTTCCGCTGTTCTGCTTCTTTTGCCTCCTGCGCCGTCCGCAATGCATTTTCTCTCGCCGCATTCAATTCATCCTGCAACGGTTTTAATTCATCGGATAACACAACTGCCTGCTCCGGCGAAAGTGTGATCTGTTCTGCGGCCCTCGTAATCTCATCCAGTGAACTCATCCATTTTTTGATAAATACACAGGTTACAATTCCCCATCCAACTACGAAAAATCCCACAATTACTGCCACACTGTTTTGTTTCACAAAATGCAAAAACACGTAATTTGGATCCTCCGGATACCATATCACTCTCTCACACACTGCACGCAGCAGAAAAAACATTCCGACAATTACTGCCACATAAATTGCAAAGGCGGATAAATAGCGGACGGCAAATTTGAATTTCATTCGATTTCTTGCTTTTATCTTCTCATTCATCAATCTTATACCCCACTCCCCATACCGTTTTTATGTATTTTGGTTTTCGCGGAACCTCATGCATCTTTTCCCGGATTCTCGCCACATGTGCCATGACGGTATTGTTACTATTTTCGAGATATTTTTCTTTCCACACCGTTTCAAACAATTGCTCTGTATCCACAACTTTATTGGCGTTTTCGCACAAAAGCCACACAATATCAAATTCCATCGGTGTCAGTTCCAGATCCTTCCCGTTCAAAGTACACAGATGACGGTCTTTCCATATATCCAGCCCCCGGATATGAAATTCTTTGCTCTCTTTGTCTTCTTTTGTATTATATCGCTGATACCTGCGCAGCTGCGACTTTACCCTCGTTACCAATTCAAGCGGATTAAACGGTTTTGTCATATAATCATCCGCCCCCATCGTAAGACCATTGATTTTGTCAATATCTTCCACTTTTGCTGTAAGCATAATAATCGGAAAATAATACGTTTCCCTTATTTTCTTACACAAAGAAAATCCATCGATATCCGGCAGCATAATATCAAGAATCGCCAAATCAATTTTCTGTGTTTCAATCCCCACTAATGCCTCTTTGCCATTGCTGCATTTACAGACCTGATATCCGTCATTTTTCAGATAGATCTCCACTAAATCCGTAATTTCCTTTTCATCATCTACGATAAGTATGGTTTCATTCATGGTTCTCATCCCCCTGGGCAAGCATCGCCTTCTGCACCATTTTTTCAAACGACTGGCGAAATCTCTCATCATCCTCTTTCGTCCGTTTTTTCGGACCTTTCATATGATTTTTGTGCGATGCCTGCCTTGCTTTTTTATTCAGGTGCCGTTCCATCAGCATTTGATCTATATTTTCATCCGTATACCACCGCCCCGACTGATGAATGGCAAACGCACCTTTTCCAAGTGCCATCGCTGCCACACCATAATCCTGCGACACAACGATATCCCCTCTGCGGCACAAACTGATCAACTTATAGTCCACCGCATCTGCTCCCGCGCCAACCACGACCACTTCACTGTACTCCGAATGCAGCACATGATTGGTATCACAAAGCAGGGTAACGGAAATATTGTATTGTTTTCCAATTTCTTCCACAACGCCAACCACAGGGCAGGCATCCGCATCTACGTAAATGTTCATAGTTTCTCCTTGATATTCGATTTGTCCAAAATTTCCCAATACCCCTTTTTAGGAGATCCGTGCCGAAGCAGAATACCATACTCCTTTAATTTTCTAATATTCGCTTCCACATTCCGACGTGAAATATCAATACTAATCGCCATTTCACCGGCTGTAAGTTCTTTATCCACCAACAAGAGGCTAAGAATTTCTCTCTGCGTATGATTCAATTTTACCCCCATATTTTTTTCCGATGTTTTATTCCGATGTTTTTCCCCGATGTTTTTCTCCGATGTTTTTCTCCGATGTTTTTCTCCGATGTTTTTCTCCGATGTAGTGTACCCAACTTTTTCTTCATTAACAAAACTATGATTATCCCTATTCGAATCCAACAACAAATAATCATACGAATATTTATCGTCCAATGGCACCACAATTCGAAACACATCACTTTCCATAAATTCCGGCTCATTTCCAGAATAATATTTACTGTATTTAAACAAATTCCGAACCCCTGAACCAAGCTGATCCGCATACCCAATATTTCTAAAAAATCCAGCAATTATCGGATTTTTTGAATTTGGTTCAAGATTATTCACAGTAATAGTTCCTTCATTAACTGCACGATTTGCATTTTCCACATACATTCGTTCTCTCTCAATAATAAATTTCGCTTGATAGGTACTGGAATACTCTCGATGCATCAAGACATTGCTAACCATTTCACGCAATAAAATATTTCGAAGGCTTATATTTACAGTATCTTCCAGAAAAAATTTATCTGGTAAATGTTTTTTCCCAAACTCCAGTAATCTGTCATAACTCTCAATCAAATTTGTCTTTACTATTTCTCTGTCATCATAGCGATCCACGTTAACTTTTCGCACGATTGCATCTGTAACATAAGCCGGTGCCACATCTAAAATGACGTCATCTTTCCCTAATAGCATAATTGCCGCCAAATTAAAACCTTCTTCGCCAGTAACCACATCTCTTCCATACAACCCTGCACTTTTCAACAATTGCATGTCATCCATTGCCGCCCATGGATGATTACCACTCGCATGATTTTTCGCCATAATCCGGATTTTCGGAAGTAAATCCAATCGCAAATCTTCCAGTGTAGCATATGGATATATTTTTCTTTCCGTAAAAATTCCCTGTTTGCGAATATACATCTGGGCAATTGCACCCGTAGCTGTCACTTTTATATCCGCATCATTTACGCGATCATATATCACTTTCTTATAACTGTGTACTTCCGCGCTTGGTGGAATATGCACATGAATGATTGTACGCTTTTCATCATATTCGATAATCTGCGGCACAAGATATACCGTCGGAGAAAACAATTTGGGATTTGCCATAACCGTAATAAAATTTTTCACCATATCCGGGGCCGCTTTGGGTGGTACTCCCACAACGGTTCCATCATCCATCACCCCTAAAAATATGTCTCCCCCAAAACGATTCAAAAATGAGCAGACTGTCTCATACGTGTCTGCTTCAATTCCATTTCCACAGCGTTTAAATTCAACCGCCACCGTTTCTCCGATTTCAAATATAGAATGTAAAGTTTTTAAATCCATGGTATCTTCTCCTTTCCCTCTTCATCTTGTTTATTATGCTTATATTTTACCAAAACAACAAGATAACCATTATCCCATTCTTTTATCTTCGTATATTTTTCCAATGAATACGGTGTTTTAAATCGTATAATATATTCCTGATACTGAAATATCGTAAAACCGTCTTTGTTACTGAGGTATGCATAATCCGCTTTTATCTTTATATTCCTTTCAAATAAAAAGGTAAATTACAAATTCCTGACTATATTGTATCATTTTTCCCGATAAAATACTACGCTTTTTGAGAGAAAATTTGTTCCATTTTTTCTTGAATTTTTATACCTATAGCAAAAGAGATGAGTATAACTATAAGTTCTGTCACAAAAATGTTACGTTGCATTTTCATCACATTATCCTTCCTCATTGTCGCTTAATAAAAGCAACTGAAAATCTCATATTCATACTATCTAATTCCTGAACAGCCTGCATTAAATTTACAAGACTAAAAAAAGGTAATCTTTCACTTATTGTTCCTTTTTCTTTTTTATCAATAATTGCATAAACAACTTCGTATTCGTTAGCATTTGGTTTATATCTAAAATCAAAAATCTCATTACCCAATTTATCCTTAACAATATTGTAAACATTTTCCCGATACACTTCATCACTCATAAAACATTTTGCCGAAACTTTTTCTTGAGAAAATAAATGGCTTAATGCCGAGGACGAGTATTTGTTTTTTACATGAATAAATTCTTTGTTTTTAGTAAATATATCACAAGCTTCAATCTGCTTTTTTCCACCTTTCACACTGATAAGACGTTTATCCATCACACAAAACTCTGAATTGCTTTTCGCCATTCTATCATTATAATCGCCCTCATTTTCGTCTTTTTTACACTCTTTAAACTCAAGATTGCAAATAGGAATTGTTTTAATATAACTATGTACTTCCTCATAAAAATTCTGATCAACAGCTAACCATTTTTCTTGTATTAGAACATACATTTTATCTTCTAATCGTATTTGTGTTATGATTGCTTTCATAATATTACAAACCTTTTGTTCATTTCCTTCAAAATCTACAATTATTAAATAATCTCTTTTCAGTTTTGCTAATAAATCTACTCCTTTTTTGATATTTTGGAAATAGTTTATATAATCAATATCATAACCTATTTCTGTATATGTTCTCGCCGAAAGTGTAAATCCCTTTACGCCTTCCCAATCAACAATATCTGGAGGAGCTATATATATATCCTCAAGTTCTCCCCTTTCAATTTTTTTAGCTAACTCTGCAAACAAATTTTCTTTCTTATTTTTTTCTTTTACCTCTCTTACATTGTCAACCCACGCAAATCCATTTTCTATATACTCATCACTGTTATAAGCTTCCAAATATTTCGTTAGTTTACTTTTTAACTCCAAAATATCCATTTTAACAGTAACAGATAATGAATCTTTACCACTTAAACTAATCGCATCATCAGCACTATTTGCATTTCCAGAAATAGACATAAGTATATCATTAAATTGATTAATTGAAAAATCTTGCTGTGAAGTACTAATACTACTTTGCTTCTGAGTATATACAATCATATTTTCAATAGAAGTGGAGTTTACATTTCTAATTTGATCCTTATTTAGTAAGTTTAATGCGGTTTTAACCCCAAAATCTCTCTCAATGAAGTTATCTCTCAATAAACTTTTACCATGCCCAAAAGTTATCGCCATAATTCTACCCTCTATTTTCGCTAAAAAAACTGCTCTATTAGAAACATTTGATGGAATTTCAATTTTTTGGGTGTAAAATTTTGCAAAATTTCTTTCCATTCTGGTTCTTTTGAACGGCTTTTAGCTATCGCAATTTTCCCCTCAATTCCCAAATTTGGCACAACAGAAAAAAATTGTATATCTTTATTCACATCAACACAATCATACCAATTGCTAGCCGTTTCTTTCATCAGATAAATAACTAAACTAATTCTCTTTTCTTCCATAATTTTCTTCCTCCCTAAAAAGAATTTATATATACATTATCCCCTCTATTTCAACTTTTTTCAACAAAAATCCTTCGACATTTTTCGACATGAATTCTGTAAAATAATCGTGTCTGAGTTCCCTATGATTTTTAGCATATATTTTTCCACTTTTCTCTAACATTTTTCCCTCCCCTACCTCGCCCATCTCCGATACTCCAAAGGTGTCATTCCATACACTTCCGAGAACACCTTTGCAAACTTGCCCTGATTTTCATAGCCGACTGCATTTGCAATCTCAATTACTTTCAGGGTTGTTGCCGCGAGAAGTTCTGCTGCTTTTTCCATCCGTTTCTTTCGAAAATAAACAAGATAACTTTCTCCTAAGATTCCTTTCACATACAGTTTAAAACTACTTTCGCTGATGCCAAAATGATCTGCCATTTCCTTCGCCGTAATCCTTTTTGAGAGGTCTCCGAGGATCATAGATTCCGCTTCTTTTACGATAGCAATCTGAGATCTGGTAAAATAGGTGCCGGATTCACTTTTTGCCGGCATCGCCATGAGTTCATGCAGTAACCGAACCGTATTATAACGCAGCATTCCGAGTTTGGGGTTTTCTTTATTTTCCCATATGTTATGAATGAGTTCCTGTATGGACTTATTCATGCGGTGAAGATAAAGTCCGTTATTGATACAAAAGACGTGGATCAGCTGCTCGATATCAAGTCCCATCTGCGAGAGGAAATCATTTCCTTCCGCCCTTCTCACATAACTGCGGTCAATATAAATCTGCACTCCTTCATAGTGTCTTCCCGGATAATAAAAATCTTTCGTAGGCAATATTGTGCTGACACACACCTGCTTTTCTTTCACGATCGCATAACGAGTGCCGGTAAGCGAAACATCGCATCGTCCACTGCGGCAGAAATTCAAAATCAGCATTTCCTCAGAAAATATCGAGCTGTCTCCCTTCGTCCAGCTGTTTGTAAAAATCTGATCAAACATAAGAAAGATTCCCGGTGCAAGTACATAGCACTCCACACGCCCTTCGTTTTCCTTTTCATAGATAAAATAAGTTTCTTCTGTTTTTTTCATATTGTCATTTTATCACAGCCTTCTGCAAATAACAACATTCGACACAATTCATTGCTAAATGGATTCAAAATGACCAAATGGATTTTACACGCATCATATATTCTGTTACTATTCAAAAGGTTAGATGTTACTAACCGATTGTCATTTGGATTGGAGGAATAAAATTGGAAAAACATACACTTTCTGAGACAAAGCCGGGAAAACGGTATGTTGTCAAAGAAATCAAAGATGAAACACGTCTGGTAAACCGCCTTTCGTCGATGGGTTTGCTATGTGGAAGCACCATTGATGTCTGTCAAAATAACCGCAAACAGCCGGTACTCATCTTTACACGGGATACCCTGGTTGCCATTGGGCGGGAAGAAAGTAAAAAGATCATGATAGGAGGTTCCGGAAATGAATAATAAAAGAGAAACTAAATCTCCCGTTATCGCCTTGCTGGGACAGCCAAATTCCGGGAAATCAACCATTTTTAATATGATCACCGGTTCCCATCAGCATGTAGGAAACTGGCCGGGAAAAACGGTAGAACAAAAAGAAGGCGAATTCAAATGGAAGGGACAGCGAATGGTTTTAGCCGATCTTCCGGGAAGTTACTCCCTTTCTGCCTGATCGGATGAAGATATTATTACCAAAGATTATATTGCTGACGGAAATGCTGATCTCGTACTTGTTATGGCAGATGCCTCGCAGTTAAAACGAAGTTTGTATATGCTCGCAGACTTTGTCGGCACACAGGTTCCCGCTATTTTGATCCTGAATATGATGGATGTTGCGAAAGCACAGGGAATCCATATTGATACCAAACTTCTTTCTGAAAAACTGGGAATTCCGGTCGTACCAATGTCCGCCATCGAGAAAAAAGATTACTCTGTCCTTTATCAGACCATGGAAACCAGTCTGGCAAAGAAAGAGGTTGCAAACGGAAATTTTCTGACCTCTGCAAAAGAAAAAATGGACTTTATTGACCGTTTACTCACAGATGTTCTGACCACGTCAAAAACCGTAGAACGTGCATTTACAAATTTTGACAAAGCTGCTCTTTCTCCAGTAAAAGGTAAATTTATGGCATTTGGTATAATTCTTGGCATTTTCCTTTTAGCGATGATCTTTGCCGGAATCATCTCCGGAGCTGCCTCTGCCATTCTCACTCCTGCGTCTGCCGGACTGCGTACACTGATGGAACAGATTCAGATTCATCCGCTAATTGTATCGTTGATCTGTGATGTACTTGTCAATGTACTTTATTTCGCCCTTATGATGGCTTCCTTTGTGCTTGGTATCACACTGGGATTCAATCTCATGGAAGAAGCCGGCTACCTGGCACGTATTTCTTTCCTCTTCGACCACACGATGTCAAAAGTCGGATTGCAGGGAAAAACGATCATGCCATTTTTTATGGGACTTGGCTGCACAATCGCCGGCACAACCGGAACCCGTGTCGTCGATAACTGGGGACAGCGTGTACTGGCGATTGCAATGTCATGGGCGGTTCCGTGCGCCGCGACATTGTCTGTAGTTCCTACGATTGCCATCGCTCTTTTTGGCAGCAATGGCGGCTTTCTGGTCATCCTGTCCATCTTTCTTTTTATGTTTTTGATGATGTGGGCAGTTTACAAAATCTTCGGCAATTCTCTTGCACCAAAAGAAGAACGCGTGGGATTGATCATGGAACTGCCACCATATCATAAACCAAATTTAAGAAATATTATGTTCGTAACCTTTCAGCGAACCTTGGATATCCTCTTTCGCGCGCTGCGGGTAATTTCTCTCGTATCCATTGTCTTTTTCGTTCTGACCTATGGTTTTGGAGGTGATCCACAAAGCAGTATTTTGTACCGCATTGGGGTTTTCATTGAACCGGTAACCATGTTTTTAGGTTTAAAATGGCAGGCATTTTTGGCATTTTGCGCATCTGCCATCTCAAAAGAATCCCTGCTCGGCGTATTGAACACCTTATATGGTGCCGGTGGAAATCTTATCCACTCCACCTTTGGGGCCAAAGCCGCCGGAAGTGCGGCAGATATTTCACAGGTTTTATCCGCAAACTTTACGAAAGCAGAAGGGCTTGCTTTTATCTTTGCAATCAGTTTTAATATGCCTTGTGTAAGTGCTCTCGCCGCCACAGCCAGAGAGACACATTCTGTAAAATGGACTGCTAAGATTGGTGTATTTTACACCTTATCTGCACTTCTTGTCTCCTGTATTGTCTATCATATCGGCTTGCTTTTTTTCTAAAATAAAATGTATGATTTACCTCCTTTTGGACACTCTAATTCCAAAAGGAGGTTTTTCATTATGGAAGACGATACGATCAAACTTCTCCGCGAATGCAGTGCCGGCTTAAAAATGGGAATTTCTTCCATTGACGATGTGCTGGATAATGTGGAAAACGGCAGTCTCAAAGGTATTTTAAAAGACAGCCGCGACATTCACTGCCGTCTGGAAGCCGAGACCGATAACTATTTGGAACGATATCACGATGAAGGAAAAGAACCGGCACCTTTTGCAAAAGCAATGGCAAAGATGAAAAGCAATTTTAAAGCCATGAGCGAAAACCCAGACTGCGCCATCGCAAGTCTCATCACGGATGGCTGTAACATGGGAATCAAATCACTGCACCGCTATCTGAACCAATATCCGGCTGCTGACAAAGGCATTAAGCATCTGGCAAAAGAGATTATAAGTACCGAAGAAAAACTGTTGACAGCATTACAGCGTTTTCTCTGATCCCACGATTTCACTTATTTAACTGCCACACTGCAAAATTCAGAATCCCGGCAAACGCAACCCACACAGCATAGGGAATCTGTAATTTTGCAGCAAGTGGATCCGTTTTATCCCATTTTTTGATCATGGCAAGAATCAATACAAGCATGACAAGAAGCCACAAAAATGCGACTCCATACGCCTTAAAATTAAAAAATAAAATGCTCCACATAAAATTAAAAAAGAGTTGCAGCCAGAAAAGATTTAACCCCTGATTTCTCTCCCGTGTCGGCTCACTAAAAAAAATTCGAGCCAACCCGATTCCCATTAACGCATACAGAATTGTCCACACAATCGGAAACACAACCGCTGGCGGTGAAAATGCCGGTTTTGCCAGTTCTGCATACTGCATCGTACCACCTCTTGTCAGAATTCCGGCGATTGTTCCCACTGCCAGCACAAGCAGGATCGAACCTACATAATATTTCCATTTCATAAAAAACACCCGATACTCATATATTCCTTACAATATATGAATACCGGGGTTTTTACATTCTTCTAATATTTCCTAATCTTTGCAGATTTTTTCAAACCACTGCTTCGGAATAACTTTTTATATTCCTTATATTGGCTTGCCGGAACCTTGATGACAGCCTTTGAAGAAACGCCTTTCCATGCTGCTTTATCAAGTTTTTTCAGTTTCTTAGTTTTTACAATAATTGTCTTTAATTTTTTACACTTCTTAAATGCATTTGCTTTGACTGTCGTAACATTGGCTCCAATAACCACTTTTTTCAATTTCTTACAGCCTGAAAATGCCTTCTTGTCAATCGCCGTTACTTTTGCTTTTTGTCCATTTTCCAGAACAACTGTTGCACTTATCGTTACAGACTTTATCTTCGCTTTCGCAATCGGAGCTGCATATCGAACTTCGATGGTATCCCCTTTCACACGATCGACGATATAATAAGATTTCTTTTTCACATCTTTTACTTTATCCCCGACTTTTAAATCCGATTTATTTTCGGTTACTGTATTCGAAGGGGTAACAACCGGTGCCGCGCTTGGAGTACCCGCCGGAGAAGCACTTGGTGGCACCGTTGCTGGCGCGCTGCTTGGAACTGAGCCCGGTGTGCTGCCCGGGGTCGCCACAGGAGTTGCCGTTGGAGGCGCCGTCGGTGTCGGAACCGGTTTGGCTTTTACCGAAACCGGAAGCTCGATTTGAATCTCGTTATAATTCGCACTTAGTGGTTTAAATACCGCTGTGTATTTTGTCTTATCACTGTCACTTAGAGAAGGCTTGATCTCCGGATCTTTCCAGACAAAATTTCCTACTACTTGTTTGCCTTTAATCACACCGGTGACACCGCCTCCGCTAAATGCGGAATCAGCCAATGTCTGCCCCTCTGTAATTGCCGTACAAACCGGCATCGTTTCACACTGTGGAGTGGCTTTATCAATCGTAAATGTCACTTCCCTGGTTCCGGTATAATTATAAGTTCCTGAGGCCACAATTGTAACCGTTGGTGATGCTGTTTCTCCATTACAATTCACATTGTGGGAGTACGCAACATAATAATCGTAAATATATCGCAGTTCCGTATCTCCATCTTTCACAACCACATTTGGTTCGATTGGTCCTCCGGTATATGGATAATTTTGTTGTTCCAGTTCAACGGTCCACGACTGTATGTCTTTTTTGATAGATACAGAAACAGATATACCTGGAACTGTCTCATAATGAACCTGATCCTCTGGTATAAACGACATGTTGTAGTTCTCCGAAGCTCCTGCTGTCCCAGTCGGTATATAATCACTCCCTTTTTCCCATTCAATGGTTCCAGATATATTTTTATTACCTGCACCAAATATCCTTCCCAGCAGGACTGAATCTGTCGATGACAATGGCTGACCTTCTAAAATATCTGCATAATATCTCAAGATTTTTGGTTTTGCTTTTGTGATTGTAAATGTTTTTTTCAGCGTCCCTTTATACTTTCCAATTCCGCGAACAATAACAGTCGGTGGATTGGTGTCGTCTGCTGAAGCCGGTTCAATATTATTTTCAAATTCACAAAGGTAATCCCATTCACGATACACTTCGTCCTCATCCTTTGAATATACAATAAAATCCGTTGTCAACTCAAGGCCACTAAAAGTAACCTCAAAAGTCTCATCAGCCAATTATCCTGTAAAAGTAAAATTACTGATATCCTCCCGTTCGCCCTTTTCAAAACTTGCGATAACTTTCATATCTTTTTGTTCGTCTACATCATCCGTGTAAAAATTCATCCTCGCAGTATCTTCGGACTCTCCTTCCAGATAGCAGCCTCTGAATATATATCCGTCTTTTTCTACTATTGGAAGCGGATCTTCACCGGCTCCTGACAAACAATATTCCGGAACTTCCACGCCCTCCATAAATTTGCCACCCTGGGTATCGTATGTAATCTTAAACTTCTTTGAGAAAAACACTTCAATGCCATTGTCCCTATTTCCATCAAGACAAAAATGCAAACTGCAAATAGAATCCTCTTCAAATTCTTCCCCTAATTGAAAGTACTCATTAAGATCATTCCGATATTTGGAAACCGGCAGCCATTTATCTTGTTGGTTTTCTTCTTTTCCCTCAACCACGGTGTATGCCGTGATAGAATCATGTCCGTCTTCATGATTACACAGATCATTTTCTACTATTTTATAATCTATGATCTTTATGGAGTGAAAAAATTCTCTCCAATCCACCCCGGCATCTACGGCAGCCAAATCCAATTTTCCGTCATACGTCTGCTGTTCTCCATTTATTTCCAATGTTACTGACTGAATCTTGCATGTTTCGTTCTTTTTTCCTGCTTTGACCTCCACACAGGATCCCAGCATAAAAAGAACGGCAAGCAGGCACAAACTTCCCACCCATGCAAATCGCTGTAAATACGTTATTTGTTTTCTTTCCTTCATTTAATCATTCTCCTTTTTAATTATTTTGACATATGTAATAATCCCATTTCCGAGTAGGTTTCATCACTGATCGTAAAGATTGAAGCATCTCTCCGCTTCGCGGTATTACCACAATAATAAGCATTGTTCTTCCCGATACCACTCACGATTCCCAGATGAGCTACCGTTCCATCTTCGTTGTAAAGCACCAGTACATCCCCGGCTGCCATCTCTTTGTAGCACTTTTTGTTTCCCGCACGATCGTTATTGTAACGCGAAAACGAATAGCCTCTTTCTTTTGTAAAATATTCAAAAAACGCATCCGTGTTCACAAATGCCTGACTCATACTGTAATGTGTAAGAGCATCTTTTCCGGATTTTTTTGACACGCTATACCAGTCTGTCGATTTACCTGAAATGTTCCATCTCTTTGTCTCAGAAAATTCCGGATCCCCCTGCATGGAAATCCCACCGGCTGCCAGACATTGAGAGACAAAATTCGTACAATTCTGCTCAAATTGTCCATAGTCTGCATTTGGCTCAAGGGCATAGGTTCTGGCATATTCAACTGCCTTTTGTACATCGTAGTCGTCCGACGGATTTTTGTCTTCCGTTTTACAGTCTTCCGGTGTCTCTAAATCCTCTGCCTGAACAAAATGAGAATTTTCTACCGGCTTTTCCACGGCAGCATACTCTTTTTCCTCTACAGATGTCTTTGCTTTTCCAAAATGTACGATTGGCTCAACCACTGCCTTGGTTGCTGCCAGAAACTCCCGGATCGTATTTTTTCCAACATTGCAATAATATCTGGCATCTGCACATATGACGGTTCCTTCCATTCCCAGCCGGTCCATCAGATACCTTGCACGATTGCTGTACAATTCCTGCGTGCAGAAATAATAGGTTCCCTTTCCAAATTTTTCCTTTATTCTGGCAATTGTTTCATACGTATCCACACCATAGGGATCACTTGCCAGACATTCCACCGGAATCCCGTTTTTTATCAGATACCGTGTCATCGGCGCAACCTCATCTTCATCTCCGGATACGATAATGCGTTGAACAAGTCCTTTTTCATACAGCGTAATTGCCGCCAGCAGACGATCTTCTGCTTTTGCTGTAAGTGAACCGTTATTTCCGGATGTCCCCGGCACGACCGCTGCCTCTTTTTTTGACAAAGACTGCACCTGTTCAATAGTAACCGATGTCTCGCTCTGCCAAAAATGAACGATTCCATAATTTATTACAGGAATAAGAAGCAAAAGAAACAAGCCGACCAACACAATACACAATCGTTTCTTTGCCTTTTTCATTCTTCCCTGTACCACCTCCAAAGCATTATTAAAATGCCAGGAGCTAACTATCTCCTGACATTTCATTTTCCATCCAGTATACTATATTCTGAAAGGGAAAGCAATGCTTTTGCATGAAAGGCTGTTCTATCTGCATAAACGGAAATTTAACGCATTAAATGACAGCCCCTGTCCTTGATTTATAAAAGCCCTGTTATTTCTTAAACCAGCGATTTCGTAAAATCATATCTTCCGGCTGTCTCACAATCACGGTACTCATGCTTTTCATAATACCCAATCAACTTCTTTTCCGAATCCCGCAATGCTACCATATATACATCTTTATTCTGCTTTTCATTGTGAGATGTATAAATCATATTATTTTCTTCGCTTTCCATAAACCAATGCAGTACTTTGTCTATCGTCTCCCGTGAAGCCGGATTATGACAGTTTAGCAGACTTTTTCCCACAAGATCTGCTCCGCCCCATTTGGAATAATTTTCCACTGCTGCCGGATTCATATAAACAATCTCATGTTCAAGATTGCATATCACTATTGATGCCCTGTCCTGATCGATCACACTTTGAAACATTTCATTTAACATAATTTTCCTCCTTTTGCATCCAAATATGCGGACACTGTTCATCCATATAATAATCACCCACAGGGTTAAATCCCTGTTTTTGATAAAAACCCATTGCCTGCTTTTGCGCCGACAGTCCAATTTTTCTACCACCCCGGCGCACTGCCTCTTCTTCCATAAACTGAAGCAGTCTGGCACCATATTGTTTTCCACGGCATGCCTTGTCTACCGCCAATCGGCCGATCACATAACAATTATGCTTCTTTTCATCATAATACATTCTTCCTGTTGCTACGGCTTTGTCATCCTCATACAGCACACCATGAAGTGCTGCTTTATCTATTTCATCAAATTCATTACAAAACCCCTGCTCATCCATAAATACTTTTTTTCGAATTCGGACTGCATCTTCGGGTAGTTCTTCATATAATTTCATTGTCAGCATTTGTCTGTTCCCCTCAACTCAATCCTCTTCGCAAATTCTTCTACATGCTGCTCTACCATTTTCACAACCTGCTTCTTGTCCTCTGCCCCATCGTATATGCTGTATAACAGAAAAATCGGACCATAAAAATCCAGCGCCGATTGTCTCGCCTTCTTTTTGTCATTCACGATTCCAGCAAAAATCTCTTCCATATAAGAAAGCGGGCCCTCTGCAAGATAGGTCTGATAAAGCTGTGCCATCTCCGGATCACGGTACTGTTCCAGCGTCAGCATTTTTCGAAACTGGCAGCAAAATTCATCCTCCGTCCAATGTAGAAACTGCACTTTGGTAAACTGCTTAATTTTTGCAACGGCAATATGCCTGTATTCCACAACATCTTCTTCATTTGTTCCCTCCGGCATATCGTATTCTCTGGCACGCTCCCGGTCAAGCGCATTCATCTTCTCAACAATACTGTCCAATATCTCCTGCTTGCTCTTATAATGCTTATACAAAGCCGCTTTGGTGACATTCAACTGGCTTGCAATATCATTCATTGATGTGCCCTTATAACCACTCTGCGAAAATAATTTCAGTGCCTCCTGCAAAATGCGTTGTTTTGTGTCTGTCATCATACCGCTCTTCCTTTCCTATCTTTCTATTTCATTTTATCATTTTTCATCTTGCGTATCAATAATATTTCCTTGAATTTTTTCCCATTTAACGATATAGTATAAGTATATCATTAAACAATTTTAAGGAGAAAACCAATGTGGAAAACAATCAACGATATTCTCAATAGTATCGACAATTTTGTCTGGGGTGTCCCCCTCATGGTACTGATTCTTGCCGGCGGTATTTTATTAACAATTCGTCTCGGCGTTATGCAGATCCGAAAGCTGCCACTTGCCCTCAAGTGGATGGTTAAAAATGAAGAAGGCGGCGAGGGAGAAATTTCCAGTTTCTCTGCTCTTTGTACCGCTTTAAGTGCGACAATCGGAACCGGTAATATTGTCGGTGTTGCCACCGCCGTCGGAACCGGCGGACCGGGTGCTCTTTTTTGGATGGTCGTAACTGCCTTTTTCGGTATGTCCACCAAATTTGCCGAAGGGCTTCTTGCCGTAAAATACCGCGTTGTCGGAAAAGACGGACACAGTCTCGGCGGACCCTTTTATTACATCGAACTGGGAATGGGGAAAAAATGGAAATGGCTCGCTAAACTTTTTGCCTTCTTTGGTGTATGTGTTGGTCTTTTTGGTATCGGAACATTTAGTCAGGTAAATGGTATTTCCAGCGCCGTACATAACTTTTTTGATCCGAATGACCTTCATTGCGTCAAAGTACTTCCTTTTTTAGGCGAATACTCATGGTCTGTTATCATTTCATCATTAGTTTTAGCAATCTGCGTAGCTACTGTATTGATTGGTGGAATCAAGCGAATTGCAAATGTAAGCCAGATCATTGTACCATTTATGGCGGTCATTTATTTTGTATTTGCTGCTATTTTAATTTTGGGTAATATTACTGCTATTCCAAGTGCAATTGCTGTCATTGTAAAAGCGGCATTTGCTCCAAAGGCCGTTACCGGCGGTGTTGTAGGAAGCATATTTGTCGCAATGCAGAAAGGTATTGCACGAGGTATTTTTTCTAATGAATCCGGTCTTGGTAGTGCTCCTATCGCAGCAGCGGCAGCACAGACAAAAGAACCTGTCCGTCAGGGGCTTGTAAGTATGACCGGAACCTTTATCGACACCATCGTCATTTGTACACTGACCGGTTTATCCATCGTATTAACCGGTGCATGGCAGGTGCCGGGATTAGAAGGGGTAGATGTTACTACTTACGCCTTCCAGCAGGGACTTCCTTTCCCTCCTCAGATTTCAGCCTTTATCTTAATGCTTTGTCTGGTATTTTTTGCCTTTACGACAATTCTTGGTTGGGATTACTACAGCGAGCGCTGTCTGGAATATTTAAGCGGCGGCAACATAAAACACGTAAAAATTTTCCGTTGGATCTATATCATCGCCGTATTTATCGGACCTTATATGACCGTAAGCGCAGTATGGACGATTGCAGATATCTTTAATGGATTGATGGCAATTCCAAATATGATTGCCATATTTGCCTTGAGTGGCGTCGTAGTAAAAGAAACAAAAGATTTCTTCCAACGACATAAAAACAATAAACTCAAATAATATATACTGCTCATTTTTCAGATAAAAAATGTCTCTGTTATCCGTTTTGGACGGATACAGGGACATTTAATATTCTTTGCACTTCTTTTCCAGTTGCTTAAAATCATTTGTTCTCCTCGCAAGTGCCGTAGAAATTCCATTTCGTATTTTATGGTTATAAACAATTCTTGCATTTTTTATAATACGATCCCTCAGACGATTAATCTCTCTATTCTCTGCTTGCAATAAATAACGATATTGTTGATCTTTAATACCACGAATGTCTACCAAATGATATTCCCCATTCGGAACCGGAACCATATTATTTATATTAATTACTGCAATATTACGAATTTTAATAAGATCAACTGACTCTTTCATTTTGTTATGCTTCGGTTTAAAAGAAGATAATGGTGCAAAATAACTCATTTCATCAATTTGAAGAACAATCCCTATGTACTTTCTGGTCGCTTTATTTCCATCTGACCAAAATATATGTTTTTGATATTGAGCCAAATATTTTATATATAATGGACTAATCTCATATAATTTAAGACCTTTCAATTTTCCCTCCTAAAAAAATAAACAGGGACACCTAAGATGTCCCTGCTGTTAAATCGCTCATTTTAGGGCTGTGCATCACCCACTGTTAAAGCAAAATGCTTCCTATACCTACAGTATACGCAATTTAACAAAAAATATCAAGAACTATTTTATATACTTTCGAACTATTATATACTAAAAATATTTTTCATGCAAGTATTATTGATGATATGAAAGAAAAATTATTTTCCGGCCATCTACCGATGCCATTTTAAATCTTTTCCTTTTACAACCTTCTTTTTCTGAAGTGCAGCAAGATACTTTTTATACCGCTTTTTTGTCACTTTTTTCCCATTTAACTTATACACATAATGATATGGATATACATCCTCTTCGGTAAGTTTATTGCGCCAAGATTTTGATGCCGTTTCTTTTACCTCATTTCCTTTCATCCGGAAAAACTCTATATAGTAATTATCTTTATGTCCTCCACTCCAGGAAACAATTCCTTCTTTCGGATAAATTTTCAGACCGCCACCATATTTATTCCAGGCCAGCCCCTCTACCTTATTCCCTTTTAAAGTATAAATGGAATAATTATAATAAGAGCCGTGAACGATCAATTCGTCAATCCCATTTTGGTCGATATCGTAAAAGCAATATTTATACGCAAATCTGCCATCTTCTTGAACATAATTCATGTCATTTTTTTCCTCTTTCATCGCTTCCACATAATAATTATGCTCTGGTTTCGTATCTGTAACTGGCGTGATATCGTTACTTTCCGTCAACGGTGCTTTTTCTGCAAACTTATAGTATTTATAATCCTGCGGATTGCATACTTCTAAAATACTGCAATTAACATTCACTCTCTGCTCCGCGGATTTATCTACTGACAGTATTTTTTCATTTTGTCCTGACACAATGTCATCCTTATAAACTGCATCCTCTTTCTCGTACAAAACATAGTCTTCTGCACAAAAAACTGCACAGACATTTTCGTATTGTTTCAAAATTTTAATTGTATTTTGTGAGCAGTCGATACGATAAAATACAGCCTGTTTTACTTTATTAACAGGTATTCCTTCCTCTTCTGCCTTTGCATTATATAAATTGCAGATTCCATAAATATATTCGCCATCTTGATAATCCTGACATTGACATCGGTCAGATTTACTGCCGGCTATTTCTTTTAATAATAGTTTCAAATTTTCCTGTTCTCTTTTGTTTTTCATATCTGCCAAATATTCTTCCCCATCTTTTACCCGGAAGTCATTTGAAGATACTCCACAATATCCATCGAGATCTGGTTCGGTGCAATAATATCCATCTCCGTGATAATAGAAAGATATATTTCCCATTTCAACTTTTTTGCCTTTTTCTCCTTCCATTTTCTTCCAATCATTACCAAATTCCGTTTCCTTGCTATAATACTGCGCCCAAATTCCTTTCAAATATTGGGGTTCTTTTTCTCTACTTTCTTCAAATTTTCCTAAAAACAAATAGCCATCCTGACAAGTAAGACATTCTGCATTTTGTACTTTCATTCTGTGTTTCTCATTTGCCTCATAATCAAACTGAACAATGATCGCATCCCGAAACGTTTCTGTCGATGCATCATCCCATTCGAGCAAATAAAATCCCTCTTTTCCAAATGCCATCTGATCGGGCCAGATTTCTTTTTCCTGTGGATCAAATGATACAACTTCTCTGTCGTCCTTATCCTTAATTACTATTCTGTTTTCCTCTCCATATGAAATGTACTCATCATTTTCCGCCAGCACATGTTCAGCCTCACCATAACGTAAGATCATATTATCTGCGCTTGAAAAACGAGAAAAGCACATTATAATAACAAAAGTAGTCAACGAAACAATAAACGTTCCCGCTATCACAACAATTATCTTTTTGATGGTTTTAAACACCTTCTCCATATTATCTGTTTACCTCTCCTTTAAGGCATTCATTACCATACCTGTTTCAAACGTTGTCCCTTGTACTACCATTCTGCCATCTACAAGTAATGCCGGCATTTGTCGAATTCCCAATCGCGAAATTTCTTTTTCATTATTTACTTCCTCGATGGTAACCATCTGTTTTTTGTTATGAAATGCCTTTTGAACAATACCAAGTAATTCAAAATATTTATCGCAGCCTCTTCCAACAACCTTTACATTCAGCAAATCTTTTTTCATTCTCGTTATCCTCCATTCTTTATTATATTATTTTCACTTTTATTCTTATCTTGTCCCTCAGACAAAATCTTCCATATAATCTATATTACATCAAATACCTGCCAAAATGCAACAAAAATCTGACTTTGTAAGCCAGATTTTTGTTGCATTAGGCATAGGCTTTCCCTTTGATACATGAACATGAATCGGTTCGCCATTTTCATTAGACCAAAAATAAACCGTATACCCACTTACCATGAATAGTTTAGGCAATCTGAATCCCTCCATTCTCCGCATATTTATATAGCAAATGTGCATTGCTATGCAGAAGTTCTTCAAACATCGCTATTTCTTCATCCGAATATCCTTGCCTGTCTGTCCACTTATAATCAGGCAGCTCGCATCTTGCCGAATCAAATCCATTTTCTGTTGGCCGTTCAAAATTAACTATAACTTTTTTCATGCCATCTTTTTCTATAATTTGTGAATGTACAATTTCCGTTTCATCCGCCAATATCATATATGGATACATCATACGCCTATCCCTCCTTACACAAAACTTTTCTCAATCCGTTTCATCCCAGCATCGTCAGTCTACACGTGTACACTCGTCAGATACGTCGCATCTTTTATAATAAAACAAAATCCTCGCTGGCAAGTAAACTAAACTTGCCGACGAGAATTTTATTTTATTTATTAGGCACTACGTGCCTGACTTGCTCTTATTACAATTACTTCTGCGCAATAGCTGCCTGTGCTGCTGCCAAACGTGCAATAGGTACACGGAATGGAGAACAGGATACATAGTCAAGACCAATCTTGTTGCAGAATTCTACAGAAGATGGATCTCCACCATGCTCACCACAGATACCGCAGTGAAGTGCGCTGTTTGCAGGTTTTCCAAGTTTCAGAGCTGTTTCCATCAACTTACCAACACCATCCTGGTCAAGTTTAGCAAATGGATCGTTCTCGAAGATCTTAGCATCATAGTAAGCATCAAGGAACTTACCAGCGTCGTCACGGGAGAAACCAAATGTCAACTGTGTCAAGTCATTTGTACCGAAGCAGAAGAAGTCAGCTTCTTTTGCAATCTCATCAGCTGTCAATGCAGCACGTGGGATCTCGATCATAGTACCAACTTCGTACTCAAGGTTTGCACCAGCTGCTGCGATTTCAGCGTCAGCGGTCTCTACTACAAACTTCTTAACATATTTCAATTCTTTTACATCACCGATCAATGGGATCATGATCTCAGGTTTGATGTTCCAGTCAGCATGAGCTTTCTGAACTTCGATAGCTGCGCGGATAACTGCTTTTGTCTGCATCTTAGCGATTTCCGGATAAGTTACAGCAAGACGGCATCCACGATGTCCCATCATTGGGTTGAACTCGTGAAGAGAAGCAATGATTGCTTTGATGTCTTCTACGGATTTGCCCTGAGCGTCAGCCAGTTTCTTAATATCTGCTTCCTCTGTAGGAACGAATTCATGCAAAGGTGGATCCAAGAAACGGATTGTAACTGGGTTTCCTTCCAAAGCTTCATAAAGTGCTTTGAAGTCTCCCTGCTGATATGGAAGGATTTTTTCCAATGCAGCTTCTCTTTCTTCTACTGTATCTGCACAGATCATCTCACGGAAAGCAGCAATTCTGTCTTCCTCGAAGAACATATGCTCTGTACGGCAAAGTCCGATACCTTCTGCACCAAGCTCACGAGCTTTCTTAGCATCTGCAGGTGTATCTGCATTTGTACGAACTTTCATAGTACGGAACTTGTCAGCCCATCCCATGATGCGTCCGAACTCACCAGCGATTGTAGCGTCTACAGTAGGAATGATTCCATCGTAGATGTTACCTGTAGAACCATCGATAGAGATTGGATCTCCTTCGTGGAACTCTTTACCATTTAATGTAAATTTCTTATTTGCTTCGTCCATGTTGATGTCACCACAACCGGATACACAGCATGTTCCCATACCACGTGCAACTACGGCTGCATGGCTTGTCATACCACCACGAACTGTCAGGATACCCTGGGAAGCTTTCATACCAGTGATATCTTCTGGAGATGTCTCAAGACGAACAAGTACGACTTTTTCGCCGCGGGCATTCCACTCTTCTGCATCTTCTGCAGTAAATACGATTTTACCACAAGCAGCTCCCGGAGAAGCACCAAGTGCTTTACCGATTGGAGTAGCAGCTTTCAATTCTGCTGCATCAAACTGTGGGTGAAGAAGTGTATCCAAGTTACGAGGATCGATCATTGCTACTGCTGCTTCTTCTGTCTTATGTCCTTCATCAACGAGGTCACAAGCAATCTTCAAAGCAGCCGGAGCGGTTCTCTTACCGTTACGGCACTGAAGCATGTAAAGTTTTTTGTTCTCTACAGTAAACTCCATATCCTGCATATCATGGTAGTGATTCTCAAGGATATCACATACTTTGATAAATTCAGCATATGCTTCTGGGAATTCCTGCTCCATCTGAGCGATTGGCATTGGTGTACGAA
>CAJMFH010000002.1 GCA_905212635.1 uncultured Lachnoclostridium sp. | reverse complement strand
GACGTGTGCGGTCGTTTTGATCGCGGTGTTCGGCCGATTGTACAATATGGAATATCTCATTACCAATGCACTGGAGCTGGATTATATCAGCATTGGGCGAACGTACCTTGTCATTTATATCCTGCTTTTGGGATTGTTTTCCTTTGTGACCGTCAGTGTATCTTCGATTCAGTATGAGTCGTCAAAAAAACGTGTCAAAGAGTATTATCTTGTTTTACAGGAACTTATCCGCTATTATGAGAGGGAAGAAGTGGAAAATGGCAATAAGGAGGAGCGGAACCTATGATGATGGCATTGCTGGTTTTAAAGACCAGATGTAAAGAATTTTATGAAAAGAACTATCGGATTGTCCGTTCTGTTTTGAAGATTGTGATCAGTTTGATCTTGTACAGTATTATTTTGTATCAGCTTCCATTTTCAAAAGAGCTTCGGGAGTATGGGCTTCCGTTGTCCGTTATTCTTGCACTGATCAGTGGATTTGTACCGGATTCGGTCATCATTTTTTTTACGGCAGTGCTTGCGGCGCTTGAAATTTCGTCGGTGTCCTATCTGGTAGCAGCATGTTTTTTATTTGTGCTTCTTATCTATTTTCTGCTGTTTGGCAGATACGCAAAGAGTCAGAGTTATCTGGTTCTTTTGATTCCGGCACTTTGGCCGCTGAACATTGTATTTGCCGTGCCGATCGTAGCTGCATTGTTTTTAAATCTTGCGATGATTCCGGCATGCCTTGCAGGAGTGTTTGTCAGATATATCCTGCTTGCTGTGGAAAACTATTATATGATTTCACAAAATTCAGTAGATACCGGAAATACGTTAGAAGGATTGCAGTATTGTATTCGGTTTCTTTTGGATAATAAGGAAATGCTGCTTTATATGATTACGTTTGTAATCGTTTATGTACTGGTATTTTTGATACGCCGTGGACGGTTCAGTCATGCGTCGCAGATTGGAATTTTCGTGGGAATGGTTGCCGGAATGGCAGGCGTGATCGCCGGAGATGCGTTTTGGAAGATTGATACGGATCTTATGAAATTGCTGCTGGGGATGGCATTGACGGCGGTGCTATCTTATCTGGTGCAGTTTTTCCGTATGACACTGGATTATACCGGGGTGCATAAATTACAATTTGAAGATGAAGATTATTTATATTATGTAAAAGCCGTTCCGAAGATGAAAGTTGCACCGGGAGATAAAACGGTGACGAGAATTGAAGAAGATCGGGACGAGGGAATGATCGACCTGAAAGAGGAAATCGAAAAAGTGTTGGAAGAAGATATGAATTCTGACCATAAATAAAGCCGAAAACAGGCAGGCAGGAGATGAGCACGTATGGAAATGATACGAAGTTTTTTCAAAGATTATGTGGCATGGCTTACGATGCCCGCAATTAATATTATAGATATTATTGAGATGCTTATCATTGCATTTGCTGTTTATCATATTATAATCTGGATCAAGGATACCCGTGCATGGGCGCTGATGAAAGGTATCGTTGTTTTGTTCATTGTATGGTTGATTGCCGTAATTCTGGGGATGAATGTACTGTTATGGATTTTCCAGAATGCAATGGTGATCGGAATTACAGCAATTGTAATAATTTTCCAGCCAGAGTTCCGTAATGCGCTGGAACAGCTCGGGCGGAAGTCGTTTTCGTCCATTAGTCCGTTTGACGAAAGTAAGTCAAAGGCAGAGAGGTATTCGGAACGAAGTGTACAGGGAATTGTAAAAGCCGTTTATGAGATGGCAAAAGTGAAGACGGGAGCGCTGATCGTAGTAGAGAAGGAGATTCAATGCCGTGAATTTGAGAGAACCGGTATTCCAATCGATGCGGAGATCAGCAGCCAGCTTCTGATCAATATATTCGAACACAACACTCCATTGCACGATGGAGCGGTAATCCTGCGTGATAACCGTGTGGTATCGGCAACTTGTTATCTTCCGTTGTCAGATAATCTGGAGCTCAGTAAAGAACTGGGAACCAGACACCGTGCAGGACTTGGTGTCAGTGAAGTTTCGGATTCTCTTACGATTATTGTATCCGAGGAAACCGGGGCGGTATCGACCGCGATGAATGGGAAACTGACACGCAATATGGATGCGGATACGCTCACGGAAATGTTGATGCGTGTGTCCAAACGTTCTTCGGACAACGCCAGAAAGAAATGGTGGAAGGGGGCAGACAAACATGAAAAACAAGTGGATGAAAAGCAGATTGATGAATAATTTCGGGTTAAAAGTGATCTCCCTTGTTGTGGCATTTATTGTCTGGCTTGTGATCATTAATACCACCGATCCGACCATTACAAAGAAGTTTACGGATATCCCGGTCAAAGTGATCAATGAAAATGTCATTACGTCGTTAAACCAGGTATATGAAGTGGTAGATGGCGACGTAGTAGATGTTGTCGTGAAAGGAAAACGCAGTTTTGTAGAAGAACTGACAAGTGATGATTTTTCGGCAACGGCGGATCTTAGTAAATTGTCTACGGTAAATACTGCCGGAATTCAGGTAAAATTGAATAAAGCGACCAAGGAAAATGTAGAACTTGACTGGAATAATGAGGTGCTGCGTATCTCACTGGAGGAAAAGGAGAGCCAGCAGGTGCGTGTCCAGATCGATACAGAAGGTGAACTGGCAGAATCTTATGTTCTCGGCGATATCACCGCACAGCCGAATATTATAGAGATTTCCGGTGGAAAATCAAAGATTAAAAAGGTGGAATCCATCGGTGCGGTTGTCCAGTTGAAAGGACAGAACAGCAATTTTTCGGCGGATGTGACACCGATCTTATATGACAGTGAGGGAGAAGTGATCGATTCCTCCAATGTAACCTTCAGCAATGATACAATCCATGTTGAAGTAGAAGTTGTTCCGACAAAAACCATTCCGCTTTATGTGGAGGCGACAGGTACACCGGCTTCCGGATACCGTCATGTGCAGACGGATTATAAACCGGACAGCGTTGTGATTTCCGGAAAGAAAGCCGATCTGGAAAATGTAAAATCCATTAAAGTTCCGGTTTCTGTTGAGGGAGCAAAGGCAGATGTTGAGCAGGAAATTGATCTGACACAGTATCTGTATAATACCGGCTGTAAATTGACGGAAGAAAACACGACGGTTTCAATCCGCTGTGTGATCGAGAAAAATGGAAAGCGTACATTTTCTTTTGTAAATTCAGATATCAATGTGAAGAATCTTCCGAATAATCTGAATTTTACGTATATCAATGAAAATAAGCGCAATAGTGTGACTGTACAGGGTGGAGAAGATGATCTCAGCAAATTGACATTGACGACACTGGGGGCATACATTGATGTCAAAGGTTTGTCTGCCGGACGTCATACGGTAGAGGTAAAATTTGATCTGCCGGAGAATCTCAAACTAAAATCAAAAGTGAGGGTAGAAGTCCTACTTACGCAGTCGGAGGATAACGTGGAGAAACCGACGGAAGAGCCGACTGCTACCCCGGGAGAGTAGTACGTATCTGTACTATGACTTGACTTTCCTGTATTTTGGTGTAAAATAAAATATTGGAAAGAATTTGATTTGATGAAAAGAGAGGATGTAAGAGATGTTAAACTATAAACGATATAAAAGAGTGCCGGTTGTGGACTTTAAAGAACGTACCTGGCCGAATAAAGAGATTGAAAAAGCACCAATCTGGTGCAGTGTAGATTTGAGAGATGGAAATCAGGCTTTGATCGAGCCGATGGTGGTAGAAGAGAAAATTGAATTCTTTAACCTGCTTGTAAAACTGGGATTTAAGGAAATTGAGATTGGATTTCCAAGTGCGTCCCAGATTGAATATGATTTTTTGAGACAATTGGTAGAGAGAAATCTGATTCCGGATGATGTGACGGTTCAGGTCTTGACACAGTGCCGTGAGCATCTGATTGAAAAGACATTTGAGTCTTTGAAAGGAATCAAACGTGCAATTGTTCATATTTATAATTCTACTTCGACATTGCAGCGTGATGTAGTATTCCATATGTCACAGGACGAAGTAAAACAGATTGCGATTGACGGAACCAAAATGGTTAAGAAATATATGAAAGATTACGACGGAGAAGTGATCTTAGAGTATTCTCCGGAAAGTTTTACCGGAACAGAACTTCCATATGCGCTGGAGGTCTGTGAAGCCGTTCTGGATGAATGGGGTGCTTCCAAAGACAAAAAGGTGATTATCAACCTGCCATCTACGGTAGAGATGAACACACCAAATGTCTATGCCGATCAGATTGAATGGATGTCAACGCACTTCAAAGACCGTGAGCGTGTTATTTTAAGTATCCACCCGCACAACGACCGTGGTACAGCGGTTGCGTCCGCGGAGCTGGCAATGCTTGCGGGAGCTGACCGTGTGGAAGGAACGTTGTTTGGCAATGGAGAACGTACCGGAAATGTGGACGTTTTGAATATTGCATACAATATGTTCTCTCAGGGAATCAATCCGGAGCTGGAGATTGAAAATGTAAACGAGATTATTGATGTATATGAGAGATGTAATAAAATGGATATTGATATGCGTCATCCTTATGCAGGAAAATTAGTATTTACCGCATTTTCCGGATCTCATCAGGATGCGATCAATAAGGGTGTTCAGGCAATGCACGAGCGTGGCAATGAGCATTGGGAAGTTCCATATCTTCCGATTGATCCAAGTGATCTGGGAAGAGAGTACGAGCCAATCGTGCGTATTAACAGCCAGTCCGGAAAGGGTGGTGTTGCCTTTGTTATGGATACCTACTTTGGGTTCAAACTGCCGAAGAGTATGCACAAAGAATTTGCAGATGTCATTCAGAAGATCTCTGAAAAACAGGGAGAAGTGGCACCGGATCAGATCATGTCAGAATTTAAAGCGCATTACATTGACCGCAAAGAGCCGTATCATTTCCGCCGCTTAAAGGTAGAAGATCTGAGCGAAGAAATGCCGGAAAGTGGATTTGACACCAAGGTTTATCTGACGTATACATTTGAAGGAAACGAAAAGACAATCGAAGCCTACGGAAATGGACCAATCGATGCGGTACAGCGTGGATTGCAGGCAGAGATCAATATGCCGATCAAGGTACTGGATTATACGGAACATGCATTGCAGATGGGATCCAATGCCCAGGCAGCAGCCTATATCCACTTGATGGATGAGAGCCGCGGAATCGTGACTCACGGTGTAGGAATCAGTTCCAATATTACCCGTGCTTCCATCCGTGCATTGTTCAGTGCCGTAAACCGCTTTATCGCAAATGAAGCAGTGAAAGAGTAATTTTAAAAAGCCCCCATAGTAATATATGGGGGCTTTTTAAAATTTAAAGGGGAGAATATGTTTATTTGAAGTTCCCATTATAGTACCCTAACCTTTAACTTATAACACCCCACTGCCATTTCTTGCGAGACTATATGCGCTTGCGCATATTCGTCTCGCGGAGAGATGGCAGTGGGGTGCAGTTTTTACTTCATATTTTCGTTCGCTGTCGCTAACATCAGTTTGATTCGATTTAACTGATTTACTTCGCTGGCACCGGGATCGTAGTCAACGGCTACGATGTTGGCATCTGGGAAGGCGGAGCGGAGCTGTTTGATCACACCTTTTCCTACGACATGGTTTGGCAGACAGCCAAATGGCTGCGTACAAACGATGTTTGGTACTCCGCTGTGAATCAGCTCGATCATTTCGCCGGTAAGGAACCAGCCCTCGCCGGTCTGGTTGCCGGCAGATACGAATGGAGCGGCATAATCAGCCAATTCATAAATATTTGCCGGTGGTTCAAAACGATTGCTTTCTTCAAGTGCCTGGCGCATAACCTTACGATAACGTTCCATAAACCAGATGGCGGCTTTGGAAAGCAGTTTCGTAGAGGATGGTTTGCCAAGGTGTTCCGCTTTAAAAATATTATTGTAAGCACTGTACATGAAGAAGTCCAGCATGTCCGGACATACGGCTTCAGCACCTTCTTCTTCCAGCAGTTTAACGATATAGTTATTGGCGGCTGGCAGGTATTTTACCAAAATCTCGCCGACGATACCAACTTTCGGTTTCTTGACATCATCGCGAAGTTCAATAGCATCAAAATCTTTGATAATTCCACGGATATTTTTGTGGAACTCTGAACGTTTCGGATGTTTTACCGCTTCGATACATACCTGTTTCCATTTTTCATGGAGGGCATTGACAGAACCCGGCACTTTTTCATATGGGCGGGTTTTGTAAACAACACGCATAAACAGATCGCCATATACCAAAGCCTGAATGGCACCATTGAGAAGGCGGTAATTAATCTTAAATCCCGGATTCTTTTCCACACCGGCGCTTAATGAGATAACCGGCACTTGTTCCATGCCGGCTTTTCGCAGGGCACGGCGGATAAATCCGATGTAGTTTGTTGCACGGCATCCACCACCGGTCTGGGTGATGATGATCGCGGTGCGGTCAAGGTCGTATTTGCCGGAAAGCAGAGCTTTCATAAACTGTCCAACGACAAGAAGAGAAGGATAGCAGGCATCGTTGTTGACATATTTGAGGCCGTAATCCAATTCGTCCTCTCCGGTAGGAAGCTGGACGATGTTATAACCGGCAGCGGCAAGTGCCGGAACGACCATGTCAAAATGAATCGGTGACATCTGCGGTGCGAGGATCGTATAGTTTTTACGCATTTCCTCGGTAAAGATCACGCGGTGGTAAGCGGCATCTTTTACCTCTGCTTTTACGCCCTTTCGCTCTCGGTCTTTTACCGCAGAGATCAGAGAACGGATACGGATTCTGGCTGCCCCTAGGTTGTTTACTTCGTCAATCTTAAGGACGGTGCAGATCTTATTGGAACCCGTTAGTATATCATTAACCTGATCCGTTGTTACCGCATCCAGACCACAGCCAAAGGAATTTAACTGGATCATATCCAGATTATCCTGCGTGCGTACAAAGGTCGCGGCGGCGTACAGACGGGAATGATACATCCATTGATCCATTGCGATCGTAGGGCGGTTGATCGGCTCCAGATGCGATACGCTGTCCTCGGAAAGAACGGCAATATCGTAAGAAGCAATCAATTCCGGAATTCCGTGGTTGATTTCCGGATCAATATGATACGGACGGCCGGCAAGGACAATACCGTGTTTGCCGGTCTCTTTCATCCATTTCAGGACTTCTTCGCCCTTACGTTTGATATCCTCTCTTGTTTCCGTCAATTCTTCAAAGGCAGTATGGGCAGCCTGACGGATTTCGGATTCCGCAATGCCATTTTCCTTTGAAATTACTTTTACTAATTCATCAGTAAGAATCTTTTCACTTTCAAAAGAAAGAAATGGGTTCTGGAAAATAATGTCAGAACCAGCAAGTTCTTCGACGTTGTTTTTAATATTCTCGCCATAAGAGGTAACAATCGGACAATTGTAATGATTGCCGGCTCCCTCAAATTCACAGCGTTCGTAAGGCACACAAGGGTAGAAGATGTAATCCAGTCCCTGATGGATCAGCCACATCACATGACCGTGTGCCAGTTTCGCCGGGTAACATTCGGACTCACTTGGGATGGATTCAATACCCAGTGAGTAGATCTTCCGGCTGGATTTTGGCGAAAGAACAACTTCGTAACCCAGTTCCGTGAAGAATGTAAACCAGAATGGATAATCCTCGTACATATTCAGAACACGCGGAATACCGACTTTGCCACGATATGCTTTGTCCGCGGTCAATGGTTTATAATGGTCGAATAATCGTTTGTTTTTATATTCAAATAAGTTCGGAACATCTTTTTTCTTTTTGGTAATTCCGAGTCCACGTTCACAGCGGTTTCCGGAGATAAACTGGCGGCCGCCGGTGAATTTGTTGATTGTAAGGCGGCACTGGTTCGTACATCCTTTACAACGTGACATGGAACTTTCAAATTTCAAAGCAATAATGTCTTCTAAAGGAAGCATTGTGGTAGGCATTCCTTCTTCGTAATGTTCCCGTGCAATCAGGGCAGCACCAAAAGCTCCCATGATACCGGCGATGTCCGGGCGTACGGCCTGACAGCCCGAGACACGTTCAAAACTGCGGAGAACCGCATCGTTGTAGAAAGTTCCTCCCTGTACAACGACATTGGTTCCGAGATCTTTTGGATCCGTTAATTTGATTACCTTCAGCAGGGCATTTTTAATGACAGAAATGGCAAGACCGGCGGAAATGTCGGCTACCGTAGCGCCCTCTTTCTGCGCCTGCTTTACTTTGGAATTCATAAATACCGTACAGCGCGATCCGAGATCGATCGGGTTTTCGGCAAATAATGCGAGTTTTGCAAAATCTTTGACACCGTAATTCAAGGAACGGGCAAAGGTCTCAATAAAGGAACCACATCCGGAAGAACATGCCTCATTTAACTGCACGCTGTCAACCGAGTGATTTTTAATCTTAATACATTTCATATCCTGTCCGCCGATGTCCAGAATACAGTCTACATTTGGCTCGAAGAAAGAAGCGGCATAATAATGGGATACCGTCTCAACTTCCCCCTCGTCCAACATCAGGGCAGACTTAATCAATGCTTCGCCGTAACCGGTAGAGCAGGAGCGGACGATCGTTGCACTGTCGGGAAGAAGTTCATAAATTTCTTTCACGGCTTTAATCGTCGTTTTGAGCGGACTTCCGTTGTTGTTGTCATAGAATGAATACAAAAGGGATCCGTCTTCTCCGACGAGAGCGACTTTGGTCGTTGTGGAACCGGCATCGATTCCGAGGAAAACATTTCCTTCATAATCGGTAAGAGTTCCTTTTTTTACAGCATGGTTGTTGTGGCGTGCCGTAAAGTCTTCGTATTCTTTTTCCGAAGCAAACAATGGTTCCATACGGGTTACTTCGAATTCCATATGAATCTTGCTGCTTAATTTGTCCAATAATTGTTTTAATGTAGTCTCGCCTTCGCCCTTTGAGTTCATCGCAGCACCGCTTGCGGCAAAAAGATGGGAATGCTCAGGAGCAATAATGGCATCGTCAGTCAGCTCAAGCGTGCGGATGAAAGCGGCTTTTAATTCCGTAAGGAAATGAAGCGGTCCCCCTAAGAAGGCTACATTTCCGCGGATTGGCTTACCGCAGGCAAGTCCACTGATCGTCTGATTGACTACCGCCTGAAAGATGGAAGCGGCGAGATCCGGTTTGGAGGCACCTTCATTGATCAGCGGCTGAATGTCCGTTTTGGCAAATACACCACAACGGGAAGCAATCGGATAGATTGCCTGATAATCTTTGGCATATTCATTTAATCCGGCAGCGTCTGTTTTTAACAGGGTTGCCATCTGATCGATGAAAGAACCGGTACCCCCGGCACAGATTCCATTCATTCGCTGCTCAATTCCTCCGGTAAAATAAATAATCTTGGCATCTTCTCCGCCGAGTTCGATCGCTACATCGGTCTGAGGAGCGAAATCCTTTAAGGCGGTTGCTACACTGACAACCTCCTGTACAAAAGGAATATCAAGGTGTTCCGAAATGGTTAATCCGCCGGAACCGGTGATCATCGGAGCAATTGCCTGATCACCGAGCTGTTCATAAGCACGCTCAATGATACCGCGAAGTGTTTCCTGAATATTTGCGTAGTGACGTTCATATGCAGAAAACAAGATTTTATTTTGTTCGTCGATAATCGCGATCTTGACTGTCGTTGAGCCAATATCTATACCTACTCTGTTCATACTAACCTCCATTATGTGAAACGTATATCTCTATCTTTATGAAAGTGCTTTACTACTTATTAAATGTGTTTTATAAAAAATGCGCTTTGAGTTATAGTATACGACAAAATTTGCGTTTTGTAAACAAAATTCGCGAGTAACTTAAAATTGGCAGTTGAATATACTGTTAGAGAAGCAAATAGAATTGAGGAAATTTCATGAATCGCAGATATTGTAATGGAATGGTACATGTGATAAAACCGGGAGATACGCTGTATCAGCTCAGCCGGTATTACCGGATCCCGATGGCGATGCTGCTGCGTGCCAATCCCTATGTAGATGTGTACAATCTACAGGTAGGACAGGAAATCTGCATTCCGATGGTACGCGCTCATCAGGGGATGATTTGCATGCCGATGCCAAAAGACGAACCATTGCCGGTAACAGCAGTGACCGACGAGTCGGAAAACCAATCGCCGGTACAGTCGCAGGAAGAGGACAAAACGGCGGAAAGTGAAACGATAGAAAATGAGACAGAAAAAGTCGCAGAAGAATCAGCAGAAGCACCGGAGGAAAAAGAAGTCATTTCTTCCGAAAGTTCTTCTGGAGTGGAGGAAGAGAAAAAAGTGTACATCACCGATGGAAAGCAAAGCCTGGGCGAAGTCCTTATGGCACATGAGACATCCTGGGAAGAATTTGTCCGGCTAAACAACTTGGATCAGGTAGCCTTGCAGGAAGACCAGATCCTGTACTTTACCAAATAGAATGAGTAAACCCAAACAGCCGATTGAATACGGTTACACAATATAAATATAATTTGTAATTTGTTTTGTTGCCGTTCTATTTAGAATAATGGGATCAAAGATTTTCCATAAGGGATTTTGAACACCGTCAGTGCATAGAGGGCGTAGTTTGCCCTCATGCACTGTTACGTGGGTTCACTAAGCGCGAGCGGTCCCGGGGGGGAAACTTTGGTTTCATTTTCTAATTAAAACTGTATAACAAAACAAATACAGTTTGACAAAGATTCCCCAAAAAAGTATAATAAAAATATCTATGTTTACAATTTACAGAGAATAGGAGGAAAGAAGCATGCTTCAAATTTTTAATACCGTCGAAGACGGACTACAGGAATTGGATCAAGTGACGGAAGGATGCTGGGTTGCACTGACGAAACCGACGATGGAAGAACTGGAAACCGTGTCGGCGACGACAGGAATTGATATTGATGATCTGCGTGCACCTCTGGATGATGAAGAACGTTCCCGTGTGGAAATAGAGAATGATTATGTTGTGATTTTGGTGGACATCCCTTCCTTAGATGAAAAAGACAGGTATGTAACGATTCCTCTTGGTATCTATACAACGGAAAAAATCATAGTGACCGTATGCCTGGAAGAGACACCGGTATTAAAAGCATTTATGAATAACCGCGAACGAGAATTTTATACATTTAAGAAAACACGATTTGTATTTCAGATCCTGTACCGCAATGCGACTTCTTATCTGCGCTACCTGCGTATTATTGACCGCAAGAGTGAACAGATTGAAGAAAAACTGCATATTTCACAGAGAAATAAAGAGCTGATTGAACTTTTGGAATTGGAAAAAAGTCTGGTTTATTTTACCACGTCTCTGCGATCCAATGAAACGGTGCTGGAGAAACTGCTTCGTACAGAGAAGATTAAGAAATATCCGGAAGATGAAGATCTGCTGGAAGACGTTATCGTCGAGAATAAACAGGCAATCGAGATGGCAAAAATTTACAGTGACATTTTGAGTGGAACGATGGATGCCTTTGCGTCGGTTATTTCCAATAACCTCAATGTGGTTATGAAATTTTTGTCAACCGTGACGATCGTACTTTCGATTCCAACGATGATTGCCAGCTTTTACGGAATGAATTTTCAGCATATTCCATTGGGGGACAACCCGTATGGATTTTATATTGTGACAGCGATCACGTTGATCGTAACCGTAGTTTTAGTATTCTTCTTTAAGAAGAAAAACTTATTTTAAAAGCGAGGTTTTTAATATTTATGAAATGGTTTGATAAGGTAGAGCGCAAATTGGGACGCTATGCGATTCCTAATTTGATGCGTTATATGGTTATCGTAAGCATTATTGGAAGTGTGATCGGACTGGTGGTTCCGGGATTTTATGAAATGTATCTGAGCCTCAATGTTTATGCCATCCTGCATGGACAGGTATGGAGGATCGTAACCTTTCTCTTTTATCCGTATGTGAGCATTGGTTCCGGTGGCGCGCTGATCAATATGATATTCTTTGGTATCATGCTGTATGTGTATTACTGGATCGGCAGTATGTTAGAGCAGATCTGGGGAAGATTTCGATTTAATGCCTTTTATTTTACCGGGATTTTATTGATCCTCATTATGACATTTGGCTATTATTTTGTCGTTTGTCATGCAAACGGACAGGCTCTGGCACCGCAGATTGGATTTGGACTTGCCTGTCAGATCGATCTGAGTGATTTGAATCTTTCCATGTTTTTAGCCTTTGCTTTTCTGTTTCCGGATACGGTATTCCGTTTGTATTTCCTGATTCCGATCAAGGCAAAATGGCTGGGATATATTTACATTTTGTTGAATGTTGTCGAGATCGTGCGATATGCTCAGACCGGAGATTATCGTGGATATATGCGGATGCTTTTGATTGTGGCAGCGCTTCTGGATTTTGTGATCTTTTATGCGATTGCAAGAGAGCCGCATCTCGGAATGCGTATGAAGCAGGCGAAAAAACGCCGCGTCATTTACAAAAATACGGCACAGCAGGCAGGGCAGCCAAGACACAAATGTGCAATTTGTGGACGGACAGAACTGGATTCACCTCAGCTTGAGTTCCGGTATTGCTCAAAATGCGAGGGAAATTATGAATATTGTTCGGACCATTTATTTACTCATGAGCATGTGAAGCGTTCCTGAGTGAGAGATAATTAACAAGGAGGAAAAGAAGGAAGAGATGTATCAGGATATTTTAACGATTGCGGTAGTTTCAGTAATTGCCTTTTTGGCACTTTACTGGATGTGGTTTCAGGGGGAAGTGGATGGAAGCCGCTTGATCGCAAAAAGTTCCATGAAGCAGCAGAAATTTAATATTATTCTTGTTTTAGTTGCCGCATTTATCGTGAAAGCGATACTGGCAGTAAAAAACGAAGGATACAGTGTGGATATTACCTGTTTCCGGGTTTGGTCGGAGACGGCGTTTACAAATTTCCGTGATGGGAATGTAACGGATTATCCACCGGGGTATATTCTTATCTTATGGCTGGTGGGAGCGATTCGTCATCTGTTTAATATTGACAATTATTCCACAACAGGATTGTTTTTGATCAAACTGTTTCCGATGTTGTTTGATCTGGCAGCAGCATATTTGATCTATGTGATGGCAAAGAAGAGATTTTCCGAGGGGATGTCACTTATGCTTTCAGCTCTTTATGCTCTGAATCCTGCAATTGTTGCAGATAGTTCAGTGTGGGGACAGGTAGATGGTACGTTATGTTTTGCCGTTTTGCTGACCTGCTACCTGTTTATGGAAGAAAAGAGAATTCTGGCATATTTTGCATTTTGCGGAGGTATGCTTTTAAAACCACAGATGGTTATGTTTGCGCCGATTGTTATTTATTCGATCATTGAGCAGGTATTCCTGCATGATTTCAGTTTCCAAAAAATGCGCAGGGATCTGATCGGGGGAATTGCAGCGCTTGGTTCTATGGTTGTTGTGGCGCTTCCGTTTGGGCTGCAGGAATCGCTGGAAAAATATACGGGAACATTGGGAATGTTTGAATATTGTTCCGTCAATGCGTATAATTTCTGGGCAATTATTGGAAAAAACTGGCATGAACAGACGGAGAAGTTTTTGTTTATACCGGCAAAGACATGGGGAACGATTGCTATTATTATGGCAGTAGTTCTGAGTGCGCTGGTATTCTTTAAAATGAAAAATGATAAGTCCAAATATTTCCTCAGCATGGTAGTGACCATCAGTGTTATGTTCTGTTTCTCAGTACGTATGCACGAGAGATATTTGATCCCGGCGATTGGGTTGCTGATGGCAGCTTTTATCTACCGCCCTTGTAAAGAATTATTTTACTGCCTGATCGGGTACTGGCTTGTTGTCTATCTGAATACTGCCCACGTTTATTATACCTGGGTTGAGCTTGAGACGACAGGACCGACGGGATACATTGTCGGGGCAACGGCCGTGCTGGCAATCTTTATGTTTGGTTATGTTCTGTACAGCATTTTTAAGAAGAGCGAGGTTATCCGTGAAGCGAACATAGATGAGGGAGGAAAATCGAAAAAGAAGAGACAGGCAGTTCAAAAGCAACAGGAAAAACGATTTGAATGGAAAATTATTCCAACTGTTGTGATGGAAAAGATGACAAAGACGGATTACATTATTTTGTTTGCCATCATGCTTGTATATGGTATTTTCGCATTCCATGATCTGGGAAAAGCAAGTGCTCCGGAAACCGGATGGGAAGGAACACAGGCGGGACAGCAGATCGTGCTTGATTTTGGCGAAGTAAAAAATCTGAAAGAATTTGAAGTGTTTTCCGGAAGTTATGAAAACCGAAGCCTTTATATGGAACTTTCTAACGACGGAACGAATTACGTAAGTGGTGGAACGGCAAAAATTTCTGATGTTTTTAAATGGAATAATGTACAGCTTGTTGCAGACGGTGGTTCCGAAGCCACGACGCCATTTGATGTGAACACACGTTACCTCCGTTTTACGACGGTAGAAGATCTGGTAACGTTAAAAGAAATGGTATTTAAAGATGCGGATGGCAATCTGGTCGTTCCGGTCAATAAAGACCAGTATCCGGAACTTTTTGACGAGCAGGAGGAGTACGACGATGCGCATACATTCCGCAGCGGAACGTACTTTGATGAGATTTATCATGCTCGTACAGCGTATGAGATGATTCATAATTTGTATAATTACGAAAATACACATCCGCCATTGGGTAAAATCTTTATTTCCCTCGGAATCCGTATTTTTGGCATGAATCCATTTGGATGGCGTATCATAGGTACTTTGTTTGGTATCGGTATGCTTCCGTTCCTTTATCTGTTTGGTAAGAGACTGTTCCATCAGACATGGGTGGCAGGTGTGGTTACGGCGTTATTTGCTTTTGACTTTATGCATTTTACGCAGACAAGAATTGCCACGATTGACGTATATGGTACGTTCTTTATCATAGCGATGTTTTACTTTATGCTTCGCTATGCACAGACAAGTTTTTACGATACAGAATTTAAAAAGACGTTGATTCCGCTTTTCTTAAGCGGACTGATGATGGGACTCGGCTGTGCCAGCAAATGGACAGCGGTTTATGCGGCGGCAGGACTTGCCGTATTCTTTGCTGCCATCATGCTTTACCGCTATATGGAATACCGCAGGGCATGCAATAATCCGGGAGGAAGTACCGGAACAATTGCACATCAGCATGTCATTGATGTGTTTAAGGGGAATTCCCTGAAGACAATTGGCGCATGTGTCGTATTCTTTGTTGTAATCCCGGGACTGATCTATCTATTTTCTTATATTCCATTTAATGATGGAACGACAGATGGACTGTTTACCCGTATGATTCATAACCAGAAAACGATGTATAGTTATCATTCCCAGCTGGAGGCAACACATCCGTATTCTTCCACCTGGTATGAATGGCCGACGATGATCCGCCCGGTATTTTACTATTGCAATACTGTGGCAAATGATATGCGCGAAGGAATCAGTGCTTTTGGTAATCCACTTGTATGGTGGGCAGGCATCTTTGCCTTTATTTACATGATTTACTTGGTTGTAAAGAAAGTGGACAAGACGGCATTGTTCCTTGTATTTGCTTATTTGGTACAGTACGTTCCGTGGATGCTTGTTCCAAGATGTACTTTTGCTTACCATTATTTTCCAAGTGTGCCATTTGTTACAATGATGATCGGTTATAGCTTGTACCGTTTCATCGGAGGGAATAAAAAGAAACGTATTTTTGCTTATGCCTATGTTGCCGCAGCCGTGGGACTGTTCCTGCTGTTTTATCCGGTATTGTCCGGACAGCCGGTAAGTTTTGATTATGTACAAAATGGACTGCGCTGGCTGACAGGATGGGTATTAGTACTGTAGGGGAGACCCTGCAAAACAGGAGGAAACGATGAATCAGATTCGAAAAATTATAAAAGACCTGGACAAGGGAGTTGCGCCCCGTAAGAATCTTCCAATTTATGCCAATTATCTGGCGGATACGTATTTGAATTATGCTTCCATAGAATTGGTGTTTTCTGCTTATATGTTAGTGGAGACCTGTCAGGAAGGGATTGATCTGTCGGAAGAGGAAGAGCGCAGATACGATGAAGTGCGCCGGGAGATTCCGCACGTGTATGAAGAAAATGTGGAAGCGCAGAATGCCTGTATCGAACGGCTTGACCGCATTCGTGGCGAGATCACACAGGTAATGGAGAAGTATACGTCCTATACCGATCAGCTGATCTGCTATGATTATGTGTTGAAACACCGTAAGTTTGATTTTGAAGAGGAAGAGCCGTACCAGAAAGATGTTTTTGCGACAGAAGAAGATGTGTTTGTGAAAGAACTGATGGCATTTCTTGTGGGAAACAAGGATCAGAGCATCGTAAAAGAGCGGCTTCAGCAGCTGATGGGAATGATTCCGGTACACATGACAAAACAGCGCCTGATGGGAAAGATCCAGGACACCGGAAGTCTGTATATCGGAGGAGATATGGCATCTCTTGATAACTTTATCTATATGATACGTTCCGCTGCCATGCTGCAAAAATCAGGTGCGGATAAGGAAACGGATGCCATTGCAGACCTTTTGAAGGAATTGCAGAATACGGATTTTGCAAGTTTGACTAAAGAATCGTTTGAGTCGATGAGCAAAGAACTGGAAAAAGCAGGAGAGTATATTCTGCATGTGACCGATTTTTATTATCAGCTGCAAAAGGTAGTAAATGCGATGTATGCGCTCAGTCTTGCCAATAGTCATAAGAGGGAAGAGAGTGCCTTATATGAGCATTGCCGCGAGGTTTTGATGGAAGTAGCGGAAGGCAGTCTGAATGAAGAAGGACTTGTCAAACTGGAAGGAAAGATTGAAACATATGTAGAAAAATCCAGTTATCTGGAAGCTGTCCTTTTTGAGATCAAATCGTCTCACAAAAAGATCATTGAAGAACTGGGAAAAGGCGAAGAATTTGATGCTTTTGCGAAAATAGCAAATTTGTTGTCCGACAGTTTGTTCATTGATATGGAACGTTTTGGAGAAAATGATACGGTCGAGGCTGCGGCAGAAGCGGAAAAGATCAAAAAACTGACCGGAGAATTGTCAGATTTTTTATCCACTCTTTCCAAACCGCTAAAGAAAGCGGTTATGGCAGAAGTGCTTGAAAAACTTCCGGTAGAATTTACCAATGCCGGGGAGATTGAGACATATATCCGAACCAATCTGTTTGGATGCCAGAATGAGGCAGAGAAGAAAGCTGCCATGATGGAACTCCGTGAATGGATGGATGAGGCGGCAGAATGGAGGAGCGAATGATTTTTTGGTACAAAGACCTTTACATGGACGAAAAGGTCCGAAAGCAGGAAAAAAAGTGCAAAAAAATCATTGAAGAACGAAGCATTTTCCAAAAACTTCCATGGAAAAAGAGCTTTTATATTATTACGCTTGCCGAAAATGAAAAAAATCTTTTTGAAATAATGAATACCGATCAATTGTTTTTCAAATATTATGGACAAAAGGAACTTTATGTCATTGGCGTTACCTCTGACTATGATGCGGCGGTAGCGGTTGTCGAACAGATCTTATGTGAAGGCTATGCCGCCTCGGAGGAGTTTTCGCCGAAACGTATATTTGAAAAGGATGATTTTTCGAGATAGGAGGAAGGTGATGTAGAGTGGCAGTTGTGCTTGCCATACTCAAAACAATTGGTATGATCTTACTGGTTCTGCTGGTGCTCTGCGTGCTCCTTCTGTGTGCGGCATTGTTTGTGCCGGTGCGTTACCGGGTTACGGTGGAAACGGCAGAAGAGATCAAGGTGAGATGTCAGATCAGCTGGCTTTTGCGGATGGTTTATATCGTTCAGGAGACGATGGAAAGCAGCATCCGTATCCGTATTTTCGGAATCCCACTTGACAGGATCCGGAAAATCCCCTCCTTTTTCCGGCGGACGAAAAAAACCGAGGAGAAGAAAGAGGAAACAAAAGAAACTCCGGAGACGGAAGAAGCGGTTATTGTAACAACCGATTTTTCAGATGAGCGTGTACAGGAAAATCCGCTGGCACAGAAACCGGTATCCGGGGACAGATCAGATCCTCCGAAGAAAAAGAAGAAAAAAAGAAAGAAAAAAGGCTTTTCATTTGACAAAATATCAAGTATAATTACGTTTATAAAGGATCCGGCAAACAAACGAGGGATCCGTACCGTAAAAAAAGAACTGCTTGCGCTGCTTCGGTATATGGCCCCGGAGAAGGTCGATGGAAAGATTGTATTTGGGACAGGCGATCCCTGTACGACCGGCTGGCTTTTGGGCGCAGTAAGTATGGTGCCTTTTGCTTATACGGATGGACTTCAGATCTGTCCGGAATTTGAGGAAAAGCGGTTTCAGGCAGATGGTTATGTAAAGGGAAAGGCGCGGCTGATCTATATGGTGCGTCTTGTGATCCGTGGATATCTGGATCCGGATATTAAGCGATGGATCGATCAAGCATTAGGAAAGTGAGGAAATGAAAATGAGTGACAATAGTTTTAACAATACGGTAGAGTCTCTTTTTAAGGGGATGGACAATTTTATTACGACAAAGACCGTGATCGGAGATGCGGTACGTTTTGAGGATGGCACAATCGTACTTCCTCTGGTGGATGTAAGCTTTGGTGTCGCAGCCGGTGCATTTTCCGACGATAGTGCGAAAAAGAACAATGGCGGCGGCGGAATGGGTGGAAAGATCCAGCCAAGCGCTGTATTGGTGATCAAAGATGGAACATCCCGTCTTGTGAATGTAAAGAATCAGGATGGTATTACAAAACTGCTGGATATGGTTCCGGAATTTGTGGAAAAATTCACAAAAAAAGAGGACAAAGAGGAAAAAGACGGCGAGTAATATGCGAATAACGAAAAAAAATCAAAAAAATTGAATTTTTTTCTTGCATTCTATCAAAAGATTTGATAAAATAGTCGTGTTGTGTGTGAAACAAAAAAATAAGGTTTTGACATAAGATTTTATAGAAGGAGGTGCTTTTCATGGCAAAGTGTGCAGTTTGTGATAAGAGTGTACATTTCGGTAACGCTGTCAGCCATTCTCATAGAAGAAGCAACAAAATGTGGAAATCTAATTTGAAATCGGTTAGAGTTAAGGTGAATGGTGGAACGAAGAAGATGTACGTTTGTACTTCCTGCCTTCGTTCAGGAAAAGTGGAAAGAGCATAGTCCACTCTATACTTAGAATAAGAGAGCCAATGACTGGAGACAGTGGTTGGCTTTTTTGACGTTCGGAATTTTCAGCAGGAGGTAAAGAGATTGTAACCAAGGATCAGACAGAGCAGTATAATACAGATGGCGAGAAACCCATTTGTGATAAAAAGCATGACTGCCATGCCGATACCGATCCAGAATAGGATAAAGCCGAGTAATTTTTTCATAATCGCCTGTCCTGCACAAAGGAGAAGTTACTATATTCTATTCTTTTTCTCAAAAAACGTGAAAAGAATCGGGAAAGAATTGATTTTTTTTGCGTTTTGGTGTACAATAAAAACAACTATATTTTGAGTGAATGGAGGGTCAATATGAAGGGTGAACTTGATAACGAGATGGGAAAAATTCTCGTAGATGAAGACGTACTGGCAAAATATGCCGGTTCTGCCGCAGTGGAATGTGCCGGAGTAGTCGGCATGGCCTCTGTAAATATGAAAGATGGTATTGTTAAACTGCTGAAAAAAGACAGCATTCGTCATGGCGTTTATGTGAATGTAAAGGATAATAAACTCTATATCGAACTTCGCATCATTGTAGCCTATGGTGTGAGCATTATGACCGTTGCCGAAAATCTGGTAGAGAGTGTCAAATATAAAGTAGAAGAATTTACCGGAATGGAAGTCGGCAAGATCATTGTGCGCGTAGAAGATGTCAAAGTGGTTGACTGATGGATGAGAGGATACTAGTGTTGATATTTGGAGGTCAAAGAGAGTGAGCGTAAAAAAGATTGACGCTGCACTGGTGAGAAAATGTTTTCTCGCTGGAGCTGCGGCGCTTCAGGCAAAAAAAGAATACATTAATGAATTAAATGTTTTTCCGGTGCCGGATGGTGATACCGGAACGAATATGACGATGACGATTATGTCTGCTGCGGATGATGTGGCAGCCTTGGAAGATCCTTCGATGGAGACCCTTTGTAAGGCAATCTCAAGCGGATCCCTTCGTGGCGCCAGAGGAAATTCCGGCGTTATTCTTTCCCAGTTGTTCCGCGGATTTACCCGTGTACTTCGGGAAGTAGACGAGGCGGATGTGTATGTGCTGGGAAAAGCCTTTGAAAAAGCGGTGGATTCTGCGTATAAGGCAGTGATGAAGCCAAAAGAAGGTACGATTCTGACTGTTGCCAAGGCAGGAGCAGAAAAGGCGGCACAGCTTGCACCAAAGAGTGAAGATCCGGCAGAATTTCTGGAACAGGTGATCCGGGAAATGAACGAGACACTTGACCGGACACCGGAGATGCTTCCGGTACTGAAAGAAGCCGGTGTGGTCGATTCCGGAGGAAAAGGTCTGGTAACGATCATGGAAGGGATATTAGATGCCCTTTTGGGAAAAGAGATTGCTTATGAACCGGTCAAAAAAGCAGCCGGTGGTCCGGTGACGACAGGAGCCGGCGCGACGGGAATCGAGACAGAGAACATCAAATTTGGTTATTGTACAGAGTTTATCGTCATGCTCAACGGAGCAGAATTTACGAGTGAAGACGAGATTGAATTCAAACAATATTTGGAAAATATTGGAGATTCTATTGTCTGTGTGGCAGATGAAGATCTTGTTAAAGTTCATGTGCATACGAATGATCCGGGACTTGCGATCCAAAAGGGACTCAGCTACGGAGAGTTGACGCGTATGAAGATTGACAATATGCGCGAAGAGCATAATGAACGTGTCATTATGTCCAATGAAAAAGCTGTTGCCAAAGCTGCGGAAGAGGAATTAAAGAAAATGGAGAGTGCGCAGGACAAACCGAGAAAACCGGAAGGATTTATCTGCGTTTCGGCAGGAACCGGTTTGAGTGAGATCTTTACCGAACTTGGTGTAGACGTTATCATTGAGGGCGGTCAGACGATGAATCCGAGCACGGAAGACATATTAGAGGCGATTGAACAGATAAATGCAGATACCATTTACATCATGCCAAATAATTCCAATATTATTCTTGCAGCAAATCAGGCAAAGAGTCTGACGGAAGATAAGAAAATTGTTGTAATCCCGACGAAAAATATTCCACAGGGAATTACGGCAATGATTCAGTACATCGACGGAAATTCGCCGGAGGAAAATGAACGCGCGATGACAGAAGCACTGGATGAGGTTCGTTCCGGTCAGGTGACGTATGCGGTTCGTGATACGACAATTGACGGAAAAGAGATTTCCGAGGGAGACTTTATGGGACTTAGTGATAAGACCATTGAAGCGGTAGGAAAAGATATCGTCGAGACGACCGTTGAACTGATCCATAAATTGCAGACACCGGACAGCGCCCTGATTACGATTTATTATGGCGAAGATGGTTCGGAAGAGCAGGCAAGAGAGATTGCGGAAAAGATCTGTGCGGAAAATGATGAACTTGAAGTAGAGATTGAAAATGGCGGCCAGCCGGTTTATTATTACTTTATTTCGGTAGAGTAAGACAAAATGAGGAGAGGCGCGAGGTGCTTTTTCGGGTACCCGCGTCTTTCCTATGTTAGTGAAAGAAGAAAGGACGTATTTTTGTGGACAAACTTGTATTGATCGATGGAAACAGTATTGTAAACCGTGCATTTTACGGTGTGCCGGATCTGACAAACCGGGAAGGACTGCATACGAATGCCATCTATGGATTTTTGAATATATTGCTGAAAATTTTAGATGAGGAAAATCCGACCCATCTGTTGGTAGCTTTTGATGTGAAAGCACCAACATTCCGACATGAAATGTTTGATGAGTACAAAGGGACAAGAAAGCCGATGCCGGGAGAACTCAGAGAACAGATTCCGGTGTTAAAAGAAATCCTTTCTTCCATGAACATTCAGATGAAAGAGCAGGCGGGAATTGAAGCGGATGACATCCTCGGAACGATGGCAAAAACAGGAGAAGCCCAGGGAATGGAAGTTTCGGTGGTTTCCGGAGACCGTGACCTTTTGCAGCTGGCAACGGACAGGATCAAAGTGCGTATTCCGAAGACAAAAGGCGGAAAAACGACCGTTTTGGACTACAATCGTCCACAGGTTATTGAAGAATACGGCGTCACGCCGGAACAGATCATTGATCTGAAAGGACTGATGGGGGATGCTTCCGACAATATTCCGGGAGTTCCGGGAGTCGGCCCCAAAACGGCGGTAAAAATACTGACATTATTTGGAACGGTTGAAAATGCTATTGTGCATGCGGAAGAAATCACACCAAACCGCGCCAGAGAAGCTGTAAAAAACAATACAAAACTGGCACTTCTCAGTAAAAAACTGGCAACGATCAAAACGGACTGCAAGCTGGGGATAAAACTGGAAGAATGCAGAATGCAGGAACTGTTTACACCGGAGGCTTATGAAAAAATCAGTGTACTGGAATTTAAGTCATTAATGAACCGGTTTGAAAAAGATACAAAAAACAATGCGGCAGTGGAAGATAAATTTGAAACGATCCAGAGTGCTGCACAGCTTCATAACTGCATAGACGACTGCATCGCAAAGGGAATGCTGTCCTTTAAACTTCTCTGCAAGGAAAAGGCAGATAAAGATGGACAGACCAATGGACAGATGACGTTATTTATGGAAGAAGAGGGAAGTCTGTTTGCCGGAGCAGTTACTGCGGATGGAGAAAAAGTATCGTTCTTTGCTGTAGGCGGTGGAATATCGGAGCAGACTGTAAAAGACGAATGGAAGCGTGCCGGAGAAGCCGGTGTGACATTTATTACCAATGACCTGAAAAAACAATTGCCGGAGCTGCCGGAACTGGATGAAAAGAACTGTTTTGACACGAGTGTGGCAGCCTATCTTGTCTATCCGGTGCAGAAAGGCTTTGAGGAAGAAGATATCAGTGCGGAATATGCGGAATTTGTTATGCCGCCGTATTCCCAGATGTTTGGAAAGAAAACGTTGTATCAGATGTGGCAGGCACAGCCGGAAGATGTGACGAATTATGCTTGTTATTGTGCCCTTGTTTCGTTCCTCTCGTATAAACCATTACACCGCAAACTGAAGACGATGAAGTCATATGAACTGTTTGAAGAGATCGAGATGCCGCTCGTATTTACGTTGTACCGAATGGAGCAGGAAGGAATTTATGTAAAACGGGAAGCTTTGCGCCAGTACAGTGAGAAACTGGGAGAGCGGATTGACGTGTTGGAGCAGGAAATTTATGATCTTGCCGGGGAAGAATTTAATATCAATTCTCCAAAACAGCTCGGCGTGATTTTATTTGAAAAACTGCGGATGCCATATGGAAAGAAAACGAAAACCGGGTATTCGACATCAGCAGAAGTGCTGGAAAAACTGCGGTTTGAAAGCCCAATCGTGGAAAAAATACTGGAGTACCGCCAGCTGACAAAATTGAAGTCCACGTATGCGGACGGGTTGTCTGTTTATATTGACATGGATGGACGGATCCGCACGACCTTTAATCAGACGATCACGGCGACCGGACGGTTGAGCAGTACAGAACCGAATTTACAAAATATTCCAATTCGAATGGAACTTGGCAGACAGATCCGAAAAGTATTTGTTCCGAAAGAGGGATGTGTATTTTTGGATGCGGATTATTCCCAGATTGAGCTGCGTGTGCTGGCACATATGTCAGGGGATAAAAAACTGATCGAGGCATACAAAGAAAACGCGGATGTACACCAGACGACGGCATCGCTCGTATTCCATGTGCCATATGATGAAGTTACCCCGACGCAGAGACGGGATGCGAAAGCAGTAAACTTTGGAATTGTGTATGGAATCAGCGGGTTTGGTCTGTCGCGGGATCTCGGTATTACGAAAAAACAGGCAGAGCAGTATATTGATGATTATTTTGAGACTTATCCAAAGGTAAAAGAGTATATGGATTCGCTGGTGGAGATGGGAAAAAACAAAGGGTATGTGACTTCCCTGTATGGACGCCGTCGTCCGATTCCGGAACTGACAGCGAAGAATTTCATGCAGCGTCAGTTTGGAGAACGGATTGCGATGAATTCCCCAATTCAGGGAACAGCAGCCGATATTATTAAAATTGCGATGAACCGTGTGGACGCGAGACTGCGGAAGGAAAACATGCAGTCCCGTCTCATCCTGCAGATTCACGATGAACTTTTGGTCGAGACGAAAATAGAAGAAATTGAGGAAGTGTCCCATATTCTGAATGAGGAAATGATTCATGCGGCAGCATTGAAAGTACCTTTGATTGCCGATGTGAAACAGGGCACAACCTGGTATGAGGCAAAATAGAAACAGCACCGGGCTGTAACGAAGGAGGAAAAGCATGATCATAGGAATGGCAGGAGGAGTAGGCAGTGGAAAATCTACCGTTCTTTCGATATTGAAACAATATGAAAAAGTACGTATCTGTATGGCAGATGAACTGGGACATCAGGCGATGGAACCGGGAACGGAGGCCTACAAAAAAATTCTGACTCATTTTGGTAAGGAGATCTGCGATGAAAATGGTGCGATTGACCGTACGAAATTGGGAAAAATTGTATATGCCAATGACAGACAGCTTGGAATGCTCAATGAGATCATTCACCCTGTCGTGTGGGAAGAGATTGCCACGCAGGCGGCAAAATACGGAGAGGACAATTTGTTTTTTGTCGAGAGTGCCATTCTTTTTGAGAGCGGACTGGACAAACTCTGTAATGAAGTCTGGGGAATCCTGACCGATGATACGCTGCGTTTCAGACGGTTGCAGGAATCGCGTGGATATTCGCGCAAACGGGCAGAGAGCATTATGCAGAAGCAGGTTTCTTCGTCCTTCTTGAAGCGGCATTGTGACCGGCTGATCCACAATGACGGCAGTGAAGAAGAACTGGAAACGGAGCTTGCCCGCATTATGAGCGGCTTTGGAATGCGGCGAGGTAATGGTGGAAAATAGAGAACAGATGTGATATACTTAAAAGAAGTGGAGTAATCCACAGGCAGTATGAAATGAATGAGGGATGACTATGAACAGCAGCAGAGAAGATTATGTATTTGGCTTGGATATTGGTACGAGAAGCATTGTTGGGACCGTTGGCTACCGCACCGGAACGGACCGTTTTGTTGTTGTGGCACAAAAATCTCTGGAACATACGACGCGTGCCGTGATCGATGGACAGATTCACGATATTGCCACGGTGGCAGATGAGATTGCCAGTGTGAAAAAGCAGCTGGAAGAGGAAATCGGGCAGAAACTGACCAGTGTCAGTATTGCCGCCGCCGGACGTGTACTGAAGACAGAGACGGTGTATGTGGAACACGAAATGCAGTCGGAGACGCGGGTGACGAAAGAGCATATCCATTCTCTCGACAGCGTGGCGGTAGAAAAGGCATATGACCGCATTCGCCAGCAAAATGACCATAAAGACAAACATTTTTACTGTGTCGGTTATTCACCGGTAAAATATTATCTCAATGGCTATCCGATGGAAATGATTGAAAAACATATGGCATCCTCAATCGGGGTGGAGATGATCGCTACGTTTTTGCCGGATGAGGTCGTAGACGGGCTGTATCAGGCGGTAGAAGATGCCGGACTGCATGTGGCAAGCCTGACATTGGAGCCAATCGCGGCAATCAATGTGGCAATTCCGGAACGATTCCGCCTTTTGAATATTGCGCTGGTCGATGTAGGAGCCGGTACATCGGATATTTCCGTTGTGAAGGAAGGCAGTGTGATCGCCTTTGGCATGATGCCGTTGGCAGGGGATGAGATTACAGAGGCGATTGCAAAGCGGTATCTGACCGACTTTGAGACCGCTGAAAAGGCAAAAAAAGCAGCTGACAGGAAAAAAATGGTAACTTTTAAAGATATCATGGGCGAAACGGTTAAGGTTTCGCAGGAGGAGATCCATGAAGTGGCAGCACAGGCAATGGATTCTATCGTCAGCAATGTCGCGCAAAAGATCATTGAACTAAATGGAAACAGTCCGGTCAGTGCGGTATTTGTCGTCGGAGGCGGCGGAAAAATGCCGGGATTTACGGAAAAACTGGCAGAAAGACTGAATCTGCCGGAGAATCGTGTGGCAATCCGTGGTGCAGAAGTGTTGCAGCAGATTGACTTTAGTGCCACCAATGTGAAGAAGGATTCCACCCTTGTGACTCCGATTGGAATCTGTCTGGAATATTATGAGCAGAAAAGCAGTTTTATCTATGTAAAAGTAAATGAAGAACGTGTGAAAATATACGATAATGGAAATGCCACCGTTTTGGATGCGTGCATCCATGCCGGATTTTCGCAGGACAGTTTATTCCCTTCCCGAGGGGACAGCGTGCATTACAAAGTGAATGGCGAAGAGCGCGAGGCCAGGGGATATCTTGGAGAAGCGGCAGAAGTGGCGGTAAATGGAAAAGAGATGAATCTGAACCAGCTGTTGCAGGAGGAAGACCAGGTGCGTATCAAGCCTGCAACAAAGGGCGAACGTGCCCATCTGACTCTGAGCCGTATCAAGGAGTGCCAGAAGAAGATAAAGGTTCTCTTTTTTGGCGAGAAACTGGAATATCCGGTCAAAGTATATGTCAATGGAAAGCCACAGGATGGCAGGTATGTCGTTCGTGAAGGCGACCAGATCGCTGTCGATGAGACATGCCGTATCGCCGAATTGTTTGAATATAAAAAGATACCCGAACGGGATGATATCCTGCTGAATGGCGAAGATACCACATGCACCCACAGGGTGGCAGACGGGGACGAAGTGGAAGCGGTACCGCAGATCAAGCGTCCGCCAAAACCACCGAAACCATTGGAAGCACCGAAAAAGACACCGACCTCTACGGTAGTGGAAGATCTGGTAAAAGAAGCACAGAAGGAAGCGGAGGAACCGGCAGAAGATCCGTTACTGGCTCCGCCGAAACCACTGCCTTCCTGGGCAGCAGATCTGCCATTTGTGACAAAAAATCATGTAATGCAGGAAGAACCGGTGCCTGTTGTACAGAACACGGTTTTGCAGGAGGAGAAGGCAGAACCGGCGCCTGCGGCAGCAACCCCTGTACAGGAGATGCCGATGAGGATTAAAGTTGAGATCAATGGGACACCGACGCTTTTGCCGGAGAAGGCAAAGCCTGTATTTGTAGATCTGTTTGATGTGTATCCAATCGATCTGACAAAGCCGGGAGGAAAACGGATGGTTTCGAGACTCAATGGAATCGATGTTATCGATTTTACAATGCCTCTTCACGAAGGAGACCGGGTAGATCTGTATTGGGAAAAGTAACGCGACAGGAGAGACCAGGATGGAATTGTACAGTATTGCCAGCGGGAGCAGCGGAAACAGTATTTTCGCGGGAACGTCGGCAGAGAATACCGGTATTTTACTGGATGCCGGAATCAGTAAGAAAAGAATTGAAGAAGGATTGGCGCAGAGACAGCTGTCGATGGAGCAGGTAGAAGCCATCTTCATCACACATGAACATGCCGATCATATCAGCGGGCTTGGCCCTATTGCACGAAAATATGCGATACCAATCTATGCGACAGAGGGAACGATACAATACATACGGGAAACCGGGAAATGCGGAAAAGTGGATTCGGATCTGTTTCGCTGTGTACGTCCCGATGAATCCGTACATGTCGCCGGTATGGAGGTCACACCATTTTCCATTTCCCACGATGCCGCAGATCCGGTAGGATATACGATGCGGGCAGAGGGCAGGAAACTGGCAGTAGCCACGGATATGGGAGAATATACCGATTATACGATCTCCCATTTGCAGGATTGTGACGGTATGCTGTTGGAGGCAAATCATGATATCAATATGCTTCAGGTCGGCAGTTATCCGTATTCACTGAAAATGCGCATTTTGGGAAAAAAAGGACACCTTTCCAACGATGCCTGCGGACGGCTTTTGAAGCAGTTGATGGCACATAAGTTACGACATGTTCTTTTGGGGCATCTCAGTCAGGATAACAATTATCCGGAACTTGCTTATGAGACGGTAAAATACGAGTTGACGCAGGAAGAAGGCATGGTGCCGGGGAAAGATTTTGTATTGGATGTTGCACGTAGAAATGAACCCACTCCACCGATTTTGGTGCAAGGTTAATAGATTACAATAAGAAATGGAGATTATTATGAAGAAGACAATTATTACGGTAGTAGGAAAAGACAGTGTAGGAATCATTGCAAAGGTATGTACGTATCTTTCAGACAAAACCATTAACATTCTGGACATTTCCCAGACAATCGTGGATGGGTATTTTAACATGATGATGATCGTAAATATGGAAGATGCGACAAAAAGTTTTGCTGAAATTTCAGAAGAACTTGAAAAAATGGGCGAAGAGATCCATTGTATCATCCGCGTACAGCGGGAGGAAATTTTTGACAAAATGCACCGCATCTAAGGAGGACAAAAACTGTGATTAATATACATGAAGTAATTGAAACCAATGATATGATCGAAAAGGAAAATCTGGATGTGCGAACCATTACGATGGGAATCAGTCTGTTGGACTGCATTGACAGTGACCTGAATAAAGTATGCGATAACATCTACAACAAGATTACGACGATGGCAAAAGATCTTGTCAAAGTCGGCGAAGAGATCAGTATGGAGTACGGGATTCCGATTGTAAACAAACGTATTTCCATTACACCCGCAGCTCTGATCGGCGGATCGGCCTGCAAAAGTCCGGAGGATTTTGTACAGATCGCCAAGGCTCTTGACCGCGCAGCAAAGACAGTAGGTGTAAACTTTATCGGCGGTTATACGGCACTCGTGTCAAAGAAAATGACAAAAGCAGATGAATATCTCATCCGCTCTATTCCACAGGCACTTGCCTGTACAGAGCGTGTGTGCAGTTCGGTCAATGTTGGTTCGACAAAGACCGGTCTGGATATGGATGCCATTCGATTGATGGGAAAAATTGTAAAAGATACGGCAAAACTGACAGCCGATCAGGATTCCCTTGGCTGTGCCAAACTGGTTGTCTTTTGTAATGCGCCGGATGATAACCCATTTATGGCAGGTGCGTTCCACGGTGTTACGGAAGGTGACACGATCATCAATGTTGGTGTCAGCGGCCCCGGTGTAGTAAAAACAGCACTTGAGAGCGTAAAAGACAAAGATTTTGGAAAAGTATGTGAGACAATCAAAAAGACGGCATTTAAGATTACCCGTGTCGGCCAGCTGGTGGCATATGAGGCATCACGCCGTCTGAATGTACCATTTGGTATCATTGACTTGTCTCTTGCACCGACTCCGGCAGTTGGAGACAGTATCGCGGAGATTTTTGAAGCACTTGGGTTGGAACGTGCGGGAGCACCGGGAACGACGGCAGCTCTTGCCATGTTAAATGACCAGGTCAAAAAGGGCGGTGTTATGGCATCTTCGTATGTCGGCGGCTTAAGCGGTGCCTTTATCCCTGTCAGCGAAGATCAGGGAATGATCGATGCGGTTAATGACGGTGCCTTGACGCTGGAAAAACTGGAAGCGATGACCTGCGTATGTTCCGTAGGACTTGATATGATCGCAATTCCGGGAGATACAAAAGAGACGACCATCGCCGGCATCATTGCCGACGAGATGGCAATCGGTATGGTAAACCAGAAAACGACGGCTGTCCGTGTCATTCCGGTACAGGGCAAGAAAGTCGGAGATACGGCAGAATTTGGCGGTCTTCTTGGTTATGCACCGATTATGCCGGTCAATACATTTGGCTGTGATGATTTTGTCAACCGTCCGGGAAGAATACCGGCACCAATCCACAGCTTTAAAAACTAGGAAACTATTCAGGATTTAATGAAGAAAAACAATGAATCATCGTGCTTGCACGAAGGAGACATTGATTTTCTTCATTGAATCCGAATAGGGTTTTCAAACACAAATGAGCATTTTTAGCCTTGTAAAAGGCGAGAAAAGGACACGAAGTGTCCGAAATGCGAATGTGGGGTTTGAAAATCCTGAATAGTTTCTAAAACTAAACGATTCAGGAGGCTATATGTTAGAGCAGATTGACTATAAGACTATTTTTCACTATTTTAAAGAAATTTCAAAAGTACCAAGAGGTTCTTATCACAACGAGAAAATCAGCGATTATCTGGTGCAGTTTGCAAAAGAACGCGGAATAGCCTATCGACAGGAAAAATGTGGAAATGTTATTTTCTGGAAACCGGCTTCTCCGGACTGCCGTTCCGGTAAGACCGTTATGATGCAGGGACACATGGATATGGTTTGTGTCTGCGAAGACGATTCCCACGATTTTAAAACGGAAGGTCTGAATCTTCAGATTCAGGGAGACTGGCTGGAAGCGGAAAAAACGACACTTGGAGGCGACGATGGAATTGCGCTGGCGTATATTCTTGCTGTTTTTGCCGATGATACCCTGACACATCCGGCATTGGAAGCCGTAATTACGGTGGATGAGGAAGTCGGAATGGAAGGGGCTTCTGCGTTGGATGCTTCCGGGTTGAAAGCCGATTACCTGATCAATATTGATAATGAGGAAGAGGGCGTTCTTCTTGTCAGCTGTGCCGGTGGTGCCAGTGTGGATGTTTTTGTGGAAGGAACTCTGGAAAAACGGAGCGGAACGCCGGTAGAAATATGTCTTTCGGGACTTTGCGGCGGACATTCGGGTACGGAGATTGACAAACACCCTGCCAATGCTTCGATCCTTTTGGGACGTCTGTTGCAGGGCGTACAGGATGATATTTATCTGAAAACAATAACCGGTGGTGATAAAGACAATGTCATTACCGCAAAAGCCACGGCAACGATTCTCTGTACCGGAGATGCATCCGTTGTGTGTGAATGTTTACAGCAGAGAAAAGAGCAGTTGTGTCAGGAATTTGTGGCAGCAGAACCCGATCTTACGATCGAGGTTGTTCCGGGAGAAGAAAAGGAAATGGAAGTATTTTCCAGCTGTTTTACCAAACAACTGTTAGATTATCTGAACCTTACGATTACCGGGGTACAGGTAATGAGTGCCCAGGTTCCGGGAATGGTGGAAAGTTCGCTGAATCTTGGTATCGTAAAGACGGAATTTGGAAAGATTCATCTGGCTTATTCGGTACGAAGCCAGAAGGAAACGTACAAAGATTATATGATCTCGCAGATCAGAGCACTTGTTTCACACATCTTTGTCGGCGAAACAAAGGCAGAAGCCGTTGTGCGCGGAGAATATCCGGCGTGGGATTACAAAGAAGATTCGGTGCTTCGTGAAGTGATGACTTCCTGCTATGAAAAACGGTTTGGGGAAGACCCGCGTGTCGAGGGCATTCATGCCGGTTTGGAATGCGGGATTCTGTTGCAGAAACTGCCAAACCTTGACATTGTTTCGATGGGACCGGAGATTCGAGACATTCATACCGTAAAGGAACGGCTTTCGATTTCATCGGCAAAACGGAACTATGATTATCTGCTGGATGTGTTAGCGGCACTGGCAGCGATTAAATAGGAGTGCAATACCTCCGGATTGGAGCAAGGATGGAAAAATTTACAATTTTAGGAAAAGAACTTGCCTATCATGGTAAGATCATAGATTTTTACAAATTGAAACTGCGGACTCCGGCGGGACATGAAGTTTCCTGGGATCACATTGAACATAAAGGAGCTTCGGCGGTTCTGCCAATCGATGCCGAGGGAAAAGTGCTTACAGTGACACAGTACCGCGGGGCAATTGATGATATTATGATTGAGATTCCGGCTGGTGGACGTGACAGTGTAGAGGAAGATTTTGCGGTGTGTGCGGCAAGAGAACTGGAAGAAGAGACCGGATTCCGCGCAGGAAGTCTGGAACATCTTGTGGATATTCATACGGCAGCTGCATATACAAGCGAAAAAATTGCGGTTTATGTGGCAAAAGATCTGATCCCAAGCAGCCAGCATCTCGACGAAGATGAGTTTGTGGACATCCGCAGATATACGTTTGACGAACTCAATGATATGATCTTTTCAGGAAAGATCACGGATTCCAAGACGATTGCCGCAGTAATGGCGTATCAGACAAAACAGAGACAGTAATTACGGTACTAAATTTCCTTTTCCTGTCATAGGATGTTATAAAGGACAGGCAAAGGGAGGCGGCGTATGGCGTTGTTTGAATTTATAAAAGACCGGAAAAGAAAGGCAGTTTTGTTTTTCCTGACCGGTTTTTTTAGTGGCGGCATTCTCTATTTTTTGTGTAAAGAGGCGGCAGCAGACATGTATGGGGAGTTATGGCAGAATATAAAAAACTGGATGCAGGATGAAGCTCCATTTTTCTCCAATTTTTTATATGTATTGTGGAAGCGGGGAAAAGTGGCACTTATTATTTTTCTGGCAGGCAATACCCGTTGGAATAAAAATGTATTCCGGGCATTTGTTGTCTGGGAGGGGGCAAAAGCCGGATTTCTTATGACTATTTTCTGCCACAGTATGGGAATCCGTGGCTTTTTCAGCTGTGTGGCAATGGGAATCCCGCATATGTTTCTTCTGGTGCCGGCTTATGTGATCTTTTTTTATGGATGTCTGGAGAAGAAGAGAAAGTACAAAAATGCGATTACAGCGGGCTTTTTTGTTATGATCCTGCTTGGATGTGCCGTGCAGGCGGCGGTGGGACAAAAAGTGATACACGTTTTGCAATCGTTCACATTTTGGTAACATAAAGATAGTACAATAAGAAAGTCAGGCTGGGGACAGCCTGCGCAATGATAAGTCCGATTTAAGGAGGTTAAGGTTTTGATTGAAGTAACAAATTTAGTAAAGCGGTATGGCGACCGGAATGTCGTTGATAATCTGAGCTTTACGGTAGACAAAGGGCAGATTGTAGGTTTCCTGGGACCAAATGGTGCAGGTAAATCGACGACCATGAATATTATTACCGGGTATATATCTGCAACAAGTGGAACAGTAAAAGTAAATGGGTATGATATCTATGACGACCCGGAAAAGGCAAAAGCGTGCATCGGATATCTTCCGGAGCAGCCTCCTGTATATCCGGATATGAAAGTAAGAGAATATCTTAATTTTGTGGCAGATCTGAAAAAGGTGAAGGCTTCCGAAAAAGATAAAAAACTTCGTTACGTTATGAAATCCACGAAGATCATGGATGTATCGGAACGATTGATCAAGCATCTGTCCAAAGGATACAAACAACGTGTGGGACTTGCCGGCGCAATGCTTGGAGATCCGGAGATCCTGATCCTGGATGAGCCTACCGTGGGACTGGATCCGAAACAGATCATAGAGATCCGTAACCTGATCACGGAACTGAGTAAAAATCATACGATTCTCCTGAGTTCCCATATTATGCAGGAAGTAAGTGCGGTATGTAACCAGATTATCATTATCAATCAGGGACAGTTGATCTTATATGATAAACCAGAAAATATTTCCAATCATATCGCGCAGACCAATGACTTGACATTGACAATAAAAGGAAATAAAGATCTTATCAAGAGCATTGTTGATTCCTTTGAAGAAGTGATCGAGTCGAGGATTCTTGGCACGGATACAAAAGAAGTTTATCAGGTGGAATTGTCCACTTCGATCGAGGATGACATCCGCGAGGCACTGTTCTATAAACTGGCAGATGCAAAATGTCCGATCCTTGAATTGAACCATAAAGTACCAACTCTGGAAGAAGTATTCCTTCGTCTGACCGGAGATGGTACGAAGCAGTATGGCGGAAAAATGAGCAAAGAAGAGAAGAAAAAAATGAGACAAAAACTTGCAAAGCACGATGAAGCTGTGGAAAAGGAAATTGCAGACGAAGAAGAGCGCGCGGAGCAGAGTGAAGAAAAGGAGGAACAATAACATGCTTGCAGTTTATAAAAAGGAGTTAAAATCCTATTTTACCTCTGTGATCGGATGGGTATTTATTGCTTTCTTTCTGATTTTGGTTGGTTTGTATTTTATGGTATACAATCTGATGAATGGATATACGGATTTTTCACCGGTATTCAGCGGTGTGGAACTGTTCTTTATCCTGCTTTTGGTGCCGGTTCTTACGATGCGTATTATCGCTGAGGAAAACCGCCAGAAGACGGATCAGCTGCTGTATACGTCTCCGGTATCGATCACAAAGATCATTCTCGGAAAATATCTGGCACTGATCACGTTGTTCGGCATCGCCATGCTTGTTGTATGCCTGTATCCGTTGATTTTATCCGGACTTGTAAAACAGGTGGCGACGGGTACGGAGGCTGTTGATTTTGCCATCGCCTATGGAAGCATATTAGGTTTCTTCCTTTTGGGAGCGGCATATATTGCCATTGGTATGTTTATCTCTTCATTGACAGAGAGTCAGGTGATCGCGGCAGTAGCATCGGGTGTTATCATGATTTTTACGTATCTTATGACAAGCCTTGCCGGTTTACTTCCTTCCGGACATACGTTTGTATTTTGGTTCCTTGCTGTCCTCATTCTGGTTCTTTCCGTAGGACTGTATTATTGGATTCACAATGGCTGGCTGGCAGGAATTATTGGTGTGCTGGCAGAAGCTGCTTTGGTTATTCTGTTTCTTTTAAAGACAGAGAGTTTTGATGGTTTGATTGGTAATGTACTTAGTCAGATTTCTATCACAGACCGTTATCAGAATTTTACGTATGGTATTTTTGATGTAAGCGCTTTGGTTTACTATATCAGCGTCGCATTTTTGTTTGTATTTATTACCATTCAAAGAATTAAAAAGAAACGTTTTAATTAAGGACGCTTCGGATTGGAGGAAACATGAAAGGCATAAAAAATAGTTTTAAAAGCCGTAAGTTTAAGATGGGCGGCTACCAGACTCTGATCATGGTAATCGTGATCATCCTTGTTATAGGATTGAATCTGGTCGTAAATAAAATGAATATTACCGTGGACCTGAGCAGCCAGAAAATGTTTACGCTGACCAGCGACACGACAAATCTTGTAGATAAGATTAAGGATAAAGTTACATTGTATTATATGTGCCAGGATGGAAGTGAAATGACACAGATTGAAAAAGTAGTGGACAATTACGATGGACTTGGCACCATTAAAGTGGTAAAAAAGGACCCGGTAGTTTATCCAAATTTTTCCAAAACTTATACAGACGAAGAGATTCAAAGTAATGATATCATCGTAGTCAATGAGACAAATGGTAAGAGTAAGCTGGTAAGCCAGTCGGATATGCTTGTGTCGGAGATGGATTATCAGACAATGTCACAAAAAGTTACTACTTTAGATGCAGAAGGACAGATTACAGCAGCAATCCAGAGTGTAACATCCGCAAATGCAACAACTCTTTATTATACGTCCGGTCACAGCGAACAGGAATTGGATACGACATTTAAAGATGTTTTGAATAAATCCAATATTGATATGAAAGAACTTGCGACAGAATCTGCAGAAAGTGTACCGGATGACTGCAATATTCTTTTGATCAACGGACCACAGTATGATTTTACGGAAGCAGAGTATAATGTGTTGTCAAGTTATTTGAAGGAAGGCGGAAAGGCCATGTTTTTCCTCTATCCTACGACAACTGAAAAAATGACATATTTTTACAAACTTCTTTCGGATTATGGTGTCAATGTAGCAGACGGATATATTATTGATTCCAAAGGTTCGTATTCACCCCAGTATCCAATGTATCTGACTCCAACCCTGGAAGACAGTGATCTGACAAGTGGTCTTGCGGATACACAGAAAGTTGTTATCCCAATCTGTAAGGGTATGACGGTGCAGAGTGATGTAAGAAGTACATTGACGGTAGAAAATATGATGTCTACGACAGATGGTGCGTATGCAAAGACAAATATCAAGTCACAGACGGTGGACAAAGAAGATGGCGATGTCAACGGACCATTTAGTGTCGCTCTTTCTGTAAAAGATTCTTATGCAGAAAAGACGAAAGGAACGGGGCATGCTACGGAAATCGTAGTATTTGGTTCGGTTAGTTTTGAAACATCTTCGTTTTTGGAGACAAACCAGTTTGGTAACCGTACGGTTCTGTTAAATTCTCTGTCGTATCTGGCCGGACAGGACACAACGACCCTTGCGATTCCGACAAGAAGCTTGCAGCAGGAAAGTGTACAGATTCAGGAAAGTGACCGAATCTTCTTTACGGTTCTGCTTGTAGTGATCATTCCGTTGATTCTTCTTGGAAGCGGATTGTTTATCTGGATCAAAAGGAGGAAGAACTGATGAGCAAAGGAAAAAAGCAGTTACTTACGGTGATTGGTTTGCTTCTTTTGCTGGCAGCGATGGTCTGTGCGTATGTTTTTGTCCCGAAGGGTGAAAGTGATACGTCGGACGAAGACGGGACGAAGGATACGGCAGCGAACACGGTAGAAGTGATCAATATTGAAAAAGACAATGTGTCAGAGATTTCTATCACATCCGGTTCTATTACAGATGGGAAGCGGCAGACAGAAATTCATCTGAAAAAAGAGGGAGATTCGTGGAAATTTGCAGACGATGCTTCGATTCCGGTAGATTCGGATCAGGTAGACAGCCTGATCGGAAGTATCAGTCCGGTAAAAGCCTCCCAGAAAGTTCAGGCAGCGGACACTTCCCTTTCCGATTATGGTCTGGAAAACCCGGAGCAGACAGTAACGTTTACGACAAGCGATGGACAGACCTATACTTTTAAGTTTGGTTCCAGTGTGCCGGATAACGGCGGGAAATATGGTGTCTATGGAGATGACGCACAGGTGTATGCCTTTACGGAGACATTTTGCAATAAGTTTGATGTTACGAAAAACAGTTTGATCCAAAAAGATACGATTGATTCCATTGATTCCGAATATCTGACTTCGATTGAAGTTAAGAATAAGGGCGTTTCGACGTTTAAAGCGGAAGTAGTACCGGACGACGAAAAGATTGATGCGTATACAAACTGGATCATTTCGAAGCCATACAAAAAAGCGCTAGCCGGCTCTTCTACCAATGACTGGACGACATTGCAGGATTCCTTTACCGATGTTACGCTCGGAGATCTGGTAGAATATGGAAGCAAGAATCTGAAGAAATACGGTCTGACGGATGCGAATCCGGCAGGAGAGATCGAGGTCAAATATTTTGCTGTACCGGATGGCTACACGATGCCATCGGCAACAGAAGCGTCGACCGATAGTTCTTCCCGTACCACCGGAGAAAACAATATCAAAAATAAGGCAAATCTGGTGCCGGAGAAAGACCGTATCAACAAAGGATATACCCTGCTTGTCGGTAATAAGACAAAAGATGGTAACAATTTCTATGTACGCCTGAAAGACAACCACAATGTATATTTGATGGCGAAAGATACACTGGAGTCAATGCTGACGGTCGATGCGTACACGTATATGGATCACAGTATTTATTCCACACTGGCAACGGACATCAATGGATACAATGTTACAATCGGCAATCAGACGATTTCCGTGACCCGTACTTCGACCGGTAAGAAGAATTCTGCCGGCAAGGAAACCAATATATGGACGGTCAATGGCAAAGAAGTACCGGATGACAAGGAAGACGATTTCCTTTCTCCGTATTCGAAAGCCTACCTCCTTGAGTTTTCCTCGTTTGCGAAAAAGGACGTGAAACCGGCAAGTGACAAACCGGTATTAAAGATCGTATACCACGAGGCAAACCGCGATGTGACAGTGACTTACCGCCCATATGACGGTACAAACTTCTACCGCGTTGACAAAAATGGAATGGATTACTTCTTAGTCGATAAATTGTCGGTAGATGCGGTAATTGAGGCATTTAAGACATTGCCGGATGTAGTGAAATAAAAAGATATAAGGGAAAATGCGGGAACGGCGTGTTTGCACGTTTGTGACATTGTTTTCTTTCGATAATATAGTGAGCGGGAAACAGCCTGCCAGGACAATGGAAAATGTCCGGCAGGCTGTTTTTTTGTGAACAGGTTGCCTTGGAATATGGTTTAGAAAGCGTGGCATGACTATTGGGAAGGGAGGCAGTCATGCAGGGAGAGTGGAAAAGAGGAATTGGTATGCCTTTGGGGAGAGGGGTAACCGATTCGCGAGAAGTCGTCTAACAAGGTTGCCTTTAAAAGAGGATAAGTGAATCGGTGTAATTAATGGCACTCTCAGGTAGAAATCCGGGAGCGTTTTTGGTATAATAGGCAATATTAAAACATTTTGAGGAGAAGAGATATGGTTCGCAGTTTACTTAGTACAACGGAGAATACGAGGGACTTGGGCGGATATATAACAAGAACAGGAAAACAGACAAGATACGAGAGTATCCTGCGCAGTGATGTTCAGAATTATCCGAGTGAGGAAGATATTGAATTTTTAAAAACAAAGAATATAACAACGATTATTGATATGCGTGGGCAAAAGGATGTAGATAGAAAGCCGAGCGGCTTCGCGGATAGAAATCACTTTGTGTATTATAATTTTCAAATTAACGAAGGCAGTGGTGTGCCGGAATCGGTGGAGGCTGTGCCTATAAGCTATATGAGTATTGCAAGAGCAAAGGAAATACCGAATGTATTTAAATGTATAGCAAATGCTAAGACAGGCGTAATGTTTAATTGTACAGCGGGCAAGGACAGAACCGGTGTAGTTTCTGCGATTTTATTACTACATGCCGGTGTGTGTGAAGAAGATATTGTAGAGAATTATGTATTGACTAAGGAGTATGGAAAAGGACGCTTGGAATTAATACATAAGAATTTTCCGGAACTGGATATGGATATAGTAACGCCTTGCAAAATGTTTATGGAACAGTTTTTAAGATTGTTTCGAGCGGAATATGGCGATACCAATAAATATTTTAGAATGATCGGACTTAATGATGAAGAAATCAAGGCATTAAGGAATAAATTGTAGGAAGCAGATGTCTTAAACTTATACTATGTCATGCAAATTTTTTGAATATGATATGTTTTTACAGTCTTGCTTATTTTTATTATAAGTAAGACTGTAAGTATTTTTTTAAAGAAATAAAAAACCCCTTGACATTTCCAGTGTCTAAGTGTATACTAACTGTATCATCACAAATGGTACAGTTAGTACAGATGATACAGTTGCTTGGAAAGGGAGGTGACGATATGATTGAGATAAATTCGGCAAGCAGCCAGCCAATCTTTGAACAGATCATCGCGCAAGTGAAGATGGCGGTACTCAAAGGGCTTTTGAAACCGGGGGACAGCATTCCGTCGGTTCGGAAGATGGCGCTTTCGCTGTCTGTGACACCGGGGACGGTGGCAAAAGCGTACAGCGAGCTGGAGCGGCAGCAAGTGATCGTGACAATTCGTGGAAAAGGAGCTTATATCGCAGAGACGGGAAAGATACAGCCTTCGGAGCGGCAGAAAGAGCAGGGAAGACAGAAATTAAAAGAAGCCTGCGTAGAAATGATCTATCTTGGTTTTTCGAAAAAAGAGATTGTGAAAATGGTGGAAGAACTGTATGATGCAGCGACTTCATAGAGAAAGGAAGGGGAAACGATGTTAGAGGTAAAACATGTGACGAAATCATATACCAGAGGGGGAACACCTGCGATTGAAGACATCTCATTTCAGGTGGAACCGGGAAAGATACACGGTTTGATCGGACCAAATGGTTCCGGAAAGACGACATTGATCAAGTGTATCACAGGAATCCTGTCAACCGATGAAGGAGAGATTTTGCTGGATGGAGAAAAAATCTACGACAATCCGGTGGCAAAGGAAAAGATAGGGTACGTGGCAGATAATTGTAATTTTTTCCTGAATTACAAAGTGAAGGACATGATTAAATTTTATCAGGGCATGTACGGAAAATTTGAGGAAGAAGAGTTTCATAAGTTAAATGAAATGTTTCAGATCCCATTGACAAGGAGAGTGGGACATCTGTCGAAGGGACAGAAAATGCGGCTTTCCTTTATGCTGAATATGGCGATGAAGCCGGAACTGCTTGTGATGGATGAGCCGACTTCCGGACTGGATGCGATGGCAAAAGCGGATCTTCTGGAGCAGGTGATCGCCAAAGTAGATTATGATGAGACGGCGGTTATCATTTCGACCCATCATTTGCATGAACTGGAAAAAATATGTGATACGGTGACGATGATGAACATTGGTGGAATCCAGTATCAGGGAGAACTGGATGACGTGAAAGACAATATTCAGAAATATCAGGTGGTATTTAAGGAAGGCATTCCGGAGGGGGTACTTGGCAGTGAAAATATCGTCAATTATTCCAATATCGGAAGCGTTTATACCTTTTTATGGCAGGGATCGGAAGATGCGATCACCTATTTTACGGATAGAGGAGCAGATCTGGCAGAGCAGACCGAGATCTCTTTGGAAGAAGTTTTTATCTATTCGAATCGAAGGAGGAGAGAAAAATGAGGAATCAATATCGTACGTATATGAAACGTGAGATTAAGAAAACATACCCGCTTCTTATCGTGGGAATTCTGTTTTTGTTACTTGCCGGGATCGTTGCTGCGAGTATGACAAAAGGAGCTTATGAAGCTGCTTTGCTTGAAATGTCAGATCATTTTACCAGTCAGACGGTGTTGAGCATGTCAGACGCAACGGATCTTTTTGTAAAGGCAGCATTTGGCGGAAGCGCTCCTGCCTTTTATATGATGGCAATTCTTGTGTTTCTTGTGCTGCTTCTTCAGCAGACATTTTCACAAGAAAATCGAAGCGGAATTGCAGATTTTTTACAGGTTTTGCCACTTCGTGAGCGGGATAAAGTAATTATGAAACTGATCAATGCCCATGCGGCAATTGCTTTATATACGTTATCCTTTGGAGTTATTATGTCATTGTCCTGTCTGAGTGTCAATGGCAGTCTTCAGAAAGTGACAGAATTTTACTTTAAATCTTTTACACAGACCAATCCTTACAGTTTGATCTGGCATAGCGTGCTTTTACAATTTTTAGGAATGAGTTCCATGTATCTGATCTTCTTCCTGACGATCACCTGCATTCATAACCGCTTTTTGTCTTATGCAATTGGTGTCGGTTTCTTGATCAGTCCGGTGGCGTTCAGTCTGTGGTTTGGTGATATCTTTCGTTATGGACAGGAGAGAAGTCTGATCGTAAGATACTTCATTCCCTGCTACTTCTTCCCGGATGTGCTCTTTATAGCTACGTCAGAAAGCGATTCTTATCTAAATATCCAGTGGGACGGATATGGTGCACATATTACACTTTACATTGGTATGATCGTAGTGGCAGGTGCCTTGATCGTGCTTGCGGTTTCAAAAAAATGGCACATTCGGGAGGCGCACAATGTGCTGATGAATGATGAAACGGCGGCACAGTTTGTTATCACGGGAATTGCCTTTTGTACCGCATTGTTTGGGGCAGACTTTATCTTACAGATGATAACCTATGGCAGAGAACATTATTCTATGGTGACATATTGGGCGCTTTGCATTATCCTTACTGTTATCGGTTACGCAATCTTAAGTATTATCCGGCGGCTGATTGAAAAACGTCAGCAGGGAATGTAAGAAAGGGGGCATAATGATGAATGCTAAAAATTCAAAATGGCTGGGAATTATCCTTGTTCCATTTATATTTGGAATTTTAATTCTAGTGGCATCGGTATCGGTCAAAGGGCAAAAAGAAGATGCGTACAGCGACCTGACGATGGATGCCATGAGTGGGACAGAAAACTATACGGCGCGGGGGTACGTGAAAGCAAAGGACTTTCCGCAGGCACTTAAAAATCTTGTCGCTTCGGGGCTGCTTTCCCTTGACGAGGATACGGCTCTCGACGATGAGGATGATTATGTGGAAGACGCGAGCAGTTATAAATCCAGTTACGAATGCCTGTTAGACAGCGCGGAATTTATGAAGAAAAAGACCGGAAATGTGGTGAGTACATTAGATTCGGAATCTGATTATATGTTCAAGATCAAGTTTGACTATAAGGAAAAAGCATTTACGAACGAGTCCTATGATACGATCGCCAAAGTGGAACAATGTGGTTTTACCGGATTTACGGAACAGATCAAGCGGCTGGAAAAAGAGTATCAGAGCATATCACAGACAGCCATAGAAGATGGGCAGTATGACTTGGGTTATCGGATCTATAATCAGGGAGTCGGGTTTGAATTTAATGAGTTATTACACGGAGAGATTGAAGTGGAATTGCAGCTGAATATCAACAGTCTTTACATTCCGGAAAAGTACCGGAATGTCATTGAAACCGTGACACAAAGCGAAGAGTATATGCTTCGTGCCTCCAGTGTAGATACGAAAAGTGAGGTTCTGACATTTGGTGCGGCCAATGCTGTCCTGACACGGGGTACAGGACAAAACTACGAGGAAGGAACCGGACCGGATCTGCCGACTTTTGGCGACACGACGATCAGTTTCATCTTTCAGGATAATCAGGTGACCGGATACTATGTGACAACCAATGAAAACAAATTGGAATTGACAGAATCTGACAAAAAACTCATTCAGACGGTGGCACCGGGACTTAAACTGAGCTTTCCGGAACGTGCAAATTACACCGAACTTGCCAATAAATTATATATTGCCAAATAAAAACCTTTAAAAGCCTCTTTGTTTGTGGTAGAATAAATACTGATTCTACGAACAAACAGGAGGCTTTTTTTATGTCCGTTGACAGAACATTATACTTGAAGATTTTAGCAGAAAAATATCAATCGGTACAAGCCGTTTGCAGAGAGATTATAAATTTGAATGCGATACTCAACCTGCCGAAGGGAACGGAACATTTTATGAGTGACCTTCATGGGGAGTATGAAGCATTTTGCCATATACTGAACAACTGCTCAGGAGTCATCCGTGAGAAGGTGGATCTGTTGTTTGAAGAGCAGTTAAATGACTCCGAACGTCAGGCAGTCTGTACCCTGATCTACTATCCCAAAGAAAAACTGGAACAGTTAAAAAAGGAAAATGCCCTGTCCACAGAGAGATACCGCATGATCCTGAATCAGCTGATCGAGATTGCCAAACTTCTTTCTTCCAAATATACAAGATCGAAAGTGCGTAAGGCGATGCCGGAGGATTTTGCGTATATTATCGATGAGCTTCTGCATGTGCAGAAAGACGAGGATGATAACCAGGTGCGTTATCACCAGAAGATTTTGGATACGATACTGGAAATTGACAATGCGGATGAATTTATCGTCGCACTGGCGGAGCTGATCAAGCGGCTGGCGGTCGACCACCTGCATATCGTCGGAGATATTTTTGACCGCGGGCCTTATGCGGATAAGATCATGGATCTTTTGATGAACTACCATTCCCTTGATTTTGAGTGGGGAAACCATGATATCTTGTGGATGGGGGCAGCAGCGGGCAATCAGGCATGTATCGCCAATGTTGTGAAAAATAACCTGCGCCACCACAATACCGAGATTTTAGAGAGCGGTTACGGCATCAGTCTCCGTGAACTCGCTTTGTTTGCGGAAAAAACGTATGCCAATGTGGAGCCGATGGAAGCAGCCGATAAAGCGGTTTCCGTCATGCTTTTGAAATTGGAAGGCCAGACGATACAGCGTCATCCGGAGTACGGGATGAATGACCGTCTGCTCCTTTCAAAGATCAATAAAGAGAAAAAGACCGTCGACATTGGCGGAAAAGAATATTCGCTGAAAGATGGGGACTTTCCTACACTCCAGAGTGAAGATGCATATGCGCTTACGGAAGAAGAAGCGCATGTGATGGACGAGCTTACGACTGCATTTATAAACAGCGATCGTTTGCAGCGGCACATTTCTTATCTGTATGAAAAAGGAAGTATGTATCGCATTTTCAATGGAAATCTGCTCTATCACGGTTGTGTGCCATTGGATGAAAGTGGAAATTTTGATGGCGTGCGGTTTGGCGACGAAATATATCAGGGGAAGCGGTATCTTGATTATGCGGATAAAATGGCACGACGGGCGTATTTCCACCGCAAAGACCGTGATGCACTGGATTTTATGTGGTTCTTGTGGTGCGGACGCAAATCTCCGCTTTGCGGGCGTAATATTAAGACCTTTGAAAGAATGTTTGTGACCGATGAGAGTGCGTGGGTTGAGGAGAGCAATCCATATTACCGCTATCATGAAGAAGAGCGAACCTGCAATATGATCCTGCGTGAGTTTGGACTGTATTCCGAACATTCACATATTATCAATGGACATACGCCGGTAAAAACGATGGAAGGGGAACAGCCGATTCGGGCAGGCGGCAAACTGCTTGTCATCGATGGCGGATTCTGCAAAGATTATCATAAGACGACGGGAATTGCCGGATATACATTAATTTACAATTCCCACGGTATGCGTATCAAAGCACACCACCCGTTTGAAAGTGTTAAAAAGGCATTGCAGGAAAACAAGGACATTGCGTCGGAGAGTCAGATCGTCGAGACGGAGAAGACCCGTGTACTCGTAAAAGATACGGATGTGGGAAAAAAGATCATGGCATATATATCCGATCTGGAAGAATTGATGCAGCAGTACCGAAATGGAACGATCGAACCGGGTACGAAATTGTTTTGACAGAGATTTACAATAAAGGAAGGCGAAGAAGATGAGACAGATCAGTGTACAGGAAGCACTTGCGTTATCTAAAGAGGAAGCAGTTTTGGTAGATATACGGCAGGAGGAAGAATTTTCCAGAGGAAGCATTCCGGGAGCGGTAAATATTCCGGCAGAGGAACTGGAAGACCACGCGGAGTTATGGCAGCAGGATAAGACGGTGTATCTGTTCTGTCATACGGGGAGAAAGAGTGCGGAATGTGTTCAGGATCTGGAAAAAGAAGGGAAAAATGTCGTCGATGTGGAAGGGGGATACCGTTCTTATCTGCGGTATTCTCTGAGCCAGTTTACGAAACAGGAAGAGAATCTGGAAGAACGCACGGCACAGATTGAGCGGAGCCTGATCAAAAAATTCCGCAAACCGATCTGGCGCCGGTTTACGAAAGCCATCAAAGAATACGAACTGATTCAGGAAGGAGATAAGATTGCGGTCTGTATCTCCGGCGGCAAGGATTCCATGCTGTTGGCAAAACTCATTCAGGAGATCAAAAAGCACGGGCAGATTTCCTTTGATGCCATCTTTCTCGTAATGAACCCGGGGTACAATGAGGACAACTGGAATATCATACAAAACAACGCGAAAATACTGGGGATTCCGCTGACTGTGTTCAATACGGAGATTTTTGACGTGGTCGCAGGCATTGAGAAAAATCCATGTTATCTCTGCGCAAGAATGCGCCGCGGTTACCTGTATTCGAAGGCAAAAGAACTCGGCTGCAATAAGATCGCGCTTGGCCACCATTTTGATGATGTGATCGAGACGATTTTGATGGGAATGCTTTACAGTGGAAAAGTTGAGACGATGATGCCGAAGTTAAACAGTTCAAACTTTGCCGGCATGGAACTGATCCGTCCGCTGTATCTTGTCAAAGAGGCGGATATCAAGGCATGGCGGGATTACAACGATCTGCATTTTATCCAGTGTGCCTGCCGGTTTACCGAGCATTGTGCGACGTGCGGCGGTGACAAGCCGTCGAAGCGCGATGAGATGAAAGAACTGATCGCGCAGTTTCGTAAGACAAGTGATGTCATCGAGTCGAATATTTTCAACAGTGTGCGTAATATCAATCTGCGTACCGTGATCGGCTATCATAAAGATGACTGGGAATATAATTTCTTAGATGATTATGACAAATATCGGAAGGAAGAGGATGATGAGGGACAATAAACTGCCATCCTGTGTGGAGAAGCAGATTCGGAAGCAGGGCATTGAAAAGCAGGATATCGTGGCGGTATCGCCATTTGACCTGTCATTTTCAAGTGAATATGTAAATGGATATGTGTTTTTGACAAAAGATACTCTGGGGGTTGCGGTCAGTGAACCGGATCCGCAGAGCATCCGTTATTTTCGCGGAACAAAGACAAAGGACATGGCGTATGGAGAGGATCAAAAAGAGTACGCCTGCCGTTATTATGAGCGGAAAGAAATTACAAATATTTCCATTTTCAAGCAGCTGGCAACGAGCCTTGTTATCATGCAGTATCAGGGGATCGAATACCGGCTGTGTGCGCTGACAAACCTGTATCTGGCGCAGATGAACGAGTTTGTGAAAGCATTCCGGCAGGAAGCACAGCCGCCGGCCGAAGAGGCGGCGGAAGAAAAAGAAGCCGGTTCGGAAGAATTGTATTGTCCGCGGTGTGGAACGATGTATCCGGATCCGGCGCGGAAAATATGTCCGAAGTGCATGAACAAGCGATCCATCTTTACACGGACACTGCGCTATTTCTGGAAATACCGCGTGAAGATGGCAGCTCTTCTTTTCTGTTATGTTTTTTCGGCATTTGTAAATATTTTATGGCCGTATTTGAGCGGTACGGTGTTATTTGACTGGGTGCTTAAGAAAAATGATGTGATTTTGGAAAAATTTGGAATAGCCGGAGAGTATACGCTGGCACTTCTTATCCTGGTCGCGGCAATGATCGTGGCAAGAATTTTGCAGCGCGGGGTGACACTTGTGCAGGGAGTGTTGATGGCGCAGGTTGTAGCGGATACAGTACGTGATATCAAGCAAGATGTATTTGCCGCGCTGGGAAGACTGTCGATCGGCTTTTTTACGAGCAAACAGACCGGAAGCCTGATGACTCGTGTTCTCAGTGATGCAGAACGTGTGACGAACTTTTTTCTGGACGGCTTTCCGTACATATTTATTCATGGCTTTACGATTATTGCGACGTTTTGCGTGATGTTCCGTCTCAATGCGCCGATGGCACTTGTGGCATGTGTGCTTCTGCCGCTCTTAGTTTTTATGAGTGTGCGGTTAAAACCCAAATTATGGAGCCTCTTTGGAAGACGCCATCGCGCAGAACGGGCAGTAAACAGCCGGGTTAATGATAATCTGACCGGAGCCAGAGTGGTGAAGGCGTTTGGACAGCAGGCGGCGGAAAATGCGAGATTTGAGCCGGTCAATGAACATCTGAAAGACGCGGAGATCCGGATTGTAAAATACAACAACCGGTTTACGATACTATATAATCTGGTTCAGGAAATTTCCAGTATCTGGGTGTGGATCGTAGGCGTGATCCTGCTTCTGGGAACCGGGGATATTGAACTCGGTGTATTGATTACGTTTGTCGGCTATGTGGGGCAGCTCAATGGACCGATGAACTTCTTTTCACGGGTATTTCAGATGTGGTCGGACAGTATCAATTCGGCACAGCGAATGTTTGAGATCATGGATGCAATCCCGGACATTGAGGAGGCTGAGCATCCGGTGGCTTTGAAAGAGCCGGAGGGAGAGATCGAACTCTCGCATGTGACATTTGGCTATGAGACCAATAAACCGGTGCTGAAAGACATTACCCTGCACGTAAAACCAGGGGAGATGCTTGGTGTTGTGGGGCGTTCCGGAGCCGGAAAGACGACACTTGTCAATCTGATCTCAAGGCTGTATGATGTCAATGAGGGCGAGATCCGTATCGACGGTGTTCCGGTAAAAGAACTGGCATTTCACGATCTGCGGCGCAATGTGGCGATGGTTTCCCAGGATACGTATATTTTTATGGGAACGGTGGCAGAAAATATCGCGTATGCCGATCCGGAGGCATCGAGGGAAGACATCATACGTGCGGCGATGTTAGCCAGCGCACATGAGTTTATCAGTAATATGCCGGATGGTTACGATACCGTGATCGGGGCAGCGGGAAAAGACTTATCGGGCGGCGAAAAACAACGAATTTCTATCGCACGGGCCATTCTTGCCAATCCGAAGATATTGATTCTTGACGAAGCGACAGCAAGCGTCGATACGGCGACGGAAAAAGCCATCCAGGAGTCGCTCAATTACCTTGTCAAAGGGCGTACGACATTGTCCATCGCACACCGGCTCTCGACATTGCGCGATGCAGACCGTCTGGTCGTGATCGACGAAGGAAAGATTGCGGAGGAAGGAACGGCGGAGCAGCTGGAACAGAAACAAGGTATATATTATAAATTGATGAAATTACAGACCGAGTCACTGGCACTCAAGGGACTTGACTAAGAGGGGAGGCAGAGGAAATGGAACAATTTGAAAGAGAACAGATCGAACGGGAAGCGGAAGAAATGACGGCACTGCACTACCTGACAAAAGACAATGCGGTATTCGAACGAACCAAAGGCGGTTTTGTCCGCCTAACGTTTGATGGGAATACATGGGAACGGGTTCAGGTGATCCGGCTGTTTCCGTTTACCGAGCCGGACGGGTTTATCTCTATCCGAACCGTGGAAGAGAGATCACGGGAAATCGGTGTGGTAAAAGATCTGAAAGACGTTTCGAAAGAAACGAAAAAAATGTTATTGGAACAATTGAATTTACATTATTTTACACCTGTCATCCAAAAAGTGCTTTCGATCAAAGACGAATACGGCTATGCGTATTTCCATGTTCTGACAGACCGTGGGGAATGCCGTTTTACGATCAATATGGGAGCGAGCGCGGTGACAAGATTGTCGGAAAAAAGGCTTCTGATCACAGATCTCGACGAAAACCGGTTTGAGATTCCGGATGTCTTTGCTCTGACGCAGAAGGAACAGAGAAAACTGGATTTATTTTTGTAATAGGAGAATGCGATGAATTTGAATTATGAACTGCCTGCATGGGCGGAGAAAATATTACCGCCGGTGTCGGAAGAAAAGCGGTATTACAGTGTTCCGTATGATATTGGCGCAGACGGAGACTGGTTATCGGATTCCTATCTTGTTGTGACGAACAAAAAAATCTATCTGTTATCTAAGGGAAGTCCGGCAGAATGGTTTGCTCTGGCAGACTGTGAAGAAGCGGCGGCAGAAGCGAAAGTCGGCTGTGGGCTTCTGACGGTTCGGTATCGCGGGGAAAAACGTTTTCTGGTACAATATTCCGGAAAACATCTGGCAAGATATGCTTACATCGCCAGAGGAATCCGTATCTTATGTTCGGGAAGGACAGAAAAGGTAGAAAGTACCGAATATGAGAAAATCTGTCCGAATTGCGGACGTGCGATACCGGGCACCAGATACTGCCCGCATTGTTCGAAGGAAGGTGGTTTCTGGCATTCTTTTCTGACGATGGCAGCCCCTTACCGCAGAAGATTTTTTGGAATTATCGTACTGATGATCTTAGCGGCGGTCGTCACACTTCTCAATCCGGAAGTGCAGAAACGGCTTGTCGATGAGGTGCTGACAAAGCACCATGGGGGAATCCGCATGGCACTCGTGTGTCTTTTCATTATGTTTTTGCTCAGTGTCGGTATCGTCGTTATCAATGTGCTGAAAAGTTATTATTGTACAGCACTTGGGGCGACAATTGCAAAGGATCTTCGCAAGAAATTATTTGAAAAGATTCAGATTCTCTCCATTGGGTTTATCAATGACAGAAAACCGGGAGAGTTGATGAATCGTATTGTATTCGACACCGGAAAAATAAGGGAATTTATGGAACGCACATTTTGCAATATGTTTACCGTGTGTTTTATCTTTATTTGTGATATAATATTTATGCTTGCTTTGAATTGGAAGCTGGCATTATTAACCTTTATCTTCATTCCGGTCGTGGTTTTTATTACGTATGCATGGAGAAAAAATATTCACCGCCGTTTTCACCTGCAATGGAAAAAGAGCGACGATGTCAATAGCAATCTTCAGGACGTGATCTCCGGGATGCGCGTCGTAAAATCCTACGGAAAGGAAGCAGAAGAGCGGGAAAAATTTAACAAACTGGCAGATGAATTCTGCCGGGTACAGAAGAAAAATGAAGTGTTTTGGGCGCTGTTTATGCCAATGATTGATTTTATTCTTGGTGCAGGAATCTTTCTGGTCGTTTATTTTGGCGGCTGTGATGTGCTTCGCGGTACGATGACAACCGGAGAACTGTTACAGTTTATCACCTATACACAGCTTTTGTACCAATACCTGAACTGGATGACTTCGATGCCGCGTGATCTGATGAATCTGATCAGCAGTATTGAACGAATCAATGATATTTTAGCACAGGATCCGTTTATCGAGGATGATGAGCAGCCGAAAGAATTAGAGGTGGAGGGAGAAATCACATTTTCTCATGCCACATTTGGCTATAAATCGTATCAGCCGGTTCTGGAAGATGTGAACCTGACAGTAGAACCCGGGGAAATGATCGGTATCGTCGGAGCTTCCGGCACAGGAAAATCGACGCTGATCAATTTGATCATGCGGCTGTATGAAGTGGATGATGGCGCAATACTGGTAGATGGAACGGACATCAAGAAGGTTCGTTCGGAAACATATCATGCGCAGCTTGGCGTCGTATTGCAGGAAACATTTTTGTTTTCCGGTACGATCCTTGAAAACATACGTTTTGCCAGACCGGATGCCTCGTATGAGGAAGTGATTCGGGCTGCCAAGCTTGCCAATGCCCATGACTTTATCTCAAAAACGCCGGATGGATACAATACCTATGTGGGAGAACGCGGACATAGTTTGTCCGGAGGAGAGAGACAGCGGATTGCCATTGCAAGAGCAATTCTCAATGAACCTCGTATTTTGATCTTAGACGAAGCGACAGCAAGTCTGGATACGGAAAGTGAATACCGCATTCAGAAAGCCCTCGATCGTCTGACAAAGGGGCGTACAACCTTTGCCATCGCCCATCGTTTGTCAACTCTGCAAAATGCGGACCGTCTGATCGTGATCGACGGACACCGCATCGCAGAAGTGGGATCCCATGAAGAATTGATTGCCCGAAAAGGGATGTATTACCGTCTTGTGAAGGCACAATTGGAAATGCAGAAAAAATAGGAGCAGATGATTATGAGTGAAGAAAGTTTGCAGCGGAAAGTTTTTTCCGGATTATTTTGGAAATTTGGAGAACGGATCGGAGCGCAGCTTGTATCGTTTATTGTGCGGATCGTGCTGGCACGACTCCTGAGTCCGAGTGACTTTGGTGTCATCGTACTCATTACCGTTTTTATTGATATCGCAAATGTTTTTGTGTCAAGTGGTTTTGGTTCTGCTTTGATCCAGAAAAAAGAGGCGGATCAACTGGATTTTTCCTCTGTATTTTATTTCAGCATTGTAATGTCGTGGATTTTCTATGCCATTGTATTTTTGGGAGCGCCTCTGGTTGCGTCCTTTTACGGAAAAGATATATTGTGTCCGGTGCTGCGTGTACTGGCACTTAAAATCCCGCTTGCCGGTGTCAATTCCGTGCAGCAGGCGTATGTGCAGAAAAAGATGCTTTTTAAGCGTTTCTTTTTCTCCACGTTGATCGGTACTGCCGGTTCGGCTGTCCTCGGAATTGTGATGGCTTATATGGGATTTGGCCCGTGGGCGCTTGTGGCACAGTATTTGTTTAATTCGACGCTGGATACTTTGATTCTTTGGTTTACGGTAAAATGGCGTCCAATACTGGCATTTTCCGGAAAACGCATGAAAGAATTATTTTCCTTTGGCTGGAAGATGCTCTGCTCCGAACTGATCCATACGTCTTATGGACAGATCCGGAGTCTGATCATCGGAAAAGTGTACACGGAAAAAGACCTTGGATTTTACAATCAGGGCGGAAATATGCCGCGGCTTGTTGTAACAAATATCAATTCGTCGGTTACTTCCGTGCTTTTTCCGGCTATGTCGATGAAACAGGATGATCTGAAGAAGATGAAAGAAGTGGTGCGCCTCTCAATCCGCGTCAGTTCGTATGTGATGTGGCCGCTGATGATCGGTCTTATGGTCATGTCAACGCCGGTCGTCAGTCTGATTTACTCGGACAAATGGCTGCCTTGTGTGCCATTTATGCAGATCGCGTGTCTGCAATATGCACTCGAACCGGTGCAGACGGCAAATGTACAGGCAGTAAAGGCACTTGGAAAAGGGCGGACGTATCTTATCATGGAGATTGTGAAGAAGGTATTTGGTATCGCGATGATCCTTCTTGTCATGTACCGCGGCGTCATGGCAATCGCCTGGACGGCATTTATCGTCACCTTATTTGCGGCTCTGGTCAATTCGACGCCAAACCGTAAGTTTTTGAATTACAATTATAAAGAGCAGTTAGCCGATCTGATTCCTTCCATCCTGCTCGCTTCGGTAATGGGAGTGTGCGTTTATTTTACCGGAATGATCGCACTGCCAACGATCGTGACCGTCATTCTTCAGGTAATTGTCGGAGCGGCGGTTTACATCCTGCTTTCGATTTTGTTTAAATTTAGTCAGTTTACCTATATTTTACAGGCGTTAAAAAGTTTTACCCAGTCATTTCGGAAAGGAAAGAAAAAGGCATGAAGACAAGAAAAGAGATTCCGGACGAAGAAGTGAGAAAGATAGAACTTGATATCTTTTCTCACATTGTAACAATCTGTGAGAAATATGAGCTCCGATATATCATTGATTATGGCACTCTGTTGGGCGCGGTTCGTCATGGCGGCTTTATTCCGTGGGATGATGACATCGATATCTCCATGCCGCGTTCGGATTATGAGACATTTCAGCGGGTATTTTCGGACGAAATGACGGCAGCTCCGCAATACGAACTTCGAACCGGAATGAAGGGAAATATCGCAATTCCGTATATTCAGGTGGTACATACCGGTACAGTTACGGAGAAAAAGGGCAGGCGCGAAAAGTATGCACAGTCCGTCTGGGTAGATGTATTTCCTGTCGATGGAGCGGGATTTACCAGAGAAGATCTTGAAGAAAATTACGCGGAATATCGGAAAAATATTGAAGAAACAAGAAAAATCTTTGGCAGATACAAACCATATCTCAATCCAATCAAGCAGATCCGTCAGTTTTATGATCACCATATTCGTTCACTTCAACTGGAAAAATATGTAAAAAAGGCAGAGGGGTGCATGAAAAAGTACGATTACGATGCGTGCGAATATATTTTTTGTCTGGCAACCATTTACGGGACGAAAGAGAAAAATAAAAAAGAGTATTATGAAGACCGGATTGACATGGAGTTTGAGGGGATAACCTGCAAAGTACCGCGTGCCTATGACCGGAAACTGCGGGATATGTATGGAGATTACCACGAACTGCCACCGGTGGAAAAACGCAAAGGGCATGATTTTGTGCCGTATTACCGATAAGACGGAGGAGAAAGTGATAGATGGAAAAAGTACGAAGATATAGGAGAAATCTGGCATGGGTACTTGGTTTTGGCGATGACGTTCGGAATGGTACAGTATCCTGCGCATAATAAATCTGTAAGCGTCAAAGCAGCGGATTCTCAGACAGAAAAGAAGGTTACATTAAGTAAGGATGGCGTATTAAAGGTAGAGGGAGTATATTCGGTTTCGGCGGAAATGCTGGACGGAATCGAGAAACAGGATATACTGAAAATTGAGTTTGATGAGAATGTATATTTTATAAAAGATCACACTTTCGAAGGATGCCATAATCTTACGGAAATAACGTGGGGTGGAGTGACTACGATCGGAAGTTATGCTTTTGCAAATTGTGAAAGTCTTGACATGATGTCGCTGTCGTATAAAGTAGAAGCGATAGAAGAAGGGGCGTTTTGGGGGTGTAGCAATATCAAATTGATAATCCTACCAAAGGCTTTGCCGAAATTGGGAAAAGATGCGTTTCCGCTTACGGCAAGTATTGTTTGGGAATATAGTGAAAACAAAGACGAAGTAGAAGCGATTGACGACGCATTTTGGATGGGCCGAACTGGAACCATGTATGTTCCCGATACGGACGAATGGGATACTATTATTCAGCAACAGCAAGAAGAAAAGATTACCTGGCAGAAAAGAGATCTTTATGGCAATACAACAGAGTGTCAGGTGACAGCAGAGGATGGCAGCATTTCGGAACAGTATTGGGTAGATTTTGCTTCCGAAGTGGTGGAACGGTTTACTTTGGAGGGAACAGTAACGATTGCAGAAATTGGAGAGGATACGCAGAAAAAGAGCGCATGTATTCCGGATGGAATTCGCAAGGCTTCGGTTAAGAAACTGATTATAAAAAATAACATAAGTCTTAGTAAAAATTGTAATGAATACATGAATTTGTCTTCGGTAGAAATGGAGGGTGAAAATAGTTCTATTTGGGAAGAATGTTTTAAAGATTTAAAGAAACTTCAGACCGTTCGAATAACCGGTCAGGCAACGTTTAAAGAGGGGTGCTTTTATGGATGCGAAGCACTTGAAAATTTGTATGTTGGAAGTTATTTAATCATTGAAAGCACAGCTTTTTATGGATGCAGTTCTTTGAAAAAATTAGAAATTTCCGGAGGGGTACGTTCGATTGGGGACAGTGCCTTTGAAGGGTGTACAAGCCTTACGCAGGTGAATATTGGGAAGAAAGCGATAGAGGTTGGAAAAAGAGCATTTTTCGGATGTGAAAATTTAAAATCGGTTGAACTGCCTGTATATACAAGTAAGATCAAACAAGATGCCTTTGGAAATTGTCCATTGCTTCAAACCATTGTTCTGCCGGAGCAGCTTTCCTATGTAGGACTGGGAAATTTCACGGCATGTGATATTTATTGGAAAGGCAATGAAGTGACAATGCAGGATCCGGAAGAGGGCGGATTGTCATTTTTTGAACAAGTAACAGGAACGATGTATATTCCGTCCGGAAGTGAATTTTGGCAAAAACAGAAAGAAACTTATTCTGAAATTACCTGGGAGGAGTGGAAACCGGTAATCATGCAGCCCGAGACAGAAACGTATGATCTTATGGAACAATGGGCTTTTCAAGAGAGCGAGAATGGTGTTCCGGTGGAAGCAGGTGTGGATGACGACGGAGTGCCATGTATAAAAATTAGTTTTAGCAAGCGATATCAGCGGGTGGCGTTCAAACTGCCGGAACAGATACGCGCACAAGATTACGCAACGGTGTCGATCAAAGCCAAGGTCGGAGTACAATTGATGTTTGATCTGTGGGACGAGGAATTGACAATGGAAAATGGATATGCAGGCGGTACAACCATAGTAGATTGTACCTATCCTTTTTGGTATCCAAATGATGATGACCAGATAAAATACGGAACAGAGGACGTTGAAATTTATAATAATTATATAAGTGATACTGGAAAAAAGGCAAGTTATATGTCAATTGGAATATGCTACAAACCAGAGGAGGCAGAATTTTGTGGACGTGAAAAAATTTTTTACATTTATTCAATTACGTTCAATCCACTGACATCGGATACCAAAAAACTGGTGTTTGAAAGCAAAATGCCAGAAGAGACGCCGACAGCAAGCCCAGAATCAACCCCCACACCGCAGCCAACGGAGACGCCGACAGTAAGCCCGACACCATCTGCTACACCGCAGTCAACGGACATATCATCAGAAAACGCGGCATCAGCTGCTACGCCGGCAGCGAGTGCAAGCATGGAGGTTGCGGCCCCGTTGAAAAAGCAGAGCAAGCGTCCAGCGATTTCGATTCGGAAAAAGGGAAATAGAAATCTTCGCTATGTGCAGATCACGGTGAAGTCATCGGTAGGCAGTTATTTTGATCTGTATATGAAGAAAAAAGGTAAAAAGTTCGTACGCATCCGTTTGGCAAAGAATTCCCTGAAGAAAGGAAAGCGGGTAGTAAAACTTGCCTATTCTCAAAAAGGTTACACGCTTTGGTTTAAAGTGCGGACGTATGATAAAATCAATGGGGAAAAGAAATACCGGGCATATAGTGGACAAAAGAAGATAAAGTTGTAGAAACCCAGGGAAATTACAAAAGTGCCAACACTCATCAATGTAGTAAAGCACATAAATGAGTGCAGGCACTTTTTATCGTTTTTCTTGAATATAATATTTTTCTTCCAGACGAATCGGTTTGTAGGATAATTTTGCCTGACGCAGGTTGTCCTGACCGAGATCGTCTTCGCGGTTTACATATACCGCATCCGGAAACTCATGGATCAGAAACTGCTGGTTGATGTAGTTGTACAATCCCTTGATCTCCGGTTCTGCTTTTTCAATATGAATAAATGCACACTGGATCGAAGGACAGTAGCTTCCGATGGTATAAGCGACGATTTTTCCGTCCATGCGGATGCCGCCCATCGAGCAGTCGATGCTTTTGCAGTTGCCGAGCAGCCTATAGACCCCTTCCTCTTCATCGTCGATGCAGTTGAAACGGTCGTAGTGGCGGCGCTCATCAAGCCATTTTTCATGAAATTCCTTGACTTCTTCGATATCTCCACAGCCGAGTGTCTCATAGACAAAACGGCCTTCATATTCGCGGAGAAATGAATTGACTAAATTCTTTTTCTTGTGCATGGCACGTCCGCTCAGTGTTTTCAATTTTTCTGCTTCATAGATATAATCAAAACTGTCACGTTCGGCGGTCCAGGTATAATCTTTAAGCAAGCCTGCCTGTTCCCATACATTTTTTGTCAGATCGTCCACCAGATAGATGTCCAGAGGGGCATTCCATTCATCGTGAAACTGCTTTTCCATACGCCGGAACGCTTCCGGCAGATCATCCACAGAACAAAGAGGACAGAATGCCTTTTTTTCGCCTTGATATTCAAAAAAAAGATACAGCGCGATATCATCGGTGGCAAACATGGTATGATAATAACTTTCCCATAAAAACTGATTGAGAAAATGCCCCTCACTCATAAAGCAAGGGCGCAGTTTCTCATACGATTCAAATGTTTTCTGGACGAAAGGACTAATCGGTTGTAAAATCATTCGAAAGTCTCCATTCCTATATATTAGCTGTTTTTATTGTTGCGGCTGGCACGATAACGGGCAGTACCATCCAATATTTTCTTACGAATACGAAGATTTTCCGGTGTGACTTCCAGAAGTTCATCGGTATCGATAAATTCGATGGCTTCTTCCAGACTGAGTTCCTTTTTCGGAGACAGGCGGAGAGCATCGTCCGAACCGGAGGCACGGGTGTTGGTAAGCTGTTTCTTCTTGCAGACATTTACTTCGATGTCATCGGTCTTTCCATTTTGACCAACAACCATTCCGCCGTATACTTTTTCGCCGGGACCGACAAAAAGAGTACCACGTTCCTGTGCGTTGAAAAGTCCATACGTAACCGTTTCACCGGATTCGTAGGCGATCAGGGAACCCTGTTTACGGTAAGCGATATCTCCTTTGTAATCGCCATAGCCGTAAAATTCGGTATTGAGGACACCATTTCCTTTCGTATCGGTCATAAATTCTCCACGATAACCGATCAGTCCGCGGGCAGGAATCAAAAATTCCAGACGCGTTGTACCGGCATTGAGAGGACTCATGCCCTGAAGTTCGCCCTTACGCTGACTGAGTTTGTCGATGACCGTTCCGGTAAATTCATCCGGTACATCCACATAAGCACGTTCCATTGGTTCTAGTTTTTTCCCGGATTCGTCGGTTTTATACAAAACTTCCGGTTTGCTGACCGCAAATTCATACCCTTCGCGGCGCATATTTTCAATCAATACGGAAAGATGCAGCTCTCCACGGCCCGAAACTTTGTAAGCCTCGGTTGTTTCGGTATCTTCGACACGAAGACTGACATCGGTATTGAGCATTTTATATAAGCGGTCACGCAAATGACGGGAAGTAACGTATTTTCCTTCCTGACCGGCAAGCGGGCTGTCATTTACGATAAAGTCCATAGAGATAGTAGGTTCGGAGATTCTCTGGAATGGAATCGGTTTTGGATTTTCCGGAGAACACAGCGTATCACCGATATGAATATCCGAAATACCGGAAATTGCTACGATAGAACCGATGCCGGCTTCTTCTACTTCGACACGGTTCAAGCCTTCAAATTCATATAATTTACTGATTTTTACTTTGTTATTTTTCTCCGGATCATGTGCATTGACAATTACAACGTCCTGATTGACGCGCACGGAACCGTTGTCCACTTTTCCGACACCGATACGGCCGACGTATTCATTGTAATCGATCGTACTGATAAGAACCTGAGTATCGGCATCCGGATCTCCGGTTGGAGCCGGAATATAATTTACGATTGCATCAAACAGAGGTTTCATATCGGTTCCCGGCACTTCATAGGAAGTGGAAGCAATTCCTTCTTTGGCAGAAGCAAAGATAAATGGGCAGTCGAGCTGTTCTTCGTTGGCATCGAGATCGATAAAAAGTTCGAGAATCTCATCGACCACTTCTGCCGGACGAGCTTCCGGACGGTCGATCTTATTAACGCAGACAACGACAGGAAGGCTGAGTTCCAGTGCTTTTTTCAATACAAATTTTGTCTGTGGCATCGCCCCTTCAAAGGCATCGACAACAAGTACGACACCATTTACCATTTTGAGGACACGTTCTACTTCGCCGCCAAAATCGGCATGTCCCGGGGTATCAATAATATTTATTTTAATATCATTATAATGAATGGCTGTATTTTTAGAAAGGATGGTAATACCACGTTCTCTTTCAATATCGTTGGAGTCCATAACACGTTCCGCAACTTCCTGATTTTTTCGGAAGACTCCGCTTTGTTTGAGCAATTCGTCCACAATCGTTGTTTTTCCGTGATCGACGTGGGCAATAATCGCAATATTTCTTATATTATCTCTTGATTTTACCATTTTTTTAATCGTCCTTTCATATGATTACTTTAAAAACTCTGTTCTCTATCATAGCACAGAAAAAAAAATATGGCAAATCGAAAGTTTTTGTTCTAAAAAGAAAATTTTGTGCATATAGTATATGGTAAAGAAAAAAAGTCTGTGTTATAATATCAGAGTGTGCGAATGCGCATTTATGTCATCTGTCTTCACCGGGTGGCATAGACACAGGTAAATAAACAAAGGGGGTCATATATGATGACAGATAAGGTGCTAGGAAACAATCAGGTAAATGTGTATGGAGAGGTGATCAGCGATTTCACTTTCAGCCATGAGGTGTATGGAGAGGGGTTCTATACTCTTCAATTGTCAGTACGACGTTTAAGCAATGTATTCGATACGATTCCGCTTATGGTGTCGGAACGTTTGATTGATGTCAAACAGGATTACCGTGGAAAATTTATCGAAGCATCCGGACAGTTCCGTTCTTACAATCGTCACGAGGAGAATCACAATCGTCTGGTTCTTTCCATGTTTGTTCGTGACATTCGTGTGGACGACGAGCCGGGAGAATGTGAAAAACCAAATCACATTTTCTTAGACGGATATATCTGCAAACTGCCGGTATATCGTAAGACGCCATTGGGACGCGAGATTGCAGATGTATTGCTTGCAGTAAACCGTCCGTATGGAAAATCCGATTATATCCCTTGTATCTGCTGGGGACGTAATGCACGTTTTGCCGATGGTTTTCAAGTAGGAGATCACATTCAGCTATGGGGAAGAATCCAGAGCCGTGAGTATCAGAAACGCATCGGGGAGGAAGAATTCGAGACCAGAACCGCTTATGAAATATCGGTAAGCAAACTGGAACGCGTGGATCCGATGTCAGCAATCGTGGCTGCATCCGAAGAACCGGAATTCGATGAACCGGAGACTTATGGTATGGACGACGAGTAGGGGATCGTAAAAATTTGCTTGCCATTTCTTAAAATTTGTGGTAAATTATTTCTCATAAATGAGCGAGTGTTGTCAAATTTGTGTCAACACAAACCAAAGAGAGGTGTTTATGACGATGGAATCAGGGATTATACAAGCCTTTTATGGAACAGGTAAAGGAAAGACATCTGCCGCTGTAGGGCAGGCGCTCAGAGAACTCCAGCATGGACAGCGGATCACGATGATCCAGTTTCTGAAGGGAAAGGTTGCCGATGAGTTTCAGGTCTTAGACCGGCTTGAACCAGATGTACAGATTTTCCGATTTGATAAAAGTGAAGTCAGTTACTGTGATTTATCAGAGAGTGAAAAAGAAGAAGAAAAAGCAAATATACTAAATGGGTTTAACTTTTCAAAAAAAGTTCTTGAAACCGGAGAAAGCGATGTTATTATTTTGGATGAACTACTGGGATTAATTGACCTTGGGATTTTGACAGAGGATGACGTAGAAGACTTGCTTCGTATTCAGGGGGATTACCGAAAACTCATTATCACCGGCACCAAACTGCCGGAACAGATCCGAGCCTATGTAGATGAAGTTTCAGAAATCCTGTGAGATAACATCTATGGAATTCGTACATAGCAGAAAACAAAAAGACTTTCAGCTGCCGAAAAGGTAGAGGAAAGTCTTTTTTTGTCGCTGCGGAGGTTCTTCTAAGCGCGAGCGGTCCCGACAGAGAAAAGCAAGGGTGTCATTTTGCAATAAAATATTACACTTAAATTTATTTATTTTCTGATTTCCTATTTACTTTTTCTGAATTTTCTGTAAAATAGAAAGGAATAGAGAAAATTAGAGAGTGCCGTATGCGGCTTCGGAATGGAGGACAAAAGTGAGTAAAAGAGAGGACATTAAGAAAGTATTGATCATTGGATCAGGACCGATCATCATCGGACAGGCATGTGAATTTGATTATTCAGGAACACAGGCATGTAAAGCGCTTCGCCAGCTTGGATACCAGATCGTACTGGTAAACTCAAACCCGGCGACGATCATGACAGATCCGGACATTGCAGATGTTACCTATATCGAACCATTGAATGTAAAACGTTTGGAGCAGATCATAGAAAAAGAGCGTCCGGATGCAATCCTGCCAAACCTTGGTGGACAGTCAGGCCTGAACTTGTGTTCCGAATTGGCAAGCGCCGGCATTTTAGATAAATACGATGTAAAAGTTATCGGTGTTCAGGTCGATGCAATCGAGCGTGGAGAAGACCGTATCGAATTTAAAAAGACGATGAACAAGCTTGGCATCGAAATGGCACGAAGCGAAGTAGCGTATTCCGTAGAGGAAGCCCTTGAGATCGCAGATAAACTCGGTTATCCGGTCGTTCTTCGTCCTGCTTATACGATGGGAGGAGCCGGCGGTGGACTCGTATATAATGTAGAAGAATTGAAAACCGTCTGTGCACGTGGACTTCAGGCAAGTCTTGTCGGCCAGGTGTTGATCGAAGAATCCATTCTCGGATGGGAAGAATTGGAACTGGAAGTAGTGCGTGATGCAAAAGGCAATATGATCACGGTCTGCTTTATCGAAAATATTGATCCTCTTGGAGTGCACACAGGAGATTCCTTCTGTTCCGCTCCGATGCTTACGATTTCCGAAGATGTTCAGAAACGCCTTCAGGAACAGGCTTATAAAATTGTAGATGAAGTACAGGTAATCGGTGGAACCAATGTGCAGTTTGCCCATGATCCGGTATCTGACCGAATCGTTGTTATCGAGATCAATCCGAGAACATCCCGTTCTTCCGCACTGGCATCCAAAGCGACAGGTTTCCCGATCGCACTCGTATCTGCGATGCTTGCGTCCGGACTTACACTGGATGAGATTCCGTGTGGCGTCAATGGTACATTAGACAAATATGTGCCAAGCGGAGATTATGTCGTTATTAAATTTGCCAGATGGGCATTTGAAAAATTCAAAGATTCCGAGGACAAGCTGGGAACACAGATGCGTGCTGTCGGCGAAGTCATGAGCATCGGTAAAAATTATAAAGAGGCATTCCAGAAAGCCATCCGTAGTCTGGAGATTGGACGTTATGGTCTTGGATTTGCCAAAGATTTCCATGAGAAAACAAAGGATGAATTGATGCAGATGTTGATCTATCCGACAAGTGAGCGTCAGTTTATCATGTATGAAGCACTTCGCAAAGGGGCTACCGTGGAAGAATTGTTTGAGCGCACACAGATCAAACATTATTTTATCGAGCAGATGAAAGAACTGGTAGAGGAAGAAGAGGCACTTTTGGCAAATAAAGGAAAAGTGCCGGGAAAAGATGTTCTTGAGAAAGCGAAAAAAGATGGTTTCTCCGACCGTTATCTGGCACAGATCCTTGAAGTGACGGAAGAAGAGATCCGCAAGGCAAGAACCGGATTTGGTATCACCGAGAGCTGGGAGCCGGTTCGCGTAAGTGGTACAAAAGACAGTGCGTATTATTATTCTACATACAATGCAAAAGATGAGTCTACCGTAACGGACAAGAAAAAGATCATGATCCTCGGCGGCGGACCAAACCGTATCGGTCAGGGTATCGAATTTGACTACTGTTGTGTACATGCAGCCTTTGCTCTGAAAGAGATGGGATTTGAGACCATTATTGTAAACTGTAATCCGGAAACCGTATCCACAGATTACGATACTTCCGACAAATTGTATTTTGAGCCATTAACACTTGAAGATGTTTTGAGTATATATGAAAAAGAGAAGCCACTCGGTGTCATCGCACAGTTTGGTGGACAGACACCACTGAATCTGGCAGCAGATCTGAAGAAAAACGGAGTCAATATCCTCGGAACATCGCCGGAGATCATTGATATGGCAGAAGACCGTGATCTGTTCCGCGGCATGATGGAAAAATTGAACATTCCAATGCCGGAAGCAGGTATGGCAGTAGATGTGGAAGAAGCACTTAAAATTGCAGATGAGATCGGTTATCCGGTTATGGTGCGTCCATCTTATGTCCTCGGCGGACGTGGTATGGAAGTAGTCAATGATCCGGAAAGCCTGAAACAATATATGGCAGCAGCCGTAGGCGTGACACCGGACCGTCCGATTCTGATCGACCGTTTCCTGCGTCATGCGATGGAATGCGAGGCAGATGCGATCGCAGATGGCAAACATGCTTTTGTACCGGCTGTTATGGAGCATATTGAGCTGGCAGGAGTACATTCGGGAGATTCCGCATGTATCCTTCCATCCAAAAATATTCCGGCAGAACTTGTCGAGACAATCAAAGATTACACACGCAGAATTGCCGAAGAAATGGGTGTCTGCGGATTGATGAATATGCAGTATGCGATCGAAGATGGAAAAGTATACGTATTGGAGGCAAATCCGCGAGCTTCCCGTACGGTTCCATTGGTATCGAAAGTATGTAATGTACAGATGGTAAAACTGGCAACCCAGATTATGACAAGAGAATTGACCGGAAATCCTTCTCCGATTGAGAATATGAAACCGGTAAATCCAAAATACTATGGAGTGAAGGAAGCCGTATTCCCATTCAATATGTTCCAGGAAGTGGATCCGGTACTCGGACCGGAAATGCGTTCTACCGGAGAAGTGCTTGGGCTTTCGGAAAATGTCGGAGAGGCCTTCTTTAAGGCACAGGAAGCAACACAGACAAGACTTCCAAAAGAAGGAAATGTACTGATGAGTGTCAGCAAGAAAGATAAACCGGAACTCGTTGAAGTGGCGAAAAAATTTGAGGCATGCGGTTTTGGAATTCTGGCAACCGGAACGACGTATGAACTGTTGAAAGAAAATGGAATCAAAGCAGAGCGCATTAATAAGATGCAGGAAGGCAAGCCAAACATCGTAGACGCGATCATCAATGGAAAGATCCAGCTCATCATCAATACACCGGCGACGGGCGATGAGAAAGCTTTTGATGACAGTTACATCCGTAAAAATGCGATTAAGGCAAAAATTCCATATATGACGACGATGGCAGCAGCAAAAGCTACGGCAGATGGAATTTATACCGTGATCCATGAAGGTGAGATTGGTGTGAAATCCTTACAGGAAATCCACGAGTTGATCTGATGGTAATGTTTCAACGTCAAAATCAGTTCGTGCCTGCACGAAAAGTTCTTGACGAACACATACAGAAGTGTTATGATAAAAAGTAAGTTAATAAAACAGTAGAGGCGCGGACTTTATCAGTATTTTTCCTGATGTGTCAGGTACACAAGTGATGGCTCAAAGAAAGGAAAGTCTGCCGAAGGGGGCAGTGACCTGATGCTGCTAACCCTGGGCATATATCAAACAGGTATATGACTGTCATCTTTATGATGGAGTGCTACAAAGTATTGAAATTGCGGATATGCAGCATTCCTCGGAACGTTGCATATCCTTTTTAGTGCAGGAAACTCAACTGTTTGTAACAACGTAACGATTCAGGACACCCATACACTGGATTCGGAATCGTTACATTACAGGAAAAATAAATATAGTGCCGCCACGCGGCAGAATGGAGGAAATTATGGCTATTTTTACAGGAGCCGGAGTAGCACTTGTTACTCCTATGAATCAGGATGGAAGTGTGAACTATGACAAATTAAAGGAAGTGATCGAGCAGCAGATCGCAGGCCACACGGACGCGATCATTATCTGTGGTACAACGGGAGAGGCTTCTACCCTTACGGTAGAAGAGCATATCGAGTGTATCCGTTATTGCTGCGAAGTGGTAAATAAAAGAATCCCGGTAATCGCCGGAACAGGTTCTAATTGTACACGCACCGCAGTCGATCTCTCGAAAAAAGCAGAGGCAGCCGGTGCGGACGGCCTTTTGTTGGTAACACCATATTATAATAAATGTACACAGAACGGATTGAAGGCACATTTTAAAGCCGTTGCGGAGAGCGTAAAGATTCCGATCATTCTTTACAATATTCCGGGACGTACCGGCGTGAAGATTGCACCGGAAACCGTAGTGGAATTGTGTAAGACGGTAGATAATATCGTTGGTGTAAAAGATGCGACAGGCGATCTTTCCGAAGTAGCAGATGTACTCAGCATGGCGGGCGGTTCCGTGGATCTGTATTCCGGAAACGACGACCAGATTATTCCGGTACTTTCCCTTGGTGGAAAAGGTGTGATTTCCGTGCTTTCCAACATTCTGCCACAGGAGACACATGATATGACAGCCGCATTCTTTGCCGGTGATACGAAAAAAGCAATGGAGATGCAGTTAGGATATCTGGATCTGATTCATGCCCTGTTCAGCGAAGTGAACCCAATCCCGGTCAAAAAGGCGATGAACCTGATGGGAATGGAAGTAGGACCACTTCGTATGCCATTGACCGAGATGGAAGAGGCGCATGCCAAAGTACTTGCTGACGAGATGAAAAAAGCAGGGATTGAAGTAAAATAAAGACAACGGAAGGAAATGTACGACATGACAAGAATCATTATGAGCGGCTGTAATGGCGCTATGGGAACGACAATTACAAAAATTGTAAGTGAAGACGCAGAAGCAGAAATCGTAGCAGGAATTGACATTGTGGATGACGGTTCCAAGGATTACCCGGTATTTTCTTCCATCAAAGACTGTGATGTGGAAGCAGATGCGGTCATTGATTTTTCAACACCAAAGATTCTGGATGATCTGCTCGCATACTGTGAAGAAAAGAAAGTGCCGGTTGTACTCTGTACGACCGGTTACGACGAAGCACAGCTGGCAAAGATTGAAGAAGCATCGAAAAAGACAGCAGTGTTAAAATCTGCCAATATGTCACTCGGTATCAATACTTTGATGCGCCTTGTACAGGAGGCAGCCAAAGTATTGGCGGCGGAGGGCTTTGATGTGGAGATCGTAGAAAAACATCATAACCAGAAGCTGGATGCGCCATCCGGAACGGCACTTGCGCTTGCAGATGCCGTCAATGAGGCGATGGATAACCAGTATGAATATATTTTTGACCGTTCCCAGAGAAGGGAAAAACGAGGCAAAAAAGAACTTGGAATCAGCGCCGTGCGTGGTGGAACGATTGTCGGCGACCACGATGTGATTTTTGCCGGAACGGACGAAGTGGTAACGTTTTCCCATACCGCATACAGTAAGGCGGTATTTGGAAAAGGTGCCGTTGCCGCAGCAAAATTTTTGAATGGAAAAGAGACTGGCCGGTTTGATATGGCAGATGTCATCGGCTGATCGGATAGAGAGGAAAGACGAGAACGATGATTCCAATTGGTATCAGTGAAATTCTCAAAGCAGTGGACGGAACCCTGCTTTGGGGAGATAAAAATGGTGTTGTTACAAATGTGGTGACCGATTCACGAAAAGCGGGAAAAGATTCCCTGTTTGTACCAATCGTGGGAGAACGGGTAGATGCTCACCGGTTTATCCCACAGGTGATGCAGGCAGGAGCCGGTGTGACATTTTCGTCGAAAAAAGATGTTGTGCCGGCGGCTTCGGGAAGCTGCATCTATGTAGAGGACACTCTTGCGGCACTTCAAAAAACGGCGGCGTATTACCGCAGCCGTTTTGATATCCCGGTTATCGGTGTGACGGGAAGTGTTGGAAAAACGACAACCAAAGAGATGATCAGTGCGGTATTGGAGAAAAAATACCGTGTTGTAAAGACACAGGGAAACTGGAACAGCCAGATCGGGGTTGCGCTGATGATGTTTGAATTGGAGCCGGAGACAGAACTTGCCATCTTTGAGATGGGAATGAGTCTTCCGGGCGAGATGGCACGGCTGGTAGAAATTGCCAAACCGCAGACGGCGGTAATGACCAATATCGGAGTGTCCCATATTGGGAATCTTGGAAGCCGTGAAAATATAGCCAAAGAGAAAGGGCATATTGTCAAATATGTCGGGACTTCCCATGATGGCAGACTGTATATTTGCGGGAATGGTGACATGAAGCAGATCACCGGTGAAAATGTGCCGTATTCATTGTGCAAGGCCAAATGTCCGATCTGTTATTATGGAACCGAAGCGGACTGCGAGGTGCGGGCGACCGATCTTGCCGTGACAGAAAACGGACAGAAATTTGTCTATCATGGCAGACAGACAGGCGAAGTCGAATTGTCTGTGATGGGCGGCCATAATGTGAATAATGCCTTGGTTGCGATGGCTCTCGGAGAACAGTTTGGCGTACCGTTTGACGATGCTGTACAGGCATTAAAGGAGTACCGTCCATTTTCCATGCGTGGCGAACGAAAAGATGCCCATGGATATCATGTGATCGACGATACGTACAATGCCAGCCCGGATTCTATTAACAGTAATATTGATGCTCTGTTTGATTATGCAAAGACCGGACAGAAGATTGCGGTGCTGGGAGATGTTCTCGAACTGGGAGAACAGACCGAAGAATTGCATCGCGGAATCGGCAAATTTATTGTAGAAGAAGCGCAGAAGGGCAAAACATTGGATCTTGTGATCACAGTAGGCGAAGGAGCTTCCTTTATCGCAAAGCAGGTGGAAGAGACTTCAAATATAACTGTAAAAAATTGTAAAGACAATGAAGAGGCGGCTGCGTTTGTAAAGAAGTGTGCCAAAGAAGGTGACTGGATCTTGGTAAAAGGTTCCCGTGGAATGCACATGGATGAAGTAGTGCAGAAGGTTGTGATGTAATGTTTGCGGATATCATCGTAGATATCAGCGTCGAAGCGTTAGACAAAACGTACCAATATATAGTACCAAAACGCCTGGAATCGGAGATTCGGATCGGAACTCCGGTTCAGGTGCCTTTTGGACGGGGAAATCGCCTGTTGAAAGGCTTTGTCATTCATTTGACAGAAAAAGCCGCATTTGATGTTTCACGCATGAAAGAGATCGTGAGTATCGCCACAAAGCAGATGCCGGTAGAAAGTGAACTTTTACAGGTGGCAGGATTTATTCGAGAGCGCTATGGCTCGACGATGAATGAGGCGATCAAAACCGTAATTCCGATACGAAAAAAGGTGAAGTCAGTGGAAGAACACTGGCTTACTTTTGCTATGGAAAAAAATAAAGTAAATGATATTCTGGGGGAATATAAACGAAGACGTTACGCTGCCAAGGTGCGGCTGATCGAGGGAATGCTCGCGGAGGGAGATGTCATTAACCGGCGTACAGCGATTCAAAAATACAAGGCAAATAAAGCCGTGATTGATGGACTCGTAAAAGAGGGAATTGTGCGTGTGAGCAAAGAGCGGATCTACCGGAAAGCCGTAGAAGAACAGGCACAGGAAGCGCAGCATCCACCGGCATTAAATGAAGAACAGCAGAAAATTGTGGAAGATTTTGTAAAAGAATACCGGGAAGGGATACGAAGAACGTATTTGTTATATGGAATTACCGGAAGTGGAAAAACGGAAGTATATATGCAGCTTCTCCGGGAAGTGCTGGCAGAGGGGAAGCAGGCGATTGTCCTGATCCCGGAGATCGCGCTGACTTTTCAGACTGTTTCAAGATTTCAAAAACGGTTTCCGGGAAGGGTGTCCGTGCTTCATTCGAGACTTTCGGAGGGCGAACGGGCAGACCAGATTGAAATGGCAAAAAATGGGGATATTGATATTATGATAGGGCCGAGATCTGCTTTATTTACGCCATTTGAGCGGCTTGGCATCATCATTATGGATGAAGAACATGAGACAAGTTATATTAGTGAAAGTTCGCCGCGTTATCATACGGATGAAGTGGCGGTATACCGGGCAAAACTGGCAGGAGCAAGTGTGGTTCTCGGATCGGCGACGCCTTCGGTAAAAAGTTATCAAGCGGCGCAAGAAGGGCGCTACAAAGAATACCGCTTGACGAAACGTGCCGGCAATGCGGCACTTCCAAACATAGATATCGTGGATCTGCGGGAGGAATTAAAAGCGAAAAACCGCTCTGTATTCAGCCGTCTCTTGCAGCAGAAACTACAGGAGTGCCTCGCAAAGGGCGAACAGGCGATGTTATTTATTAACCGGAGAGGGTATGCCGGTTTTGTTTCTTGTAGAAATTGCGGAAATGTGATACAATGTTCTCATTGTGATGTATCGATGACAGCGCATAAAAATCATGTAGGTGATGTGGATACACTGGTATGCCATTATTGCGGACATTCTGTCGCTATGCCGGAGCGCTGCCCGGAATGCGGTTCTCCCTATATCGCGACGTTTGGACTGGGAACACAGAAAGTCGAAGAGATGCTTCGGCGTCTGATGCCACAGGCAAAGATCCTGCGGATGGATGCAGATACCACGACAGGAAAACACGGTCACGAAGGGGTGTTGTCTGCGTTCCGCGAGGGAAAGGCAGATATCCTGATTGGAACCCAGATGATCGTAAAAGGGCATGATTTTCCGAATGTCACGCTGGTAGCGGCACTTGCCGCGGATATGAGCATGTTTGAACAGGATTACCAAAGCAGTGAGCGGACATTCCAGCTTTTGCAGCAGGCAAGTGGAAGAGCCGGCCGCGGTGAAAAACCGGGTGAAGTGATCATTCAGACATATAAGCCGGAACATTATGTCATCGAGAGCATTCGAAAGCAGGATGATACCATTTTCTATGAAAATGAACTGGCGTACCGCAGAATGCTTGGATATCCACCGTGTAAGGCGATGCTTCGCGTGATGGTATCCGCGGAGAGGAAAGAGGAGTGCGAGACAATTTTACAAAATGTGGCAAAATGGATTCCGCAGAAATACGCCGGAAAAGTGAGCGTGCTGGGACCGTCCGCGGGAGGACTTCGAAAGCGGAAAGACCGGTTTCACTGGCAGCTGATGATCAAAGGAGCGGAGACAGAGACGCTTCTTGGCATCAAGGAAGAAATTACAGCATGGATGGAAAGCAAACCGCATTCGTGTTATGTGCAGTATGAGTTAGATGGATAAGAAAGGACGAAAACTATGGCAATCAGAAACATACGTGTTATTGGCGATGAAATACTTACAAAAAAAGCCAAAGAAGTAAAAGAGATGACAGAGAAAACAAGAGAACTTGTACAGGATATGCTGGATACGATGTATGAGGCAGACGGTGTCGGTCTGGCGGCACCCCAGGTAGGTATCCTGAAACGGATCGCCGTGATTGATATCAGTCCGGAGCAGGATTCTCCGATCATATTGATCAATCCGGTTATCACTTATACTGAAGGCGAACAGCGTGGCAGCGAAGGCTGCTTAAGTGTACCGGGAAAAGCCGGCATTGTGACAAGACCGAATATTGTGCGCGCAAAGGCTTATGATCTTGACATGAAGGAATTTGAGATTGAGGGCGAAGAACTTCTTGCACGTGCTTTGATCCATGAGATCGAGCATCTTGACGGGCAGTTGTATGTGGATAAAGTAGAAGGACAGCTTGTCGATGTGGACGAGGAAATGGAGGACTAAATGGATATTATCTTTATGGGAACCCCGGATTTTGCCGTGCCGGTGCTGGAGACACTGATCGCATCGGAAAAACACACGGTAAGAGCTGTTGTTACGCAGCCGGATAAGGCGAGAGGCCGCAGCGGAAAACTCATTTTCACGCCAGTCAAAGAAGTGGCGGTAAAACATGAGATTCCGGTGTACACGCCGCAAAAAGTTAAAGATCCGGAGTTTGTAGAGACATTAAAACAGATTTCCTGTGACATTATCGTGGTCGTTGCTTTTGGACAGATTTTGTCAAAAGAAATCTTGGATTTTCCAAAATATGGATGTGTGAATGTACATGCCTCTCTTTTGCCGAGATGGCGTGGAGCAGCACCGATTCAATGGTCGATTCTGGAGGGCGATGAAAAGACCGGAGTCACGATTATGCAGATGGATGTCGGTCTGGATACCGGAGATATGCTCGCTACGGAAGAAGTTCCGCTGCTTGGTACAGAAACCGGAGAGAGTCTGTTTGAGCAGCTTTCTACCCTCGGTGGACCATTGCTTCTGAAAACGCTGGAAGAGATCGAAAATGGCGAGGCAGAGCCGGTAAAGCAAAACGAGGAAGAAAGTACGTATGCGAAAATGCTTACGAGAGAGATGGGAGAATTGGATTTTCAGAAGGAAGCGGTTCGCCTGGAACGTTATGTGCGGGGACTAAATTCATGGCCAAGTGCCTATACGCATTATCATGGAAAACTGCTTAAGATCTGGGAAGCAGAGGTCGTGGAAAAAGACAGCGAGGGCAGACCGGGCGAGATCGTGGAACTGCAAAAAGACGGATTCCTGATCCAGACAGGAAAAGGCTGTCTGAAAGCACGACAGGTTCAGCTGGAAGGCAAAAAACGAATGCCTGCCGGAGATTTCCTGCGTGGCATGCAGATGAAAGCGGGCGACCTGCTTGGCAGCGAAGAGTAATGGAGAAAATTTGTGAGAGATTATATATTTGATATCGTCTATGAAACATTAGAAGAAAAAAAGCATAGCGATGAATTGTTTCATGAGATCTGCCGGAAAGAAACCATGCACATGGCGCGAGACCGGCATTTCGTACAGAGAGAAGCATTGGGAACCATTGAACGCGCAATTGAGCTGGATGAATATCTGGGAGCGGTTTCCCATACACCGGTAGCAAAGATGGATCCGGTCGTCCGCACGATACTGCGGATGGGAACCTATGAATTGTTTTATATGGATAAAGTGCCGGACGCGGCAGCCTGTAATGAAATGGTTTTACTGACAAAAAGGGAAAAACTGGAAAAATATTCCGGATTTGTCAATGGTGTGTTACGTAATCTGGCACGGAAAGACAAAGAAAAACTGCGCGAACAGATTGCGGTGAAAAAACGGGATATTGCAGAAAAATATTCGTTTTTGTACGCAGTTCCCGAAGAACTTTGTACTCTGCTATTAACCCATTACGGGAAAAAGAGTACAAAGAAGATGCTGGAAGCATTTCAGAAGACAAAACCGGTTTGTATCCGGGTACATACGAAAAATGCGTCGCCGGAAGAAGTAAGGAAAGAATTGGAAGAGGCTGGCATCGAAGTAAGTGAACTGCCACACCTGAAAGAGGGATTCTGCCTTACCCATGTGGAAAATGTGGAGACGCTTCCGGGATTTTCCGAAGGGCATTTTACCGTGCAGGATGAAAGTTCGATGCTTCCGGGAGTGATTTCCGGTATTAAGCCGGGAGATCAGGTGCTTGATGTGTGTGCCAGCCCCGGAGGAAAGACATTTCATGCTGCGGATCTTTTGAAAGGGAAAGGGCATATCTGTGCCAGAGATGTTTCCGAAAAGAAATTGATACGTATCCGTGAAAATGCAGTGAGACTGCACGAACCGGAAGTGGAGATAAAGGTCTGGGATGCCAGAAAAGAAGATCCTGACTGGAAAGAAATGGCAGATGTGATACTGGCAGATGTTCCGTGCTCCGGAATCGGAGTGATTGGAAAAAAGCCGGAGATTCGTTACGATGCCGTTTCCCATATTGAAGAACTTGTGCCAATCCAACGAGAGATTCTGAACGGAATCCTGCCGGCATTGAAACCGGGCGGTACATTGATCTACAGCACATGTACGGTCAGTCCGCAGGAAAATGAGGAAAATGTCGCTTATCTTGAAGAACATTTTCCACTGAAACGGGAAAGTCTGGATGAATTTCTTCCGGAATCGCTTCAGAACAAGATGACAAAAGAGGGAATGCTTCAGATTCTGCCGGGTGTCAATGGCAGTGACGGTTTTTTTGTGGCACGACTCGTAAAGGAGAAATAGATGGAAAAGAAGGACTTGCGAAGCCTTACAATCGAAGAAATGACAGAACTTGCCGAGAATATGGGGCAGAAGGCGTTTCGCGGAAAACAGTTATTTGAATGGATCCATAAAAAACAGGTTGAAAATTTGGAAGAAATTTCCAACCTGCCAAAAGCCTTTTTGGAACCATTGCAGGAAAAATACATGGTTTCCGGTGTGACACTCGTGAAAAAACAGATGTCAAAAGCCGGAGATACGGCGAAATACCTGTTTTCTCTTGCCGATGGCAATCTGATCGAGAGCGTGTGGATGAAATATCATCATGGCAACAGCGTGTGTATTTCTTCCCAGGTCGGCTGCCGGATGGGATGTACCTTTTGTGCGTCCACACTGACCGGGCTTACGAGAAGTCTGACTGCCGGAGAGATGCTTTCCCAGATCTATGAGATTCAGAAGGAGACCGGTGAGAGGGTATCCAATGTTATTGTTATGGGAATGGGCGAACCGCTTGATAATTATGACAATCTGATCCGGTTTGTAAAACTGTTATCGCATCCACAGGGAATTCAGATCAGTCAGAGAAGCATCACCGTTTCTACCTGTGGTCTGGTTGACCGCATTCGTGATCTGATGAAAGAAAAATTACAGATCACGCTGGCAATCAGTCTCCATGCTCCAAATGATGAAATTCGACAGAAAACGATGCCAATCGCAAAAAAATATTCGATCGAAGAAATTTTTTCTGTCTGTCATGAATATGTTGACTATACAGGTCGCAGGGTGACCTTTGAATATAGTATGATCGATGGTGTAAATGACGGAAAAGCCCATGCTTTGGAGCTTGCGAGAAGATGTAAAGGGCTGAACTGCCACATCAATCTCATCCCACTCAACGAAGTAAAAGAGAGAAAATGCCATCGTTCGAAAGAAGAAAACATTAGAGATTTTAAATTAGTACTTGAAGAAAATCGAATAAATGTTACAATAAGAAGAGAGATGGGGAGCGATATAGATGCTGCCTGTGGTCAGTTACGTAATCAATTTATGAACCGGCCCACTTCTGAATAAGGAGGTTAGACTGTGCAAACATTTTCGTTAACAGATACGGGACGCATGAGAACTGCCAACCAGGACTACGTTTTCTGTCAGGATACGGAGATTGGAAGTTTCCCAAATCTGTTTATTGTGGCCGATGGTATGGGAGGTCACAATGCAGGTGATACCGCTTCACGAATGTGTGTGGAGGAGGTCGTATCGCAGATAAAAAAGAGTACAAAGATCACCCCGATCGGGATCTTTGAACAGGCTGTAGCGGCGGCAAATGAGAAAGTATATCAGGCGTCCAAAGAAGATCCGTCATTGTATGGGATGGGAACGACGGTAGTTGCAGCGATGGTATTGGGAAAAACAGTTTATGTTGTCAATGTTGGAGATTCGAGATTGTATGTATGTAAAGAATCTTTGACACAGGTGACTGTAGACCACTCTTTGGTAGAAGAGATGGTGCAGTCCGGAAAACTGCAAAAAGAAGAGATGCGTACGCATCCGAATAAGAATATTATCACACGGGCTCTTGGAACCAATCCGGAGGTCAAGGCAGACTGCTTTGAAATCGAAGTGGAAGAAGGGGACGTGCTTTTGTTATGCTCCGATGGATTATCGAATATGATGGAAGATAAGACGATGGAAGCAATCATAAAGAAGTATCCGGAAGATATGGAACAGGCGGCGAGACAGCTGGTTGACGAGGCAAATAAAGCCGGCGGAAAAGATAACATCAGTGTCGTGCTTGTGAGAATTTAGAAGAGAGAATGGAGGCGTTATTTTGGTAAGTATAGGAACCATTATTGGTGATCGTTATGAAATACTTGAAAAAGTTGGCAGTGGTGGTATGGCTGATGTATTCCGTGCAAAATGCCACCGGTTAAACCGTTATGTTGCCATTAAGATATTAAAACAGGATTATAGTGAAGATACAAAATTTGTGACAAAATTCCGTGGAGAGGCACAGGCCATCGCCGGCATCTCTCATCCCAACATTGTAGGGATCTATGATGTCGGAGAAGAAAACGGTATGTATTATATCGTTATGGAACTTGTCGATGGTATCACATTGAAAAAATATATTGAAGAAAAGGGAAAATTATCCGTAAAAGAGGCAGTAGGGATTGCACTTCAGATTGCGAATGGTCTGGAAGCAGCCCACAGCAATCATATTATTCATCGTGATATCAAACCGCAGAACATTTTGATCGCAAGAGACGGTACGGCGAAAGTGACGGATTTTGGAATTGCCAAAGCAGCAAGTTCCAATACGATCACAGCAAATGCAATGGGATCGGTGCATTACATTTCCCCGGAACAGGCGCGAGGCGGCTACAGCGATGAGAAGAGTGATATTTATTCTCTCGGTGTGACGATGTATGAGATGCTCAGCGGAACCCTGCCATTCAATGGCGAAAGTGCCGTAGCGATCGCGCTGGCACACATTCAGGAAGAAGCGGTGCCTCTGGCTGCTTTGGATGCGACGATTCCAAAGGGAATCAGTAATATTGTAAATAAATGTATGCAGAAGAAGACCGAACTTCGTTACAGCTGTGTGGCAGATCTGATCGCAGATTTAAAAATGTTTTTGCAGGATCCGTCAGGAGATTACGGAGTGATCGGCAATCTCTATAAAAATGACGGAACGATATTTATGTCAAAAGATGATGTCAATACGCTCCGGGATGCTTCCCGTAAAGGAATGGGACCGGTTGAGCAGAAACCGGAACCACAGGAACCGGAAGAGCCGGAAGAACCGGAGAGCAATTCCGATGTTGATCCGAAACTGGAAAAAGCACTGGTATTCGGAAGTATCGGAGTGGCAATCATCATCGGACTTGTTGTACTGTATATGGTTGGACGCGTCCTTGGTTTCTGGGGAAGCGCAAAACCGGATAACAATTCCGGCAATTCATCGACAAATGTTAGTGAAACGGCAAAACCGGGTTCTGATGCTTCCGGTGAAGAGATCACACTGGAAGATTATGCAAACAAGATCAAAGATTATGTAGAGACAGACTTGTCAAATTATGACATTACCTGTACCGTAACAGAAGAAGCTTCGGATGAAATTGAAAAAGGCTATGTGATCCGGACCAGTCCGGCAGCCGGTTCTACCGTGGCAAAGGGCGGTAAAGTGGAATTGATCGTCAGCAGCGGGGTAGAGCAGGTTTCCATCCCGGATACGACAGGTGATACGATCACAGATGCCTATCAGACGTTGAATGATAAAGGATTTAAAGTAAAACAGGGCGAGGATGTCTATAGTTCCCAGCCAATCGGTAAAGTGGCTTATACCAAGCCGGCAGCCGGTAAAAAGGTAGATAAAGGTGCTACGATCACCATTTATCCAAGTAAGGGAGAAGAGACAAAATATGTAAAAGTGCCAAATCTTCTCGGTATGACAAGAAGCCAGGCAAAGAGTGCTCTTGAAAAAGTCGGATTGAAGTATGGTTCTGAGACAAAGAGCTATTCTACTACACAGAAAAACCGTGTCTGTGTACAGAGTGTATCAAGCGGCAGTGAAGTGGAAGAAGGAAGTACCGTAGATATTACGCTCAGCCTTGGACCGGAAACGACGTACACCTATGAAGGAAGCGTTACGATCGCCAATCCATTTGAATACGAGACAGACAGCGGAACAATCAAAGTTGTCCTGAAACAGGATGGAAATACGACGACGGTTCGTGAAGAACAAAAAACGTATTATGATTTCCCTTGGACATTGGATGGAATCAAAGGAAGCAGTGCAAATCAGGGAGAAATTACGGTTTACCGTGATGGACAGCAGGTTGCGACATACAATGTAACCTTTAAGAGGGTTTCAAATTAATGGAATTGACAGGAAAGATTATTAAGGGAATCGCCGGGTTTTACTATGTAAACTGCGAGAACAATGGTATTTTGCAGACTTACGAATGCAAGGCCAAAGGCGGTTTCCGTAAAGATAAGATCAAGCCGCTTGTCGGGGATGATGTACGCATTCAGGTGGTTTCTGGAGAGGAAAAAATTGGAAATATTGAAGAGGTTTTTCCCAGAAAGAATCAGTTGATCCGCCCGGAAGTGGCAAATGTAGATCAGGCAGTTGTGCTGTTTGCCATGGCAGATCCGATGCCCAATCTCAATCTGTTAGACCGTTTTCTGGTTATGATGGAGCGGCAGGGGGTTGAGACGGTAATCTGTTTTAACAAATCGGATATTGTGTCAGAAGAAGAAGCAGTGCGGCTGACGGGAATCTATGAAAAGTGTGTGAATCAGGTGCTTTCCATCAGTACAAAGGAAAAGACCGGATTGTCCGGCCTTCAGCAGCTGCTGGAGGGAAAGACAACAGTGTTGGCGGGACCTTCCGGCGTCGGAAAGTCGAGTACGCTCAATGAACTGTATCCGGAGGCGAAGATGGAAACTGGTTCGGTCAGCGAAAAGATTGGAAGAGGACGGCATACGACGAGACATTCGGAATTGTTTTGTATCAATGCCTCCACATATCTGTTTGATACACCGGGATTTAGTTCTTTAAAAATTCCGGATATTACCAAAGAAGAATTAAAAGATTATTTTTCGGAATTTCATTCGTATGAGGGGCAATGCAGATTTTTGGGGTGTACCCATACGCATGAACCGGATTGTAAAGTAAAAGAGGCGTTGGAAAACGGACAGATCAGTTCGGTTCGTTATGAAAATTATCTTCAGATGTATGAGGAATTAAAAGAATGGGAAAAGAGAAAATACAACTAATGAAAATGGGGGAAGACTATGAATTATAAGTTATCAACTTCAATTTTGGCAGCTGATGTCGCGAGATTGGGAGAAGAACTCGACACCGTGATCAAAGCGGGAGCAGATTATATCCATATTGATATTATGGATGGAATGTTTGTCAATAATATTTCGTTTGGAATCCCTGTGATTGAAGGCATTCGTGGATGTACGGATACGTTTTTTGACGTGCATCTTATGGTACAGGAACCGATCCGTTATGTGCGTGAGTTTGCGTATGCAGGATCCGATGGCATTACCGTTCATGCGGAAGCCTGCGATAATCTGGAAGCGACCATTGATGAGATTATTAAAGCAGGGAAAAAGCCGGCGGTAGCAATTAAGCCGATGACGGACATTGATGGAATTTTACATATTCTTCCAAAATTATACATGGTTCTCATTATGACTGTAGAGCCGGGGTATGGAGGACAGAAAATACGTAAGGATACATTTGATAAGATCCGCCGTCTCCGCACATACATTGATGAAAAGAAACTGGATGTGGATATTGAAGTAGACGGTGGTGTGGATCTCAATAATATTTATGAGGTTATGGATGCCGGCGCCAATGTAATTGTAGCGGGAACCAAAGTGTTCCATGGCGATGTGGTTAAAAATGTGCAGGCATTCCGGAAAGCAATGGAATACGAAGAAAAGATAAGATAGCTCACTATGGAAGGGAGTTAAAAGGGAGTGTTGTCCGGATATGTTTGAAAAAAATACAAAACAAGTCAATGATATCATCGTAAAAATATTTGCAGTAAGTACGATCATTATTGCGGTCTTAGTTGTGTGCTCGTATTTAGGTGTATTTGAATTTGGAAGGAAGTATATGATGGTAATTTTGATTGCGGGGCTGGTGATTATGATCAGCCCTGCTTTTTTGCAACGGTTTTTTCTATCTCATTATGCTCTTGGTTTTACAATTGAATACGCGATGGTGAGTACCATTTTGTATTTTCTTGTCAAGCGGGCAAAACGGATGATGGAAGAACGCGATTCGGCGGAAGAAGAAAACCGGTTGAAAAGCCACTTCCTATCCGGTGTGTTGTTTGAAAAAAAGCCGTAAATATCTGCCGGAGGACAAAATTGTAAAATGAGAGAGAACAGTTACAAATTTTTTCAAAACAAAGAATGTGAATATTTTCCCTGTCATAAGGTGGATTCAGTCGATGACTTTAACTGCCTGTTTTGTTACTGCCCTCTTTATCTGCAAAAATCCTGTATCGGTACACCGTCGTATTTCCTGGATTCCAAAGGTCAGAAGATTAAGGATTGCAGTCGGTGTACGGTGGTACACCAGCCGGATATGTACGAGAAGGTGTTGGAACAGTTAGGAAAAAAGGAAGAAATGTTATCGGTAAATATTGGAAATCTTCGTGAGGATATCTGGGAGCGGATGGCACAGATTGCGTCGTGGGATAAGATGGATAAGGAAATGTACCGTGAGCATAAAGCAAAGGCAATTTATAATATTGCAAATGTTTTGGAAAAATATAAGTATCTGTATCGTGTGCCGGTATTGTTGCAGCCATTTTCTGCGGAATGTATTCAGGATGGATATTTTCAGTTTGGTTCTCGGAAGATTCCCTGTCAGGTGCTGGCAAAGATTGACCGAAGCCAGGTGGAGACGGGATATCTTTATGCCTTTCATGCGCCGGAGTGGAAAGTGGAAGAAGACGATGCACTTTTGAAGCAGTATTACTTCGAGATTTTTCAGATTGCCTGTCTCGATGTGATAAGGGACTGGCTGCAAGGAGTTCTTGCCAGAAAGCACAGTGTTCTGGAAAAAAGGTATTGCAGTCCTGCCTTTGGACCGGGATTTTATGGGATGGAGCTGGAGACGGCAGAAATCCTGCTGTCCTTGATGAATGCAGAAAAAGCAGGTGTTTTGTATGAGAATGGCGCGATGCATCCGGCAATGAGTGTAGCTGGCATCTATCTTGTGAGTAAAGAAGATGTGCTTCCGGTCTGCCGGGACTGCGAACACTGCATCGGACAGAAGAGTGGGTGCGGATTTTGTGGAAATTCAGGAGGTAATTTATGAAAGAATCTGGACGTCGTATGATTTTGAATGTGGTGGCAGTAATATTGATCATTACATTTTCGTTTTTGATGTATACGTATGCGTTACAAAAAAGTTATACGAATTCGATTGTAGATAATGCTGTGACCAGAGATACGGAATGTTCGGATGCTATTAAAACATTGGTCTCTAATAAATTTACGAAAGATGATTTTGAGTCTATTGGCTGTAAGGAAGACATGAAAACGGAACGTTATAAGGAACTTCAGCAGTTGTTAAATGAACTTCGTACATTGAATTCGACACGTTATTTATATACCGCGGGACGTGATGCAGACGGAAAACTCGTATATCTGGTGGATGGTCTGAATCTTGATGCAGATGATTTTGCCTATCCGGGTACTTATATTGAAGATGAGATGATTCCGTATATTGAGGCAGCGTTGGGCGGACAGACGATTTATTCCCAGAATATTGTAGATACGACATGGGGACATATTTTTACCGCCTGTTATCCGGTTATGGCGTCGGATGGATCCGGTGAGGTGATCGGTGCTCTGTGTATCGAAATCGATATGGAAAGTACATATACCTTCTTGGCAGAAAGCCATAGTAAAATAACAAGAATTACAATGGTTTCTTCGGCAGTTTTGACTCTGATAGTGGCAGTGATCTTTCTTATTTTCCGCAAACAGAGGAAGGAAGAGGAAGTTCAGAAACGTCGCTTGCAGGAGGCGGCTGTGGCGGCCGACGCAGCGAATGAAGCAAAATCCACTTTTTTGTTTAATATGAGTCATGATGTCCGGACACCAATGAATGCGATATTGGGATTTGCAGAGATTGGAAGGAAGAATCTTGCCAATAGAGAAAAATTAGATGAGTGTTTCAAGAAAATACAGATCAGTGGAAATAAGATGCTTTCTATCGTGGATAATGTGCTGGAACTTTCACGCATTGAATCCGGAAAAATAATGCTGGAGGAAAAAGCGGTAGAGGCAGGAAGTGTAATGGATGCCTGCCTGACCATGATTGAGCCGGAAATGGAAAAGAAGAATTTACAGTTTTCATTGTCCAAAAGTATAATATACCCCTATGTTTATATGGATACTACGGTTGTTACCGAAATTATTTTAAATATAGTCAGCAATTCTATTAAATATACAGCAGATGGTGGGAAAATTGATTGTACGATCCGGCAGATCGACGATTGCCAAGAGGGGTATTTTACGCAGATTTTTATGGTCAGTGACACGGGAATTGGAATGACGGAAGAGTTTCAAAAGCACATTTTTGAGGCATTTACCAGAGAACGTAATTCGACGACAAGTGGGATTGAAGGAACCGGATTAGGAATGGGGATTGTAAAGAAACTGGTAGATATGCTCGGAGGAACGATTTTGATGCAGAGTAAAGTGGGTGTAGGTACGACATTTACGATCAAAATTCCGACCCGCATTGCCCGGTATGAAGATACACAGCCAAAACAGATTGCAGTAAATGACGTGAACTCTGTACTTGTCGGGAAACGGGTCTTGCTGGCAGAAGATAATGATCTGAATGCCGAGATTGCGATTGAACTTTTGTCAGAATATGGATTGAAAATTGACCGGGCGAAAAATGGAGTGATCTGTACAGAAATGTTAGAAAAAGTGCCGGAAGGTTATTATCGGCTGATTTTGATGGATATACAGATGCCGGTTTTGAATGGGTACGAGGCAACCAGAAAAATCAGACACTCTTCCAATGCGGCAAAAGCAAATATTCCAATTATTGCCATGACCGCAAATGCGTTTGCAGAAGATCGTGAAAAGGCACAATCGGTAGGCATGAATGATTATGTTGCAAAACCGATAGACATGGATGTTATGATAGCGGTTTTGTTGAAGTATATTTGAAAATAGAAAGGAAGGTCATATGAACATATTAAAAAACAAACTATTTTTGTATTTGACGGAATTTTTTGCCGGAATGTCGGTGATGGCAGTGGAATTGGGGGCAAGCCGTCTCCTGGCACCCTATTTCAGTTCTTCGCAGATCGTGTGGACCATTATTATCGGTACGATCATGATTGCGATGGCATTGGGAAATATTTATGGAGGAAAGAGTGCAGATAAATCACCAAATCCTGACAAATTGTATGGCCGGATTTTAATTGCGGCAGTGTGGATCGCGTTGATTCCTGTTGTGGGAAAATACGTTGTACTTGGCATATCGGCATTGCTGATCTTTACTGTCAGTACAAACTTTTTGATCATTGCCGCTTTTGCTGCCTGCATGGTAATCTTTGTATTTCCACTGTTCCTTCTGGGAACGGTTACGCCGTCTCTTGTAAAGTATTCGGTGGACAGTCTGGATGACAGTGGAAAAACAGTGGGAACACTGGGGGCGTTTAATACGATTGGAAGCATTATCGGAACGTTTGTGCCGACATTTGTTACGATTCCGGCAGTGGGAACTTCGATCACATTTCTTGTTTTTGCAGGAATTTTGCTCGCATTGGGGCTGATTTATTTTATCGGAACGAGGAAGGGCAAAAAGAAAGTGATCGTTTCCGGCATTGTATTTGTCTTGTGCTGCATTTTAGGATATTCCGATTCCTTTGCGTTCTGGCAGAATGATCTTACCTACGAAGGTGAGTCCATCTACAATTATCTTCAGGTGTCCGAAAACGACCGCAGGGTGGCACTTTCCACCAATGTGTTATTTGGTGTGCAGTCGGTCTATATGAAAGAGGACGGACTGACCGGGATGTATTATGATTATGCGATGGCAGCGCCTCTTATGGTTCCGGAAAAGAATACCGATGAAATGGATGTTCTGATTCTAGGCATGGGAACCGGAACTTACGCCACACAGTGTAAAAAATACTTTGGTAATATGAACATGGAAGGGGTGGAGATTGATGAAAAGATAACCGATCTTTCGCGTAAATATTTTTCCCTTCCAAATAATGTAAATGTCACGACGTACGATGGAAGAGCTTTTTTACAGGCAGAACAGAAAAAATACGATGTGATCATGGTGGACGCGTATCAGGATATCACCATTCCTTTTCAGATGTCATCTGTCGAATTCTTTACGATGGTAAAAGAACATCTCACGGAAAAGGGAGTCATGGTTGTTAATATGAATATGCGGGGAACGGGAGAAGGAAACATCAATCAATATCTTTCGGATACCATCTCTTCGGTATTTGGAAATGTGTATACGGTCGATGTAAATGGTTCGACAAACCGTGAATTATTTGCTTCTACAAACGCCGATATGATGAATGTATTACAGAAGAATACGCAGAAACTTACGGATCCGCAGCTGAAAACTTTAATGCGTCAAGTGGAAGAAAACAGTGAGAGGTATCAGGCAGGAAATTATATTATGACGGATGACAAAGCACCGGTGGAACTTCTTGGTATGCGGGTCATCGACCAGATTATACAGGAAGAAGTGGCGTACTATAAGAAAATTTATGAAAGGGAAGGTGTTCAGGGACTTTTGGAAGAATTGTAAGGCGTGGCACCCTTGTTCTTTATGGACAAAGATGAGCAGATATGATATAATATAAAGAATTGAAAATAAAGGCTTAAGTAAGAAAGGAAAGATAGAAAATGAAACTCGGAATCGTTGGACTTCCCAACGTGGGAAAAAGTACGTTATTTAATTCATTGACAAAGGCAGGAGCAGAATCGGCAAACTATCCGTTTTGTACGATTGACCCGAATGTAGGTGTCGTACCGGTGCCGGATGAGAGACTGGATGTGCTGGCAGAGATGAATCATTCTGCAAAAGTAGTGCCGGCTGTCATTGAATTTGTAGATATTGCCGGTTTGGTAAAAGGAGCTTCCAAAGGAGAAGGACTTGGTAACCAGTTTTTGTCAAATATCCGTGAGGTAGATGCTATCGTGCATGTGGTACGCTGTTTTGAAGATACCAATATTGTGCATGTAGATGGAAGCATTGATCCGCTTCGCGATATCGAGACGATCAATCTGGAACTGATCTTTTCAGATATTGAAATTCTGGAGCGCCGTCTGGCAAAGAGCATCAAGGCAGCAAGAGCCGATAAAAAGCTGGCAGCAGAAGTGGATATGCTGGAGCGTTTAAAAGCATTTTTGGAAGAGGGACATCTAGCGAAGAACTTTGAATTGCAGAGTGAAGAGGAAGAAGCCTGGTTTAAGGAGTACAATCTTCTCACGGCAAAACCGGTTATCTATGCGGCAAATGTTGCAGAAGACGATCTTGCAGATGATGGTGCGACGAATGAATATGTGGCAAAAGTCCGTCAGTTTGCGGCAGATGAAAATTCGGAAGTATTTGTTATCTGTGCGCAGATCGAGCAGGAGATTGCAGAACTGGATGACGAAGAAAAGAAAATGTTTTTGGAAGATCTTGGAATTGCAGAATCCGGATTGGAGAAATTGATCAAAGCAAGTTATAAACTGCTTGGTCTTATTAGTTATATCACGAGTGGCGAGATGGAAACCAAAGCATGGACGATCACGAAAGGAACCAAAGCTCCACAGGCGGCCGGAAAGATACATACGGATTTCGAACGTGGATTTATCCGTGCAGAAGTTGTCAGTTATGATCATCTGGTGGAAAATAATGGTTATAATGGAGCCAAAGAAAAAGGACTTGTCCGTTCCGAAGGAAAAGAATATGTGGTGCAGGACGGCGACGTCGTACTGTTCCGATTTAACGTATAATGAAGCAGGCAGTCCCAGAAGATTCCGTGGAGTTTTCTGGGACTTGCCGGTATGATGCGGAACAATATCCGCAGAAAGGATAGAGTATGAATTCAGCAGAAATTGCATTCCCTAATATCGGAATATACATTCCGCATCTACCGAAAGGGATTACCATCGGAGGATTTACGATTGCATTTTACGGTATGATCATTGCGGTGGGAATGTTGTCCGGACTTTGGCTTGCCTGTTATCAGGCACAGAGAACGGGGCAGAAAAAAGAAGTATATACAGATTTTGCCATTTATGCGATCATTTTTTCGCTGATTGGTGCGAGATTGTATTATGTGGCATTTAGTTGGGAAAATTATAAAAATGATCTGCTTCAGATTTTTAATACGCGTGGCGGGGGAATGGCAATTTATGGAGCCGTGATCGCAGCAGTATTGACGGCAATCATATACTGTAAAGTAAAAAAATACAATTTCTTTCTGCTTGCGGATACTGCGGTAGGCGGACTTGTACTTGGCCAGATTATCGGACGTTATGGAAACTTCTTTAACCGGGAGGCTTTTGGAGAATATACCAATAGTTTGTTTGCCATGCGTCTGAGAGTGGATCAGGTAAATCCGGCAAATATCACGGAATTGATGAAAAGCCATATGACAACGGTGGATGGTGTGCAGTATATTCAGGTACATCCAACGTTTTTATATGAATCCCTTTGGAATGTTCTGGTTCTCGTATTAATCCTTGTATTTACGACGAAAAAGAAATTCAATGGAGAGATATTTTTGCTTTATCTCGTGGGTTATGCGCTTGGACGTGTGTGGATCGAAGGACTACGCACGGATCAATTGCAGATTGGAAGTACCGGAATCGCAGTTTCCCAGATGCTTTCCGGTGCCATTGTGCTTGTCGGTATTGTGATATGGATCTGCGTGAGAGTAAGACAAAAGAAAACAAAGTAAAAAGGAAAAGAGGATCCGTTATATGCAAAAGAGAACCCTTTTGGTAATAGAAGACAATGAAATTAATAAAGAGTTTTTGGTCAGCAGTTTAGCAGAAAAATATCATATTCTCTCCGCAGAGAACGGACAGGCCGGACTGGAGATTCTTAACAAAAGGGCAGAAGAGATCTCTGCCATTTTGCTGGATATCCAGATGCCGGTTATGAATGGATTTGAGTTTCTGGAGTACGTAGCGCAGAATACGGTTTTTTGCAAAATTCCGGTTATTGTTACCACGGTACTAGACAGCGAGAAAGATGAAAAGCGCTGTTTAGATCTTGGCGCCGTTGATTTTATTGTGAAACCTTATGATCCAACGCTTGTGAAGCTGCGTGTGGACAATGCGATCTATCTGCGCGAATGCAACGGCATTATTTCTGATTTGGAGATGGACACTCTGACCGGATTTAAGACCCGTAAGGCCTATTACAATGATATTGAAACCCTGGAACAGGATGAGGAAAAAAGAAATCAGGCCGTTGGCATTGTCTTTGCAGATGTGAATGGACTGAAAGAGATCAATGATACCTTGGGGCATGAAGCCGGAGATAATCTGATTGCCTCTGTTGCCAAAAAGATTTCAAGCGTATTTTCCGGAGCAAACAGATACCGTTTTGGAGGCGATGAATTTGTGGTTTTGTCTTTTGATGAAAGTGAAGAATGTTTTCATACGAAACTGAAAGAACTGGAGGAAATGTGGGGCGAGGATTACTCGGCCGCTGTGGGAAGTGTATGGCTCGAATATGCAAGGGATCTTGAAAAAAGTGTGGCAATTGCAGACAAGATGATGTATATGGATAAAAGTCGTTATTATGAGAATAAAATACAGGAGAACAGAAGAAATACAAGTGTAGATACGGAGGAGGCATTGAACAAGATAGAAATGGTCGCAGAACTTCTGCCGGGAGGCTTTTTTGTATATCAGGCAGACGGCGAGGAACGACTTATTACGTTTAATCAGGAACTGTTAAAATTATACAAGTGTAAAAATGAAGAGGAATTTTTGAAACTTACCGGAAATTCCTTCAAAGGAATGGTTCACCCGGAGGATCTGGATATTGTCGAGTGTGATATATCGAACCAGATTAAGCAGGAAAGAGATATAGACCGCGTCAAATACAGGATAATATGTAAAGATGGAACGGTAAAAAGGGTTTTTGATTATGGACGTTTTGTGCATACAGAACGGTATGGAAATGTGTATTATGTATTTATGAATGATATCACGGAAGAGGATTCATAAAATGAAAAAAAGCAAGTTGAAAATTGAAAAATTGATATTAAGGCTATCGTTTATTGGCAGTATTTTGTTTGTGCTTTCCGAGGGGCTCATGGCGTGGATCACGCATTCGCACTCACTGTTGACAGACTGTCTGTTTGACGCGGCGGATCTGGTTATGATCGGCCCCTTTTTGGTACTCATACCGCTGCTTTATACGCCGGTTACGGAAAAACATCCGTATGGATATTCGCAGGTAGAGTCATTGTTTTTGCTTGTGAAATACAGTGTATTATTAGCTCTGACCTGTAATTTGCTGGTTGAAAATGTAAAACTGTTATTTCAGGGCGGACATGATGTGGATGCAGGAAGTATCGCGGTATTTGAATTTATCGTGTGTCTCGGATGTGCCGCAATGTATCTGCTCCTGAGTCATTACAGTAAAAAATATGAGTCCGACACAATCAAAGCAGAATTGTATATGTGGAAACTGGATATTGTAAGCAGTATGGGGGTTGCGGTTGCCTTTGCTGTTCAGACCATGTTGGTTCAAACAAAATTAAAGTTTCTGGTTCCTTATATTGATCCGGCGGTTGCCGTTATCATGGCATTGTTTTTGATCAAAGAGCCGGTCAAAGTCATTTTCCAGAGTATTCGGAATCTGGTGCTTTTTGCCCCTGAACAGGAAGTGTTTGACCAGATTTATGCCATTGTAAATAAACATATGCAGGAGTACCCTTATGAAGTGACTTTTTTAGATGTGATCCAGACGGGGCGAAAACTCTGGGTAGAGGTGTACATAGGAAATCAGACCGACGTCATTCATATCAGTATTCTGCATCGGGTAAGAGACGAAATAAAGCAGGAACTGCGGCATAAATACGATCAGGTTTATATAGAAATTATTCCGGATTAGAGGTGCTGTTTTTATAAACCAATTAAGGGGGATTCAAGTGAACAAAATAAAATTTGCGGCAAATAAAGATACCAATTATATTTTTCATATGTTATCCGTCGCAAAATGTGGGTATGACAATGCCTATGGTGAGCACTATCGCCCGCGGTATTTGGAAAGGGATTTAATGGTGCTCAAAGGCAATGAGCAATTGCTTACCGTATCCGGCGGAGAACATTGTGGGGCGTTGTATGCGTTAATGGTGTCGGAGCCGGCGTGTGCAGAAGTGTCCGCAAAAGAATACTACGGTTCGATTATTGATTTTGAGAAGAAAGGAATCAAGGGAAGTGCGCCGGACATAGCAGATCCGATAAAAATACAATATGCGGAACGTATTATTTCCATTGCAGAAATTATGGTAAAGTACTATGATGATTATGTCGAAAATATATGGCAGGATGAAAAAAATAAAATAGAAAATTACATTCCTCAATTACAGATTGCTTTTGAAAACACGCAATTTACAGATAAGGCTGAAGAATGGCTTGGCTGCCGGCTGCCAAGTGATCTGTTTACGGTAACATTTGTAACGTCTGTAGAAGGTGGGGCAGAAGCAATTGACATTTCCCAAAGTCAGGATGTTATCGGGATTGAAAGAGATTTTGAAGATGCGTTTTATTTTATTGGTCATGAATTTATCATTTATCTGTTGATGAACGTTTTAGCCAATGAAAATGCGTTTAAAACATTGGATACATGGGAAGCGACAGAAGGTCTTGCCGAGTATTATTTGAAAAAGATAATGGGAAACATACGATTTCAAGAACACCGGAAATATGTGGAATATTATGAAAATTTTGAGAAGAAGCAGCGGTCTCCTGTTGAACTATATCGGCAGGCGTTGAAAGATGCTGGCATTTTGAAACATAACGAACGGGGATTTGCGTAGAATCTGCGCTTACATAAACGGGGATTTGCGTTGACGGAGGTAGAACATGAAAGCAATTACAATAAAACAGCCTTTTGCCTCATTGATTGCAGCAGGGCTGAAAGAATATGAGTTTAGAACTTGGAAAACAAAATACAGAGGTGAAATTCTTATCCACGCCGGCAAGGGTGTAGACAAAAAGGCAATGAAAAAATTTAAACATCTGAATCTGGAATATCCAAGCGGCTGTATTATTGCAAAGGTTACCTTGTCTGACTGTATAAAAGTGGACGATGAATTAAGGAAGAAATTAAGTGAAAGAAATGCGGAGATATATTCCAGCATTATCAAGCATACAGAATGGGAAGGGTATGGATTTAAACTGGAAAATATAGTAAAAACCGAACCGATGCCGGCAAAAGGCAAACTTAGTATCTGGGAATTTGAAATGTGAATGGAGGAACAGAAAATGAAAGTAAATGAGTATCAAAAACTGGCAATGACAACACTCAATCCTGCGCTCGATAAAAAGGATGTTTTGATCAACAGTGTTATGGGATTGTGTGGAGAGTCCGGAGAGGCGATTGACATTGTAAAAAAATGGATGGCGCAGGGGCATGAACTGGATAAAGAGCATTTGGTAAAAGAACTTGGCGATATTGCATGGTATCTGGCAGAAGCAGCTACCGCATTAGATGTTCCACTGGAAGATGTTTTTCAGGGCAACATCGATAAATTAAAGAGCAGATATCCTGAGGGATTTGAGACACAAAAGTCATTGAAGCGGGAAGAGGAAGATAAATAGGGAATTGCATAAAGAGGCAGAGAAAATATATTTTGTGATGGAGGGACTAATATGAATCGTAATGACATTGAACAAGCGATTGAGATTTTAAAAGAAAAAATACCTTTAAATATGAAAAACCATGTAAAAAAAATAGTCATATATGGCTCATGTGCCCGAGGAGATTATACGGAAAATTCAGATATTGATGTCGCAATATTAACAGATTGCGACAGGCTGCAAGCTAAAAAGTATGATGATCTTTTGATGGATATAGTTACTGACATTGCAATGGAGACAAATACTATAGTTGAGTATACCTGTATTCCCGAAAATGAGTTTATGGAAAAAAAGGCATGGTATGCGTATTTTAAAAATATTGAAAAAGAGGGAAGGGTAATATATGGATAAAGAAACTTATGGAGTTTTGGCAAAGGTTCGCATAGAAAGAGCTGAGGAACTGGTTGAAGAAGCACAGGAATTATTAAAAAATGAGCGGTATAAGTCAGCAAATAATAGAGCTTTTTACGCAATGGAAAAGACGATGAAAGCCTTGCTTGCGATGAAGGAAATTGATGCTGATTCACATAACGGATGTCTAAGGCAATTTAATGTACATTATATTAAAGATCAAATTGGAGGATTTAAAGCAGGGGATTATAAAAGAATTGCAAATGCTCAGAGAATAAGAAATAATTCTGATTATGATGATTTTTATATAGCTGATAAAAAAGAATGTCAAGAACAGGTGAAAATGGCAGTAGAATTTTTGTATAAAGCTAAGACATTTATAGATAACAACTGAGAACTTGGAGGGCGGACAATGCGTTTTTTCAGAAAGAAAATAGTACCTGAGCCGTATGATAAAGAAAATAAAAAGCCGGTGATAAAAGCAAGCATTTGTAATGGAGAGCAGGTTGCCGGTTTTAAGGATATTCGTACAGGAAAGTGGGAAGAAATTATGCTGATCAAAACGCAGGCTGATCTTGTGAAATTTAAGGAAATGTATGGGATAGAAGGCGAGATACCAAAAGAGTATTAAGGGAAACACACAAATTTTAGTAAAATGGAGGACACAGATGGGAAGAATTGTAGCAATAGCAAGCGGCGATTTATTATCTACAAGACCACTAAATAAATATGCAATTAAACTAGCAAAGAAACAAAATCCAAATGTACTGTTTATAGGAACGGCAAGTCAGGATGCACAAGATTATCGGGATACGTTTACCAAAGAATATAATAAACTGGGATGTGAGGTGAAGTGCCTTTGTCTCATGTCTGCGCCCAGTGAAGATACGATCAATGATTTGTTGGTTTGGGCGGATATTATTTATGTCGGAGGCGGTGACACCGTTTTCATGATGCAAATGTGGAAAAAGTATGGTGTGGACGAAAAATTGAAGGAAATATATGAGAAAGATACCGCCGTATTAACGGGAATTAGTGCCGGAGCAATTTGTTGGTTTTGCTGTGGACATAGTGATTCCCAATCTTTTTCAAAGGAAAGCGAATGGGAGTATTGCTGGGCGGATGGATTGGGCATCGTTCCTATGGCATTTTGTCCTCATTACGAAGAAAGACAGAGTTCGTTTGATACAATGTTGTTGGAAAAAAATATGCCGGGGCTGGCGATGGGAAATAATACGGCATTTGTTGAAAATGACGGCGAACGTTATTTTATTCGAAGCAGTAATGAGGCGCAGGCATTTTTGATTCAGTATCAGGCGGAGGAAATGCAAAAAAGGAGTGCGGGTTTCAGGAAAATTTAGAAATAGGGAAAATAATGTAAAAAAAGGTAAAATAATGTAAAAACGAAGAGGATGCGTTGACATAATTAGGGGAATATGATATTACTTTTTAATAGATAAAATGAAAGTAGAAAAGAGGGAATCGTTGATGAAAAATCAAAGAGTAGAAGATTATAAATCGGCTATTGAGGAATTTTATGAACAACATAATGGAAAAATTCAGGTAGTTCTTATTCTAATTACTATTATAATATCAACATTTGCTGGAATGACGTTTAATGAAATAGAACCCATTATAGTTACGTTACTCACATTGGCGTGTGTGGAGTTATTATCACTTTCTTTGAAAGATAGTATACAACAGAGAAAATTAAATCGAATATTACGAAAAGACGAAATTAAGGATGGAAAATTTTTTCGAGTAGCAGACTTTGATTTAAAAAGGTTTTTTAAAAAAACGAATAATATGTTTTTTATATCAGGAATAGCATTGAATAATTTTTTTGAAACTTATGGTAAGAGGGTTGAAAGATTATTAGTAAATGGGAAAAAAGTATGTGTGTTGTTTTGTGATCATCATAATTTTGATAAGCAGGCAGAATTGTATTTTGGAAGTGAAGCAAATACGCAAGATGCTGTTCATATGATGAAAGGGATGCAATATCAAGCTATTATGAGGCTGGAAGAAATTAATGATATTGAAACATACATAGAAAGTGGGGCGCTCGAGATAAGATTCTCAAACACTACATTTTCTGCTTCTTTTGTTGCACATGATATTTTAACAAATAAAAATGAGGAACCGAGAGTTTCAAAAGGAACTAGCAAAATAAAGGTATCTTTCTATTTATATGCTATTGATAAAGCGGAAAAGAAGAATCCGAATGTTCTTGTTGACAACAAATACTCAAGAGAATGGTATAACGTGTTCAAACATAGTCTTGCAAACCAATGGAGAGATGCCCATAAGATACAAAATTTGGCTGAACTTAGAAACATTAGGAACAACTTATGAACTAATAGCCTGACCAAAATAATACTAGTTAGGAAGGATCATATACCAATACCTTATTTAGGGTTGGTATATGATTCTTTTTTAAACGTATTTTTTTAGAAGTCTGCTGCGCGGAGGGGGATGTGGTGTTCTGGCGTAGCTGGTATTATGAAGGATCCTTTCCCACCTTCAAACTGGCATCCAAAAATAAACAAAACTGGATATTTTCAAAGTGCCAGATATAGTGTATCATTCAAAATGAACATGTTCTTAATAAACACGATAAGTATTAGGAGGATGACATAAAATGAATGAAAGATACAAATTAAATAAAGAATTGGCACAGATGTTAAAAGGCGGCGTAATCATGGATGTTACGACACCGGAGCAGGCGAAGATTGCAGAAAATGCAGGAGCATGTGCAGTTATGGCACTGGAGCGTATTCCGGCAGATATCCGCGCAGCAGGCGGTGTTGCACGTATGAGTGATCCGAAGATGATCAAGGGAATCCAGGAAGCCGTTTCCATCCCGGTTATGGCAAAGTGCCGTATCGGACATTTTGTAGAAGCACAGCTTCTGGAAGCCATTGAAATCGACTATATCGATGAAAGTGAAGTGCTTTCACCGGCAGACGATAAATATCATATCGATAAGACAAAATTCAAAGTACCATTTGTATGTGGAGCAAAAGACCTTGGTGAGGCATTGCGCCGTATCAATGAAGGGGCATCCATGATCCGTACCAAGGGTGAGCCGGGAACCGGTGATGTCGTACAGGCAGTGCGTCATATGCGCATGATGAATCAGGAAATTGCAAAGATCACATCCATGCGTGAAGATGAATTGTACGATGAAGCAAAGAATTTGCAGGTCCCTTATGATCTGGTTCAGTATGTACATGATAATGGTCGTATTCCGGTTGTAAACTTTGCCGCAGGTGGTGTGGCTACACCGGCAGATGCAGCACTTATGATGCAGCTGGGCGCCGAAGGCGTATTTGTGGGATCCGGTATCTTTAAGTCCGGAAATCCGGAAAAACGTGCGCAGGCAATCGTAAAAGCGGTTACCAATTATACCGATGCCGATATGATCGCAAAACTTTCTGCGGATCTCGGAGAGGCAATGGTAGGTATCAATGAGCAGGAAATCGAACTTTTGATGGCAGAACGTGGTAAATAATGGAAAGGAAGTGAGCCTCATGAAAATAGGTGTACTTGCTGTTCAGGGAGCGTTTGCCGAACATTGTAAAGTGATGGAAAACCTTGGAGTGTCCTGCGTCGAGATCCGGCAGGCAAAAGATCTGGATCAAAAACTGGACGGATTGATTCTGCCGGGTGGAGAAAGTACGGTACAGGGAAAACTTTTGCGTGAACTCGGTATGTTTGATACGGTAAAGAAACGGATCGAAGAGGGACTGCCGGTACTTGCGACATGCGCCGGATTGATCCTTTTGGCAGAAAAAATTGCTGACGATACGACCGTACATTTGGCAACACTGCCGGTTACCGTGAAACGAAATGCCTATGGCAGACAATTGGGAAGCTTTTATACGGAGCATGAGTTTGAGGGAATCGGTAAGATCCCGATGACATTCATCCGCGCACCATACATTGAGTCCGTGGAACCGGGAGTACAGATCCTTGCGAAAGTAGACGGAAATATCGTAGGTGTGCAGTACCAGAATCAGATTGCCATTTCTTTTCATCCGGAGCTGGATGAGAATCAGGCGATACATAAAAAGTTCCTGGCAATGTGTGAAAAAATGGCAAAAGCGGCTTAAGTGGGGAAAAAGGAATAAATTTCCATAAAATATTGTAAAAAAATTTTTAAACACCATATCTTGTACGAGACATGGTGTTTTTTTTCGTTTGTTACTACATATGGTGTTGAAAAGGGGCGCAAAAGCCGAAAAATAAGGCGTTGCCTTGAAAATGTGTCAAAAAAATGCTTGCTTTTATCCCAAAAGTGGAGTAAAATTTGAGTAAAAGTGGAGCAAAGTGGAGAAAAGTGGTATAAAGTGGAGGGCAGGGCGGAGACTTGTGGAGTTGCTTCAACTTTCATTCTCCCAAGTCTCACAACCCGCCTCGGTAAAAAAACGAGTGCCACAGACCACAGAGGGAAGTTGGTGAAGTCTTATGTTTATGGGTACATACGATCATAGTATCGATGCAAAAGGAAGAGTGATTGTTCCCGCAAAGTTCCGTGAAGAACTGGGGGATTCTTTTGTAGTGACACTTGGTCTGGACGGATGTCTGTTCGTGTATCCACAGGAAGACTGGGAAGACTTCGTAAAACAGCTGCGGGAACTTCCGGGCAGCAAAGAAGCACGTAAGTTACAGCGTTATTTTATGGCAGGAGCTGCTTCGTGTGAATTGGACAAGCAGGGAAGAACATTGATCCCGGCAAATTTACGTGAAAAGGCCGGACTCGAGAAAGATATTGTCTTTGTCGGCGTGATGGGCAAAGTGGAGATCTGGAGCAAAGAACGCTGGGCAGAAAATGATGACTTTGATAACGTGGACGATATTGCAGAACATATGTCGGATTTGGGACTTTCCTTCTAATCAGGCAGTACATAGAAGGGGGCGCAAAAACGATGGAATTTAAACATGTTTCCGTATTACTTAACGAATGCATCGAAGGGCTGGCGATAAAACCGGAGGGCATCTATGTGGATGGAACCATTGGGGGAGCCGGACATGCTTTCCATGTATGTGAAAGATTGTCAGAAAAAGGACAGTTTATCGGAATCGATCAGGATGAAGCGGCAATCCGGACTTCGACAGAGCGTTTGCAGCCGTTTGGAGACCGTGTACATCTTGTGCGCAGCAATTATGTCAACGTAAAGCAGGTAGTAAAAGAACTACAGATAGATAAGGTAGATGGGATTCTTTTGGATCTTGGCGTATCTTCGTATCAATTGGATACGAAAGAACGCGGTTTTTCGTATATGGCAGATGCACCGCTTGATATGCGCATGGATCAGAGCAGGGATTTTACGGCGAAGGATCTTATAAACAGCTATCCGGAGGAAAAACTATACGAAATTATAAAACACTATGGGGAAGAGCGGTATGCAAAAAGTATCGCACGAAATATCTGTAAGAAACGACAGGAAAAAGAAATCGAAACGACGGGAGAACTCGTCGATATTATAAGAAGTTCAATGCCGGCAAAGGCAAAAAATGGAAAAGGCCATCCGGCAAAGAGGACGTTTCAGGCGATCCGCATTGAACTCAATCACGAACTGGATGTTTTGCAGGACGCTTTGGAAGATATGGTGGAACTGCTCAATCCGGGAGGAAGATTGTGCATTATCACATTTCATTCTCTCGAAGACCGGATCGTGAAAAACTTTTTCCGAAAAATGGAAAATCCATGTACCTGTCCGCCGGACTTTCCGGTTTGTGTATGTGGAAAGAAACCAAAAGGAAAAGTAATTACCAGAAAACCGATTCTTCCGGGTGAGGAAGAATTAGAAATAAATTCACGTTCAAAAAGTGCTAAATTACGTATATTTGAGCGGGGAGAATAAAAAATAACAGGAGGATTATGATGGCAGCGAGGACAAGATATATTTATGGTACCGAAGCAGAAAATTTGTATGTGGCTCCAAAACGCAGACCGGAGCAGGAAGAGCAGCGTCGTCCGGAGCGCAGACCGGCAGTAAGACCACAGCCAAAACAGCGGATAGACAAAGTATCCGTTTTACTGATCGCACTTACGTTTGCAATTGCATTTGGCGTTTGCTTTTCGTATATTCAGATGCAGTCAAAGAAAACCATGCTCAGTAAGAGTGTTGTAAGTCTTGAGAGTGAAGTGATGGAGATGGAAAAAACCAATTCCAATGCTTCTCAGGCATTGCAGGAGAGTCTTGATTTATCTGCTGTATATAAAAAAGCAACCAAGGAACTTGGCATGAAAACGGCATCACAGAGCCAGATTTATACCTATGAGAGTAAGAAAAGTACACAGGTACGCCTGCATCAAAAATAAAAGATAGGCTTGGAAGAAGGGAAGACGGATGGATACCCGCAGAAGATATCACAGAGTAAGAAGAAAGAAGCCGAAGCGGTTTACCCATGGAATGAAAGTGGGACTTTTGCTTGTACTGGGAAGCTGTTTTATTATATTTGGCTGCTTATTGTATAACATATGCCGGTATAATTGGGATAAGGGAGATACGTATAAGAAAAAAGTGCTGGCGCAGCAGTCGTATACCAATGCGGTACTGAATTACCGCCGCGGAGCGATCAAGGATCGAAACGATACGGTGCTTGCTCAGAGTATTCGAAAATTTAATCTGATCATAGAACCAAGATCATTAGCGACAAAAGAGGATATCAAAAAGGAAACTTTGACTCAGATTGCCGCTTATTTTGCGTTTGATACCAGCGTAATTGAAACCATTATCAGTGAAAGTCCCAATTCGATGTATCAGCATGTTGACGGATTAAAAGAACTGTCGGCAGAGCAGGTAGATGGATTTAAAAAAATGATGAAAGACAATGATAAGATTCAGGGAGTCTGGTTTGAAGAGACGTATACGAGAAATTATCCACTCAACCAGATTGCCTGCAATATTGTTGGATTTACATCATCCGAAGATCAGGGAACTTATGGTGTGGAAGGCAGTTACAATGATGATCTCAATGGAAAGACCGGACGTGAATATGGGTATTTTGATGCCAATATGGAATTTCAGCGGACGGTAAAGAAAGCGACCAATGGAAACAATGTGATCCTGACAATCGATGCCAATGTACAGCGGCTTGTCGAAAAGCAGATCAAAAAATACAACGATGAAACCGGAGCAGAAAACATATCGGTGCTTGTTATGAATCCAAACAATGGAGAGATTCTTGCGATGGCATCCAAAAATACATACAATCTCAACGATCCGAGAAATCTGACTTCCATGTATACACAGGAACAGATTGATACGATGGATGAGAAGACGACAAGCGATGCGCTGATGTCAATGTGGTCCAATTTCTGTGTTTCCTCGGCATACGAACCGGGATCAACCTACAAGCCGTTTACCGTGGCGGCAGCATTGGATGAAGGGGTTGTGAAAGATTCGGATTACTTTAACTGTGACGGTGGACTGACGGTGTCCGGTGTCCGGATCCGATGTTCGAACCGATCGGGACATGGCAGTATATCCCTTGAAAAAAGTCTGATGGAATCCTGCAACAGTGCTTTGATGGTGATTGGTGAAAAGTTAGGACGCGCGAATTTTAGTAAGTACAATAAAATCTTTGGATTTGGACAAAAAACCGGAATCGATCTGCCGGGAGAGACGGCAGGACTGATTCACAGCGAAGAGGAATTGAACCCGGTAGAACTTGCAACAAGCAGTTTTGGACAGACCCAGACGGTAACGATGGTTCAGATGGCAGCAGGATTTAGTTCCCTTGTTAATGGCGGAGATTATTATGAGCCGCACATTGTCAAAGAGATTCAAAATGAAAATGGTGCCATTGTAAAGAAAAATGAACCAATCGTAGTGAAAAAGACCGTTTCGGATAAGACAAGCAGTCTGATCCGTCAATATATGAAAGCAACGGTAGAAGAAGGAACCGCGGCACCAGCCGGTGTGAAAGGGTATTCCATCGGAGGAAAGACAGGAACCGCACAGAAACGTCCGGTAAGCGAGCATAAATATCTCGTATCTTTTCTGGGATGTGTGCCGGCAGAAAATCCGGAAGCGGTTGTTTATGTTATTATTGATGAGCCGCATGTGGAAGATCAGGCACACAGTACCTATGCAACCGAATTTGCATCCAAGATTATGAAAAAAATACTTCCATTTTTAGGAATTTATGCGGAAACTGCGGAAGAACCTGCGGCTACAACAGAGCCGACGGCAGCTCCGGAGGGCAGTGAACAGTAAGCGGAATATTTTTGCCGCCCGGGAATACATTAGTAAAGATACTTATTTCAAAAGCAGTGGCTTTGGAATGGAGGCAGAATGCTTGTCGGGCACAAAACGTACCAAAGACAAAGTTTGTTTTTGGTATTTTTTGTATGTACCCTTGTTGCGTCGATCCTGATCGTGAGACTGGGGTATCTTATGCTTACAAAGGCAGATTATTATGGGGTGAAGGCAAAAGAACTTCATGAAAGAGAACGAACCATAAAGGCGGAGCGGGGGAAGATCCTTGACCGCAATGGCAACGTTCTGGCTGGCAATGTATCTGTCTCAACGATTTCTGTTATCCACAGCCAGGTAAAAGAACCGGAAAAAGTAATCTCGGTTTTGAGCAAAGAACTTGGTATCGAGGAAGCAGAAATACGAAAGAAAGTGGAAAAAATTTCCTCCCGCGAAAAAATAAAATCAAATGTTGAGAAAGAAATTTCAGACCGCATCCGTGCCTATAAACTGGCGGGTGTGACGGTGGATGAGGACTATAAAAGGTATTATGAATATGGAACCCTTGCCTCCAAAGTGCTGGGATTTACCGGAGGAGATAATCAGGGGATCGTGGGACTGGAAGTATCTTACGAATCTCTTTTAAAAGGCTTGGATGGGTCTATCCTTACGATGGCGACGGCAGGTGGTGTGGAAATCCGCAACGGCGCAGAGGACCGCAAAGAACCGATCGCCGGCTGGGATCTTACGACGACGCTCGATCTCAATGTTATGGAGTATGCGACGCAGGTCGCGAATAAGCTGTTAGAACAAAAACAGGCAAAGACGGTGGAAATTATTATTATGAATCCACAGAATGGCGAGATTTACGCGATGGTAAATGCGCCGGAATTTGACTTGAATCATCCGTATACACTTGTGAATGGAAAAGAGGGGATGAGTGAAAAAGAAAAGATGACAGCACTCAATGCCATGTGGAGAAATCTGGCAGTCAGCGATACGTATGAGCCGGGGTCGACGTTTAAAGTAGTGACTGCCGCTGCGGCGCTGGACAAAGGCGTGGTAAAAATGACAGACACCTTTTTGTGCCCCGGGTATAAAGTAGTAGAAGACCGCCGGATCCGATGCCACAAGACGACCGGCCACGGAAATGAGACGTTTGAGCAGGGGATTATGAATTCCTGTAACCCGGTCTTTATGGAAGTGGGAGCAAGAGTCGGTGTGTCAGGGCTTTTTGAAGGAATGAAAAAGTTTGGCATTTTGGAAAAAACAGGAATTGATGTGCCGGGTGAGGCAGCCACGATCATGCACAAGCAGGAAAACGTCGGAGCGGTAGAACTTGCGACGATGTCTTTCGGCCAGTCGTTCCAGCTGTCTCCGATACGGATGCTGACCTCGGTCTGTATGATTATCAATGGAGGCAAAAAGATTACGCCGCATTTTGGTATGTATGCAGTAAACAGTGACAAAACGAGAATGAAAAAGATGGCGTATTCTTCCGGAAAAAAGGTGTTAGATGCATCGGTTTCTGAAGAAGTCCGCAAAGCACTGGAAAAAGTTGTCAGCGAAGGCGGTGGAAAAAAGGCGGGCGTGGATGGCTATTTTATCGGGGGAAAGACAGGAACCAGCCAGAAACTTCCCCGTGGCAATGGAAAATACATCGCTTCCTGTATTGGATTTTCTCCGGTGGATAATCCAAGCGTGATTGCTATGGTAAGGATTGATGAACCACAGGGCCTGTATTATGGTGGTGTGATCGCTGCCCCGGCGATTTCGACATTGTATACCAATATTTTGCCCTATCTCTTAAAAGAGTGATAAGAAAACCTTGCGGTTATGGACATAATGGGGTACAATAGTTACATTAAATAAAAACGATAAAATGAGGTGTAAAAAGTGAATTTGGATTTGAGTATATTGATGCCGGTAGTAATTGCATTTGGAATAAGCGTGGTTTTGTGCCCGATCGTTATTCCGTTTTTACGTAAGTTAAAGTTTGGACAGTTTGTCCGAGATGACGGACCGCAGTCTCATCTGAAAAAAGCGGGAACTCCGACCATGGGAGGTCTGATCATCCTGGTGTCGATCCTTCTTACGTCTCTGATCTACATAAGAAGATATTCGGAACTGATTCCGGTTTTGTTTATGACGCTGGGATTTGGAATCATTGGATTTTTGGATGATTATATCAAAGTTGTCATGAAACGCTCTTTGGGATTAAAACCATTGCAGAAGATGTTTGGACAGTTTATCGTGACTACCATATTTGTCTACTATTATTATAATGTAGCACATATGACGGCGACGATCCGCATTCCTTTTATGGATAGTTTCTTTACGATGCCGGATTGGCTGTTTATCATTTTTGTATTTATTGTGGTGTTAGGAACTGTAAACGGAGTTAATTTTACGGATGGATTAGACGGTCTTGCTTCCGGTGTGACAGTAATTGTAGGAACCTTTTTCACAATTGCAGCCGTTGCAATCGAACCGGCAATGACACCGATCACGGGAGCTGTGGTAGGAAGCCTTTTGGGATTCCTCTTATTTAATACGTACCCGGCGCGTGTGTTTATGGGGGATACCGGATCGCTGGCACTGGGTGGATTTGTGGCATCCATTGCGCTGATGCTTCATATGCCGCTGTATATTGTGATCGTAGGATTGATCTATCTGGTAGAAGTGCTTTCTGTTATTATACAGGTTGGTTATTTTAAATTGACACATGGAAAACGAATCTTTAAGATGGCACCGATCCATCATCATTTTGAATTGTCCGGTTTTTCCGAGACACAGGTAGTAGCAGCGTTCAGCATTATTACAGCGATTTTGTGCCTGATTGGTTTGATGGCATTATAAACAATACAGGAATGGAGAGAGGAAAATGGATTTTTCAGGAAAACAGGTAGCCGTCATCGGTTATGGAAAAAGTGGAAAAGCAGCACTTGAACTGCTTGGAAAACTTGGTGCAAAACGTATTTTATACGATCAGAAATTAGATGTTAATGCTCCGGGGATTGATGCAGAAAAACTGGTGTCCGGAGAGTTTAAAGAAGAAGGATGGGATGGTGTGGACTGTGCCGTATTTAGTCCGGGAGTTCCTGTCTTTGAAAAAATCGGAGATTTCTTCCGGTCGAAAAACATTCCGATCATCGGCGAGATTGAACTCGGATATCTCGTAGACAAAGGAAGTGTGATGGCGATCACGGGAACCAATGGAAAGACCACTACGACGACATTAGTTGGTGAGATCATGAAAGCCTTTAATGACAAAACATTTGTAGTGGGAAATATTGGAAACCCTTATACGAGTGAGGCGGCAAAAACTTCGGAGGATTCTGTTACCGTGGCTGAGATCAGCAGTTTCCAGCTGGAAAGTACGGTTACTTTCTGTCCGAAAGTAAGTGCTATCTTAAATATTACACCGGATCATCTGAACCGTCACGGAACGATGGAAAAATATACAGAGACGAAACTTTCCATTACCAAAAATCAGACGAAAGAACAGTTCTGTATCCTGAATTATGAAGACGAGAGACTGCGTAATGCGGCAGACAGCCTTCCGTGTCAGGTGGAATTTTTCAGCAGCCAGCGGAAGATTGACAATGGTATGTACAAAGATGTTTCCGGAAATCTGATCCGCAGCAGGGATGGCAAAGTGCTCTTAAATCAGAAAGAAACCAAACTGCCTGGTGACCACAATGCGGAAAATATTATGGCGGCACTTCTTATGGTAGACAAAATGGGGGTACCGGATGACGTGGCAGTGGAAGTGACAAAACATTTTCACCCGGTGGAACATCGTGTAGAGTATGTTACTACGATAAATGGTGTGGAATACTACAATGATTCCAAGGGAACCAACCCGGATGCTGCGATCAAGGGCATTCAGTCGATGGACCGTCCGACGGTTCTGATCGGCGGTGGTTATGATAAAGGCGGAAGTTTTAGTGACTGGATCCGCAGTTTTGATGGAAAAGTAAAATGCCTGCTCCTTCTTGGAGACACGAAAGAGCGCATCGCTCAAGAAGCGGAGGAGTGTGGATTTTTTGATTACCGTTTTGTGGAGTCTCTGGAAGAGGCGGTCAGAACGGCGCATGATCTGGCAGAAAGTGGAGATGCTGTATTGCTTTCACCGGCGTGTGCAAGCTGGGATATGTTTGATTCCTATGAGCAAAGGGGAACCATGTTTAAAGATTTTGTAAGAGGTTTGGAGTGATCGGTTCATGAAAAACAGAAAGCAGGAAGCAGCCGGGAATGCAGGAGCAGCGTATTCGTTTGATTACAGTCTTCTTTTGATCGTGTTATGTCTTCTTGGATTTGGACTATTGATGATCTATAGTTCCAGTTCTTATACGGCACAGGTGAAATTTCAGGATTCTGCCTACTTTTTGAAAAAACAGTTGATAAATGTTATTGTCGGAATCGTTGCGATGATCGTTGTATCAAAGTTTGACTACCGCATTTTGTTAAAGCGGCTGCCGGGACTCCGGGTACATCTTGTGACGGTACTCTATTTTTGTGCGGTGCTTTTGCAGCTGTCGGTATATTTTGTCGGAAGAGAATTTAATGGTGCAAAGCGCTGGCTGTATATCGGACCGGTTTCCATTCAGCCGGCAGAGATCAGCAAGATCGCGGTACTGCTTATCACAGCGTCATTTATCAACAATGCCCCTGCAATGGTCAGCCATATTAAGGGAGCGATTCGTATCCTTCTGGCGGCTGCCGTTCTGATCGTGCTTGTCGGAAAGGAAAACCTGAGTTCCGCGATTGTTATGATGGGCATTGTATTTATTATGTGCTTTGTGGCGGCGCGGTATAAAAGATTATATGTCGTGACCTTTCTTGTCGGTGCCGGGCTGGTTGCCCTGTTTATTTTCTTTGGAGATGCGTTTCGTATGCAGCGAATCCAGATTTGGCTGGATGTCGAAAATAATGAGGGCGGATTCCAGATCTTACAGGGATTGTATGCCATTGCGTCCGGTGGGCTTTTTGGAACCGGACTGGGAGAGAGCATGCAGAAACTCGGATTTATTCCGGAGCCACACAACGATATGATCTTTGCTATCATCTGTGAAGAACTGGGAATCGTTGGAGCCGGTATCGTGATGCTGATGTTTCTGATCCTGCTTTGGCGGATCTATGATGTTGCGACGACCTCGCCGGATCTTTTCAGCGGTATGATCTGTACCGGAGTTATGGCACAGATTGCGGTTCAGGTGCTTGCCAATATTGCGGTTGTAACAAATTCCATCCCTTCTACCGGTATTGCCCTTCCTTTTATCAGTTACGGAGGAAGCAGTGTGATTTTTTTGCTGGCAGAGATCGGACTGGTGTTACAGATTTCGAAAAAACGAGTAAAGACATGATACCAATACATAACATCCGCATAGGATAAAGTAGGAATATAAGTGCGGAGGTTAGACAGTGCAGATTGCAGTTTGTGGAGGCAAATGTGCAGAGGGCAAGGTTGTGCTTCAGGGAAGTAAAAATGCCGCCCTGCCAATGCTCGCAGCCAGTATTCTTACGAGCGACGAGATGATTTTCCGGCATTGTCCGGACATTTCCGATGTCGGGGTAATGGTCGAACTTCTGGAAAATCTTGGTTTGCAGACAGCGTGGGAAGATTCGGTTTTCCGCGTGCAGGCAGATGGGTTAGAACATAGCGCAATCATACAGAAAGAAGCCGGGCGTGTTCGGGCTTCGATTCTTTTTCTGGGAAGCCTGCTGGCCAGGACCGGAGAAGCCAAAGTACACATGCCGGGAGGATGTTCCATCGGCAGACGCCCGATCGATATCCATATCGCAGCACTGGAACAATCCGGCGTAATGGTGCAGGATGAGGGAGAGTGGCTGGTATGCCGGCGCGAACAGGTGCCGGAAGTGGTAAACATCCGTTTTCCGTATCCCAGTGTTGGGGCAACGGAAAATCTTCTTCTATTTCATGCCTTGGGAGAATCCAACGTGACATTGGAAAATACTGCCAGAGAACCGGAGATTTGTGCTCTGTGTCAGATGCTTCGCAGGATGGGGGCACGGATTGCCGGAGAGACGACGGGGACGATTCGCATTCAGGGCGTAAAAAGACTGCATGGAACAACCGTGACGATTCCGGGCGACCGCATCGTTTTTCTGACATATGCGGCGGTGGCACTGGGAACGCAGGGAAAAATCTGCATTCAGACGGGAGAAGCATTTTCTTCGGAACAGAAGATACTGGAAAAAGCGGGATGTCATTTTAGCATATGTGAGAATGAAATTCTTGCAGAAGGAAACCGGGGGATCCGACCGATCCCATATTTGAAGACGGCACCGTATCCGGGATTTCCGACGGATGCACAATCCCTTTTCCTAACGCTGCTTTCGCGGGCACACGGAGAGAGTATTTTGTGTGAAACGGTATTTGAAAACCGGTTTCAGATGATTCCATACCTGAAAAAAATGGGAGCGGACATTGATACGGTGGCAAAATGTGCGTATATTAACGGCGTAACCAAATTACATGGTGAGACAGTGCAGGCGACCGATCTGCGAAGTGGCGCAGCCCTTTTGCTGGCGGGAGCAATGGCGGAAGGAGAGACGATCGTGGAACAGGCAGAAAATATACTGCGTGGATATGAAGAACCGGTAAAAAATATGCAGAATATCGGTATTTGTGTACAATAGGCAGAAGGGAAAACGAGATACAAGGAGGAAGATCATGAACGAGAAGAAAGGAAAAAAATGGAAATTAATCATTCCGGGGATCATTCTTGCCCTGCTGATCCTTGTCGCGGCAGTATTTCATGTCAACGAGATTACCGTCGAGGGAAATACCTTTTTTTCGCAGGAAGTGGTAGCCGGGGAAGTATGCAATACCTTTTTGGATCATAATGTGGTGGCCTCCTGGATCAAGCGAAAACTCGGATTTTGTCCGACACTTCCCTACGTCAGGGAATATCAGGTGACATATCCGGGAATTCACAAAATTCACATTAAGTTATATGAAAAGAAAATGATTGCCGGAATTTCCTATATGAATCAATTTATCTATTTTGATAAAGACGGTGTTGTGCTGAAAAGTACACAGGATGAAATTGCGGGAATTCCGCTTTTTGAAACGAAAACCATGACAACATTTTCTTTATATGAAAAAGTACAGATGGAAGATGAGGCGCTTCTGTCCAGAATTATGAATCTGTCCGGACTGTTTCAGCATTATGGGGTCACATGGGACCGCGTGGTATTTGACAGCGACAATGCCGCATTTTTGTATTCGGGAGATATTAAAGTGAATCTTGGAAAAAAAGACAACTACGATGAGGCAATCGCTGCATTGTCGGATATTTTAAAGACGGCAAAAGAACAAAACCTGGCAGGAGAGATCGATATGTCATCGTATCGGGCGGGCGGAGATGTCATCTTAAAGAAAAATTAACAAAAAAAATACAATTTATACTTGATATTTTTTCGGAAAAACTTTATTATATAAGTATATGCGACGTTAGGGTCAAATAGTTTCTGCCCCTAACTTGATAGGAATGAATTGCTATAATTGAATATATGAAATATTTTTGGATAGATAGAAGGAGGAACTACAGTGTTAGAGATAATGAATAACAACGATACGGAATATGTATGTAAGATCCTTGTAGTCGGAGTCGGCGGCGCAGGTAACAATGCCGTAAACCGTATGATTGATGAAGGAATCCAAGGGGTAGATTTTGTCTGTGCCAATACGGACAAGCAGCATTTACGCAGATGTAAGGCACCGCACATCATTCAGATCGGTGAGAAACTGACAAAAGGTCTGGGAGCAGGTGCTCGTCCGGAAGTGGGAGAGCAGGCAGCAGAAGAAAGCCGTGAAGAACTTCTAAACCTGATTCAGGGACATGACATGGTATTCATTACCTGTGGTATGGGTGGTGGAACAGGAACCGGAGCCGCCCCGGTAATCGCACAGATTGCCAAAGAGCAGGATATTCTTACCGTCGGTGTTGTGACAAAACCGTTCCAGTTCGATGGAAAACGCCGTATGGTCTATGCACTGGCAGGAATTGACAAATTAAAAGATAATGTTGATACTTTGATCGTAGTTCCAAATGAAAAACTTCTTTCCATATCCGATAAGAAAACTTCGATGAAAGAAGCATTCAGTATGGCAGACCAGGTATTGCAGCAAGGTGTACATGGTATTACCGATCTGATCAATCTGCCGGCACTGATCAATCTTGATTTTGCTGACGTAACGACGATCATGAAAGATAAAGGAATCGCCCATATCGGAGTTGGTTATGGAACCGGCGAAAACAAATGTATGGAAGCCGTACAGCAGGCGATCACAAGTCCATTGCTTGAGACAAGCGTGGATGGCGCGACAAACTTTATCCTGAATTTCAGCGGTGGAGACATTGGTATTCAGGAGACAAATGAAGCAGCAGAGTATGTGCGTGAACTGGCAGGAGAAGATGCCAATATCATCTTTGGTATTATGCTGGATGAAAATGATGACAGCGATGGAGTTACCATCACGATCATTGCAACAGGGTTAAAAGATGAGGCCGCACAGGCTTCTTCCTTTGGAAGTTTTGGCAGTACATTTTCCAATGGTTCTCTTGGCGGAAAGATGAATTTAGGACATACCGCGGCACCACACGTAGCAAAACCTACACCAATGTCGCAGCCAAGCTTTTTGAGTGGATTTAACGGGGCAGCCAGAAAACCGCAGCCATCAGCAGCTACGGTAAATCAGGACATGCCTGTAGTAAATCATAAAATCAACCGGACACCTCAGCAAGTCAGCCCGACAATGAAAAAAGAGGATGACAGCATTAAAATTCCGGAGTTTATTCAAAATTATAGAAAGAAGGAGGACTAAGAGATGTCTACTTTAGTAAAAACAATCATTCAGGTTTTATATATTGTAATATGTATCGCCATCGTTGTTGTTGTATTGATGCAGGAGGGAAAAACTTCCGGTCTTGGTGCAGTTTCCGGTGCAGCAGATACGTATTGGAGTAAGAACAAAGGACGTTCTGCGGAAGGAAAGATGGTTAAGGTTACAAGTGTACTCGGTGCATTGTTCATTATCTTATCCATTGTACTCTGCATGAATATGAAATAATCAAGAGATACTATAAAATGGATTTTAACCTCTGAAGAGCCTTTGTAAAGAGAAAGCCTTCAGAGGTTTTTTACTGATTAGGGGAACCTGAATAGTTACCGGAAAGGAAATGAAATGGATCGAAAAGAAATGCTTTATGCATTTATCAAAGAAGAAGAGTATCGTCCGATGAAAGGCAAAGAAATCGCGGCGCTGTTTTGTGTGCCGAAAAAGGAACGTGCCAAATTTCATGCACTGTTGGACGAACTGGTAAAAGAAGGAAAAATAGTGATCGATGGAAGCGGACGATATGAACTTCCCAAAGAAAATGTCAATGCGGGAACGTTTATGGCAACGTCAAAAGGATTTGGGTTTGTGCGGGTGGAAGGACAACCCGATGATATTTTTATTCCGGAGTCCGGCTGTTCCAATGCCTATGATGGCGATGAAGTGATGGTGCAGATCTATAAGGATTCGAAGAACGGAAAGCGAAAAGAAGGACAGATCATCCGCATTTTAAAACGTGCCAACACAACTGTTGTCGGTACGTTCATGCGAAATAAACATTATGGTTTTGTTGTGGTAGACCGCGAAAAGTTTACGAGCGATGTCTATATTCCGAAGGGAAAGACAAAAGAGGCAGAAACCGGTGAAAAAGTTGTTGTGGAAATTACAGATTTTGGAAGTGAAGAAAAAAGCCCCGAAGGGGTTGTAACTGAAATTTTGGGACATGCGGATGATCCGGGAATTGATATTTTATCCATTGTGCGCGGATATGGCATACCGGAGGAATTTCCGGAAGAAGTGCTACGGGAACTTCCGCATATTCCGGAGAAAGTGGATTCAACGGACATTGCAGGACGAATGGATCTGCGTGACCGGATGACGGTTACAATTGATGGCGAAGATGCGAAAGATCTCGATGATGCGATCACATTGCACAAAGAGGAAAACGGAGGGTATGAACTGGGTGTGCATATTGCAGACGTCAGTCATTATGTGAAAGAGGGGTCGCCGCTTGATAAAGAGGCACTGAACCGCGGAACCAGTGTGTATCTTGCCGACCGTGTTATCCCGATGCTCCCACGGAAACTGTCCAATGGAATCTGTTCATTAAACCAGGGAGTGGACCGGCTTACACTCAGCTGTATCATCCATTACGATGCGAAAGGGCATATCAAAGACTACCGGATCGGAGAATCCGTCATCTGCGTGGACCGCCGGATGAGTTACACCGATGTCAATGCCATCGTGACCGATCATGATGAAAAGACGATGGCGGAGTATGAAGCCTTTGTGCCAATGTTTGAACAGATGAAAGAACTGGCGGCAATTCTGCGTGCAGAACGGAAAAAGCAGGGATCGATCGACTTTGATTTTCCGGAGTGCAAACTGATTCTTGATGACGAAGGGCATCCAATCGATATTGTGCCATATGACCGCAATTTTGCGACCAAAATCATTGAGGAATTTATGCTTGCGGCAAATAAAGTGGTTGCGGAAGACAGCTTTTGGAAAGAACTTCCATTTTTATATCGTACCCACGAATATCCGGATCTGGAAAAAGTCCGGGAACTGGCAGCTTTGGCGCATAGTTTTTCCCATACATTAAAAGTGGGACAGCAGGAAGTGCATCCACGGGAAATTCAGAAACTGATGGAAAGTATCGAGGGAACAGAGGAAGAGACGTTTTTGAGCCGGCTTACCCTGCGTGCGATGAAACGCGCCAAATACGAGCCGGAAAATGAAGGACATTTTGGTCTGGCAACCAAATATTACTGCCATTTCACTTCGCCGATCCGAAGATATCCGGATCTTCAGATTCACCGTATTTTAAAAGAAAGTTTCAAAAAAGGACTTTCGGAAAAACGGCAGGAACATTATCAGGAGATCCTTTCGGGCGTGGCAAAATCCTGTAGCAGTCTGGAACGGCGTGCAGACGATGCCGAACGCGAAGTGGATAAGATGAAGAAGGCAGAATTTATGCAGTCTAAGATTGGAGAATGTTATGAAGGTGTGATCAGTGGTGTGACATCGTGGGGCATTTATGTGGAACTGCCCAATACGATCGAAGGAATGATCCGTCTCGCAGATCTTACCGACGATGTATACGAATACGATGCCGCTAATTACCGTGTTGTCGGCACGTACAGCGCGAAAGAATACCGTCTGGGCCAGAAAATGCGTGTTCAGGTCGTACGCGCGGACAAAAATCTGCGAACCATTGATTTTTTGCCGGAAAATATGGAAATGAGGGAAGAAGATGAGTAAAGAAAGTATTCGCTTGATTGCAAATAATAAAAAAGCGTGGCATGATTATTTTATTGAAGAAAAATACGAGGCTGGGATTGAACTGCATGGAACAGAAGTAAAATCTATGCGGATGGGACATTGCAGCATCAAAGAATCTTTTATCCGTGTGGAAAAAGGAGAAGTATTTATCTACGGAATGCATGTGAGTCCTTATGAAAAAGGAAATATTTTTAATAAAGATCCGCTTCGTGTACGGAAACTTTTACTGCATCGCAGCGAGATCCGTAAAATGATCGGTAAAATGTCACAAAAAGGATATACGCTGGTTCCGCTCCAGGTATATTTTAAAGGAAGTCTGATCAAAGTGGAGATTGCACTTGCCAAAGGTAAAAAACTGTATGACAAGCGCGAAGATATTGCGAAGAAAGATCAGCGCCGTGCTGCCGAGCGTAATTTTAAAGTGAAAAATTTGTAATACTTTTGTAATAACTTTGAAAGAATTGCATATACTCTAAACTATGAAAGGAGTATGTGCAATGATTCAAAAAATAAAATTATATGGAATTAGTATGGGAGCCGCGGCTGTCATTCTCATATCAGGAGCATGGAAAAATTTGCCGGAAAAAGAACCGGAGACGACCGAAGCCATTGTACTTCAGGATCAGGTGACACAGGAGAACCAGTCCGCAGTTCGGGAAGCGCAGGCAAGAGAAGCGGATGCCCGGTGCTGGTGTGATACACAGACACGGCGGTATTCGGAGCAGGCGGCTTCGTATGCTGCGGCAGAAGAGCGATATGAGCAACAACAGCGGGAACGTGAAGAAAAAGAGCGCAGACGTCAGGAACGCAAACGCCGCGAGGAACAAAGACGGCAGGAAGAGCGTCAGATTCTGGAACGTATTGTGGAAGCAGAGGCAGGAGATCAGGATCTGGAAGGACGGACTCTGGTGGCAAATGTTATTTTGAACCGTGTCCGATCCAAACATTTTCCGGATACGGTAAAAGGAGTAGTGTTTGCAAACCGCGCAGGAAGATATCAGTTTTCACCGGTTTCCAATGGAAGATATTACCGTGTGACCGTTTCGGATAAAACAAAGAAGGCAGTAAAACAGGCACTGGCGGGAAAAGACATTTCGAAAGGAGCATTGTATTTTATGTGCCGGAGTGCATCCGATCCGAAAAATGTTGCCTGGTTTGACCGGGATCTTACAAAAGTTGTACAGCATGGCTGCCATGAATTTTTCAAATAGAAGGTATGCGGCCGCAAATTTTTCAAATAGAAAGTTATTGTAAAAGAATAAAAAAAATGTTACAATGAGAAAGCAATTAGTTTGTGTAAAATGCAATGCGTGCCGTAACGTACGCAGAAATGGAGGAATATTATGAGTATCATGTACAAAAGTACAAGAAGCAACAGTGAAAAAGTGACCGCTTCCCAGGCAATCTTAAAAGGACTGGCAGACGACGGCGGATTGTTTGTGCCGGATTCGATTCCAGCGCTGGATGTAGAATTGGAGAAACTGGCAGGGCTTTCTTATCAGGAAACGGCATATGAAGTAATGAAACTGTATTTGTCAGATTTTACCAAGGAAGAACTGCTTCATTGTATTCATGGTGCTTATGATGATAAATTTGATACCAAAGAAATTGCGCCATTGGTAAAAAAAGACGGTGCGTTTTATCTGGAATTGTTCCATGGAAAAACCATTGCGTTTAAGGACATGGCATTGTCAATTCTGCCATATTTGATGACAACATCCGCAAAGAAAAACGGAGTGAAAAATGAAATCGTCATTTTGACAGCGACTTCCGGAGATACGGGAAAAGCTGCGCTTGCTGGATTTGCAGATGTAGAAGGTACAAGCATTATCGTATTTTATCCGAAAAACGGAGTAAGTCCGATTCAGGAAAAACAGATGCTGACACAAAAAGGAAAAAATACCAATGTAGTCGGAATTATCGGAAATTTCGATGATGCTCAGACCGGTGTAAAACAGATGTTTAATTCCAAGGAACTTGCCAAAGAAATGGACGCGGCAGGATACCAGTTCTCTTCCGCAAACTCCATCAATATCGGACGTTTGGTTCCGCAGATCGTATATTATGTCTATGCTTACGGCCAGCTTCTCCGTCAGGGCGAACTGAAAGCCGGAGAGAAGATGAACGTTGTCGTTCCAACCGGAAACTTTGGTAATATTCTTGCCGCTTATTATGCAAAAAATATGGGAATCCCAATCGAAACATTGTATTGTGCTTCCAATGAAAATAAAGTATTGTTTGACTTCTTCCAGACAGGTACATATGACCGTAAGAGAGAATTTATCCTTACGACATCACCATCGATGGATATTTTGATCTCAAGCAATCTGGAGCGCCTGATCTACCGTATTACGGGCGAAGACGCAGCACAGACAAAAGCGTTTATGGACGCTTTGACGACAAAAGGCGAGTACAGCATTACGCCGGAAATGAAAGAAAAACTGGAAGATTTTGTCGGTGGCTTCGCTTCCGAAGAGGAGACACATGCAACCATCAAAGAAGTTTATGATAAGACCGGCTATATTATGGATACACACACGGCAGTAGCAAGCAATGTATATTATCAGAAAGCAGCGAAAACCGGTGTGAAAACTGTAATTGCATCGACAGCAAGTCCATACAAATTTACAAGAAGTGTCATGGATTCGATTGATGAAAAATATGACAGCATGACAGACTTTGAACTCGTGGATGAATTAAATAAACTTTCCGGTGTGAAAGTACCACAGGCAATTGAGGAGATCCGTACTGCTCCGATTCTGCATGACAAAGTATGCGATAAATCGGAAATGGAAAAAACAGTAAAAACAATCCTTGGTTTATAGGAGAAAGACAGATGAAATTTCGACCATGTATCGACATTCATAATGGTAAAGTAAAGCAGATTGTCGGGGGCAGCCTGCAAGATGCAGGAAATCAGGCGGAAGAGAATTTTGTCTCGGAGATGAGTGCTGCGGATTATGCGGATTTATATAAGAAGAAAAATCTTCGCGGAGGACACGTCATCCTTTTAAATCCGGCAGGAAGCGAGTATTATGAGGAAGACAGAAGACAGGCGGAAGAAGCTCTTGCTGCTTATCCGGGCGGTTTGCAGGTCGGAGGCGGTATTACCGTGGAAAATGCGGCGCATTTTATCAAAGCGGGTGCCAGTCACGTAATTGTTACTTCCTATGTATTTGCGGAGGGGAAGATTCATTTTGACCGTCTGGAGGCATTGCGGAAAGAAATTGGAAAAGAGCACCTTGTGCTTGATCTGAGCTGCCGTCCCAAAGACGGAACCTATTATATCGTAACAAACCGCTGGCAGAAATATACCGATCAGCCGCTGGATGAAGCGCTGATGGAAGAGTTGAGCCGGTATTGTGATGAATACCTTGTACATGGCGTGGCGGTAGAAGGAACCGGAACCGGCATTGACTGTGAACTGGTTCGGATTCTTTCGCGGTGCAATAAACTTCCGGTAACGTATGCCGGAGGAATTGGATCCTTTTCAGATCTTGAAAAACTGGAGTCATTGTCCGGTGGGAAAATGGATTTCACCATTGGAAGTGCGTTGGATCTGTTTGGTGGAAAAATGAAATTTGAAGAGGTGTTGAAACACTATTCTTAAATTTCGAAACAATCTTGAATATACCGAAAAATGGACGTTTGCAGACGCGACGTTCATTTTTTTTGAAAAAAAGGGTTGAAATATTTCTTTTTCATGTTATAATTATTACATAAATGTTACAAAACGTAACGAAATTTATTACAAATATTGCTAAAATGATACAGACATCATTTTGACATGGAGGTTAATTTTTATTATGTTTTCAAAAAAAGTATTAAAGACAATCCTTACCTTTCTTCTTGTGATCGCATGTGCGGCAGTTAGTCCGGCACAGACATCTCAGGCAGCAGAAAAATCATATACCGATAATGATTTAAAATACATGGCAGCAATCATTTTTTGTGAAGCCGGAAATCAGTGCTATGCTGGAAAAGTAGCCGTTGGCTGTGTGGTTATGAATCGTGTGAAATCTTCCCGCTTTCCAAATTCCGTATTAAAGGTAATTAAGCAGAGAGGACAGTTTAGTCCGGTTCGTCAGGGAAAATTTGCAAGAGAGACAAAAAATGTGGAGAATGGAAAATATTCGTCAGGAGCCAGAAGAGAATGTATGAAAGCTGCTCAGGAAGTACTGGAAGGACAGCGCATGGTAACTTACAAAGGCCGCAAAATGAGCATGAAAAAATACCACTTCTTCAGCCAGAGACTTTCCAGTCCGAAACTTCGTATCAGCGGACACCAGTTTAAATAAAAGTAACTATTCAGGATCAAATGTATGGAAGGGCCTCAATAGTTACAAGGCAAAAAAGAAAAAATTGAGAAAAAACGCAATTACCACTTGAAATTTTTAACCAAATTGGTTAGAATAGACTTAAGAGTTTGTAAAAAATTTAACAAACATACTTAAAAGTAAATTTTAGGAGGAATCGACAAATGGCAGTAAAAGTAGCGATTAATGGATTTGGACGTATCGGACGTCTTGCTTTCAGACAGATGTTTGGAGCAGAAGGATATGAAGTAGTAGCAATCAATGACTTGACAAGCCCTAAAATGCTTGCTCACTTATTGAAATATGACTCATCTCAGGGTAAATATGCTCTGGCTGATAAAGTTTCTGCTACAGAGGATTCTATCATCGTTGATGGACAGGAAATCAAAATCTACAAAGAGGCAGATGCAACAAACTGTCCTTGGGGAGAACTTAAAGTAGACGTAGTTCTTGAGTGTACAGGATTCTATACATCCAAAGAAAAAGCTTCTGCTCATATCAAAGCAGGTGCTCGTAAAGTAGTTATCTCCGCACCAGCAGGAAACGACCTTCCTACTATCGTATACAACGTAAACCATGACACATTGAAACCAGAAGATACAGTAATTTCTGCTGCTTCTTGTACAACAAACTGCTTGGCTCCTATGGCTAAAGCATTGAATGACCTTCGTCCAATCAAATCCGGTATCATGAGCACAATTCACTCATATACAGGAGATCAGATGACATTGGATGGTCCTCAGAGAAAAGGCGATCTTAGAAGATCCCGTGCAGCTGCAGTAAACATCGTTCCAAACAGCACAGGTGCTGCTAAGGCTATCGGTCTTGTAATTCCTGAGTTGAATGGTAAATTGATCGGATCCGCTCAGCGTGTACCATGTCCTACAGGTTCTACTACAATCCTTGTAGCAGTTGTTGAAGGAAAAGTAACTGTTGATGAGATCAATGCAGCTATGAAAGCAGCTGAGACAGAGTCTTATGCTTACAATGAAGACGAGATCGTATCTTCCGATATCATCGGTGCTACCGCTGGTTCTATCTTCGATGCAACTCAGACAATGGTATCTCCTATGGATGATGGAAATACACAGGTACAGGTTGTATCTTGGTATGACAACGAAAACTCTTACACAAGCCAGATGGTAAGAACAATCAAATACTTCAGCGAGTTGGCTTAAGTTTAAGACAAACACAATTCATATTTGAAACCCAAATGGGTCCGGTCTGTATGGACCGGACCCATTTTTTAAATGAGGCGGGAAACCGCTCAAAATGTTATGCGTGTTACGCGGAAATGAGGTAAATTATGTTAAACAAAAAATCAGTAGATGATATCAATGTAAAGGGCAAAAAAGTTTTGGTACGCTGCGACTTCAATGTACCTTTGAAAGATGGCAAGATTACCGATGAAAACCGTCTTGTGGCAGCTCTTCCTACCATCCAGAAATTGATCAAAGATGGTGGAAAAGTCATTCTTTGTTCTCACCTTGGTAAGCCAAAAGGAGAGCCAAAACCAGAACTTTCTCTTGCACCGGTTGCAGTTCGTCTTTCCGAACTTCTCGGACAGGAAGTAAAATTTGCAGCAGATGCTAACGTAGTAGGTGACAATGCAAAAGCAGCCGTAGCCGCTATGAATGATGGAGATGTTGTTCTTCTTGAGAATACACGTTATCGTGCAGAAGAGACAAAGAATGGAGAGGCTTTCTCCAAAGAACTTGCTTCTCTTGCTGACGTATTTGTAAATGATGCATTTGGTACAGCACACCGTGCACACTGCTCCAACGTTGGTGTTACAGAATATGTTGACACTGCTGTAGTTGGTTACTTGATGCAGAAAGAGATCGATTTCCTTGGAAATGCAGTAAACAGCCCGGAGAGACCATTTGTAGCTATCCTTGGTGGAGCAAAAGTAGCAGACAAACTGAACGTTATCTCCAACCTTCTTGAGAAATGTGATACATTGATCATCGGTGGTGGAATGGCTTATACATTCTTGAAAGCAAAAGGATATGAAATCGGTAAATCACTTGTTGATGACAGCAAGATCGATTATTGTAAAGAAATGATGGAAAAAGCAGAAAAACTTGGTAAAAAACTGCTTCTTCCTGTAGATACTGTAATGATCGAAGACTTCCCTAACCCAATCGATGCTCCTGTAGATACAACCGTATGTGCAGCAGATCAGATGGATGCTTCCAAAGAGGGATGCGATATCGGACCGAAGACGGTTGAATTGTACTCGGATGCTGTAAAGACAGCAAAGACCGTTGTATGGAATGGACCGATGGGTGTATTCGAAAATCCTACACTGGCAGCAGGTACAAAAGCCGTTGCCGCAGCGCTTGCTGAGACAGATGCGATCACGATCATCGGCGGTGGTGACAGTGCAGCAGCTGTAAACCAGCTTGGATATGGCGATAAGATGTCTCACATCTCAACAGGTGGCGGAGCTTCTCTTGAATTCCTGGAAGGAAAAGAACTTCCTGGTGTTGCAGCAGCAGACGACAAATAAATAATAGCAGGTATTTTAGTGAGAAAGGAAGCGGGAACATGGCAAGAAAGAAAATTATCGCCGGCAACTGGAAGATGAATAAAACGCCTTCCGAAGCCGTTGCTTTGGTAAATGAATTAAAACCACTCGTAGCAAATGACGAAGTAGATGTAGTATTCTGCGTACCGGCCATTGACATTATTCCATGTATGGAAGCAGCCAAAGGAAGCAATATCCAGATTGGCGCTGAAAATATGTACTTTGAAGAAAGCGGAGCATATACCGGTGAGATCGCACCAAATATGCTGACCGATGCCGGAGTAAAATATGTGGTTCTTGGACATTCTGAGAGACGCGAATATTTTGCTGAGACAGACGAGACAGTAAATAAGAAAGTGCTCAAAGCATTTGAACATGGTATCACACCAATTATTTGCTGTGGCGAAAGTCTTACACAGAGAAAACAGGGGATTTACATTGACTGGATCCGTATGCAGATTAAGATTGCATTCCAGAATGTGACAGCAGATCAGGCAAAAACAGCGGTTATCGCTTATGAGCCGATCTGGGCAATCGGAACCGGTGAGACGGCGACATCCGATCAGGCAGAAGAAGTCTGCAAGGCAATCCGTGACTGCATCGCAGAAGTTTATGATGATGCGACAGCAGCAGAGATTCGCATTCAGTATGGCGGTTCTGTGAATGCCGGAAATGCAGCAGAATTGTTTGCAAAACCGGACATCGATGGAGGACTCGTAGGTGGTGCTTCTTTGAAACCGGATTTTGGAAAGATCGTAAATTACAAATAATGTAAAATTTGTTTGCGAAGGCGGCGGCATCGGAATGAAATCGTTCATTCCGTGCTGCCGTTTTATTTGTTGGAGGTTCCATGAAAGAATTGAAGTATTATATGTTTCATAAACCCCGTGGTTGTATTACGGCGGTAACAGATGAAATGCACCAAACGGTGATGGAATATTTTTCCGGTGAAAAAGTGGAAGGTCTTCATCCGGTGGGAAGATTGGACAAAGATACCGAAGGGCTTTTACTCATTACCAATGATGGCAAATGGAATCAGGAGATCATGCATCCGGAAAATCATGTTCCAAAAACCTATTTCTTTTGGGCTTTGGGAGAACTGGATGAGGAAAAGATTCATCAAATTGAAACCGGAGTGGAACTGCGGGGTATGACAGCCAAGCCGGCACAGATCAGACTTTGTGAGACGAAGACATTGGGAGATATTCTGGATCTGGCAAGCGGGATCCGCATCGGAAACCGAAAAGAGCAGGCGGTTTTTTCGGGAACAATTGTTATTACCGAAGGAAAGAAACATCAGGTCCGCAGGATGCTGAAGGCAGTAGGCTGTTATGTGGTTTATCTGAAACGGACTGCCATTGGAAATCTGTCTCTGGATGCTACACTGTGCCCGGGGGAATACCGGGAATTGACGGAAATGGAAAAAAGTAAAATTTTTATTAAGAATCAAAGAAGATAGTCCGATATAAACTTTGAAAATTAGATAATAGGAATATAATGGAGGAAAAAGAGTATGAAACAAAAAACATTAGCGTTACTGCTTGTTGTGGCAATGGTGATGAGTTTGTTTGCCGGACAGCAGTATCAAAGTACACAAGTGCAGGCAGCAGCCGAGGATGAGATTGTATTGGGAAGTCTGGTTAAGGCACCGGAAGGTACATACTATACTTATCCAAATGCAGAGGTGAAACTGGCTGATTCGACAAAGTCATTTCACAATCTTACAATTACGGTTGACAGTGGACACATTATGACGGCGGAGACACAGATTGCCGGTGTAACAGGACAGGGTGTTGTATCCGGAGTGGACATGAATGTCGGTTTTACGGATCTTACGACAACAAATCGTTATGAATCGATTTCTTTTGAGTTTACCTCAGGAGCAGGAAAATCGGATATCGAAAACTTTGTCCGCCAGCTTCGTTTTACTACGGCGAATAAAAAACAGAAGGTATCGGTATGTGCAACGACCGAAGGAAACGGTACGACGACAACGATTCCGGTAAATGAAACACAAGTTGAATTGAAATATTTTAATGGACATTATTATGGATTTGTTCCGGAAAAGATTTCCTGGAACGAAGCTTATAAAATTTCCAAGACATTGAATTTTAATGGTATGCAGGGATATCTGATGACGTTGACATCCCGTGCAGAGGATCGCTTTATTTTGTCTTCATTTCCATTAGGTGGAAATCTTGCTCAACCCGGATGGATGGGATGTACCCGTGCGATTCTTGCTTCCGGAAGTTCTTATAAGGATGCAGAGACGAAGTGGGAACCATTGAAAAAATTTAAAGATGCGACAAAAGAGGAGTATGCCTGGAGATGGGTATCCGGACCTGAAACCGAAACCATTTTTGGATATCAGACGACAGCTTATGGCTATGGCCCTGGCGATGGTGGATTTGAGACATTGGATGGTCAGTTTTCAAACTGGAGTACATCTGGAAATATCGAGCCAAACGGTGGGGATGTTACAGATGAAGCCTATGGATTTTATGGTAAATATGAATATGGACGATGGAATGATAACCCGGATATTTCTTATGAAATTTACGGTTACTATATCGAATTTGGTGGTTATCCGGGGGATAACGAAAAAATTGAGAACACGCTGGGACAGATTATTGTTTCTGATGAAGAGACGTCACCAGAGGTAATCACCGATGGAACCTATACGGAAGTGTCTCCGAGTGCGACACCGGTGCCACTGACGCCGATCCGTGACGTGGTTAAGATTGAAAATACAACCAAGGATACTGCGGGAAATGCTGTTGTAAAAGAAGGAACGGTATTGAATGCGGATATTACAGGTGTAAATCCACCGGGATCTCACAATAGTTTGACATACCAGTGGTTTACGAAAGATGCGGACGGAAATCTTACCGAGATTCCAGGGGCAACAGATTCGAACTATACATTGAGATCCGAAGATGTGGATAAGACATTTGTTGTGCGCGTGACAGGGAATGGACAGTACACGGGAAGTCTTGATTCCGATCCATTTGATGCCAAACGTACCGATGCGGATATCACTATCCCACAGCCAACACCGGCAGCTTCCGGAAGCCCGGCGGCGAATGATAAACTGACAATTATTGTAAATCCAACAATAGAAGATTATGTTTATACCTTGCAGAAACCGGATGGAACCAATGTAGATCCGGATACGGAAATGACCGTAACAGACAAAGATGGAAATGTGCTTACTCCGGATACAGACGGTTTTTATGAACAGCCTGCCGGTGGAGAAATCAAATTTACAGAACTTGACAAAGATCAGACGTATGTCATTGTTAAGAAAAAGAAAGATGGCACAGATCAGGGAACCGGCGGTGTTGTTGGGCCAACAATAGAAGATGTCACGACAAAATACGATGATAAAAATACGGAAGACAAGAAGGATGATACGATTGATATTGTAGTAGATCCGGCACTTCCAGACTCTGTTTATGCTATTCGTAAATGGGAAGACGGAAAATGGAACGACATTTCGGTTGTGAAAAACAGTGAAGGAAAATGGGTTCCATCGGATAGTGGAAAAGTCTGGACCGATGGCGGAGAAACCAATGTGACATTTGGCGACCTTCCGGCAGATGGAACATACAAAGTCGTTGCAAAATCCAAAGATGGCTCTATTATTAAAGATATAACACCGGGCGAAGTGATTGGTGGTTCTGATGATATCAAAGCAGAGCAGCCGGCCGTAACTCCGAGTGCCGCTCCGTCGGCAAGTCCGGCAGCGGGAACGACACCGGGAAATGTGACAACACCACAGGCTTCTGCGGCTCCTTCATTCACCAAAGAGGTGGAGAAAACGGCAAGTGATTTTGTCAAAGATCATTTTACGGATGAAAAAGGTGACATCATTACAAAAGTGACCGATCTGACAAGAGATAAGATCACTTCTGGAGAAGAGGCTTGGAAAAAACTGACAGATACGGAAAAACAGGCAGTCAATCAGTTGATTCTGCAAAAAGGTGGCAAATATACGTATGAACAGCTTTTGAAAAAAGCCAAAGCATATAAGATTCCTGGATTTAAGGTAATCAAGTTTATGCAGAAGAAATCAAAAGCCAAATTGAAACTGATCAAATGCAGCGGAGCAAAGATTGTCTGCACATCGACGAACAAAAAGATTGCAACGATTGATAAAAAAGGTGTAATTTCTGCGAAAAAGCCGGGACGTGCGATTGTAACCTTTACGGCAATGAAAGGAAAATATACCAATCGTCTGGTAATTGATGTTCGTGTAAAGAAGAAATTTAAAAATGCAAAGGAATTGACAAAGTTCAAATCCAAAGTGATCAAAACCCCTACCGTATTGGTTGCCAAAAAACGTCTTTTGAAGAAGAGCAGCCGGATTGATGTATACGATCTGGAGAAAAAATCAAAAGTACAGTATAAACCGATCAATAAAAAAATCCTTACGATTAATAAAAAAGGAAAATATACCGGCAAAAAACGCGGAAGTACGTTGGTTCAGGTTAAGATCAACCAGAATAAGAAAATTTATCTGTTATATGTTTATGTAACGATTTATTAAATGGAAAAAGAGAAGAAATCAGGAAATTTAGTTCTGGTTTCTTCTTTTTTGATATCGATTCTGAACGCCCCGCATGCATTCTTTGTTAATATTCATAGAATTGCCCGAAAAAAAAGAGAAAATTGCAAAAAAACACTTTATCTTTCAGGGTAAAGTGTGTTATAATATTCACAGCGACATTTCAAAGAGTTTTTGAAAGTCAAACTAATACTATATTTAGGAGGAATTAATAAACATGGCAAAATGGGTTTATTTGTTCAGTGAAGGAAACGCTAACATGCGCGAACTCCTTGGTGGTAAAGGTGCAAACCTTGCCGAGATGACAAGTCTTGGTCTTCCAGTACCTCAGGGATTTACTATTACAACAGAAGCTTGTACTCAGTATTATGAGGACGGCAGAGAGATCAATGATGAAATCCAGGGACAGATCAATGAGTACATCGTGAAGATGGAAGAGATCACAGGAAAGAAATTTGGTGATCAGGAGAATCCTCTTCTTGTATCCGTTCGTTCCGGAGCACGTGCATCTATGCCAGGTATGATGGATACAATCCTTAACCTTGGTTTGAATGAGACAGTAGTAAACGTAATCGCAGAGAAATCCGGAAATGCTCGTTGGGCATGGGACTGCTACCGTCGTTTCATTCAGATGTATTCTGACGTTGTTATGGAAGTTGGTAAGAAATACTTCGAAGAACTTATCGATAAGATGAAAGCTGACAGAGGGGTTCAGCAGGACGTTGATCTGACAGCAGATGATTTGAAAGAACTTGCTTCTCAGTTCAAAGCTGAATACAAAGCAAAAATCGGCGAAGATTTCCCAGATGATCCAAAAGAGCAGTTGATGGGCGCTATCAAAGCCGTATTCCGTTCATGGGACAACCCACGTGCAAACGTATACCGTCGTGACAACGACATCCCTTATTCTTGGGGAACTGCTGTAAACGTACAGTCTATGGCATTTGGTAACATGGGTGATGACTGTGGTACAGGTGTTGCATTTACTCGTGACCCTGCTACAGGAGAAAAGAAATTGATGGGAGAATTCCTTAAGAATGCACAGGGTGAAGACGTTGTTGCCGGCGTTCGTACACCAATGCCTATCGC
>CAJMFH010000001.1 GCA_905212635.1 uncultured Lachnoclostridium sp. | reverse complement strand
CTAAATTCAAAGGATTGATCCCGTATACTGCCGGGGAAATAGATGGAGCAAAGATAGTTTGTTTATAGCCCGGAATATCGGAATAAATTGCTCATTTGTATCGGAACAAATACTCTGTTCGGTTATCATTAAGCAAAGCGGTACAGAAAGCAAATCTGAGAAAAGTATAATTGAAATGTTTGTGAGGACGCCAGGGAGTAAAGAGTTCCTTTTTGTTTTCTTTGTGAAAAGAACGAAGAACAACACTTCTAACAGCAGAGAAGAGACAGTTAAGAAGAGAACGGTCTTCCGGAAAGAAATGATGAAGTTCTTGAGGAATAGTAAAAACGCAATGACGGTGAGAACAATTAATGAGTTTAAAACTCATGGAAGTAGTTCTGTCAATGGAATACATGTTTCCACAAGAAGGGCAGAAACGACTGTGGCAGTGAAAAGGAACAAATTTAAGATTGCCACAACTGGTGCAGCCATACATGGCACCGCCAAAAGAAGGGTCACCACAACCAAGCATTCTGTCAATGTTATCAATGACGGAACGGCGAGGATGAGTGATATATAAAAGTTCTTCATAATGGTCTTGGAAAATGTTTTGTAAAATATTCATAATACTATTATGAGGGATAAACGAAAAAAAGAAACCCCAAAATCCCCTCAAGATTGAGGGACAGGGGAGTTGATGTGTCGAAGACACTTTTTTATGAAACAACAAAGCGAGTCACGTCACTTGATCCTTTTGCATATAATATACCAAGCGGCTTTTGTGAGAGGGTGTCACATGAATCCGATTTCAGAAAAACTGGGACTCCAGCCCGATATTTTAGAGGGAGCGACCATTGTAAAAATGTTTGGAACGGAATATGCCATTATTGAAAATTACAAATCTCTGATCGAGTATACGGAATGTCTTGTAAAAGTGCAGGGAAAGCATATGCGGGTAGTCATTGAGGGAGAAAAACTGGGAATTGCATCATTTCAGCCGGATGAATGCCGTGTGTGTGGAAAAATAGAAAAAATATATTTTGCGGGTTAGGAGGAACGGAATGCGGTGGATTATGGGATACATAGAGTGTCAGGTGTCGGGGGGGCATCTGGAACGGTTTATGAATTTGTGCCGGCATCATGAGATTGAACTATGGAAGGTCAAAGAAAGGGAAAAAAAGGCAGTTTTTTTTATGTACGCGGCGGAGTATCGGAAATTAAAACCACTTGCCAGAAAGACAAAGACCGTACCGCATATTCGAAAAAAATACGGATTTCCGTTCTGGTGCCTGAAAGCCAGACGGGATTGGACGTTTACGTGGGGGATCGGTCTTTTTTTCGCTGTTTTGTACATCCTGTCGTTGTTTGTGTGGGATATTCAATTCCGCGGCCAGCAGACCTATACCAAAGAAGGACTGGGAGCCGAGATTGAAGAAATGGGAGTATACCGGGGAATGACGAGAAAACAGCTGCAATGTGATAAGATTGAACAAAATTTAAGACTGCTGCATCCGGATCTGAGCTGGGTTTCGGCAGAGGAAAAAGGATGTGTGCTCCAGATCCAGGTAAAAGAAGGAAAAATGCTTCAGGAAGAAAAGGAAACAGAACAGGCACTTAGTTTGACTGCACCTTGTTCAGGGAAAATAGCTGCCATTGTGACAAGAAGCGGTACGCCGTTGTGTAAAAAAGGCGATGTCGTGAAAAAAGGGCAGGTTCTGATACAGGGAAGTTATGATATTGTAGGAGATGACGAGCAGGTTATCCGAAGACAGGGAGTTGTCGCGGATGGAGAGATCCGGCTGCTGCATACCGTCAAATGGGAGGAACAGCTGCAAAAAGACTACATAGAAAAGCAAATGACGGGAAAAAAGCGGGATGTTTATACATTTCAATACAATGATTCACGAATTTCCCTAAAAAATCCATTAAAATGGTTTAATAATTCAGGCAACTATGATATAATAAATTATGTATGTTTTGAAGAGCGGTTTATCCCGCTTCAGATCAATGTTAAGATTATCCGGCGGCAGTTTCTGGATTACAAAAAAGTAAAAAAGCAGTATACCAAAGAGCAGGCGGCTGGCGTTTTTAAGAAGCATCTTGCTACGAAAATGGAGCAGCTGCACAATGAGGGGTATGAAATCTTAGAACATACAGAAGAATTGATTGAGGAAGAAAATAAATACAAAATGACAGGCGTGATACGTACCTGCATAGGAACGATGAACAAAAAAGAAGTGCAGCAGGAAGAATTGGAGGCTGCACCGGGAAAGGAAGAGACAGATGGCGCGTGAACAAATCCTGCTGGACATTCCGGCAGAATATGAAAATAATATTTTTGGCGGCTTGGATGTACATTTGAAAAAGATTGAAAGAAATCTAGGTGTCGAGGTGATCGTCCGGGATGGCTCCGTAAAAGTTGAGGGAGAGAGCGGAAATGTCACGGAGGCAAAAAGAGTTTTTTCGGAACTTTTGGAACTGGCAAAGCGTGGAAATACGATTACTGAGCAAAATGTAAATTATCTACTGGCATTGTCCAAAGAAAAATCACCGGTGTCAATGGCAGAAATTGACAATGACCTGATCGCATTTACAATTCAGGGAAAGCCGGTAAAACCAAAAACATTGGGACAGAAAAAATATGTGGATGCCATCCGGGATAAAATGATGGTATTTGGTGTCGGACCGGCGGGAACCGGGAAGACTTATCTGGCGATGGCAATGGCGATACAGGCATTTAAACAGGATGAAGTGGGGAAGATCATTTTAACCAGACCGGCGATCGAAGCCGGAGAAAATCTGGGATTTCTTCCGGGAGATCTGCAAAGCAAGATCGATCCGTATCTGCGGCCGTTGTACGATGCATTGTACCAGATCATGGGAGCAGACAGTTTTATCAAAAATTCTGAAAAAGGTCTGATCGAGGTCGCGCCGCTTGCCTATATGCGTGGACGGACACTCGATAATGCGTTTATTATACTGGATGAGGCGCAGAATACTACGCCGGCGCAGATGAAAATGTTTTTGACAAGAATTGGGTTTGGTTCCAAAGTGGTGATCACGGGAGATCTTTCCCAGAAGGATCTTCCATTTTCGACCCAGTCCGGACTGGAACAGGCATTAAAAGTATTAAAAGATGTGGATGAGATCGGGGTATCGTATCTTACCAATAAAGACGTAGTAAGGCATCCTCTGGTACAAAAAATTGTACATGCCTATGAAAAATTTGAGGCAAGAGAACAGTACCGTGAAAAACGAAAAAATGAGCACAAAAGAAAGTGAGAAAGCCGATGACAGTATATTTTGAAAATGAGACAGCAAAGGAATTTCCGTTTGATCCGGAAGAACAGGCAAAAAAAGTGATCTCCTTTGTGTGCGATTATGAAAACTGTCCCTATGAAGCCGAGGTCAGCGTGACGATGGTGGAAAAAGAAACCATCCGTGAGATCAATGCGGAACACCGGCAGGTTGACCGTGTGACAGATGTTCTCAGCTTTCCGATGATGGAATACGATACACCGGGCAGTTTTGAGGGACAGGCCTTTGAAAACAGCATGACAATCTCTCCGGAAAGTGAGGAGTTGGTGCTTGGAGATATTGTTTTGTGTTCGGATGTGATCGCAGAGCAGGCAGAGGAATATGGACACTCCGAACTGCGTGAGTACAGTTTCCTGATCGTGCACAGTATGCTGCATCTGTTTGGTTACGATCATATGGAAGAGGAAGAACGGGAGCAGATGGAAGCAAAGCAGCGGGAGATCATGGAACAAATGGGAATCTCGCGTGAAATGAACTAAATCATTGTCTTTACATAAAAGAAAGGAAAGGATAGAACAATGAAAAATAAAAAGAAAGTAATACTTATCAGTAGTATTTGTGCCGTCGTTGTAATCGCAGCAGCTGCCGGAGCAGCGATCTTTATGAATCGTTCCGGAAAAGTGGCAGACGAACAGAAGGCGCCGGAGACAACACCGGTACCGGTTGTAACAGCAGCACCGGAACCGACCAAAGCCCCTCATGAGGGCATGGTGAGGAGCAATCTGACCGGAGAATATGTTACAGAAAAAGTGGCGGCAAAACGGCCATATGCCGTTATTATCAACAATATTGAGTATGCCAATGCCAATCAGCAGGGAACCTCACAGATTGATGTACTGTATGAAGCCCTTGCAGAAGGTGGGATTACGAGAATGCTCGGAGTGATCCAGGATGTGGACAAGATTAAGAAACTGGGATCCGTGCGAAGTGCAAGACATTATTTTGTCAGTTTTGCCAGTGAATGGGATGCTATATTCTGTCATTTTGGACAGACGAAATATGCGATTTCCAAGATTGAAGAATTGGGAATTAACAATTTAAGTGGTTTGTCCGCTGTCGGACCGGTTGTTTATGCCAGAGACTATTCGTATAAGGCACCGCATAACGTATTTACAACTGGCAAAAAGATGAAGAAAGGAGCCAAAAAACTTGGCTACCGTACGAAGGTAAAATCGGATAACGTAGCAGAGCATTTTAGCTTCTATGAGGAAGACACGGATCTCGATTCCACAGACGATACAACCTATATCAAACTGCCATTTTCCAATTACTCGACGTGTTATCTCAAATATGATACCAAGAGTAAGACATACAAAAAATATGAATATGGCAAGAAACACAAAGATCACAAAAACAACAAGCAGCTTGCGTTCAAAAATGTTATCGTACAGCTGGTAAAAGAGAAAAATATTGATAAAAACGGATATCAGCATCTTTTCCTTCACAAAAGAAAAGGAGAAGGATATTATCTTACCAATGGAAAACGTGTGAAGATCACATGGCGTAAGAGTGAGGCAGATCATAAGATGACATATTACGATGAGTCCGGTGAGGTACTTACGATCAATCCGGGAAAAACATACATTGCGGCATATCCGACAAGCAGAAAAAAATTGATTTCATTTAAAGAAAAGTAATAAATGATTACTGACAAAAAATGGAAAACAGAAAGGAATCAGTATGAGTGAGAAAAAACATCAGACATCTGAAGGGAGCGATTTTTTAAAGCAGGGAAGCATCCTTGCGATGGCATCCCTGATCGTGCGGTTTATCGGTATGATCTACCGAATCCCCATGTCCAATATACTGGGGGAAGAGGGCAATGGTATTTATGCTGTTGCAGTGGACGTATATGATATTGTGTTGATTATATCCTCTTACAGTATTCCGCTGGCATTGTCAAAGATCATTGCCGCCCAGAGCATACAAAAGCAGTACAAAAATACCGGAAAAACATTCCGGCTGACCCTTTTGTTTGCAGTGGTTTCCGGTGGTTTGTTTGGCATCCTTCTGTTTGCCGGTTCCGGATTTATTGAGACACATATTTATCCGGATTATGCCGGAGTTCGGTATCCACTCCGCATACTTGCACCGACGATATTTATCGTTGCCCTTTTGGGTGTGTTCCGTGGATTTTTCCAGGGAAAGAAGACCATGATCCCGACGGCGGTATCTCAGGTGGTAGAGCAGATTGTCAATGCCATTGTGAGCGTTGCCGGTGCCTATTATCTTATGAAATGGAATGCAGACAGCCCGTTTAAGAGTGGCTGGGGCGCTGCCGGTGGTACGCTTGGAACGTGTATGGGAGCATTTTTTGCCCTTCTTTTGGTGGGATTTGTGTATTGGATCTATCGTCCAATCCAGAACAAACTGGAGCGCAAGGACCACACAAGGCAGTTGTATTCCGCGGCACATATTTACCGTATGTTGATCCTGACGATCCTTCCGGTTATTTTGAGCCAGACCGTATATCAGATCAGCGGTTTAGTGGACTATTATCTATTCGGAGATGTACTTGGAGGCAAGGGGATTGACTCCGTTACGATCAAGTCTATGGTCGGAATGTACAGTTCCAAATACCGCCTTTTGACGACACTGCCAATCGCGATTTCGACATCCATCGCATCGTCGATGATCCCAAGTGCAGTGGCGGCGTATACAAAGCGGGATGAGAAACTTTTAAATGACAATATCTCGTCCGGAATTAAATTTAATATGATCATCGCTTTTCCGTGTGCCATTGGATACACGGTGATCGGTCAGGGGCTCATCCGTATGCTGTTCCCGTCATCCGATTATATTACAGGTGGTAAATTGATGCTTGCCGGTTCTGCCGCCATTATCTTTTATGCCATCTCCAATGTGACAGGCGGAGCCTTGCAGAGTATTGATAAAATGCGTCTGCCGGTCATTCATTCGGCAATCTCGCTTGTCATTCATATTGGTATCGTAGTGGCACTTTTGCATGTGACAGAACTTAATGTTTATGTACTGGTGATTGGAAATGTGACATTCCCAATTGTGGTAAGTGCCTTGAATATCTGGGCATTAAAACGGTATATTCCAACTTTTGAAGTGAAACCGCTCACAACGTTTGGGGTACCGCTTTCTGCCAGCCTGTGGATGGGCGTGGCAGTAGCGATCGTATATACGCTTATGAATCGTCTGTGTCTGACTTTCTTAGGCGGTTATATGGCGAATGCACTGGCATCTCTGGTGTCCGTTGCGGTGGGAGCATTGGTATTTTTCTGGATGTTCTTGTCTTTGAAAGGAATGACCAAACAGGAATTGTTTGACTTCCCGATGGGACGTAAATTATATCTTGTTGCCAGAAAATTACGACTTATGGAATAATTTCTTTGTCAAGGCGAAAAGATAGTCCGTAAAGCCGGCGGCCGGGACATCTTTCGATGCGACAAGGGCAACCGAACCGATTTTTTTATTGTTATCATAATAATCAACCGAACCGACAGGGGCACCTTTTTTCAGGGGTGCCTTTTGTGCGTCAAAATAACTTATTTTTCTTGTCGGAGTGGCTGCCGTATCCTCGTTTTTCAACAGATAGGAAAAGGTGTTTCTCGGAACCGGCAAAACCTGATCTTCTTTGCCGCCCTGAACAGGAACAGGTTTCAATGCCTGCGTGATATCAGTATCGCGGTAGATATGGCAGTTGGCAAAGCCGTAGTCAAGCAGAGCCTGTGCTTCGGAAAAACGTTTTTTGTGATCCGGAGCAGCCATGATAACAGCGATAAGATCCATGTTATCGCGGCGTGCGCTGGCACTCAGACAATATTTGGCTTTGGAAGTGGAGCCGGTTTTAAGTCCGGTAATTCCATCGTAAAAGCGCACCAGTTTGTTCGTGTTAGTCAAGCCGAACTCGGTTTCCCCTTTTTTGGTCTTGTGGATGATCGTATCCATCCAGACAGTAGAATAATTGCTGATCTCCGGGTGCTTTGTGATCAATTCGCGTGACATAAGAGCCACGTCATACGCACTAGAAAAATGGCCGGATTCGATATTGTCATCGAGACCGGTGCAGTTTTTAAATTTAGTATGTTTCATGCCGAGAGCAACTGCTTTTTCATTCATTTTTTTCACAAAAGCTTCTTCGGAACCGGCAATCTTTTCTGCCATTGCGACCGCAGCGTCGTTTGCACTTGCAATGGAGATACATTTGATCATCGTATCGACTGTCTGTGTCTCATTTGGTTCTAAAAAGACCTGCGATCCGCCCATGCTTGCGGCGTATTCACTGACAGAGACCGGCGTTTCCAATGTCAGTTTGCCATTATCCAGTGCCTCAAAGATCAAAGTAAGAGTCATGATCTTTGTAATGCTGGCGGGAACCAGTTCTTTGTCCTTGTCTTTTTCATAGATAATATCTCCGGTAGAACCCTCAATCAGTACGGCGGAAACGGCACTGATGTCAACGGCACTTCCTGAAACAGGTTTTTCTTCTGCCAGCGCAATTCCGGATATTGGAAATAAAAGGGCAGACAGGCAGACGAAAAATAAAGTGAGACGAAATTTCATAATATAACCGTCCTATCCATTTTTTATGCTATATTTTATGCACAGACAAGAGAAAACATGCCGAAAATATGTAGTTATTTAACAACCGTTACTTTACAGCGGTAACATTTTTTGTTTGCAATTACTTTGATGACGGCGACACCGGTCCGCCTGCCTGTGATTTTCCCAAACGGAGAGACACTGGCAATATAAGGGGCAGTAGAGTAGTAACGCACTGGCTTTTTCGAATGTTGTAAATGAACATACGCGGTTTTGCCAACCTTTAATGTGAGAGCGGTGGCAGTTAGTTTCCGTTTGGGGATGATCGGTTTGTAATATGCAAAGCGGGTATGCGGATAGAGAAAATAAGCGCACAATATAAAAAGTAGAACGAAAGTATACTTTTTCATAAAAATCTCGGAAAAAGGGGATTATTTTATTTTATGCAGAAAAAGGAGCCGCAAACATAGAAAATACTACATTTGCGGCTCGGGTATTTATAACTATTCAGGACTTCCCCGACCGCACATTCGCATTTCGAACACTTCGTGTTCTTTTCTCGCCTTTGGCAAGGCTAAAAATGCTCATGTGGGGCGGGGGAGCCCTATTCGGATTTAATGTACGGAGATTAATGTCTCTTACGTGCAAGCACGATAATCCATTAATCTCCGTACATTAATCCTGAATAGTTATACTTCAAAGATCAGGTCGCCATAAGAAGGTACCGGCCAGAAGTCTTTGTCAACAAGCATTTCCAGCTCATCGATTGGAGTACGCAGTTCTGACATAGCAGTAAATACAGAGTCACGATAGAACTCAGCCTGCTCTTTTCCTTCTTCCATTGCACAGCCCTTGTCGGTTGCTTCGATCAAAGTGTTCAATGCACTCTGTGCTTTGGCAAGGAGAGCAGAACATTTGGTAAGAAGCTCTGTCTGAACGGAAACGGTAGCTTCCGGACAGGCACTCTTGATCTGATTTACAGAATCTGCCAGACTTGTTGTATATTTGATAATGGATGGGATGTACTGTTTTGCAGCCATCTCGATCATTGTCTTTGCTTCGATGTTGATTGCTTTTGCATATGTCTCGTAGTTAATCTCGGCACGGGATTCCAATTCTACTTTTGTCAATACGTTCTGACGCTCAAACATTTCAATCGTCTTAGGATCTACGAGAGAAGCAGTAGCATCTACCATTGTTTTTACATTTGGAAGACCACGGCGTTCTGCTTCTGCAACCCATTCATCGGAATAACCATTTCCGTTGAAGATAACTTTCTGATGTTCTTTCAATGTCTTCTGGATGAGAGCATCGACAGCAGAATCAAAGTCGGAAGCACCAGCAAGTTCGTCAGCCATGCCTTCCAAAACATCAGCAACAGCGGTATTCAATACCGTGTTTGCACCAGCAATGGACATGGATGAAGCCACCATACGGAATTCGAATTTGTTTCCTGTGAAGGCAAATGGTGATGTACGGTTACGGTCAGTAGCATCCTTCTTAACCGGAGGAATGGAACTTACACCGATATCCATTTTCTCGCCTTTGATACTGTGAGTAGCAGTACCGGTAGCGATAATCTGCTCTACGATATCCTCAAGCTGTTCGCCAAGGAAGATAGAGATGATTGCCGGAGGTGCTTCGTTTGCACCAAGACGGTGGTCGTTTCCTGGGTTGGATGCAGACATACGGAGCAGGGCAGCGTTTTCATCTACTGCTTTAATGACAGCAGCTAAGAACAAAAGGAACTGTTTGTTGTCATGTGGAGCAGAACCCGGATTCAACAGGTTGATACCGGTATTGGTAACGATAGACCAGTTGTCATGTTTACCGGAACCATTGATGCCGGCAAATGGTTTTTCATGAAGAAGACATTCCAATCCATGACGGCGGGCAACTTTCTTCATGGTCTCCATAACAATCTGGTTATGGTCGGTTGCAATATTTGCTGTATTATAGATCGGAGCCATCTCGTGCTGCGCAGGAGCTACCTCGTTATGCTGCGTTTTGGAAAGAATTCCTAATTTCCACAATTCAATGTTGAGGTCTTTCATGTAACCTGCCTGACGTTCGCGGATGGTACCAAAGTAGTGGTCATCCAGTTCCTGTCCTTTTGGAGGCATTGCTCCAAACAAAGTACGGCCGGTAAAGATCAGGTCATCACGTTTCAGGTACTGATCATGGTCAACCAAGAAATATTCCTGCTCAGGTCCTACGGAACAGGAAACCTTTGTTACATCTTCATGTCCGAACAAGTGCATGATGCGGACAGCCTGTTTACTGATTGCTTCCATGGAACGAAGAAGAGGAGTTTTCTTATCCAATGCTTCTCCTGTATAAGAACAAAAGGCAGTAGGGATGCAGAGTGTCACGCCGATTTCATCTTCACGAAGAAATGCCGGAGAGGTACAATCCCATGCAGTATATCCTCTTGCTTCGAATGTAGCACGAAGTCCGCCGGATGGGAAAGATGAGGCATCCGGTTCTCCTTTTACCAATTCTTTACCATTAAATTCCAAAACAGCATGAGATTCTGAATCTGCACCAAGGAAAGAATCCTGTTTTTCTGCGGTCACGCCGGTCATTGGCTGGAACCAGTGAGTATAATGGGTAGCGCCATTTGCAAGAGCCCATTCTTTCATACCGTGTGCCACAACATTTGCGACTTCCGGTGTAAGCTCTTCGCCACTTTCAATTGTTTTTTTCAAAGACTGGTACGTTTTCTTTGGAAGGTATTCCTGCATGACTTCGTCATTAAATACCTTAGTTCCAAATACATCTGAAATTACATTTGTTTCCATAGTTTCCTCCATTCCGGCATGTGCTGCCATAAAAATTTTCATATTCAAATGTGCCTGCAATCCTTTATCCATTATACACAAAAATTTCGTTTGTGCAATAAATAAAAAAAGGGCATCCTCAAAAAATGAGAACGCCCTTGTTCTGCTTTAGCACAAAATCATCATATCATGTTTCGAAAAAAAAGTAAAGAGTTTTTTTGAATTTTTTTTCGAAAGTTTAAAAACAAAAATATTTATATAATTATTTCTTGCAGAAAACCGATAAAAATTCATCAAAAACTTCATATAAAATGTGGGAAAACGTGGCCTTCCCCACAGATGCTGCCGGACAGACCGGATACGAGGCATAAACACTGCCATTGATCCGGCATTCGATCGTTCCGACGGGGTCAGAGGTGCTGACCGGTGCGGTTACTGACGCGGGAAGGCGGTAATGAACCACAAGCGTTTCAAAGGAAGCCAACGGAAGAGTAACCGGCTCCGGGACACGGAGAAATACCTGATTTTCGATGCCGTCCGTGACGCGAAGCGGGATTTTACTGAAATCCTGAAAGGAAATGCTTTGTTTTTTAAAGTTTGTATAGCCGTAATCCATCAGAGCTTTTGTGTCTACCCATTTGCGGCCCTTATCCGGCGGCCAGCCACTGGCGAGGACACAGCTGGTAAGAGTGAGATCTTCCCTTCTTGCTGCTCCGACAAAACAATATCCGGCTTTTCCGGTAAAACCGGTCTTTATTCCCAAAGCTCCGTTATAAGAGGTGAGAAAGGCATCGTGATTGGTCAGGGAATACGAGTGTCCCTTATTATCCGAGATGGTTTTGGATGGTGTCTGAATGATCTTCAGAAAGTCTTTGTTTTGGCAGGCATAGGAAGCAAGCCGGCACATATCCGATGGGGTGCTTTGATGGCCGTCTGCATCCAGTCCGTTGGGCGTTACGAAATGGGTGTCTGCCATGCCGAGCTCTGCCGCTTTCTGGTTCATTTTATCGGCAAATCCTTCGACAGAGCCGCCGATGTGTTCTGCGATAGCGACCGCAGAATCGTTATGGGATTCCAGCATCAGGGAATACAGGAGATCCATCAGGGAAAAAGAAGTACCCTTTGCAGCACCTAAATGCACTTTTGGCATGGAAACGGCACGGGAAGAGAAAGAAACTTCTTCCGATGGAGAACTTTGTTCTAAGGCAAGAAGGCAGGTCATGATCTTTGTCGTACTTGCCATAGGCAGGGGCGTCTGTTCTTCTTTGCCATAAAGAATACGACCGCTTTCTGCATCCATCAGACAGGCACCGGAGGCATAGAGAAAAAGCGGTTTTGGGGTATCAGAGGAGGCAGAGATGGTGTCATCTGCAAGAGAAAAGTCGGGGATTACGGTACTTTTCTTCAGAGGATGTGCATACATATAGCAGACGATCAAAAACAGGATCCCTGCAAGAAGGGAGAAGCAGATCAGAGATTTTGAATGTTTCAACAAAGACCTCCCATAAATACTTTATATTATTTTGTATCTATCCTATGAAACTTTACATTATTTAATACATAAAAAATTCATGTAAATGTTTTGTAAAATGTTAAAATTATTGTTGCTATTTTTTCAAAAAAGCATTACAATTACAATTGGAAAAAATTTTGTTTTAACAAAACATAACTATAAAAAAGTGGAGGACTGCAGTATGAGTAATTCAGCAAAAATGTCAGCAAGACAGAGAATTGAATCTCTTGTTGACGCAAACAGTTTTGTTGAGATCGGCGCTCTTGTAACCAAGAGAAATACGGATTTCAACATGCAGGAAAAAGCAGTGCCAGCTGATGGTGTCATTACAGGTTATGGAGTGATCAACTCCGGACTGGTGTATGTTTACAGCCAGGATGTGACCGCGATGAATGGTTCTGTCGGCGAAATGCACGCAAAGAAGATTGCCCGTCTTTATGAGATGGCGATGAAAGCAGGTGCACCTGTGATCGGATTGATCGATTGCGCCGGTGTACGTGTTCAGGAAGCCGTAGATGCATTGGCTGGATTTGGTGAGATTTACATGAGTAAAGTCAAAGCAAGTGGAGTAATTCCACAGATCAGTGCTATTTTAGGCTCATGTGGAGGAGGAGTGGCGGTATCGACACTTTTGAGTGACTTCACTTTTATGGAAGCGGAAAACGGAAAATTGTTTGTCAATTCTCCAAATGCCATTGACGGAAACCGTGTAGAAGCTTGTGATACAGCAAGTGCAGCATTCCAGGCAGAAGCAGGAAATGTAGATTTTGTTGGCGAGAACCAAGCGGACGTACTTGCTCAGATCCGCAACTTGATCGAAGTGCTTCCGGCAAACTACGAGGATGTGGCAGCAAACGAAGTGGAGGATGACATGAACCGTGTGATCCCGAATTTTGAAAGTCTGATCGGTGATCCTGTGGCAGCATTGACACAGATCGCAGATGCGAACGTATTTATCGAGACGAAAAAGGATCATGCTAAGGATATGATTACCGGATTTATGACACTTGGCGGTGTAACGGTAGGTGCTCTGGCAAACAGTGCTGAGCAGACACTTTCTACCGCAGGATGCCGTAAAGCAGAGAAGTTCATCTATTTCTGTGATGCGTTTGGAATTCCGATGATTACACTTACGAATGTAAAGAAATATGCTTCTTCCATGGAAGAAGAAAAGACCATTGGACAGGCGGTAGCAGATCTGACCTGTGCATTTGCCAGCGCGGAAAGTGCGAAAGTGAATGTAATTACCGGTGAAGCTTATGGAAGTGCATATGTAGCAATGAATTCAAAACATATTGGAGCAGATCTTGTACTTGCTCTTGAAAATGCGAAAGTCGGCGTAATGGATGCCAAGAGTGCGGTTTCTGTTATGTATGAAGATGATATTAACAAAGAGGCAGATAAACTTGCCGCTTTGGACGAAAAGACCAAAGAGTTTGAGGAGATGCAGTGTAAAGCCTCAATCGCAGCAAAACGCGGCTATGTAGATAATATTATCGAGGGCTCTGAGATCCGCAAACAGTTGATTTATGCAATGCAGATGTTCGGAATGAGGTGATAAAATGATAGTATTAGCAGCGACAGCGCAAGCAGCGGGAGATGATTATACGACAATCCCGGAAGCCCTTGTCAATACTGTTATTGCCATGGGAACGGTGTTCCTTGTATTGATTCTGATCAGTTTTATTATTTCTTTGTTAAAATATATTCCTGCTTTGATGGATAAACTTACAAAGAAAGAAGAACCGGTACAACCAATTCCACAGGCACAGCCGGCACCGGCACCAAAGCCTGTTGTACAGACACCGGCAGCACCTGCTGACGATACACAGCTGATTGCCGTAATCACAGCAGCTGTTGCAGCAGCGATGGAACAGGACGGAGTTGCCGTACCTGCAGATGGATTGGTGATCCGTTCCATCAAAAAGCGTTCGTATTAATTTGAAATATATCTTTAGGAGGAAAAATTCATGAAAACTTATACAATTACCGTAAATGGAACGGCTTATGATGTTACCGTAGAAGAGACAGCAGGCGGCGCAGCTCCTGCACCAGCAGCAAAAGCAGCCCCGGCGGCTCCCGCAGCAGCACCGGCCCCGGCACCTGCTCCGGCAAAAGCAGCAGGCGGCGCAGCAGGATCTGTAGAGATCAATGCACCGATGCCTGGTAAGATCCTGGATGTAAAAGCACAGCCGGGTGCAAGCGTTTCCCGTGGAGACGTTGTGTTGATCCTTGAGGCGATGAAGATGGAAAACGAAGTCGTAGCACCTCAGGATGGAACCATCGCAAGCATCAATGTAAATGTTGGTGATATGGTTGAGCCAGGAGCAGTTTTGGCGACAATGAACTAGTCTATAGACATAAGAACGGAGGATTAAGATGGAAGTTTTACAAAATCTTATTCACCAGACAGCATTTGCAAACAATACATTGGATTGGCGTAATGTCGTCATGATCTTTGTGGCATTCCTCTTTTTGTTCCTTGCGATTAAAAAAGGGTATGAACCACTGCTTCTTGTGCCAATTGCGTTTGGTATGTTACTGGTTAATATTTATCCGTCGATCATGGAACCGGGCGGATTGTTGGAATATTTCTTTAAATTGGACGAATGGTCGATCCTGCCATCTCTTATTTTCCTTGGAGTTGGTGCGATGACAGACTTTGGTCCGTTGATCGCAAATCCAAAGAGTTTTCTCTTGGGAGCGGCGGCACAGTTTGGTATCTTTGCCGCATACCTGCTTGCTATTGTATTGGGATTCAATGGAAAAGCAGCAGCAGCGATCTCAATCATCGGTGGAGCCGATGGTCCTACCTCCATTTTCCTTGCCGGGAAACTGGGTCAGACAGATCTGATGGGATCGATTGCCGTGGCAGCATATTCGTATATGTCACTGGTGCCGATCATCCAGCCACCGATCATGAAACTCCTTACAACAAAGAAGGAACGGGAGATCAAGATGGAACAGCTTCGTCCGGTTTCCAAACTGGAACGAATCCTTTTCCCAATCATTGTTACGACTGTGGTATGTTTGATCCTTCCAAGTACAGCACCTCTCGTAGGTATGTTGATGCTTGGTAACCTCTTCCGTGAATCCGGAGTGGTTCCACAGTTGATGGAAACAGCATCCAATGCGATGATGTATATCGTAGTTATCCTTCTTGGTACATCGGTAGGAGCAAAGACAAGTGGTGCAGAGTTTATCAAACCGGAGACTTTGAAGATTGTTGTACTTGGTCTGGTGGCATTTGCTGTCGGTACAGCAGCCGGCGTTCTCTTTGGTAAATTGATGTGCAAAGTAACAAAGGGTAAAGTAAATCCTTTGATTGGTTCTGCCGGTGTATCGGCGGTTCCTATGGCAGCCCGTGTATCTCAGAAGGTTGGTTCGGAAGCAGATCCGACAAACTTCCTTTTGATGCATGCGATGGGACCAAACGTAGCCGGAGTTATCGGTACGGCAGTTGCCGCCGGTGTATTTATGGCTATCTTTGGAATTTAATAAAATTATAGGAGGAAACTATCATGGCAGAAAAGATTGAAAAAAAGCCGATTAAAATAACAGAAACCATTCTTCGTGATGCACACCAGTCATTGATCGCTACTCGTATGACAACAGAGCAGATGCTTCCGATCGTAGACAAGATGGATCAGGTTGGATTTCATGCAGTAGAGTGCTGGGGCGGTGCTACATTTGATGCTTCTCTTCGTTTCTTGAAAGAAGATCCGTGGGAGAGACTTCGTAAACTGCGTGCCGGATTTAAAAATACAAAATTGCAGATGTTGTTCCGTGGACAGAATATCCTTGGATACAATCATTATGCAGACGATGTAGTAGAATATTTCGTTCAGAAGTCCATTGCAAACGGTATTGATATCATCCGTATCTTTGACTGTTTGAATGATATGCGTAATTTGGAGACTGCGGTAAAAGCAGCAAACAAAGAAAATGGCCACGCACAGATCGCCCTTTCTTATACACTGGGTGATGCGTATACCTTAGATTACTGGAAAGATATGGCAAAGAAGATTGAAGATCTTGGTGCAAAATCACTTTGTATCAAAGATATGGCGGGTCTTTTGACACCATACAAAGCAACCGAATTGGTTACAGCTCTGAAAGAGTCTGTAGACATTCCAATCGACCTGCATACCCATTATACTTCCGGCGTAGCTTCCATGACGTATCTGAAAGCCGTAGAGGCAGGATGTGATATCATTGATACTGCAATGTCTCCATTCGCACTCGGAACAAGTCAGCCGGCTACGGAAGTTATGGTAGAGACATTCCGTGGAACACCATACGATACCGGATTGGATCAAAATCTTCTTGCTGAGATTGCAGAATACTTCCGCCCGATGCGTGAAGAAGCACTTGCAAGTGGTCTTATGAATACCAAAGTGCTTGGTGTTAATATTAAGACACTGATGTATCAGGTACCTGGCGGTATGCTTAGTAACCTCGTATCCCAGTTGAAAGAAATGGGACAGGAAGACAAGTACGAAGCTGTACTGGAAGAAGTACCTCGTGTAAGAAAAGACTTTGGTGAGCCACCATTGGTTACCCCATCTTCTCAGATCGTTGGTACTCAGGCAGTGCTCAATGTCGTATCCGGTGAGCGTTATAAGATGGTTACCAAAGAATCTAAGAAACTTCTTTCCGGTGAGTTCGGTCAGACCGTAAAACCGTTTAATCCGGAAGTTCAGAAGAAATGTATCGGTGATACGGAGCCGATCACATGTCGTCCGGCAGATCTGATCAAGCCACAGCTTGCAGATATTGAGAAAGAGATGGCACAGTGGAAACAGCAGGACGAAGATGTATTGTCTTACGCGTTGTTCCCACAGGTAGCTACGGAGTTCTTCAAATACCGTGAGGCACAGAAGACAAAAGTAGATCCAACTCTTGCGGATAAAGAAAATAAAGTATATCCGGTATAAGGATATCCTCTGACAGAATGATAAGCCCGGCCAAACGTGCTAAACTGTGAAGTGCAGCAATGTTTGACCGGGCTTCTTTGTAATCTAAAAATAATAAATTTGTAACCATTTGCCGCCCGATATGTTGTAAAGTATAATTGATAAAAATTGGCAGAAAGTAGAATAAGCCGGAAAGAGGAAAATGATGAAACGAAAGACAGAAATATGGATGGTTGTATTTTTTGCAGTGATACTTTTGACAGGACTGACTGCCTGCGGCGGTCACCAAATTGAGACGGGAAGTGTGTCCGGTGGTGCGGTCAGCGGACAGGCAGTGTCAGGGGCAGCTGTCAGTGATTCTACGGCGCTAACGGTTCATGTGATGAAAGAGGGAAAAGTGACGATTCCCGATCCGGCAGATGTCGAAGGATCCGCCGATGTTTATTTGAGAAAATCACCGGATGACAACATTTACGTTGAGGACCATTATGGAGATGAGATTGTACCGTCTGTGTATGAGGATTTTGTGGCTGATCTATCTTTTCTCGGTTTTGACGAGCCTGTATTTGTCAGTTCCTATGCGGTAGGAAATCTGACGAAAATTACAGATTCCATTACACATGTGATGACACAGACCAAAAAGGGAATCAAAGAAAAAGAGGTAGAGGGGGATTGCTTGGCATTATTTGTGACAGCGGGAATACCGACAGTGGAAGATTACTTGGAAGATGTGGAAAACGGCATTGACAGCCGGTCTTATATTGTTGTGCTGGATTATGGGGCAGGAAAAGCATATAAAGCACAGGCATATTTTTGGCTGCATAATATTCAAAACTGGAATGATTTGGAAGCGGTAGATCTGACAGGAGATGGAGTACAGGAACTGGCTGTTCAGCACTGCTATAATAAAACGTTTAATTTTGGGGCTTATCGTGTCAATCAGAAAACAGAGAATCTGCGGGAAATTTATTCTACGATGTCAGGAGAGTGTGGATACCCGGAAATAAATGAATTTGAGGGAACTCTTTTGGATGATTACAAAATAAAACTGGAATTTCCGGATATTGGATATTCTGAGACGGTTTCGATGATAAAAGATGCCGGATATAAGGAAGAGGAATTGCAGACAGAGAAAAGAATGTATGAGGATGGCTCCTATAATTTTGTGGCGTTGTGGAAAGATGGAATTTTAAAGAGAAACGGGACGGTATTTTTATATACCATGGATCATGTGGATTATATCAAGAACAAGGATGGCAGCATCTGGGTGGATTTTGCATGGACGTTAGCTGTGGACCATCGTTCGTGTGATATTGGAGCAATGCACGTTTATTACGAGTATGATAAATCTAAGGATACCCTTGTTTTGGCAGGGGCAAAGTATGTAAATAGAGAGCAGGCAGAGAAAGAGTGGAAAGAATGGGCAAAAGAATGGTGAAAAGAGAGGTAGTTGTGATGAAGAAAAAATGGAATGGATTTCTGACTTTGATGGTAATTACAGCAGTCACTATGTTGGCTTTGACTGCCTGTGGCGGTTACCGAATTGAGACAGGAAGCGTATCCGGTGGTGCGGTCAGCGGACAGGCAGTGTCAGAAAAGCCAGAGGAGACAGGGATGTTTTGCAATAACACGCATCAGTATTACCGGCCATTGTTCTCGGACGATGAGATGGAGACTATTGTGGAGCGAGACTTTGCGGGTGGTTCAGAGCGGAAAATCAAAATAAAAGATCTTTATGACCTGCTCTACGTAGACAATGACTGGATTTATTATGAAAAATGCGAGAATTCCACAGATGAAAAAACGGCATCGTTTTGGCGGGCACCGGTAGAAAAAATAAACGGAAAAGATCAAGTGAATGAGGAAAAAGAAGAACTGGTTTGTAAGCCAAAAGACGGAGTGGGACATGGGGCCTACGGTTTTGCCAATAAAGTGTTCTGTAATGGAAGATTTATCGCTCATGCGTCGGCAGAAGAATATAAGCTGTGTGTATTTGATATCGAAAAGAGAGAATACGTCGATACAAATCAGGAAGACGACATTTTTTGTTATATAACCGGTGTCAGTGAAGCGGGAGCAGTGATAGAAGATGAGGACATATGGTGGCTGGATGGAAAAACAGGAAAGGTAAGTGTTATTCGGAGTTATCCCCATAATGAATACGGCAGGGCGAGTTGCATAAATGGCGGAAAAGTATTTTTGACAGGTTACACTGAAGGGGGAGACGCAGAAGTGGCAAATACAGAGGTAGAGTTATATTTCCCGCCTTGTAAAGAATTTCCGGATGGAAAACTGCAAAAAGTAAGTACTCAGGATGAATTAAAGACGGTATTGGAACAAGAAGGATATTTAGATGCTTTGAAAGAATATAATAAGATAGATATATTTATATTTAATGTGTTTTTTAGAAAGAATACGGTATATTATCAAGTTTTTCTTTACGGCGAAAAAAATAAGGGATTTTATCAGTATAACGTAATACTTAGTAAAAGTTTGCAGCCTGGCAGTGGATTGAAAGTTGAGAAAGAATTGACAAAAATATTGCCCAATAAAAAGGAAAATCAACAAGACTTTGGAATTTGTCAGGCGATGACAGACAAATATGCGATTATGTTGGTGAAGAATGGGGATGACAAAGACCAATTTTTGTATTATGATTTTAATACGGGAGAAGTGAAAACAATGACGGAAAAAGAGAAAGAATGGTATTTGCCATATTGTAACGATTGGTATCATTGAGAGGGATTGGATAATTTATTAAAGTAAATAAAAATGGAGATTAGAACATGGAAAAAGTAAGACAACTACTGGAGAAAAATTTAAATGAAAACACCCTGCGCGCCGTGGTGAGCAACCGCCGCAGCAAACAGGTTTCGCAGAAACTGGTATTTCGCCCTTTTATGGAAAAGAATAAGTTAATGTTTCAGCGGGAAGAGTATGCGAACAATCAGGTCTTTCATGAAAATATGGACAAGGAGACTGCTGTAGAACAAATCTGCACCTTTTTGGAAAGAGATTACAAGCAACTGGATTTGTTGTGTGAACAGAGTTCTTTCAGTGCGTTAGTTAGCAAGAAAGGAAAATCTACCATAAAGGAGAATAAGAACCAGATCGCAAAGAAAATTGATCTTTCGCACAACCGCAGGAAAAAGTACATTCTGGACACGGATGAAGTGATTCCGTTTTTGGTTGATCTTGGGGTACAGACCAAAGAGGGAAAGATTGTAGACAAAAAGTATAAAAAATACAAGCAGATCAACCGTTTTCTTGAATTTGTGAAAGATGTGCTTCCGGAACTTCCGCAAGACCGCCCGGTTAAGATCATTGATTTTGGCTGCGGAAAATCGTATCTGACGTTTGCCGTATATTATTATCTTCATATTATGCATGGCAGAGACGTGGAAATGATCGGACTGGATCTGAAAAAAGATGTGATTGCACATTGTAACCAAATGGCAGAAAAATACGAGTATACGAATTTACATTTTCTGGAAGGTGATATCAGCACATACGATGGCGCAGACAGTGCCGATATGGTGATCACGCTTCATGCCTGCGATGTAGCGACGGATTTTGCTCTGGATAAGGCGGTGCACTGGAATGCAAAAGTGATTTTGTCGGTTCCGTGCTGTCAGCATGAACTGAATGCGCAGATCGAAAATGATATGTTAGAACCGCTTTTGAAATATGGAATTTTAAAAGAGCGGTTTGCAGCATTGCTGACCGATGCCCTGCGGGCAGATCTGCTAGAACAGCATGGCTACGAAGTACAGATCCTGGAATTTATCGACATGGAACATACGCCGAAAAATCTTTTGATACGTGCAATAAAGCGGGGAGAAAAGACAGATAAAAAGCAGGAAAAACTCGAAAATTCCTACAAAACGCTGTGTGACGAGCTGAATGCACACGGGACATTAGAAAAATTACTGAAGATGTAAGGTTATGGTCTGACCATCGACAAAAACGAGAGCTATCTCACGATAAATCATCATTTTTAACGAAGAATAAGTTTTAAAAATATCGATTTATAACGTTTGATAGCAAGTTTTGTCGCTGGTTAGACCATAAACTTATATAAGTACTTTAACCTTGTCGAAGGCGGTAAAGTCCTAAATAATTGCTTAAACATAATATGTTTTTACAGTTTTGGTATATAGAAAAAATAAGTTCCAGCTTTTTCTGTGAGGGATTTAGAACACCGTCGGTACATAGAGGGCGTAGTCTGCCCTCATGTACCGCTACGAGTGTTCTTTTAAGCGCAAGCGGTCCCGAATGGAAAAGCAGGGACTTATATTTCTAAAAGTAAAACTGCAAAAAAGCCCTCATGTACCGCTACGAGTGTTCTTCTAAGCGAAAGCGGTCCCGAATGGAAAAGCAGGAACTTATATTTCTAAAGAAGCAAAAGTGTAAAAAATGTTAAAGATGTAAAGAAAAACTCTTGACATTCACCGCCAAATACGTTATACTCTGTAAAGGAAATTACTTAACAGGTTAATTTCGTAAAAGCAGGCAGGAGATGAGAAGATGACAAAGACCAGTGTGAATGATTTGGATGAGATCGTGCGATTGTCTTACTTGTACGATTTTTATGGTCCCCTGCTCAAAGACAAACAGCGGCAGATTTTTGAAAATTATGTGCTGGATGATTATTCCCTGAGTGAGATCGCCGGTGAATATGGCATGACGAGGCAGGGGGTTCACGATATCGTAAAACGAAGCAGTGAAAAATTGGAAGAATACGAATCCAAATTGAAATTATATAGGAGATTTCAGGGCGCCAGAGAGCGGCTGGAAAAAGTAGAAGAACTGGTTGGAGGCGAAAATCTGCAAAATGCAGAAAAGATTCGTTCTTTGACACATGAAGTATATGAGATGTTATAACAAAAAATTGACGGGAGGTGACCGGAGTGGCATTTGACAGCCTGAGTGAAAAATTACAAAATGTTTTTAAGGGATTACGAAGCAAAGGACGGCTTACGGAAGCCGATGTTAAAACTGCATTAAAAGAAGTAAAAATGGCTTTGTTAGAAGCAGATGTCAATTTTAAAGTGGTAAAGAATTTTGTCAAGGCAGTACAGGAAAAGGCAACCGGTGAGGACGTGTTAAACAGCCTGACACCGGGACAGACCGTTATCAAATATGTAAATGAAGAACTGGTTTCCATGATGGGAGGCACGACAACAGAGATTTCCCTGCTTCCCGGCAATGAAATTACCGTCATTATGATGTGTGGTCTTCAGGGAGCCGGTAAAACGACGACGGTAGCCAAACTCGCTGCCAAGTTTAAAGAAAAAGGGAAAAAGCCATTGCTGGCGGCCTGTGACATTTATCGTCCGGCAGCGATTGAACAGTTGCAGACCAATGGAGAAAAAGTAGGTGTGCCGGTATTTTCGATGGGAACCGGACATAATCCGGTTGATATCGCCAAAGCGGCGGTTGAGCACGCAAAAGCAAATCAGTACAACCTCGTATTTTTAGATACAGCCGGTCGTCTTCATATTGATGAAGAACTGATGAATGAGTTGAAAAATATCAAGGCAGAGGTGGATGTCCACCAGACAATCTTGACAGTAGACTCTATGACCGGTCAGGATGCGGTCAATGTAGCTTCAACATTTGATGAGGCATTGAATATAGATGGTGTCATCTTAACCAAATTAGATGGTGATACTCGTGGCGGTGCGGCACTTTCCATCCGCGCAGTCACAGGAAAACCAATTTTCTATGTCGGTATGGGAGAAAAACTTTCAGATCTGGAGCAGTTTTATCCGGATCGTATGGCATCCCGTATTCTCGGCATGGGAGACGTTATGACGCTGATTGAAAAAGCAGAAGCCCAGATCGATCAGGAAAAAGCGGCAGAACTCGGAAAGAAATTCAAGAACAATGAACTGGATTTTAATGATTTCTTAGAGCAGATGCAGCAAATGAAGAAAATGGGCGGTCTTACAAGCATTTTGAGCATGCTTCCGGGCATGGGACTGCCGGCAGATCTCGACATTGACGATGATGCACTGAAAGGAACAGAAGCCATTATCTATTCGATGACAAAAGAAGAGAGAACCAAACCTTCCATCATCAATCCATCTCGCAAACGCCGTATTGCGGCAGGTGCCGGAGTGGATATCAGCGAAGTAAACCGGCTGATCAAACAGTTTGAACAGAGCAAAAAGATGATGAAGCAGATGTCCGGTATGATGTCAGGCAAAAAGATGAAACGCGGAAAATTCAAATTTCCGTTTGGTGGAATGTGATTCAAATAGTTGTTATACTTTTTGAATAGATGAAATTACGTTAAAGGAGGTGAAACGACGTGGTAAAGATCAGATTGAAAAGATTAGGTCAGAAAAAGGCTCCATTTTATAGAATTGTAGTAGCTGATGAAAGATCTCCTAGAGATGGTAGAAACATCGATGAGATCGGTACTTACGACCCAAATCAGGAACCTGCTGTAGTAAAAGTTGACGAAGAGGCAGCTAAGAAATGGATTGCCAATGGTGCAAAACCAACCGATACAGTAGCTCGTTTGTTCAAAGAGGCAGGTATTGTAAAATAATGCGGTCCTAAGGGAGGTTAGCAGTATGAAAGAATTAGTTGAAATGATTGCTAGTGCATTAGTAGACAATCCGGACGAAGTTGTCGTAACTGAGACAGAGACAGAAAACGAGATTGTATTGAAGCTGAGCGTGGCTCCTGCCGATATGGGCAAAGTCATTGGAAAACAGGGTAAGATTGCGAAAGCAATCCGAACTGTGGTACGTGCTTCGGCTTCAAAGAGTGACAAAAAAATACTGGTAGACATTCAGTAATGACATGTGATATGTGCCTGCGACAGTGCCAAAAGGTATCGCAGGCATATTTTTTATCAAAGGGTACCATTCAGAGAAAATGAGCCGGACGTGGCAATTCTGAACGGTCACTTGAGTGTTTAGAAAAGGAGAACAACGATGGAGCAGCTTTTACGCGTAGGAGTTATTACGACAACGCATGGAATCCGGGGAGAAGTTAAGGTGTTTCCGACGACAGATGATATTCACCGCTTTGATGATCTGGAAGAAGTGATCCTGCAAAACAAAAAAGAACAGCTTACGCTGCATATTGAACATGTAAAATATTTCAAAAATATTGTGATTGTTAAATTTAAAGAATATAATAATATTAATGAGGTAGAGATGTTTCGCAAATGCGATCTTCTTGTAACAAGAGAACACGCCGTGCCGTTGGAAGAAGGAGAATATTTTATCTGCGATGTGATCGGAGCACGGGTAATCAATGAAGAAGATGGTACAGTGATCGGAACGGTAAAAGAAGTTTTGGAGACGGGGGCGAACAACGTCTTTCAGATAGAGACGGCAGATGGAAAAGAACTGCTTTTCCCATCCATTCCTGAATGTATAAAAAAGGTGGACGTGGAAAAGGGAGAAGTGACTGCTCATGTGATGCCGGGATTGCTGGATCTTGCAAAGTAAAGAGAAAATGAGGAAATGACGATGCGTTTTTATATTATGACCTTGTTTCCGGAAATGTTTCCGGGAATTATGGATGCCAGTATACTGGGACGTGCGAAAACACAGGGACTTCTTGACTGGGAGGCAGTCAACATCCGGGATTATACATTAGACAAGCATATGAAAGTAGACGATTATCCGTATGGCGGAGGAGCAGGTATGGTCATGCAGGCAGAACCGATTTACCGCTGTTATGAGGCTCTTTTGCAGAAAATGAGACCGGAACCAAAGAAAAAGCGTGTGATCTATGTAACACCACAGGGACATGTTTTTAATCAAAAAATGGCAGAAGATTTTGCAAAAGAAGAAGAACTGGTCTTTTTGTGTGGACATTATGAAGGTGTAGATGAGCGTGTGCTGGAAGAAATTGTTACAGATTATGTTTCCATCGGGGATTACGTGCTTACCGGCGGGGAACTGCCGGCAATGGTTATGATGGATACCATTTCCAGACTTGTGCCGGGAGTGCTGCATAACAAAGATTCAGCGGAGACGGAAAGCTTCTCGGATGGACTTTTAGAATATCCACAATATACGAGACCCGAAGAATATCATGGGAAAAAGGTGCCGGAAGTACTGTTGTCCGGTCATCATAAAAACATTGATGCCTGGAGGCTGGAACGGTCATTAGAACGCACAAAAGAGTTCCGGCCGGACTTGTATGAACAATATTTGCGAAGATAAAAGAGAAAGTTTATGACTTTCTCTTGCATTATGTATAAAAAAATGATAAAATAAATTAGAATATTTAGACATACTTTACAATTTGCAAGGAGGACATCACTGTGGGAAGACGTGCATGCTGCAAACGTGAGACAAAAGAAACACAGATCGAGATCACGCTGGATATCGATGGAACCGGGAAATACAATGTTCATACGGGAATTGGTTTTTTTGATCATATGTTGGAGGGATTTTCCAGACATGGTCTGTTTGATCTGGACATTCAGGTTCATGGAGATATTGAAGTGGATGCACATCATACAGTGGAAGATACCGGAATTGTGCTTGGTCAGGCATTTAAAGAAGCATTGGGGAACAAAGAGGGAATTGCCCGGTTTGGATATTTTGTCCTGCCGATGGACGATGCCCTTGTGCTGGCATCTTTAGATATATCCGGGCGGATGTATTTTGAGTTTGATGCCGAACTTCCGGCAGAACGGCTGGGGACGATGGAAACCGAGACGGTGAGGGAATTCTTTATGGGATTTGCTTCCGGGCTGGGAATGAATTTACATATTCGCCAGATGGCAGGAATGAACACGCATCATATTGTGGAAGCCATGTTTAAGGCGGTTGCAAAAGCTATGGATCAGGCGGTTCGTGTGGACGAACGCATTCAGGGTGTTTTGTCTACGAAAGGAACACTGTAAAGGAGGGGGTACCCATGAGTTACAAAAAAATAATTCCTTATATCAATGGTGAAAATGAACTTGCCGCCAATGTAGTCATGCAGGCAGAGCAGTATTGTTTTGCAGGTGCGGATGCGTTGTTTTTATATAATTATTCCAAAATTGAAGCAGAGCGGGAAGAATTTCTGGCGACTTTAAAAGAAGTGGCAGAAAAAATAGATATTCCGTTTATGGCAGGAATGTATATGGAACGCTTTGAAGATGCGAAGAAAGTGTTCTATACCGGCGCAGAAAAAATCGTGGTGAAATATGAACTGGTAAAAGACGAGAGCCTTTTAAAAGAGATGATTGCCCGCTTTGGTTCCGATAAGATTCTTGTGGAAGTAGATGCGGATATTGACTTTGATAAAATCCCTTTTCATGTAGACACGCTTTTGGTTAAGCATGTAGACATTGATGCAGAATTTGAGCGAAAGATGGCGCGCGCAGGAAAACGTATTATTGTTCGTGACAGCCTGCTTCGTAATGATCTTGAAAATTTACTGAAATTGGAAAAAGTAGAAGGGGTATCGACAAATTATTATTTGGGAAAAGAGTTATTTAAGATAAAGAAAAATATGAAAGAAGCAGGGATTAACGTGAATACGTTTGAATCTGCGATTGACTTTTCCGAATTTAAACTTGACGATCATGGATTGATTCCGTGCATTGCTCAGGATTACAAAACCGGAGAAGTGCTGATGCTTGCATATATGAATGAGCAGTCGTTTGCGGCAACCTGTGCGACAGGCCGTATGACCTATTTTAGCAGAAGTCGTCAGGAACTATGGTGCAAAGGAGATACTTCCGGCCATTATCAATATGTTAAGGAACTCCGTCTGGACTGCGATCATGATACTATTCTGGCAAAAGTGCATCAGATAGGAGCTGCTTGTCATACGGGAGCACGCAGTTGTTTCTTTAATGAACTGGCAAAAAAAGAATACAATTCGAGCAATCCGTTAATGATATTAAATGATGTTTTTGAAACGATCGCAGATCGGAAAAAACATCCGAAAGAAGGATCTTATACAAATTATCTGTTTGATAAAGGGATCGATAAGATATTAAAAAAATGCGGAGAAGAAGCGACAGAAATTGTAATCGCGGCGAAAAATCCGGATTCCGAAGAATTAAAATATGAAATTTCCGACTTTTTATATCATATGATGGTTTTAATGGCCCAGTGCGGTTTGGATTGGGATGATGTGATCAAAGAGTTGGCAAATAGGCACTAGGAGGCGTATTGCTATGACATTGTTTGAAGCATTTGGATATTACATCGTACGTTTGGTTTTGTATGCGGCAGTTGCGGCAGGCGGCATTGCTTTTGGAATCCGCTGGCGCAAACATAAAAATGCAAAGACAAACGAAGAATAGGTGATAAGGTATGGCAGTTAGAACTCGTAAGAGATTAGGAGATATTTTAACAGAAGCCAATGTCATTACACAGGAACAGTTGATGGAAGCATTGGCAAAACAAAAAGAAATCGGGAAGCGACTCGGTGAAACACTGATCGAGATGAAGCTCACGGATGAGATGGAAATTGCAGAAGCCATCGGTGAGCAGATGAAAATAAAAATTGCAAAAATCCGTGAAGCCAAATTAGCACCGGAAGTCATTGCACTTCTGCCGGAAAATATTGTACGTAAACACAATGCAGTTCCGTTTGAAGTAGACGAAGATAATCCTAATATCCTGCGTGTGGCGATGGCGGACCCACTTGACATTATCGCGGTGGATGACCTTTCTATCATTACTAATATGCAGATTGAACCGATGGTTGCGACACCGTCGGATATCATGTACGCGATTGAAAAGTATTACGGAAATGAGCAGTCGGCAAAACTGGCGGAAAGTTATTCCCAGGAGCGTGCTGAAAAGAGTCAGAAATTAAAGGGCAATAAAGAGGAAGAAGGAAACGATGAAGTAGATAATTCCCCTATCGTTCTTTTGGTTAATAAAATCATTGAGCAGGCAGTCAATGAGCGTGCCAGTGATATACATATTGAGGCATTGGAAGATCAGGTACGTGTACGTTTCCGAATTGACGGATCCATGCAGGAAGTGATGCGGTATCCGAAAGAACTTCAGGATGCCATTGTAGCACGTATTAAGATCGTCAGTGGAATGAACATTTCCGAAAAACGTGCGCCACAGGACGGACGTATGACATTGATATTTAACCGGGTTGAGTATGACCTCCGTGTATCGTCTCTTCCGACGACGTTTGGTGAGAAGGTCGTTATGCGTATCGCTTCAAAATCCGGATTGAATAAAGAAAAGAGTGAACTTGGATTTCAGGAAGAAGAGTTGAAACGATTTGATAATATTCTGAAAAATCCGCATGGAATCATTCTGGTAACAGGACCTACAGGTAGTGGTAAATCTACGACACTGTATACGGTTTTGAATGAATTAAATGGCGGCGATGTTAATATTATCACAGTAGAAGACCCGGTCGAGGCAGATGTAGACGGTATCAATCAGGTACAGGTAAATGAAAAAGCGGGACTTACCTTTGCTTCCGCACTTCGTTCTATTCTGCGTCAGGACCCTGACATTATTATGATCGGAGAGATTCGAGACGAGGAGACAGCAAATATCGCGGTAAAAGCGGCGATCACAGGACACTTGGTAGTAAGTACCCTTCATACCAATAGTGCTGCATCGACGGTAACTCGTTTGGAAGATATGGGAATTGAACCTTACATGGTGGCGGATTCCGTAGTGGGTATTATTGCGCAGCGACTGGTAAAACGAATCTGTCCAAAATGTCATGTGCAGAAACAGATGACGGATACCGATAAATTCCGCCTTCGTCTGCGTGGAGATTCCAATCCGATGATTTATGAACCAAATCCGGGCGGATGCGCGTATTGTAATAATACCGGTTACCGAGGTCGTATCGGTGTATATGAGATCATGCCGATCACTCCTGCGCTTCGTGAGGTGATCAGCCGAGGAGGCGGAGCAGAAGAGATTCAGAAAGTGGCACTCAAAGAAGGACTTACCACATTGCGTCTTGGCGCCGCAAAACTGGTATTAAAAGGAGTAACATCCATATCTGAAGTTGAGAGAATTGCAGCAGAATAACCGCTGTGACGATAAAGTAAAATGAGAAAGATCAAAGGGAGTAACATCCATATCTGAAATTGAGAGAATTGCAGCAGAATAACCGCTGTGACGATAAAGTAAAATGAGAAAAGTAAAATAATAAAGTAAGGAGGAAGGGGTATGACACTCGATGATATTTTGTTACAGGCACGTAAAGTTGGCGCGTCTGACGTACATGTATCGGTAGGTATACCTATCAAATGCAGAATCCATGGTACTTTACAGGATCTGACAAGTGCACCGTTAAATGGAGAAGACACAAAGACGTTAATTCAGCAGATGATTCCGAAACGTCTGGTTGCTTCTTTTAATGAGACAGGAGAGGCGGATTTCTCCTATGCGATCCCGGGACATGGACGATTCCGTGTAAACGTATTTAAGCAGAAAGGGTCCATGGCTTTTGTAATCCGTCTGATCAATACAGAGATTCCGGAGCCGGAGAGTCTGGGACTGACACCGTCCGTTATTGACCTGGTGAATAAAAAGAGAGGATTGATTCTGGTAACAGGACCTACAGGTAGTGGTAAATCTACAACCCTTGCTTCTCTGATCAATAAAATCAATGAAAATTACAGTCATCATATCATTACATTGGAGGACCCGATCGAGTACTTGCATCAACACAAGAAATCCATCGTCAACCAACGTGAAATTGGTATGGATACAGATAGTTACGCCAATGCGCTCCGTGCAGCACTTCGTGAAGACCCGGATGTTATCCTCGTCGGAGAGATGCGTGACCTCGATACGATTGCTACAGCCGTAACCGCAGCCGAGACAGGTCACCTTGTATTTTCTACGTTGCATACGATTGGTGCAGCAGCAACTATTGACCGTATTATCGACGTTTTCCCGCCACATCAGCAGCCACAGATTCGTTTGCAGCTGGCAACTTTGCTGGAATCCATCATATCCCAGCAGCTGATGAAAACGGCAGACGGAAAAGGCCGTGTCGCAGCATTTGAAATCCTTCATGCAAACAGCGCGATCCGTTCCCTGATTCGTGAAGGAAAGAGCCACCAGATCCCATCTATTGTACAGACGAGTCGTAAGAGCGGCATGATCACAATGGATGACTCCATCTATGAGTTGTATCAGGCAGGCAAAGTAACAAAGGATGAAGCAATTACCTTTGCACAGGATAAAGTGGCACTGGAGAAACGATTGTATTAATCGTGTTGGAAGGAGGAAAGTAATATGGCTACTTATAAGTACCGTATCACGGATAAATTTGGCCGTGATAAAAAGGGAACCTTAGAGGCCGGTTCCCCGGAGGCAGCAACCGCCAAATTGAAAGGCGAAGGAGCGGTCGTGGATTCTGTAGAAGAAACTACAAGTGTATAAGATGCCTCTTGGAACATAACGATCGGTAACCCGGTCAAATTAAAAGACATTACCTTGTTCTGCCGTCAGTTCAATAGTATATTGAATGCCGGTGTAACGGTTATTGAAGGACTTAAGATGATGCAGGAATCTACAGAAAATAAGGTTCTGCGTAAATCTATCTACAACGTACAGGTAAACGTAGAGAAAGGTGAGACACTTGCCAATGCGATGGCTTTGGAAGGAAAAGTGTTCCCGGATCTTTTGATCAACATGGTCGCTGCCGGTGAGGCAACCGGTAACTTAAGTGTTGCGTTTGAACGTATCTGTACACAGTTTGAAAAAGATATGAAATTAAAATCCATGATTACTTCTGCAATGATTTATCCGATCGTTGTATTGGTCGTTGCTGTAATTGTTGTTATCATTTTGATGGCGAAGGTTATCCCAAGTTTCCAGGAAATTTTTGATATGCTGGAAGGACAGCTGCCGTTGCCGACCCGTATCGTAATTGCAGTCAGCGATTTTGTGGTTGCTAATCTTGTATGGGTAATTGGCGGCATTATTGCATTAGTAGGTATTATTGCTTATGCGAAAAATACGGAATCAGGGAAACAGGTTACGAGCCGGCTGTGTTTGAAAATTCCAAATATACAGGATTTTTCTATTAAAAATGCCTCGGCAAAATTCAGTATGACAATGTCTACCTTGGTTATGTCCGGTGTGCCACTGGTAGAGGCACTTGGAATCGTGGCAAATGTCGTAGAAAATCGGGTGGTTCGAAAAGTGTTGAATGATGCACGAGAAGATGTTATGCAGGGTATCCCGATGTCAGAACCGATTGAGGCGTCTGGAGTATTTCCGATGATGGTTCATCATATGCTTCGTATCGGAGAGGAAACAGGTAATGTAGAGCAGATGCTTGAAAAAGTAGCCGTATATTATGAAGATGAAGTCGAAACAGCTACGAAAAACCTCACAACAGCGATGGAGCCTGCAGTTATCTGTCTGCTTGCGGTAGTTGTAGGTGGTATCGTAGGTGCAATCGTAATGCCAATGATGCAGATTTATTCTATGGCAGGATAAAGAATAGCAAAAGAGAAAACGAATACAAGTTTAATGCGGATCGAGTTGATCAGGAGGAGAGTTCTTTTAAGAGAGGTTTCGTCGGATCAGCTCGATTTTTGAATCTATTAAAATATTAAGAAAGAGGATAAAATGGTGCAGTAAAAAGCAGAGATAAGGTTTTCGAGAATCAAAAAGGCGGGGGTCGTGCGCTTCTGGCAAGGCAACCCCAAATTTAAGCCGAACAAAGGAAAGGTGTATTTTGATCAGTAGTATGCTTGTGGCAATTCTGATATCCTTAAATTAATGTAATTGATAGACAACTAATTGTCCTTGAAAACTATTTTCTGTTTGGACTTTTTTAACAGTAGTACACCAACTACTGGAGGAAAAAAAGTTGACTAGATCTTTTTCTGTGTAACCGGAACTAAGTATCTTGCCAGCTTCATTTTTGAAATTTTTCATTTCAATGGTTCCGGAACTTTGCTTTTTCCCTGCCAGAGAGGCTGTCTCCATAATTAAATATACAGGTGCATCATTATTTAGTTGTTCAATGGCTGGTCTCATATAATCTAATCCTTTTTCAGAATCGGGTTGGCATACAAAAACCTGCTTGCTGTTTCGCAGCAAAGTTGTATAACAAACATAGTGCCAGTCTGATTTTAAGGTTACAATTACATTTGCGTTTTGTGTTAATGTAGTGATGGTTGGGGCAGTTGTGTTACGTTTAAAATGGTAATGTGTTAATCCCTCGGATTGAACTAGTATAAGGCTTACTAATAATACTACACATAAAGATGGTATTACAAATTTTTGGTGATGACGGAAGATAAATTGTAATACCATAAAAATCGCTTTTACGGAGCAAAGAGCAAAAAGGGGAATTATGAAAAAAAGGTATCGGTCTGTATACACGTTCATAACGTAAACATTGCTGATTTTAGCAATAATAATAAGTGTAAAACACAATGTAAACAGCAAACAACTCCAAAAGGATTGTAATATTGCTACTATTTTTAATGGAAGAGAAAGAATTAAATTATGAAGTTTTGTTCGAATATGGCTGATAAAGCTTCTTAACCAGATCTCTTTGCGGAAAAGAAATAAAAAACCACTCACAAAGATTATTATGAAAATACAGGCAAATTTAAGGATGCACCAGGTTACAGGGGATGGATATACAGGGATAAATCCTAATGTTTCAACAAAGCATAAATTAATACAATACTTTATTTCCCAAAGAAGTGGCATGTGTTCGACATATAAGGAGGATCCCCTTAGAATCATATGCAAGGTAGATGGAAATATGATAAGAGAAGAAATGACAGCAAGTAACACTGTGGTTGAAAAAGAAAAAATGCGTTTAAATTGTTTGTGCGCTGCTAAGTTTACAATGAAAGCTAATGAAAATGAAAATGCAAAGGCGTAATAAAAATAATGACTTAAAAAACCGAGAATACTAATGGTATAAAGTAGGACAAAGATTTTTGGCGACCTTGTTTTTGTTTGAAGAATTTTAATTAACAAATAAATAAATGCTAAGCTTAGACATGTAAGAAGAGCATACGTCCGAATATAAATAAAACAATTTAATGAGGCTCCTGAAAATCCATAAAAAAAGCAAGTTAAAAATGAAATATATAGGGAACCAAATAAATTTTTGCTTATAAAAAAGAGCAGCCAAATAGAGAGTACAAAAGCTGCGATATTGATAGAAAAGCCATACCACCAGGAAAAGGAATCTGGAAAGAAAGAACAGATTGCATGTAAAATCAAACTATGTAAGGGTGGGCTGAAGTCTTCAGCCATGTTGGATAAGACGGAGTCAAAACGGAATCGTTGATTTTGTTTTACTTCGACATAGTCTCTTAGTATAGAGGAATCTTTCCAACTGTTCATATTTATGCTTTTTTTATTGTTGTCAATATAAATATTTGACTGAAAAAAGGAATTCGCATAGCCATAACTCCAATTTTCATCTGAATGAAATCCTTCACGTTTTGCGGAAAATGTAAAAATTAACACACAGAGTTGTAAAAAAATAAGAAGACATAAAAAAAGTTTGTGATGTATTGCAATTATATGTTTAAACTGACATATCATAATAATGAACTCCTTTGTTACGTTATATTAATGTTATAATAATCTTAAAATAAAAGATCAATAATGTCAATTGTGAATTTTTTATAAATATTACGTAAATATTAAGTTGATATATTTTGAAAAAACACTTGCAGATTATATTCGTATGTGGTAGAATATAGAAAACGGCAAAAGAGAGTTTGCCAAAATAAAAACAAAAAAGGAGAATGGAATTATGAAGAAAAGAATTCAAAAGTATCTTAGCGGTTCAAATGAAGGTTTCTCTCTGGTAGAGCTGATTATTGTTATCGCTATCATGGCAATCTTAGTAGGTGTTGTAGCATTAGCAGTTATTCCTAACTTGGAGAAATCAAGAGAGTCAAAGGATTTGGCTACATTGGATTCACTTGTAAGTGGTGTGTCTACTGCAATTGCAAATGATCCATCTATCAGTGGAAGTGGATCACTTAATATTTCTGGTGTTGTAAGCGGTGCTTCGGGACTTGAGGGTGCAGTTTACCAGCAGTTGGGAGATATTTCCGGAACAACTATGGTAAGTTCTGCTGGAAAAGCTGGTGATTTGGTTGTTGAGTATTCCATTGGCGGAACTACAGCGAGCAGTGTTAAAGCGTATGTTAATGGCGGCGCTGGTGCTCATGGTGGACAGAAATGCAAGTACACAAAAGCAGATGATGGAACTGAGAAAGAAATGTATGTAAGCAATGGACAGTAATTTACTGTTTACAAATTCCTAAAAGGAATAAGGAGAACCTACTATGACAGTACCAATATTTATTATCTACATATTTATCTTTTTATATGGAATCGTGATTGGCAGCTTCTTGAATGTCTGTATTTACCGAATTCCGAAAAAAGAAAGTATTGTCACAGTGGGTTCTCATTGTATGAAATGCGGACACCAGTTAAAATGGTATGACTTGTTTCCACTTTTTAGCTTTCTTTTCTTAAAAGGAAAGTGCAGATATTGTGGGACAAAATTATCCATGCAGTACCCGGTAATTGAATTTACGAACGGACTTATATATATTATCTTATTTGCAGTGAACGGTATAAACGTGGAGAGCGTGTTATACTGCTTTTTCGTATCTGCATTACTGGTCATCAGTGTGATTGATTTTCGGACGATGGAAATTCCGGTGGGAATTAATGCTTTTATCTTGTGTGTTGGCGTGGCTCATACAATTTATGATTATAAAAATTGGGTTCATTATGTTATTGGCTTCTTTACAGCAAGCCTTTTTCTGCTATTATGTTTGCTTATTACCCGCGGACGAGGCATCGGAGGCGGGGATATTAAACTGATGGCAGTAGCGGGACTGATGCTGGGCTGGCAGAATATTATGCTGGCACTGGTAATAGGATGCGTTGTTGGATCTGTGATTCAGTGCATCATTATTGCTGTTACAAAAAAGAAAGATCGATTTCCAATGGGACCGTATCTTTCGATTGGTATTTTTATTGCTATGTTATGGGGAAATGTCTTTTTTGACTGGTATATAGGCTTAATGTAACAGGGGTCTTTTTGTGATTTATGGATTCCAGTGCTTTTTCCTTAAAATTGAACAATGATGGAGGAAAGAGGAGAAAGTAGTGTAATCCATAGATATTATGTGGTGGACTTTCACCAGTATATCAAAATATGGGAAAAGTAATAAGGACAGTGTGGAAGTGAGAAAACCATGCTGCTTGCGGCAGATCTGCCGTAGGATAAAGGAGGTTATTATGGCTAAGAAGGTAGTAGTGGTTCGTGTAGGAACTGAGACGATTCGAATTGTACATATGGATAATACACCAGATAACCCTACTGTATATGGCTGTGTTCGTGTGCCGACTCCACAGGGAGCAGTAGAAGATGGTGAAGTAAAAAACATCATGGATGTCAGTCGTCGTATCAAACAAGCGTGTCAGGAAAAAGGAATTACAACTAAAGATGTAATCTTCTCGCTGGCATCATCTAAGATCGCAAACCGTGAGACAACCATTCCACTTGTAAAAGACAGCAAGATTCAGGGAATTGTTGATGCGAAAGTTGGAGATCTTTTTCCAATGGACAAAGATCGTTATATCTTCTCTTACGTTAAGCAGGGCGGAAGCCGTACCGCAGAAGCAGGTGAAAAAGTAACAGATGGTTCGGAAAAGGAACAGGAGAAAGAGGAAGAACCTGAAATTACAGATGATACCAAGAAAAAGAAGAAAAAACATGAACTTAAACTTAACTTTAACATAGGAAAGAAGAAAAAAGATGGAGAAGAAGGGGAAGAGGAGGCTCCGCAGGATGTACTCGACCTTCTTGTTTATGCTGCTCCGATTGATCTGGTTCGTTCCTATTATGCATTGGCTGAAGGCTGTGACTTTAATGTAATGGCAATTGAAGTAGATGGTAATGGTATTTTCCAGATTATGAAACGGCAGGTCAATGAAGGCGTAGAGATGGCGGTTCAGATTAACCGTGATGCGACATTGATCAATATCATGAGCAAGGATAAACTTCTTCTTCAGAGAACCATTCCATACGGTGCGGCTACAGTTGTAGAAGCAGTTATGAATGAGCCGGCATTTCAGGCTCCGGAATATGACAAGGCATTTAAGATCATTACAACGCAGAGAGTTCTTTTGTACAATTTAAATGCGTCAAATCCTCAGAATGATCTGTCTATGCAGAAACGTATTGAATTGACACAGAGTGCATCTTCTTTGATCGGAAACATCTATCGTGTTATTGAATATTATAATTCGAGATATCGTGAAGAGCCTGTAAAAGGTATTATTGTAACCGGTGATGGTGCAAAGATCGCGGGTATTCATGAACTGATGGCAAATGAACTTGGTATTCCTACACGTACACCGAGTGAATTGCAGGGTGTTCAGTTTAACCGCCAGATTGAAGTTAACGTAAATATCCTTCAGTATGTTGGATGTTTTGGTGCAGTATACAGTCCGGTAAACTTTATTCCGGAAGATATTAAAAACAAGACAGCAACCAGAGAATCTATCAAAGGTATCGCTGCTGTATTTGCTGCTTCTATTTTGGTATGTATTGTGATGATTGTGGTTTCTATGATTTCGCTGGGAACAGCAAAGAGTTCTTATGAAACGACAGCACAAAAAGAACGTTCACTGCAACCGGTACAGGCACAGTATGACAGTTTACAGAGCGACATGAAACGTATTCTTACTTATCTGAAGATGGAAGGTATCACGGATACAAACAACAATAAACTTCATGCTATTTTGGAACAGGTAAAAGAAACCTGTCCGAAAGATTTCGTGATCAGTGCTGTAAATACTACAAATTCAGGTGGCACGATCAGTTGTGTGTCGACAGATAAAAAATTATCATCCATATCTGCATTGGTTATCCGCTTGAATTTGATCACGAGTATCAAAAATGTTAAGATTTCAAGCTCAATTGTAAAGGATGAAGATGGAGTTACAAAGAAACAGCAGTATAAATACACCATTTCCTTTGATTATCTGTCATTCCGTGAATCTCGTGATTCGAATGAAATTGATTTCTTTGGTGATGAATTGACATTAGGCGATGAGGAGGCGAAATAACATGGGCGGTAAACTTACTTTAACTCAAATGCGTGTAATTTTGTTGGCAGGTGCAGTGCTGCTTTTGGTTTTGGCATACTTCCTCGGATTTCAGCCAAATATGGATTCAGCTTCAGAATATCAGGTGAAGACGGAGACAGCAGAAAAGCATATCAAAGAATTGGAATCGTTAAAGAGCGATGTTAAGAACTTGGAGATTTTCACATCCCTGTATAACGATGATATTAAAGATTATATTAATTCTTTCCCGGTTAAGATGACACAGCAGAAATCGGTATATCTTCTGTATCGTATGATGATCAATACAGAAGTGGATGTCACAAGTATTACTCCGGGAACAGAATCTCCTTTCTATTACAAAGGAAATGTGCTTACTTCGGATGGAGATAAGGCACAGGCACAGGCAGATTCAGAGAATGACACGATGTCGGAGATTACGGTTGTGGATATGGAGCAGATGGTAGGAAGTGTAGCTTCTTATACTGTTGAATTGTCCGGTACAACAAAACAGATTTATAATTGTCTGGACTGGATTACAGAAAATGATGAAAAGATGTCTGTAGGAGATGTCAATATTCAGTTTGATAAGAGTACAGGAAAATTATCAGGTACAATCGTTGTAAACTTCTATGCGATGCTTGGTAATGGTGTTGCTTATAAAGAACCGGATACAACGGGATTTGCCTATGGTGTAAATAACGTATTTGGTGCGGTTAAGTAAGAAGAAAAAGAAAGGTGGTGTTATTATGTGCTTACATGAGTTACGACAAAATGATCAAGGATTCTCTTTGATTGAAGTAATATTGGCAGTGGCAATACTGGCACTGGTAACACTGCCTATTATTAACTATTTTACCTATTCCGGGCTTCGTACGGCTGACGGACGTGATAAACAGTCCGCGACGGTTGTGGCAGAAAACGTTTTGGATGAATTAAATTCTTATGACAATTTTGAACAGATTGAGAACATTGCCAGTAATGGTGCGATAGAGGCAGCAAACTGGACGGTTGTTCCGGATCCGACAAATCCGACCAAATTTACGTATACGGATCTTACAAAAAATGTTCAAATGAATGGTCGTGATTATGAAGCTAAAGTTCATATTACCTATACCAACCATACAACGACAGATGGAAAATCCTATGATACAGGATATGATTCCAATACGGTAACAAAAGATACAAACGAGACAATCAGTTCTGAGTTTAATGATTATCAGATTCCCAATCCAAATCGAATTTATGGGAAAGAGAGTGTTGTTGCCAGGGAAGAGGATCAATTAGATCAGGCAATCAGTTATTTTCTGACCAATGAAGCCTCCGATTCTAACACTTTTTTTACAAAATATAATCTGATTAAAAACAAATTAGATCGAAGACTTGCTATACATCTTGAGTATAAAGATGGGAATCCGGATGTATATCGGGTGAAAGTATCCTATCTGTATGAATTGAATGGTGCAAACATATCCCCAGGTATTAAGAATGGTATATGCGAGGTTCCGATAGAAATTTCAGAAGTAAAAAAAGAAACATTAAGAAATATTTATGTATTCTATAATTTAAGGGACGGCTATGATAATGACAGAGTAAAGGTTACATTTGGTACAGGGATTTCAGAGGATGATATTAAAAATATCCGCTATTATCTTTGTGGACTGACGACGGCAGAGTGCTCAGAACGTGCAAACAATTATAAGTTTTTATTGTCAACAGATTCTGATCCGCTTGCACTGAAATGTAACTATTTCTTTAATGGGGACACAGACACAATATTAACAGCAAAAGAAGAAGATGGATCAACCGCAGAATTTGTTTCAAAGGATACGAAAAAACGAATTGGAGCGATTGAAGTCAGTGTGTATGAAAAAGGAAGTAATGAGCCACTTGCCGTTATGAATACGACAATTAGCGAGTAAATGATTGGAGGTTTTTCATATGATAAAGAAATGGATAAAGAAATTCAATGAAAAACTGCATAAAGCAAATGAAGATGACAGAGGTTCTGCATTTGTAATGGTTGTTATTGGCGTAATGGCTACGGCAATCATCGGAGCGACAGTATTATCGCTGGCTACAAATTATTTTGTATCAATTGTTGTCGATCAGCAGGGCACGGATAATTACTATGAAACAGAGGCAATTGTGGCAGAGATTCGAAGTGGCATTGAAGAGATTGCCGGTGTAAGTAATGAAGTTGCTTATATGGAAACGCTGGACAGTTACAATGCTTCCAATGGACAGTTGCAGGATGTTTATTCAAAACTGTATTTATCCGGTGTTGTATATGGAATTAAGAACCGTAATAATTTTACCAAAGATAATTACATGTCTTATGTTGATAATACATATAAAAAGGATTCGAAGATTGATTTTACATTAATACCAACGGAATATAATTCGGATTCTCTGGATGAAACGGGAGACCCATATGTATCGAATGGTTCGAATAATTATTTTTCGGCAAGTTTGCTACAGTCCATGATTACGAGAAAGAATACGGTGATCAGCAGCAATATTATTAACTACTTCTTTTATCGGGATAAAAGTTCAGGAAAACGCTGGCTTACGTTAAAAGGAATTAAAGTATCTTACAAAGATGATCAGGGATATCAGACCGATATTCAGACCGATATCGTTATTCGTGTGCCGGATTACCGCTTTGAGGGTGAAGATACGTATGACCAGTTGAAAAATTACATTTCTATCAGTGATGACCAGCTGACGATTGAAGGTCAGGCAAAAGTTGGATTTACAGGAAATGTGTATGCAGGTGGTTCTCAGACAGATTATAATTATGACGAAGGAATTGTGGCTGGTGCACAGTCAACCGCTTCTTTTGACAGTGATAAAGTAATTACCAGAGGTGCAATGAATCTTTTGACGGGTGCAAGTGTTACCGTTAATGGAGCCGATTTCTGGACAAAGAATATTTTGCTGAATCCATTTGGAAGTTCAGCATCTACAAATAGTTCGACATTGAATCTGAACTGTAATTCCTATGTATTGGATGACTTAAGCATTAATGATAACAATGCCAATGTTACATTGGGGGGAACCTATTATGGTTACAGTTACAGCGAGGATAACTCAGTAGGAAGCGGTGTAAAACAGCTGGCAGATTATAGTAGTGCGATTTTGGTGAATGGCAAAAATACATTGTTGGATGCCTCGTCGAATTTGGCGAAACTGGTTCTTGCAGGTCGGGCTTTTGTGCAGAGAAATGATGCAACCGGAACAAAATACGCATCCAATGTAGAAGATATTGCGATGGGTGAGTCGGCTGCCATCAAGAGCAATCAGGTGGCTTATTTGTTGCCGCAGGAGTATATTGTAAAAGGACATAACCCATTATTGACAGCCACTGAATTTAATGCCGATCATGTTGAGGCAAATTATAATAAAGATATCCTTCTTCAGGATTTAGGACAGTATCTGGATAACACGGAACCGGTTACTTTGAATTATAACAATGCAGGTGGTTATGTATATCTGTATTTGAATTTTAAGGATTATGCAAGTGCAAATAAATATTTTTCCAATTATTATTCGGTAAACAATTCGGATAATGTAGATATGATCAATGAACGTGCACAGACGTATATCACATCCAACTTAGCTGTTTCGCCGACAGATGGTATCCGTATTAGTCCGACATTATATCTGCTTGCCGGTAACGTGATTAAGAGTTATTATGACGGTGCGGACGGATCAAATAAGATGGAAAGCAATTATTTTGCAAACAATGAAGCATCGACGACCCTTTTGGAAGATGGATATAAGAAGATGGTTCAATATATGAGTCTTCAGTTATCTTTGGTAGGTGGAAATTATACTTCGACTTCCGGGGCATCGCCTCGAATGGAATTATATTATGGTGCAGCGACAGCAGATGAGAAGAATTCCATTGAACTTGTAAAAGACAGAATTGTAGACTTCAGTGCCGTTCCTTCGTCAGGAGAGGTGCATACATTTGATGAGGGAACAGCTTATATCACACCGGGAACCATTTCCAGTTTGAAAGATACCGGTGTATCGAAAGGTTTGGTTGTAGCCGGTGGCGACGTAGTAATTGATTGTGACTTTGAAGGGCTGATCATCTCTGGTGGAAAAGCTACGGTTAAACTTGGCGGCACTTATAAAGAAGTGGCAAATGCAAGTATGCTGGTAGAAATTCTTGACTGGATTAAAGATGACGATACATGGAAAGAGTTTTTCTATGCGACAAAAGACAAGGATAAGCAAGAAGAAAATGTTGCGGATTGTATCGGTTATGAGAACTGGACAAAGAATTAATGAGCAGGATAAGAAGAAGGAAGGTGATTTCGTGAAATCAAACAATAAAGGTTTTTCATTGATCGAATTGATTATTTCTGTTGCAATATTAGCGTTGTTTAGCACTATGATTGTGTTTGGAATTGGCTATATGGACCTTGCTAATTCACAAAAATGTGTATCTAAGATTGATTCGGGTTTGATGACTTTGAAATCACGAAATATGGCAGACAGTAAGCGGACATATCTGCATATATACCGATATACGGATGGAAATTATTATTTGGCGTATTCGGAAGCTGATAATTATGCGGAAGCTTCGCATTTTACACCAGATGGTTCCGGCGAACAGATTGCAAACAGAAAGTTGACAATCAGCTATAACGGAGCGGAGATTGGTGTGAATGACTGTGTTCATATTGGTATCAATAAAAAAGATGGATCTTTTGATGAAGAGCCGCATCATGAGACAATGAGTACCATAACGGTAGCGGGAACTTCGACACGGACATTGAAACTTGTGACGGCGACTGGAAAATATTTTAAAGAATAGGAACTGAGGTGAATTTTTATGAAATTAAATAATAAAGGTTTTTCCTTAGTGGAAATTTTGATTGCAGTTGCTGTTTCAACCATTGTATTTGGTGCTATTACAGCATTGATTGTATTTGCCTCAAACAGCAGCCGTCAGACGAATGCAAGAATTACGTTACAGAATGAAGCCAAGGACGCGGTAAATCATATGGAGGCATACATCATAGAAGCGCAGTCAGCGGTGTGGGACAGCACCAGTGATGCGTTGGTGCTGGTAAAAGATTCCGCGGATGCCAAAGAGGTTGAGACATCCAATGACACACTTTCTAACGTGGGATCGAAAGTAAGTATATTTAACACCTCAAAAAAGACATTTATTTATTGGTATGATAAAACGAAAAAGAAATTGTTTTTTGGTGAATGCCGTACGATGGCATCGGATCAGACCAATACGGTAGATCTGACAAGTGGGTCTCTGCCGACTGATGATATGTATCTTTTGGCAGATAATGTAGATGATTTTACCTGCAAAATAGTGAAAAACGATGAATCCGATAAATATACAGTAAACTTTAATGTAAAGTTTAAAGATAGTGTATCAGAGTATTCGCTTGACAAATGTGTTTACTTGAGAAATCAGTAGAAGGGAGCGATAATATGAAAAGGGGCCAGACCAAAACGAAAAAATGGAAGAAGATAGTTGGCTGTACAGCAATTACACTGGTTCTTGCCTGTGTTTTTGTTGTTGGATTTTTTGTCATTAAGACAGGAAGCATTTTTGGTATGTTTTCTTACGGAAAGCCGTATGTTGAGACAAACAGCGATGGAGCAGCAGATGCGGTTTCGATTCCGGATGATAAATTGAAAGTAACAGGACAAGAAGATTATCGTAGTGTTTTGACATCTTCTACGACGGAATATACGGGGGCAAATGCACTTCCTGAGATTCCGGAGGCAAATTCCGCATATGACAAAGGAACGGAACAGAATCCGCTGGTTATCTTAGAGATTGTTCCGGAGTTGTCACAGCAGTCTCTGAGTTATTTTGCTACGTCAAAAGAAGACGGACTTCCATTTGATCCGCTTGAGATGAGTATGAAGATGTCAAAGGATCAGAAACAGTCGTATATTCATTCATCCATGCAGCAGACGTTAATGTTGAATAATGATCATGTGAAAAGTGGAAACTGGAAGCCACAGGGATTAAAGAGTGCAAACTTATCCTGGCTTACTCAGGTTGGTGGTATTTTCTCGGGAAACAACTTTGATAATCTGTACCAGATTTATGATTATGATCATACGGTTACGGATAGTTCCCGGAAGACCAATGGTTATGATTATGACTTTTCCAATGCGCCGCTCTTAAAAGTAGACGCATATTATACGGTTGAAATGAAAAAGGGCAGTACTTTTGTAGATAGTTTGAGTCGTGAGAAAAACGGAAATACGGATCCCACAATTGCGTCGCTGTATGATGGAAATGCAGCTTTTAAAGAAGCTTTTGTAGATAAAGATGGTCAGGAAATCCCAAGGGAAGTTATTGAGGATGATCGCAACTGGGCATGGAATATAGAAGCAGATTCGGATAACAATAAGGAGTTTACCATTTCAGTGACCAAGCCGACTGCCGAATTTGAGTCGGATTATACAGAATTGAAATCGGGCGCATTGGACCAGAAAGTTTTTCTGGAACGATATAAAGATATTCTTTCTACGACAGATGCGGGAACGGCAGTGTCAGAGGATGAATTTGCCAGAACAGAAGCATGGGCATTTAATGATGCACAGGAAAAATACAAAGGTTATTTTGTATATGTAGGAAAAGGAAAAGGGCAGGTTGCTCTTGATGTTTATAATGGTGCTTATTATGAGCAGTGGAATACCAATAATAATGCTTGGAATTATGTGGAAAATGCGTCTGACCTTGCGGCGGATGCGGAAGATATCTGGCCGGAAGGCAAACAGAGCTGGGAGGTTGCAAACAATGTAAGTAATGCTAAAGAGGGTCAGTATGTATCGGCATCTCGTTTTGGCAACATAAATGCATCCGATAAACTTCCGGAAATAAAGAAAGAAAGAACCTATGTTATTAACTATAAGTATGAAGGTTATAAATTGAAATTCCAATATGTAGGAATTAAGTGGAATGATGTATTAAAACGTATGCTTATCAATTTTAAGGATGAAACGGATTCCGATGGAAAGGTAACACAGACAGCGGATGAACAGTATGACAACTATCATATTAAAATTGTTACAGTAACGCCTGCGATGATCAATGAAATGGATAAGAACGATACGGAAGATACGTTGGATTATATTGAACGTGCCGATATGTATTACATCAGTTCGTATTATGGCGGAAAGAATGGAACCAATGCAGATCAGGTAAAGAATCTGCGAAACTTCTTCTGGAAATATGTTGATCCGGACAAAGAGACGGCTCTTCAGGCAAATAAGGACGATTTAAGTCAACTGGTTTCCTTCGAGGAGAACGATCTTGAGTGGAGCGACTGTATGAAGATCATCAAACGTCTGAGTGGTGATGCCGGTCTGGCAATGATGTTCTCCAAACAGATGGGATTCTATCTGGATGATGGTACAGATAAAGTTTGTAACTTGATTTACGATTCTACTTACAAGCATGACCAGAAAGCAAGTTTGTGTAACTTGGCGAAACTGTATCTGGTTTCTACGATGTTTGACCTTTCAGCATCTACGTTATCGGATAAAACAGAGAAACTGCTTTGGACATTTATGGATAATGTTTATGGGAATATTAAACAGGTAAAATTGTCAAGTTCATCCAAGGCACCGGATAACACGGCACAGTATACCGGTTATTTTAAAGAAGATGAAGAAGGTGTGAATGCTGCATGCAGCTCTCATGATGCGGATTCGATGTACACGTATTTGTGGAATCTGTATACCTTTATACCATATGTAACAACGGCAAGTGAAGATGCCTTGTATAGTTCCAATGGTACGGCAGATATGGATGTATTTGTAGAAAAATACGGATTCTTAAGTTCTTCTTTGCGAGGAACATATCCGGAGAGTACATATGGAAATGTAAGCGGTAATATTTCGGATAAAGGATATCGTACCGGTTTGACTTCCGATAATAACTATACGTATACAAGCATTACAGGTACACGAGATCCGTTGGAAGATTATCAGAACGTAACGATTGTTATGCCGGGTGATATGGAGATTGTTACCTGGCAGATGGGACAAAATGATGAGGGTGTCCCTGGAACATTCTTATATGGACAAAAGGGCAATTATCATGCGAAGGAAAATCTTGATAATAAGAACTTTACAATTATTGACAAAGGTGTAATGTCGCGTATTGCAGTAGTATTGTTTAACATTTTGCAAAATGCGAAAGCACCGACGCCGGTAATGACGTTTAATGTGGACTCGAATCAAGATTCGAAGAAATATTATCAGAAGATGAGTAACTCCAGTGTTCTCATCGACTTTAATCAGTCTGCTTCTTATAATGAGAATCGCAGCAAGGAGAAAAATGTTCTGAAGTTATTCTGTACCTTGAATAACTCGGCGAATAAAGAGAATTCGATTATTACATCCATTAAGATGGTAGATCCGAATGATTCGTCCAAACCGGCGATCCTGATCAATACCATTTACAATTTTGATGGAGATGTGATACAGAAAGAGAGCGATATCGGATTTTCACAGACGCTGCCTGAGCCGAAAAAGTATTCGCCGGAATATATTACGGGGTATAAGGTAACAAGTACGAATAAGAAGTACAGTTTTATCATTCCGTTTAAGCTGTCAGACTGGCAGGATGGTTATACGCAGATCCGGATTGACTGGGTAGCAAGATCAAGCAGAAAGGTTAAAGGCGAATTTATCCCATATCAGAATCCGTCAGATCCTTCGGACAAAGCGATTGTAGAGGCAGCAAAACAGTTTGCGGAAGTTGATATCGGAGAACGTGAACTCTTTGATCTTGAGTAAGATACAAAATGTTTTGGAAATGTTTCGTTAATAAAAGAAAAACAAATACCTGTGTACAGTTATTGTACGCAGGTATTTTTGAGAAAAGAGGTAACTATGTCAAAAAAAATAGCCGATATAAAAAATGAATTTGAAAATGCTGCGAAAGATGAGTGGCAGACATTATTCGAGGAATATGCTTTCGATGAGCGAAGCGGCGTAAAAAACTTGATTCTTTCCTATCAGAAAAAGCAGCTTGCCTATGAAAAGGAGCTTGTTCGTCTGGAGACAATGCTTGCATTTGAAAAAAAGTATGGAGACGAATATGAGTGTATTTGCGGAATTGATGAAGCAGGACGGGGACCACTTGCCGGGCCGGTTGTTGCCGGAGCAGTAGTGCTGCCTAAAAACTGTAAAATATTGTATTTGAATGATTCCAAGAAATTGAGTGCCAAACGCAGAGAGGAATTGTTTGAGGAAATTAAAGAAAAAGCAGTTTCTTACGGAATTGGGATGAGCTCGCCGGCGCAGATTGATTCTATCAATATCTTGCAGGCGACGTATGAGGCGATGCGGCATGCGATTGAGGATCTCGATGTTGTGCCGGATCTCCTTTTGAATGATGCCGTGACAATTCCACAAGTGCCGATCAAGCAGGTTGGTATCATTAAGGGCGATGCCAAAAGTCTGTCAATCGCGGCGGCAAGTGTAATGGCAAAAGTTTCCAGAGATCGTCTGATGGTGCAGTATGCAGAGATGTATCCGGAGTATGGATTTGAGGGCCATAAAGGATATGGTTCGGCGGCACATATTGAGGCAATCAAAAAATATGGACCGTGCCCGATCCATCGTCTGACATTTATTAAAAACTTTATGTAAAGGAAGACAAGGAGTGTGATGTAGATGTTACAGGACAATTTAAAAAAGACGGCAGTAGCGCTGGAATATGAAAAAGGCGATATGGCGCCAAAAGTGATTGCGTCCGGGCGTGGCTACATTGCAGATCGTATTATAAAGACAGCCGAAGAAAGTGATGTTCCGGTTCATAAGGACGAAAAACTGGCAAAAAGCCTGTCGCTGCTGGATGTGGGAGAATATATCCCGCAGGAATTGTATAGTGTTGTGGCAGAGGTTTTAGTTTATGTCGATGATATGGAGAAGATACAGAGCAAATTGGGACGATAACATTTGACAAATCCCATATTTTATGATAAACTGACAAAAGATTGAGGATATCTCATGAAGGGGTACACCACCGCGGGTGTAGTTTTCAGGTGATATCCTTTTTTATTGCAATAGAAGCCTTGGAGGTGAAAAGATGGTTCAGATCAATGGTGCTGCCAAAGAGCAGTACGATGGAAAGACACTGGATGATGTGTTAGCTGGTGAAGGATACGAAAAAAGCCGGATTGCTATGGAAGTAAACGAAGAGATCATTCCCAAAGCAAAGTACGGGGAAGTGACATTAAAAGACGGCGACGTGGTAGAGATAGTAAGTTTCGTTGGCGGTGGATGCTGACAGGCGATATATAACGACAGAAAAGAAAGAGAGGACATAGATCATGGAAAAAGATACATTGGTTTTAGGCGGACAGGAATTTACTTCAAGATTTATTCTTGGTTCCGGAAAATATTCACTGGATCTGATCAAGGCATCGGTAGAAAATGCAGGTGCACAGATCATTACATTGGCGCTTCGCCGCGCAAATGTTGGAGGTACGGCGAATATACTGGATTATATTCCGGAAGGGGTTACTCTTCTTCCCAATACTTCCGGAGCGAGAAATGCAGACGAAGCGGTTCGTATCGCGAGACTTTCCCGTGAAGTAGGATGTGGAAATTTTGTAAAGATTGAGATTATGCGTGACAGTAAATATCTGCTTCCGGATAATCAGGAGACGATTAAGGCGACAGAAATCCTTGCCAAAGAAGGATTTGTGGTAATGCCATATATGTATCCGGATCTGAATGTGGCAAGGGATCTGTACAATGCCGGTGCAGCTTCCATCATGCCGCTGGCGGCTCCGATCGGTTCCAATAAGGGACTTTGTACGAAAGAATTTATCCAGATTCTGATTGATGAGATTGATCTGCCGATCATCGTAGATGCAGGAATCGGTTCCCCTTCCCAGGCATGTGAAGCGATGGAAATGGGTGCTGCCGCTGTGATGGCAAATACGGCAATTGCTACGGCGGGAGATATTCCGGCGATGGCAGAGGCATTTAAGAAAGCCATTGAGGCAGGAAGAACCGCATATTTGTCCGGTCTTGGAAGAGTGCTTGACAAAGGAGGAAGTGCTTCTTCTCCGTTGACAGGGTATATTCAGGATGGAAGCAATCGCTAAATTTGGAGGAAGATCATGCAGGAAAAAGTAAACGAAAGCATCTTAAATGATGAGATCAAAGAACATTTAAAAGAAAACCGGATCGATCATATGACCTATCTCGAAGGGATGGAAGTATTGGATTCGGATATTGATAAACGAGTGATAGAGGCAGCAAAAGCATATGACAGTGACAAATATACGGCAAAAGATGTACGTCGTGCCCTGCTTCATACCAATAAAACGCCGGAAGATTTTGGAGCACTTTTATCACCGGCGGCGATGCCGTTTTTGGAAGAGATTGCACAGCAGGCACAGCAGGAGACGAGAAAACATTTTGGAAATTCCATCTATATGTTTACACCGATCTACATTGCCAATTATTGTGAAAACTACTGCATTTACTGCGGATTTAACTGTCACAATAAGATCCGCCGTGCCAAATTGAATGCCGAAGAGATTGAAAAGGAAATGCAGGAGATCGCCAAGACCGGACTTCAGGAAATTTTGATTCTGACCGGTGAAAGCCCGAAAATGTCCGATATCCATTATATTGGTGAGGCGTGCAAGATTGCCCGAAAATATTTTAAGGTGATCGGTTTGGAGATTTATCCGACAAATTCCGAAGATTATGCGTATCTGCATGAGTGCGGTGCCGATTATGTAACGGTATTTCAAGAGACTTATAATTCAGACAAATACGAAACCCTTCATCTTGCCGGAAATAAACGTATTTTTCCATATCGCGTCAATGCTCAGGAGCGTGCCTTGAAAGGCGGTATGCGTGGAGTCGGATTTGCCGCCCTTCTGGGACTGGATGATTTCCGCAGAGATGCTTTTGCTACCGGAATGCATGCGTATCTTGTGCAGCGAAAATATCCGCAGGCAGAGATTGCATTTTCCTGTCCGCGTCTTCGCCCGATCATTAACAATGATAAGATCAATCCGATGGACGTGCATGAAGCACAGCTGTTACAGGTTGTCTGCGCCTATCGTCTGTTTATGCCATTTTCCAGTATCACTGTTTCAACGCGTGAATGCGAGAGAGTGCGTAACAGTCTGATCAAGATTGCAGCGACAAAGATTTCCGCAGGGGTAAATGTGGGAATCGGTGGTCACAGCGGAGAAGAAAAAGGTGACGAGCAGTTTGAGATTGATGATACGAGAAGTGTGGATGAAGTGTATCAGGCAATCATTGACGAAGGTTTGCAGCCGGTTATGAATGACTATATTTATGTGTAAATAGGAGTATACAATGGCGATACATACAGGAAAGCAGAACATTCCCTGTATTTGCGTGACAAATCGAACATTGTGCAGAGAGGATTTTCTGACACGCATAGAATATATTGCAAAAAATGGCGTGGCAGATGCCATTCTTCTGCGAGAAAAGGATCTTACCGAGAGGGAGTATTATGAACTGGCGGAAAAGGTCCTTTCGATTTGTAAAGAGAATAACAGGCGGTGTATTCTGCATACTTATTATAAAGCGGCGAAAGAACTTGGGTGTAAGGAGATTCATCTGCCGCTTCCCGTGTTGCAGGAAATGCGGGAAGCGGGAGAGGAGTGGTTTACCACGGTCGGAACATCGATTCATTCGGTAAAACAGGCGGATTTAGCGAGACATTTGCGAGCAGATTATATGACAGCCGGCCATATTTTTGAGACAGACTGCAAAAAGGGACTTCCGGGAAGAGGACTTTCCTTTTTGAGAAAAGTTGCTCGTAAATCGGACGTTCCGGTTTATGGAATCGGCGGAATTTCGGCAGATAATGCCATACAAGTTATGGAGACCGGAGCGGCGGGTGTCTGTATTATGTCTGGTTTTATGCTTGAAAGTATGAAATGATTGTGGTAGACTACCTATATGCAGCAAATGTTAGGAGTTGATCAATATGCCGATTAAAATTCCCAATTCACTTCCGGCGACGGAAATATTGGAAAAAGAAAATATATTTGTAATGACGGAGCATCGCGCGATGCATCAGGACATCCGTCCGCTTCGTGTGCTGATCTTAAATCTGATGCCTACGAAGATTGTAACGGAGACGCAGCTTCTTCGTAAATTATCCAACACGCCTCTTCAGATTGAAGTGGAGTTTTTAAAGACGGCAAGTTATATTCCGCAGCACACGGATCCGACACACCTAGATACGTTTTATACTACGTTTGATGAGATCAAAGAACGCCGTTACGATGGAATGATTATCACGGGGGCACCACTGGATTATATTGAGTTTGAAGATGTGACTTACTGGGATGAAGTGTGCCGCATTATGGACTGGTGCAAAACGCATGTACATTGTACCCTGCATCTTTGCTGGGGAGCATTTGCGGGACTTCATTATTATTATGGGATACAAAAAGTGGACTATGAAAAGAAGTTGTCCGGTGTCTATGAGCACACGGTAGTAAAGAAAAATTCGCCGTTTTTCCGTGGATTTGATGATGTTTTCTATGCACCGCAGTCCCGTGCAATGGGGGTTCGCCGTGAGGACATAGAAGCCATTGATGAACTTGAACTGATGGCAGTATCCGAGGAAGCAGGGGTAACAATCGTAAAGACGAAAGACAGCCACCACTTCTTTATGACCTGTCATCCGGAGTACGATGCCGACACACTGGCAAAAGAGTATTTCCGTGACCGTGATAAGGGCATGAATCCACAGATGCCATGCAACTATTTTCCGGATGATGATCCAAGTAAAGCACCGATCGTCCGCTGGCGTTCGGCAGGTCAGTTGTTGTTTTCCAACTGGTTAAACTACTATGTATACCAAAGTACACCATACGAACTGTAGCGATAGAAAGGTACGAAAGATATGAAATTAACAGAAATGATACAAGTATTTCCAGAAGAAACCAATATAATTATATTGGAGGAAAAGACGCATAAGCAGCTTGGACTTTATATGAAAAAAACGGATATTCCACTGATCATCTCAGAGAAAAAGGTTTTGTCTGTGACACTCAATTGGGATGCTAAATTAATGCAGATTACCGTAGATATGATGAGTTGACATTGTGAGAGAAAAGGAGGCGTATGTGTTTTGCGGACACATCAGATTAAAAACAACAGAATGTCATTGACGGTGGCAGAACATGGAGCAGAGATTACGTCGATTCAGTTAGAAGGAACGGAGAGAATGTGGGATGCCAATCCTGCGTTCTGGGGAAGGACAGCACCCGTTCTTTTTCCTATTGTCGGAGCCTTAAAAGACAATACGTATCGTTATGCAGGCGGGACATATACGATGGGACAGCATGGTTTTGCCAGAGATATGGATTTTACCCTGACAGACCAGACGGAAGATAAACTGGAATTTACATTATCTGACAATGAAGAGACATACGAAAAATATCCATTTCATTTTCAGTTACAGATCACATACGAGGTTTTTCAAAACGAATGCCGTGTTACCTGGAAGGTAAAAAATACAGATGAGAAGACAATGTATTTTCAGATTGGCGGTCATCCGGCATTTGCCGTTCCGTGTGAAGGTGGGATGATCCGGGATGACTATAGTGTGCGTGCCGGCGAATCTCCGCTTTTGGAAGTCGCATTTTTGGAAAAAGGACTTCTGGGGCAGGAAAAAGAACTGCATTCCAATGAATTTGTACTGGAAGACAATACCTTTGCACGCGATGCGTTTATTTTGCAAAATGAAACGATCGGACATCTCGAAATTGTCAATCATCTGTCCAATCAGGTGAAAGTACGTGTGAGCGCGGATGTGCCCGTTTGGGGAATTTGGAGTACGGCAGATAAAAAAGCGCCGTTTGTGTGCTTGGAGCCTTGGTATGGCCGTTGTGATAAAGAAGATTTTGAGGGCGAATTGTCCGAACGAGAATATATGCAGTCCTTAGAGCCGGGCGAGGAATTTACCGGTGGATACCAGATGGAACTGTTATAAATAAGGAAAATGGTAACTAGGATCAATGTATGGAAAATGAAAAAAATGCTCCACTCAGGAACGAGGTGTCCGGGGTGGAGCATTTTAAATTATACTAATTCTGAAAATACCTTTCCAATCGCATCGTTGATGACGAGATTGGCGTGGGCATCGCGGCTGGTTTCGCTTTTATTGATGAGAACCAGTTTGTTTCCGCGGTAATAGTCGATCAGTCCTGCCGCCGGATAGACAGCGAGCGAAGTACCGCCGATAATCAAAATATCCGCATTTTTAATATAATTTACAGCTTTTTCCAGTATGTAAGAATCTAAGCCTTCCTCATATAACACGACATCCGGTTTGATGATGCCGCCACAGGAACATTTCGGAACACCTTCCTGTGAGATGGTGTCGTGCAGGTTGTAAAATTTCCCACATTTCATACAGTAATTTCGGAGAACGGAGCCGTGAAGCTCTAATACTTCGCTGCTGCCGGCTTTTTGATGTAATCCGTCAATATTTTGTGTGATGACGGCTTTTAATTTTCCCTGTTTTTCCAGTTCTGCCAAAGCGAGGTGTGCTTTGTTGGGTTTGGCATCCGGAAAGATCATTTTATTGCGGTAAAAGCGGTAGAATTCCGGAGTATTCCGCATAAAAAAGGTATGACTCAGAATCGTTTCCGGAGGATAGTCGTATTCCTGATTATATAAGCCATCGACACTTCGGAAATCCGGGATATTGCTTTCCGTGGAGACCCCGGCACCGCCGAAGAAAACAATGTTGTCACTGTCGTGGATCCACTCACGCAATTGTTCAATTTCATTCATATTAAAAACCTCCTTTTATAAAGAAAAAGTTAAAAAAAACTCCTACAATGAATGCAGGAGAAAAAGATTATGAAAAGTAGTCCGTAGGGGAATCGAACCCCTGTTTCTGCCGTGAGAGGGCAGCGTCTTAGCCGCTTGACCAACGGACCATCAACAAGACATATATTACTATAAATCAGAACCAATGTCAAGAAAAAAATGAAAAAATTTTGACATTTCTTGCACCGATGTGGTAAGATAAGTTTCGAACTGCGAAAAATGGAGGATTTGAAAAATATGGAAGAGAAAAAAAGTTATTTTAAATGGGGTGAATTTTTAAGTTATTATAAGCCATTTCGTGGGATTTTTGCAGCAGATATGTTTTTTGCCTTTTTAGGAGCACTTACGACATTGGTCATTCCGCTGATCGTTCGTTATATTACAGGGACGGTGGTTTACCTGCCGAAAGAGGAGATTCTTTCTAAAATTCTTCTTTTGGGAGGTGTTATGGTAATTCTTGTGGCAATTCAGTGTTTTAGTAATTACTTTATCGGAAATTACGGGCATGTCATGGGAGCAAAGATTGAGTATAATATGCGGAAAGAGATATTTGAGCATTATCAGAAATTGTCGTTTTCCTTTTATGACAACCAGAAAGTAGGGCAGTTGATGTCCCGTATCACGAACGATCTGTTTGATATCACCGAATTGCTGCATCACGGCCCCGAAGACGTTGTTATTTCCTTTATTAAATTTGCGGGGACGCTGTCGATCCTTGCGTGGATGAACTGGCGGCTGGCGCTTGCTGCGTTTGTTCTGATTCCGGTTATGTTTGTATATGCTTATATACTAAATAAGAAAATGAAGCGTGCCTTTAAAACAAACCGGGAAAAGGTGGCAGATATTAATGCACGTATCGAGGACAATCTGTCCGGAATCCGAGTGGTTAAATCTTTTGCCAATGAAGAAATTGAACGGGAAAAATTTATGGAAGGTAACCGGGGATTTTTAGACAGCAAGAAAAACAGTTATTTCTATATGGGACAGTACCATGCCGGGCTGACCGCGTTTATCACGATGATCACGGTAGTTGTTATCGTTGTGGGAGCGGTTCTGTTATCCAATGGTACGATGAATGCGCCGGATCTCATCACCTTTTTGCTTTATATCAGCAATTTTACAGAGCCGGTACAGAAACTGATCAACTTTACGGAGCAGTTTCAAAATGGAATCACCGGATATGAAAGATTTCGCGAAATACTTGCCATTGATCCAGAGATCAAAGAGTGTGAAAATCCGGTGGAGGCAAAAGATATCCGCGGTGAAGTGGTATTTGACGATGTCGGTTTCCGATATGAAGAAGGACAGGAAAAAGTGCTCAGTCATGTCAGTCTGAAAGTAAATGCCGGAGAATATGTTGCACTGGTTGGTACGTCGGGAGCTGGTAAAACGACATTGTGCAGTCTGATCCCGCGGTTTTATGAAGTGACATTTGGAACCATTTATCTGGATGGAGTGGATGTGAGAAACTATACGCTTTCCAGTCTGCGAAAGAGCATTGGTGTTGTTCAGCAGGATGTTTATCTCTTTGCCGGAACGGTACTTGATAACATCCGTTATGGAAAGGTGGATGCCACCAGAGAAGAGGTAATTCAGGCGGCGAAAGATGCCAATGCCCATGAGTTTATCATGGGACTGCCACAGGGATATGATACGAATATCGGACAGCGGGGTGTGAAACTTTCCGGAGGTCAGAAGCAGCGGCTTTCCATTGCCAGAGTATTTTTGAAAAATCCGCCGGTTCTAATCTTTGATGAGGCGACTTCAGCGCTGGATAATGAGAGTGAAAAAGTAGTACAGGAATCCCTTGAGAAACTGGCAAAGAACCGTACGACGTTTGTTATCGCACACCGGCTTTCCACGATCCGCAATGCGCAGAGGATCCTTGTTTTGACGGATGAGGGCATCAGCGAGGAAGGAAGTCATGAAGAACTGATGAAAAAACAGGGCGTATATTACAATTTGTACACATTATCGGGCAATGAAGCATAAAAAAGTGCTTGCATTTGGAAAAATTATGTGATATACTAAAAATGTTGTTATTGGATTAAGATGAGTGGACGCGAGTCCACTCATTGTTGTTATGAGGAAAAGAGGTATGTTTTTTGGGTAAACATCAGATGTATGAAAAGCGTACGGAAGAGTTGATCACACCGATTCTGGAAGAAAATCATTTTGAACTGGTCGATGTGGAATTTGTCAAAGAAGCCGGTTCCTGGCATCTTCGTGCATATATTGACAAAGAAGGCGGGATCACGATCGATGATCTGACACTTGTGAACCATGCGCTGAGTGATAAGATGGACACCGAAGATTTTATTGATGAATCGTATATATTGGAAGTAAGTTCTCCGGGGCTGCTTCGGCCATTTAAAAAACCAAAAGATTATCAAAGAAATCTGGGAGAAGATGTGGAAGTAAAACTTTTTGCTCCGATCACATTTGAACAGAAGGGGAAAAAATATACAGACAAAGAGTTTATCGGCATTTTAAAATCCTACGAAGCTCCACAGGAAGATTCCGTAAACGGCGGAAAGATCGTACTGGGATTTGATGGCGAAGAAACATTGGAACTTGAAATTAAAGATATCGCATTGATCCGAAAATCAATCGACTTTTAAACAATATGGAGGTAAAGAAAAAAATGAGAGCGAAAAACAGTAAAACAACAAACGGAAATCCGGAATTGATCGAGGCATTGGAAGCCATTGCCAAAGAAAAAGACATCAGCAAAGATGTGTTATTGGAGGCAATTCAGAATTCTCTTTTGGCAGCCTGCAAAGATCAGTTTGGTAAATCGGATAATGTTCGTGTGATCTTAGATGAGACAACAGGAGAATTTCATGTATATCAGGATAAGATTGTTGTCGAGGAAGTGCTGGATGATACACTTGAGATTGCTTTGGCAGAAGCGGAAGCAAGATATGGTGTGACAGATCTTGGAGCAACCGTAAGCATCGAAGTGACACCAAAGAACTTTGGACGTATTTCCGCACAGAAAGCAAAACAGGTTGTTGTACAGAAAATTCGCGAAGAAGAGAGAAAAGTTTTGTATGACCAGTATTATACAAAAGAAAAAGATATTATCACAGGAACGGTTCAGCGTTATTCCAATGGAAATTATACGGTAAATATTGGAAAAATTGATACCGTTTTGACGGAGCAGGAACAAGTGAAGACAGAGCGTTTTCGTTCTCATGAAAAGATCCGTGTTTATGTTACGGAAGTAAAAGATACTCCAAGAGGACCAAGAATTGTGATCAGCCGTACGCATCCGGAACTCGTAAAACGTTTGTTTGAAGCAGAAGTAGCAGAGATCCAGAGTGGTGTTGTGGAGATCAAGAGTGTATCCCGTGAAGCAGGTTCCCGTTCTAAGATTGCAGTTTACAGCCAGAATCCGGATGTAGATGCCGTAGGTGCCTGTGTTGGTATGAATGGGGCACGTGTCAATGCCGTAGTCAATGAACTTCGTGGGGAAAAGATTGACATCGTAGAATGGAATGAAAATCCGGCAATCTTTATCGAGCATGCCCTCAGCCCATCCCGTGTCGTATCGGTTACGGTGGATATTGAGGAAAAGAGCGCACTGGTAGTTGTTCCGGATTATCAGTTGTCTTTGGCAATCGGTAAAGAAGGACAGAATGCAAGACTGGCAGCAAAGCTGACCGGTTATAAAATAGATATTAAGAGTGAGACACAGAACCAGGAAGGATAAGAGGTGGTTTTGTTGAAAGAAAAGAAGATTCCAATGAGACAATGTGTCGGCTGCCGCGAAAGCAAAGAAAAAAAGCAGCTGATCCGCATTGTAAAAAATGATCAGGAAATCACAATTGACCGTACCGGGAAGAAAAATGGACGCGGTGCATATCTTTGTGACAACTTGGAATGTCTGGTGAAAGCCAGGAAAAACCGTGGGCTGAACCGGGCATTCCGAATGGAAGTTGACGAGGCAGTGTATGAAGAATTAGAAAGGCAGTTGTTGAATGAGTCAAAATAGAAGCAAAAGTTTAGGAACTCTGGGATTGGCGATGAAATCCGGAAATGTAGCAAGTGGAGAATTTCTTACGGAACAGGCGATTCGTGCCGGTACGGCGCGGCTTGTGATCGTAGCGGAAGATGCATCCGATAATACGAAAAAGAAATTTCGAAATTCCTGTTCGTATTATCAGGTCCCTTTGGCAATTCAATTTGACAAGGATACCCTTGGAAATGCAATCGGCAAAGAGTTTCGTGCTTCACTCGCAGTTCTTGATCAGGGATTTGCGTTAGCAATTAGTAAAAATTTAGAATTGGAGGAAATGTAATATGGCAAAAATGAAGATATACGAAATTGCAAGAAGTATTCAGGCAAAAAATAAAGAAATAAAAAGCGGCGACCTGGTAAAACTTTTAAATGAAAACGGGTTTGAGGTCAAAGGGGCAAACAGCAATATTGAAGATAAAGAAATTGCCTTTTTGCTGCAGACATTTAACGATCCGAAAAAGGTCGAGAAAATATTAGCTTCACAGAAAACAGAGGATGCTAAGCCGGAAAAAGATCAGGCAAAGAAAGAGACTGTAATAGAATCCATTAGGTTAGCTGAAGCTATAGAAAAACGAGAAGAGAAGAAGCCGGAAGAGAAACAGGACAAAGAGACTGTGAAAAAGCCGGTAGAAAAAGAAGAGAAAAAGAAAGAGCAAAAAGAGGAGAATACAAAGAAAGTGCCTGAAACAGAACCAAAGAAAGCAATGCCAGAAAAGAAGAAGAACGGAAATACTCCGTCCAATTCGAATTCCAATTCTAATGACCGCCGCCGCGATAACAATCGTGACAACAATAACCGCGGTGGAAACGATCGAAGAAATAACCGCGATAACAATCGTGATAATAACAATCGTGGTGGTAACAATGATCGTGGCAATAATCGTGGCGACCGCCGTCCAAACAATAATAACAATCGCGGTGAGCGCACCAATGACCGTAATAATAACCGCGGTGACCGCCGCCCGAACAATAATAATGACCGTCGTGGCGGCAATAATAACCGTGGCAATAACAACGGACGCGGTGGAAATAACAACCGTAACGGAGAAAAGGTGCTGGAGCGTTTTGAAAAGGCACAGAGCGGATTTGACGGAATCAAGCAGGAACAGAAAAATTCCAGAAAGCGCAATAAAAAACCTGCCGATAAGGGCACATATAAGAAGTCAACCAAAGAGGAAATGAGCCGTATTCGGAGTAAAAAGGATCCAAACCGTAAAGGTGCCTTTATTAAGCCGGAGCCGGTAGTAAAAGAGCCGGAAGAGACAATCAAGCAGATTACCATTCCGGAAAGCCTGACTATCCGTGAACTGGCAGAAAAAATGAAGATGCCGGCGGCAGCACTTGTGAAGAAACTGTTCTTACAGGGGCAGGTCGTATCCCTGAATCAGGATATTACGTTTGAAGAGGCAGAAGAGATTGCACTTGAATTTGATATCATTGCGGAAAAAGAAGAAAAGATCGATATGGTGGCAGAACTTCTGAAAGAAGAGGAAGAAGATGAAGCAGATCTTGTAAAACGTCCACCGGTTGTCTGCGTAATGGGACACGTTGATCATGGTAAAACATCCCTTCTGGATGCCATCCGTGAAGCAAATGTTACTTCCCACGAGGCAGGCGGTATCACACAACATATCGGTGCGTATGTCGTTGAGATCAACGGAGAAAAGATTACATTCCTTGATACTCCGGGACATGAGGCATTTACGTCCATGCGTATGCGTGGAGCACAGTCTACGGATATTGCGATCCTTGTAGTAGCCGCAGACGATGGTGTTATGCCACAGACCGTCGAAGCCATCAACCATGCGAAGGCTGCCGGCGTAGAGATTATTGTTGCCATCAATAAGATTGATAAAGAGGGCGCCAATGTAGAACGTGTAAAACAGGAATTGGCAGAATATGAACTGATTCCGGAAGACTGGGGCGGAAGTACCGTATTTGTACCGGTTTCAGCACATACCAAAGAGGGTATCGAACAGCTGCTTGAGATGATCGTACTTACTTCGGAAGTATTGGAATTAAAAGCAAATCCAAATCGTAAAGCTCGTGGTATCGTCATTGAGGCGCGTCTGGATAAGGGGCGTGGACCGGTGGCAACCGTATTGGTACAGAAAGGTACACTTCGCATCGGAGATCATGTGGCAGTCGGACCTGCACACGGAAAAGTACGTGCCATGCTGGATCACACCGGAGAGCGCGTGAAAACAGCGACACCTTCTACACCTGTAGAAATTCTTGGATTAAGTGGTGCTCCGGATGCCGGTGAAATTTTTGTGGCTACCGAGAGCGATAAAGAAGCAAAACAGATCTCACAGGCATATATTGATCAGAGTAAGGATAAACTGCTGGAGGAGACAAAAGCGAAAAAACTTTCTCTGGATGGTCTGTTTAACCAGATTCAGGCAGGAAATGTAAAAGATCTGAACCTTATCATCAAAGCGGATGTACAGGGATCTGTCGAAGCAGTAAAACAGAGCTTGTTAAAACTTGGAAATGAAGAAGTAGCTGTCCGCGTGATCCATGGTGGTGTTGGTGCCATCACAGAGTCGGATGTATCGTTAGCAAGTGCATCCAATGCGATTATTATCGGATTTAATATCCGTCCGGACAATACCGCTAAAGAAGTGGCAGAGCGTGAAAACGTCGATGTACGTCTGTATCGTGTCATTTACGATGCGATTGAAGACATCGAGAATGCATTGAAAGGTATGCTTGAACCAATCTATGAAGAGCAGGTGATTGGACATGTGGAAGTACGCCAGACATTCAAGGCTTCCGGAGTTGGTACGATTGCCGGATCCTATGTTCTGGATGGTAAAGTACAGCGTGGATGCCGCTGTCGTGTATATCGTGGAGAGGATATGATCTTTGAAGGAGATCTTGCTTCCCTGAAACGTTTCAAAGACGATGTCAAAGAAGTGGCAGCCGGATACGAATGTGGACTTGTATTTAGCAACTTCAATGATATTCAGATGGAAGACCGCGTAGAATGTTATATCATGGTAGAAGTGCCAAGATAGAAAATAATAGATCGATGTAAACATGAAAGTAACTGTGGAAACGCAGTTGCTTTCGTGCTAAAGGAGAAAAGACATGAAAAAAAACAGTGTTAAAAATATCCGTATTAACAGCGAAGTGCAGCGTGAGATGAGCCAGATCATCCGCGAGGATATTAAAGATCCGCGTGTGCATCCGCTGACTTCTGTTATGGCAGTGGAGGTTACTCCGGATTTGAAATTTGCCAAAATTTTTATCAGTGTATTTGGAAATGATGAAGAGAAGGAAAAAACGATGGAAGGCTTGAAAAAGAGCGCATCGTTTGCCCGTATGCAGCTGGCCAGACGCATGAATCTCCGAAATACACCGGAATTGACATTTGTATTGGATGAATCCATTGAATATGGTGTCAATATGTCGAAAAAAATTGATGAAGTAAATCATAAGGAGTCAAAATGAAATTCTTAGAAAAGATAGAAAATGCGAATACGATCGCGATTGGCGGACACATACGTCCGGATGGCGATTGTGTAGGGTCCTGCATGGGACTTTTCGGGTATCTTTCCAATCATCATCCGGAAAAGAAAGTGTGTGTGTATCTGGAGGAAATTCCGGAGGCATTTGATTATTTGAAAATCGAAGAGGCAATGTCAGAAAAAACTGACCGGTATGATCTCTTTATTGCGCTGGACTGCGGTTCGATCGACCGTTTGGGAGAGGCGCAGAGTGTATTTGAAAAAGCTGCGGATACGATCTGTGTGGATCATCATATCAGTAATACGAAGTTTGCAAAGGAAAATATTGTAAAAGCTGATGCGTCTTCTACGTGCGAGATTTTGTGTGAACTTTTACCGATGGATGAGATCGGAACGTTTAGTGCGACGGCTTTTTATACCGGAATCATCCATGATACCGGTGTGTTTAAGCATTCCAATACGTCAAAGAAAACGATGGAGATGGCAGGAAGTCTGGTGGAAAAAGGAATTCCATTTGGGAAGATCATTGACGAAAGTTTTTATATGAAGACATACCGTCAGTTACAGATTATGGGACGCTGTCTGTTAGAGAGCATCCGTGTCATGGATGGCAGATGTATCGTATCGGTTGTTACGAAGCAGATGATGGATTTTTATGGGGCAAAATCCTCAGATCTTGATGGAATCATTGATGAACTCCGGACGACACAGGGAGTCGAAGTGGCTGTTTTGCTGACGGAAAAGGAACCGTTGGAATTTAAAGTGAGTATGCGGTCCAATCAGATTGTGGACGTAAGTAAGATTGCGGTCTTTTTTGGCGGCGGCGGACATGTAAGAGCAGCCGGCTGTACGATCAAAGGCTCTTCCTATGATGTCATCAATAATCTGACCGAACATATTGAAAAACAGTTAAATCAGGAAAAATAACGGAGGCAGATGCGTGGACGGAATTATCAATGTATACAAAGAAAAAGGCTACACATCCCACGATGTAGTAGCAAAACTTCGCGGCATTCTGCACCAGAAAAAGATTGGACACACCGGAACGCTGGATCCGGATGCGACCGGAGTGCTGCCGGTCTGTCTGGGAAGAGCGACAAAAGTGTGTGAACTGCTGACCGATAAGAAAAAAACATATCTTGCGGTAGTACGTCTCGGTGTGCAGACGGACACGCAGGATCTGACGGGAACTATTGTAGAAGAAAAGGATGTGCGGGTAACCGAAGAGCAGATCCGGCAGACCGCAGCTTCCTTTTTGGGTGAGTATGCACAGATTCCACCGATGTATTCGGCGGTAAAAGTCAATGGAAAACGGTTATATGAACTGGCAAGACAGGGCAGAGAGGTTGAACGGAAAGCAAGAAAGGTACACATTTACACTTGCGATATCCGTGACATTGATCTTGCAAACCATGAGTTTTCGATGAAAGTGACCTGCTCCAAAGGAACTTATATCCGTACTCTTTGTCAGGATATTGGAGAAAAACTAGGCTGCGGTGCAGCAATGGCTTCTCTGGTACGTCTTCAGGTTGACCGGTTTCAACTGGAGGATGCGCTGACCTTAGAGCGCATTGAGAGTCTTCAAAAAGAAAATGCGCTGGTTCCGTTTATTCTGCCGGTAGATCAATTATTTGATGCCTATGACAAGGTTGTGGTAGAGGATAAAGCGGTCAGTTACCTGCAAAACGGCAACAAAATAAATGGTAAATATTGTCAGGGGAATATCCCCGTGGAAGATGGAAAAAGAGTGCGTATGTACGATACGAAAGATCGTTTTTATGCCATTTACCGTTTTGATGCGGGGCAAAATGTATTTGTGAATGATAAAATGTTTTTCCCTCATACGGAAGCATGACGGGAAGGAGAAAGAAGCATGAATGTAATCAACAAAAGACCCTATCAGCTGAAAAACAGTGCGGTCTGTATCGGTAAGTTTGATGGCCTTCACCGGGGACATCAGAGTCTCATTGAGGAGATTTCCCGCTTTTCCGGCTGTAATAAAGTGCTTTTTACGTTTGCTTTTCCGAAAGCACCCTATATCCTGTCGCCGGAAGAAAAACGAACCAAAGCGGAAAAACTGGGAATAGATACGTATGTGGAATGCCCTTTTGATGAGGCATTAAAAGAGATGACGCCGAAGGAGTTTTTTGAGGAGATACTGGTTCGGCAGTGCGATGCCAGAGTAATCTGTGTTGGCGATGATTTTCATTTTGGAAAAGACCGCGCCGGCAATGTTGACATTTTACAAAAATTGGCAAAAGAAGCAGGGATCACCTGCATTGTTGTGAAGAAAAAGAAAATGTACGATGAGATCATAAGCAGTACCCGGATCCGGGAAGCGCTTGTCAAAGGAGATTTGTCTCTTGCCAATGAACTTCTTGGGATGCCGTACATGGTGCAGGGCGAAGTGGTTCATGGCAATGAAATCGGCCGTACCCTCGATATGCCGACGGCAAACCAGATTTCGGACGCCAGAAAAATACTTCCGCCGTTTGGGGTATATGCGTCGAAAGTATCTTTTGAGGGAAAGCAGTATTATGGCGTTACCAATCTTGGCGTAAAGCCTACGATACCGGGAGAAAATCAGGTTGGAGCGGAGACGTGTCTGTTACAATTTGAGGGAGATCTGTATGGAAAAGTAATACAGGTAGAACTTTGCCATTTCCTTCGCGGAGAGCGGAAGTTTGCCGGACTGGAACAGTTGATGCACCAAATGGAGGCGGATAAAAAGAATGCTGGTCTTTTCTTTGGACAATGAATCGGGGAAACCGTTATACCAACAGATTTATGAATATATAAAGAAAGAAATTATGCAGGGACGCCTTTCTTACCGGGAAAAATTACCTTCGGCAAGAGAACTGGCGGCCTCGCTTCTTGTGAGCAGAAATCCGGTGGACACCGCCTATGAACAGCTGGTGGCGGAAGGGTATGTTTATGCTGTCCCACAGAAAGGATATTATGTCAGTGAAATTACATATATCAGAGAGTATAATGGACAAAAAAAAGAAATTCCGCTTCAGGAAGACGAGCATACACCGGTTTGCTGGAAATACAATTTTAATCCGGATGAAGTGGACAGTAGTCATTTTCCTTATGCAACGCTTCGTTCTATCGCGAGAAATGTGATGGAACGGGAAGAGTTTTTATCTTCCGGAAATGCACAGGGAGACGAGGCGTTCCGCAGACAGGTGGCAAAATATCTTTACCGGTCGCGCGGGGTACAATGCGAACTTTCCCAGATTGTGATCGGAGCCGGGATTGGTTATCTTTTGCAGCTCCTTTCCGTACTTTTCCGCAAGAGCGGGAAAATAGCCTTTGAAGAGCCGGGCTATGTCAGGGCGAAGCAGATTTTTGCTTCCTATGGATTTGATATTGTAAATCTGGAGATTTCGGAAGAAAATATTACGCCGGAACAACTTGACCGGGCGCAGACCAGACTCTGTTATCTGACACCATCCCACCAGTTTCCGCTTGGTACGGTAATGCCGGCACCGGAGAGACAGCGTCTGTTAAAATGGGCGAGGGAAGAAGAGGGACGGTATCTGATCGAAGATGACCATGACAGCGAGTACCGTTATAAGGGAAGGCCGATTCCCGCGATGCAGAGTCTGGATCCGGAAGGAAAGGTGATCTACATCGGTACGTTTTCTAAGGTGATCACGCCGGCGCTGCGGCTTGGGTATATGGTGCTTCCAAAAGAGCTGGTATCGGTTTTTCATCGGGAATGCGGCGCGTACAACTGTCCGGTTTCCCGCCTCGACCAGCAGATCGTAACCACCTTTATGGCAGAAGGTCATTTTGATAAACATCTGAACCGGATGCGGAAGATTTACCGGGAAAAGCACGATGTCATGCTGTCCGAATTGCAGAAGTATCCGGAAAAAGTTAAGGTACATGGAGATTATGCCGGACTTTATGTGATTGCCGAAGTGAGGACGAAGAAAAGCGAAGAACAGATGATACGGGAAGCCGCAGAAAAAGAAATTTATCTGCGACCGCTGTCAGCATATTACAACAACTCTGAAACGACAGGAAAACCTGCGTTTTTATTAGGGTTTGCGGTGCCTGATACAGAGAGCATAAAGAGAGGAATCTCCCTTTTATGTGAAGAAATATTTTAAAAAATTCTTGTATTTGTGACAAAATTATATTAAAGTAGAAGTATACGACGATTAAAAAGAGATGAAATTCGGAAAAGAGGAAAACGATGGAATTAATATTGTCTATTTTAGCCGGTGTCGGTTTGTTTTTGTATGGAATGAATCTTATGAGTGATGGATTGCAGAAAGTAGCCGGCCAGAAGATGCGGGATGTACTTGAAAAGCTGACAAAAAGTTCGATTATGGGACTTCTTCTCGGTATTGTATTTACCGGTATTATCCAGTCTTCTAACGCGACGACCGTTCTGGTAGTCAGTTTTGTAAATAGTGGTATTATGAAATTATCACAGTCTGTCGGTGTGATCATGGGTGCCAATATCGGTACGACCGTGACCGGACAGCTGATTTCGTTTAAATTAGATGCGATTGCACCATTTTTCATTATTGCCGGTGTGATCTTAGTCATGTTTATCAAAAAGCCGATGGCAAAGCGGATCGGCGAAGTGGTACTGGGCTTTGGTATTTTGTTTTTTGGAATGTCCACCCTTTCTTCGTCGGTGAAACATCTGAATCAGTTTGCCGCAGTAAAGACCTTATTTGGAAGTGTTACCAATCCGTTTTTGGCAGTGCTTATCGGTTTTGTGTTGACGTCGATCTTGCAGAGTGCCTCCGCTTCGGTAGGTATTTTGATCGTACTGGCGTCTTCCGGACTGATTCATCCGGATATTTGTTATTATATCATTATGGGATGTGACATTGGGGCTTGTGGTTCTGCCGTATTGTCAAGCCTTGGCGGCAACAAAGATGCAAAGAGAGCTGCCTTGATCCATTTGTCATTTAATGTGATCGGAACCGTGATCGTCATGATCCTTCTGGCGGTGGCAGGAAATCCGATCCGCAGTGCCATCCATGGACTGACGGCGTCCATCGCGGATACCGGTCTTCGTGCCGGCCGTGACGTGGCAAATATCAATTCCATATTGAAAATTTCCCAGGTGATTATCCTGTTCCCATTCAGCAAGTATTTGATCAAGCTGACCCGATGGCTTGTAAAGGGTGAGGACGAAGAAGTACATGGGCTGGAACTTAAATACATCGGCAATCATTCGATCTTTAACGTGACGACAGCGCTTCCTCAGGCAATCCATGAGACAGAGCGCATGGGAACGATGGCAGTCAATAACTTAAAACGTTCGATGAAAGCATTGATGGAAAAGGACGAGAAGGCATTGGAAGAAGTGTATAAGAAAGAGGAAGTGATCGATTTCTTAAATACAGAAATTTCTAATTATCTTGTCCGGGCAAACCAGCTGTCCCTTCCGATTCAGGACCGGAAGGAACTGGGAGCGATGTTCCATGTTGTCAACGATATCGAGAGAATCGGTGATCATGCAGAAAATATTGCTGATTTTGCAAAGACGATGCGGAAAGCAGATCTGCAATTTAGCAAAAAGGCAACCAATGAATTGATGGAATTATACGAAAAGGTATGTACGCTGCTGGAATTTTCAATTAAGAAATTTGTTTCCGGAGATGAGACACATGCTATTGAAATCATGCAGCTGGAAGATGAGATCGATAAAATGGAAAAGAAGTTCCAGAAAAAGCATGTAAACCGTTTGGCAAATAATAAATGTGAACCGCATGCCGCTATGATTTTTTCAGATCTTTTGAGTAATCTGGAGCGTGTGGCAGATCACGGTGTCAATATCGCGTTTGCAGAGCAGGACGAAGAAGAAGTATAAGCAGAGAGAGGGGCAGTTTTGGTAGGATATGTGCTTGCAATGGGAATCCTGGTACTCTTAGTTGGATTATTTGTATATGGATATCTTGCAAATTTTGAAATGAATGCAAAATGCCGCAGTGAATACGAAATGGTTCTACCGGAAGCGGCGTGCAAAGAGCCGGTGCGGCTGGTTTTTCTGACCGATCTGCATGGCTGGATTTACGGAAAAGAAAATGAGAAACTTTTGAGACAGGTAGAGGAAGGGCATCCGGATCTCATCTGTATCGGAGGCGACATGACAGTAAAGGAAGGAGAGGGATGCGAGTCCGCTCTTTCTTTATGTAGCAGACTGCTGGAACTGGCACCGGTATATTATGCGGTTGGCAATCATGAGATCCGCATGCCGGAATATGGGAAATACCTACAGAATTTGGAAAAAATTGGGGTAACTGTACTGCGGAACCAGTCTGCGTTATGGAAGAAAAATTCGACAAAATTCCGGATTTATGGATTGGATCTTCCCTTGGAATGCTATCATCGGGGAAGAGAAAAAGAAGTTCCGACACCGGAGCAGATTGAAAAACTGCTTGATCATCCGGTAAAAAAGGAAGACGAAGTGGCAATCCTGCTTGCTCATAATCCGACGTATTTTCCGCTATATCACAGCTGGAATCCGGATCTGGTGCTTTCCGGGCATCTACATGGAGGGATTATGATCCTGCCGTTTCTCGGTGGCGTGATCGGACCGGATTTCCGATTATTTCCAAAATATTACGAAGGCGTTTTTAAAGAGAACGAGACGTTTCTGCTCGTGAGCCGCGGACTGGGAACACATCATCTGCCGTTTCGTTTTTTTAACCGGCCGGAGGTGACGGTGCTTGAACTTTGTCCGGGAAAGAAAAAATCATTAGAGAGGAAGTGAAACAATGGGAATACCTGTGAAATTAGAGGTCTTTGAAGGACCGTTGGATCTGCTGCTGCATCTGATTGAAAAAAACAAAGTGGATATTTATGATATTCCCATTGTTTTAATTACCGAACAGTATCTTGATTATGTCAGCAAGATGGATACGAAAGATATGGATGTGATGAGTGAATTTCTCGTAATGGCGGCGACGCTCGTGCGTATCAAGTCGAAAATGCTCCTTCCGGCAGAGGAAGAAGAAGAGGAAGAATTTGAGGATCCAAGACAGGAACTGGTAGAACGGATTCTGGAATATAAAATGTATAAATATGCGTCATACGAACTGAAAGACCGACAGGTGGATGCCGGCAGAATGGTATTTAAGGAGCCGAGCATACCGGAAGAGATTCAGGATTTCAAAGAAGATGTCCCAATTGAAGATCTGCTCAGTGATGTCACACTGGCAAAATTACAGGGTATCTTTAACTCGGTCATGAAAAAACAGGTAGATAAGATTGACCCGATCCGAAGCAAATTTGGAGAGATTGAGAAAGAAGAGATCAGTCTGGAAGATCATATCGTATTTCTGGATTCCTATGCCAAAGAACATAAGACTTTCAGTTTTCGGAAATTATTGGAAAATGGTTCCGGAAAAACATATGTGATCGTTACCTTTCTGGGAATACTGGAAATGATGAAGATGGGAAAACTTACGATCGTGCAGGAAAATATATTTGATGATATTTTGATCACCTATCGGGAAAAAGAGGACAAGCGGAAGGAAAGCGAGGAATAAAAAGTGAGTATAAAAGAATTAGAGGCAGTCATTGAAGCCATTTTATTTACAATGGGCGAAGCAGTCGAGGTGGAACGGATCGCAGCTGCGGTAGAACATGATGAAGATACGATACGTCGTCTGATCCGCAATATGATGACACGATACGAGGAAGAGGACCGGGGAATCCGTATCATTGAGCTGGATGGCTCCTTTCAGCTCTGTACAAAACCGGAAATGTATGAATATCTGATTAAGGTTGCCCATGTGCCGAAAAAGCATGTATTGACTGATGTTATGTTAGAGACGCTTTCGATCATTGCATATAAACAGCCGATCACCCGAATTGAAATTGAGAAAATACGAGGGGTCAAATGTGATCACGCGGTCAACAAATTGATCGAGTACAATCTGATCTGTGAGGCCGGCAGACTGGATGCACCGGGACGGCCGATCCTGTTTGCCACGACGGAAGAGTTCCTGCGGTATTTTGGAATCGAATCTCTGGAAGAACTGCCAATCCTCAATCAGGAAACGATTGACAACTTTAAGGAGGAGGCAGAGCGTGAAGTAATGCGTGAGATGGCAGCCGGAGAACTGGCGGGGGGAGAACTTCCGGAAGAACTTTTACCGGAAGAAGAAACAGAAGAGGCTTCTTTTACCAATTGGATGGAAGAGAACGAAGAATAAAAAACAAAAGCCGGATTGACAATTTCTGTCAGTCCGGCTTTTTCGTGAAGTGTGTCTTCCGGCACACGTTTTTTTATTTGTAATCCACTAATTCTACATAGAAATTACGGTAATCGGTTCTTTTTTCCTTCGTAGCTGCAATCGCAGTACGTGGATGCTGGTTCAGCTGTCCGGTAAGAAGATAAGGAATGTTATAGCCCCATACAATACCCTGTTCTTTCAATGGCTCAATTTCTTTTTCCAAAATATCAAGGATTGGAAGAATGTTGTATTTTGGATTTTTCAGGAAGCCAAGAAGAATCTCACTGGCGCAGTTGCCGGCTCCACGACCCATGCCGCTTACCGTTACGTCAAGATAGCTGACGCCGCGGGTCAATGCTTCGATGGTATTGGCAAATGCAAGCTGCTGGTTATTGTGTGCGTGAATTCCGATGAATTTATTGTACTTTTCACCAAACGCAAGATACTTGTCAGCAAGTTTACGCATCTGCTCCGGATAGATCGCACCATAACTGTCTACGATATAGATTCCGTCTACCGGACTCTGGCCGAAAAGCTCAAGTGCTTCATCGATATCGGCATCGTTGTCATTGGAAATGGCCATGATATTGATCGTGGTTTCGTAGCCTTTGTCATGACAATATTCGATCATTTCGATCGCTGCCGGAATCGTATTGATATAAGTAGCAATACGGATCAGATCAATCACACTGTCGCTCTTATCAATGATATCACGGCGGAAATCCGTTCTTCCGACATCTGCCATCACGGCAATCTTCATATCGGAATCATTGTCGCCGACGATACGGCGAATGTCTTCCTCGTTACAGAATTTCCAAGGTCCAAAATCTTTTTCATCAAAAATATCTTTGGATGCTTTGTAGCCGAACTCCATATAGTCAACCCCGGCTTTGATGTTAGCCTGGTATAGATTTTTCACAAATTCATCGGTAAAACGAAAATCGTTTACCAGTCCACCATCGCGAATTGTCGCATCTACCACCCGGATGTCCGGACGATAGGATAAAATTGTTCCTTTGTTTTCCATTTTCTCTTTTCCTTTCAAAGAACGTATTTTTAAATGTAACTAGTCAGGATTTAATGTACGGAAAGGGTGTCCTGAATCGTTACACTTTAAACCAATTCTAATTGTAACAGAAATAACGGAAAAATGCAAAAGAAAATGCAACAAACTTTTGACCGACGCTGAGTTCTATGCTATAATAGAAGTAATTTTGATGCGTAAACCGCAAATACTAATACAATGCGCAATTTTTCGCGCGAGAAGGAGTTAAAAATGGATTACAAGAAAGCAGGCGTAGATATTGAAGCAGGATACAAAGCAGTTTCTTTGATGAAAGAGCACATCGCTTCGACAATGAGACCAGAAGTTTTGACCGATATCGGAGGATTTTCCGGTGCATTTTCCATGAAAAAATTTATGGGAATGGAAGAGCCTACGTTGGTTTCCGGTACAGATGGCGTGGGAACGAAGTTAAAGATCGCATTTCTTCTGGACAAGCATGATTCCATTGGAATCGATTGTGTGGCAATGTGTGTAAATGATATTGCCTGTGCCGGTGGTGAACCATTATTTTTCCTTGATTATATTGCATGCGGAAAAAATGAACCGGAAAAGATTGCAAAGATCGTAAGCGGAGTAGCCGAGGGATGCCGTCAGTCAGAAGCCGCTCTGATCGGTGGAGAGACCGCTGAGATGCCGGGATTCTATCCGGTAGATGAGTATGATCTGGCTGGATTTTCTGTCGGCGTGGTAGACCGCAAAGACATGATTACCGGAAAAGAACTGAAAGCAGGGGATGTTCTTGTAGGTATGGCATCTTCCGGTATTCACAGTAACGGATATTCGCTGGTGCGTCAGGTATTTTCCATGAATGCAGAGGCACTTGGCCGTCATTATGAATCTCTTTCCGGTACTCTCGGAGAGACCCTTCTGACCCCGACAAAAATTTATGTAAAAGCCCTGAAAGCAATTAAAGAAGCCGGTGTTAAGATCAAAGCATGCAGCCACATTACAGGCGGTGGATTCTATGAAAACATTCCTCGTATGCTGATCGACGGAACCCATGCAAACATTAAAAAAGACAGTTTTGCTATTCCGCCAATTTTTGAAATGCTGGCAAAAGATGGAAATGTTGAAGAGACAGCAATGTTCAATACATATAACATGGGTGTGGGAATGCTTACAGCTGTAGATAAAAACGATGTAGATAAGACCGTAGAAGCCATTCGTGCAGCAGGCGAAGTGCCATATATCATGGGCGAGATCGTAGCTGGCGAAAAAGGTATCACATTATTATAATTGAGGTGATGGCATGAAGATAGCAGTTTTGGTATCCGGTGGAGGAACGAATCTCCAGGCGATCATCGACAGCCTTTCGGCAGGAAAGATCACCAATACGACATTGGAACTTGTTGTGAGCAACAAACCGGGAGCCTATGCTCTTGAGCGTGCAGCGAAAAACGGTATCCAGAGTCAATGTGTGATCCCGAAAGATTATTCTACGAGAGAAGAATACGGAGAGGCGATGATCACGCTTCTGGAAAAACATGGGATTGAATTGGTCGTACTGGCAGGATTTCTGGTTATTTTACCGGAAAATCTCGTATCTCATTATGCCGGCAGGATGATCAATATTCATCCGTCACTGATCCCGGCACACTGTGGTCCGGGGTATTATGGACTGAAAGTGCATGAAAGTGTGCTGGCAAGAGGAAACAAAGTGACGGGAGCGACCGTTCATTTTGTCAATGAGATTGCCGATGGTGGTCCGATCATTGTTCAGAAAGCAGTGGAAGTTCAAGATGATGATACTCCGGAAATCCTTCAAAAACGAGTGATGGAGCAGGCAGAGTGGAACATTTTGCCACAGGCGATCGACGATATTGCCAATGGCCGGATTGAAATTGTAAATGGAATAGTAAAACACAGATAGGAAAGTGAGGACTTTTCAATGAAAGTACTGATTGTAGGAAGCGGTGGACGTGAACATGCGATCGCGGCAAGTGCAGCGAAGAGCAAACAGGTAGAGGAGATTTATTGTGCCCCTGGAAATGCGGGAATTGCCGGACTGGCAACCTGTGTGGATATCGGCGCAATGGAATTTGATAAACTGGCAGATTTTGCAGAAGAAAAAGGAATTGATCTTACCATCATCGGTATGGACGATCCGTTGGTTGGCGGTGTCGTAGATGTATTTGAAAAACGTGGTCTGCGTGTCTTTGGACCGAGAAAAAATGCAGCGATCATCGAGGGAAGCAAAGCATTTTCCAAAGATTTGATGAAAAAATACGGCATTCCGACGGCAGCTTATGAAAACTTTGATTCTCCGGAAGCAGCACTTGCTTATCTGGAGACCGCTAAGATGCCGATCGTATTGAAGGCAGATGGTCTGGCACTTGGAAAAGGGGTATTGATCTGCAATACGTTGGAAGAAGCCAAAGAAGGCGTCAAAACGCTGATGCTTGACAAACAGTTTGGTGATGCCGGAAATCAGATCGTGATCGAAGAATTTATGACCGGACGTGAAGTGTCGGTGTTGTGCTATTGTGACGGTACGCATATCAAACCGATGACAAGTGCACAGGATCACAAACGTGCGAAAGACAACGATGAGGGTCTTAATACCGGTGGTATGGGAACCTTCTCCCCGAGTCCGTTTTATAATGAAGAAGTACAGCGTTTCTGCGAAGAAAAAGTATATCAGCCGACGATGGATGCCATGAAGGCAGAGGGAAGAGATTTTGTTGGAATCCTGTTTGTCGGCTTGATGCTGACGGAAGATGGCCCGAAAGTTCTTGAGTACAATGCACGTTTTGGCGATCCGGAAGCACAGGTCGTTCTTCCACGTATGAAAAATGATATCGTGGATGTGATGAATGCCTGCATCGATGGACGGTTAGACGAGATTGACCTGCAATTTGAGGACAATGCGGCAGTCTGTGTCGTGCTGGCTTCGGATGGTTATCCCCTGCAATATGAGAAGGGCAAAGTGATCACAGGATTTGAGAACTTTGAGGGAAAAGACGGATATTATGTCTTTCACGCCGGCACCAAATTTGATGCAGACGGAAATATTGTAACGAACGGAGGACGTGTTCTCGGCGTGACTGCCAAAGGAAAAGATCTGAAAGAAGCCCGTAAAAATGCGTATGCAGCGACGGACTGGATTTCCTTTGAGAACAAATACATGAGACATGATATCGGAAAAGCAATTGATGAGGCTTAAGTGCATGGTTAAGTGTATTCTGCACTTGCAGCACTTTCTATAAAATAAAAAAGGAGAGTAAGAGATGTATTCATTTGAAGAAGTAGTAAAAGCAGATCCGGAACTTGCCAAAGCGATGGAACTTGAGACAAATCGTCAAAATGATCATATCGAACTGATTGCTTCGGAAAACTTTGTAAGCAAAGCGGTTATGGCAGCAATGGGAAGTACCTGTACCAACAAATATGCAGAGGGTTACCCTGGAAAACGTTATTATGGCGGATGCCAGTACGTAGACATGATTGAAGATCTGGCAAGAGAGCGTGCGAAAAAACTGTTTGGCTGTACGTATGTGAATGTTCAGCCACATTCCGGTGCGCAGGCAAATATGGCAGTATTTTTTGCCCTTGTAAAACCAGGCGAGACGGTAATGGGTATGAATCTTGACCACGGCGGACATTTGTCACATGGAAGCCCTGCAAACATTTCAGGAACCTATTATCATATCGTACCTTACGGAGTAAATGACGCAGGATTTATCGATTATGATGAAGTAGAGCGTATTGCCAAAGAGTGCAAACCGAAAATGATCATTGCAGGAGCAAGTGCATACTGCCGTAAGATTGATTTCAAACGTTTCCGTGAGATCGCGGATGAAGTAGGTGCTTTCCTGATGGTAGATATGGCACATATCGCAGGTCTGGTAGCTGCCGGCGTACATGAAAGCCCGATTCCATACGCTCACGTAACGACAACGACAACACATAAGACACTTCGCGGACCTCGTGGTGGTATGATCCTTTCCAGCGAAGAATTTGCAACAGAGCACAAATTGAACAAAGCCATCTTCCCGGGAATCCAGGGAGGACCTTTGATGCATGTGATCGCAGCAAAAGCAGTCTGCTTCAAAGAAGCATTGGATCCAAGTTTCAAAGAATACGGTAAAAATATTGTAGCCAATGCACAGGCACTTTGCAAAGGACTGATGTCTCGTGGTATTGATATTGTATCTGGTGGTACGGATAACCACTTGATGCTTGTTGACCTTGTCAATAAAGGATTGACCGGTAAAGAAGTAGAGGCATGGCTTGACGAAGCCAATATCACAGCCAATAAAAATACCATTCCAAATGATCCACAGAGTCCATTTGTGACAAGTGGTGTGCGTCTTGGTACGGCTGCTGTGACAACACGTGGATTTAATACAGAGGACATGGATCAGGTAGCAGAGGCGATTGCTATGCTGATCGACGATGTCAATGCCAATAAAGCAAAAGCAATGGAAATTGTAAAGACATTGACCGATAAGTATCCGTTGTACTAAAAATACAGAAATTGACAGTGATGCGAAGAGAAGTCTGGGAAGATCAGGCTTCTCTTTTTTATAAGGGGTATTATTGGGAAAAACTGTAACCATTCAGGTTTCCTCTTCCCCACACATTCGCATTTCGGAAAAATATGTTTTGACATGCCATTGAAAAAGAGGTAAAATAGGAAAAAGTGCAATTTTTACAACGGAAAAGGATTTGTTGGCAGAAAGGTGAAAATCATGTTTGGAAATGGAAGGAAGACCATTGGCTTATTTATTTTCAGCAGTTATGAACCATATCAGCAGGAAATTTGTCATGGAGTCGCAGAACAGGCATATACAAAGGGATATAATGTAGCTGTGTTCAATTCATTTGGACGCTACGGTGACAATGTGGAATATTTTGATGGCGAAGCAAGAATCTTTGATCTGCCGGATTATTCAAAATTTGCCGGGATTGTGCTGGCAACGGATACGTTTAACATTGAGGGAGCAAAAGAGAAAATTATGGAACATATCCGCAGCGAATCCAGATGTCCGGTCGTATCGCTGCGTCAGGCAATGAACGAAATCAACAATATTTTACTGGATGAGCGGGAGACGATGGATGAAATTATCCGTCATGTTATCGAAGTACATAAAGTAAAAGATATTGCGTTCATGTCCGGACCGAAAGACCGCTACGATGCGAATTTCCGCCTTGCCTGCTTTAAACGGATCATGAACGAATACGGTTATGAAATTGGAAAAAACCGGATATATTATGGAAACTTCTGGAAAGATCAGGGTGACAGAGCATGTGATTATTTTTCGGCAGATGGGAAATGGCCGGAAGCGATCATCTGTGCCAATGACAATATGGCACTTTCGGTCTGCGATGTCCTTTGTGAGCGAGGGATCCGCGTCCCGGAAGACATTATTGTTACCGGGTATGACGGCGAAGAAGAGGGAAAATATTATCAGCCGGCACTGACTACAGTAGAAGTGGATTTTAGGGATATGGCATATCAGGCAGTAAATCTGATTGACAAGCATCAGGAGGATCTGCAAAATGAAATGATCTATGCGAAGACAAAATGCTATCCGAAAGAGTCCTGTGGCTGTAAAAAAATGGATGTGAATTTTGCAAAGCGTTCGATGCATTACAGCTCCAATATCCGCCTGAATAATATGGAAATGCAGTTTAGCTTTATGTCCATTGATTTTGGAAAAATAAGAAAAATTAGTGATATGTCGGCAGTCATTCGAAAGTATATTTACAACTTTGAAGATTTTACCGATTATTATCTGTGCCTGTGTGATGAACTGGGGCACAGACAGGAGGAGCATACGCAGTATTATACCGACAAGATGCATCTGCGTGTGGGATTCCATAACCGTGAGGTGATGTCCGCTCCGGGAGAAAATCTGGATATTGAATTTTCGAGAAAGGAACTGCTGCCGCACGAACTGATCGATACGTCGCCACAGTGTTTCTATTTTGTGCCGGTGCATTATCAGAATACCTGTTTTGGGTATGAGGCATATCGTTTTTCCAGACCGGATAATGGAGGGGCGGTTTATGCCCGCTGGACGATTGCGGTAGCCAATGCGATTGAGGCGATTTTAGTGCAGCAGAAACTTCATAATCTGATCGATGAACTGGAAAATATGTATATCCGCGATGTGATGACCGGATTATATAACCGGCGCGGTTTTGAAAATTATGCAAGACCGTTGTTCTTAGAGGCAAAAGTCAAGGAAATCAGTGTGTGCGTCATCGGCATTGATGCGGATGGATTAAAACCCGTTAATGATATTTTCGGACATCATGAAGGGGATAATGTTCTGCGCGCGGTCGGTTATGCAATCAATGAAGCCGGCTGTCAGGGGCAGATTGGAGCCAGAATTGGCGGGGATGAATTTGAAGTGATTCTGATGAATGTCGATGAAGACGATGCCAGACACTGGCTGTATACATTTGAGCGAAGTCTTGATAATTACAATAAAAAATCTGGGAAGCCATATGAAGTTCATGCAAGTGCGGGATATCGTGTCGGCATTCCGGGAGCTTCGGATACATTGGAGAGCTTTATGAAAGAAAGCGATGACATTATGTATCAAAACAAGATTGAAAATAAACGCAGGAGAAATGAACCCCTGCGTTAAGAAAATCTATTCATGCAATTCCTCTCTCATAAGTCCCAGTGCATTTTTTTCCAGACGGGAAACCTGGGCTTGTGAGATGTGGATTTCTTTGGCTACTTCCATTTGCGTTTTTCCCTGAAAATAGCGTAACTCAATGATATTTTTCTCACGTGTGGGAAGTGAGCGGATCGCTTCACGCAGAGATAACATCTCAACCCACCCTTCTTCTTTATTTTTTGTATCGCTGATCTGATCCATGATATAAAGGGTGTCTCCCCCTTCGGAATAAACCGGTTCATACAGAGAAACCGGACTTTGTATTGCGTCCAGTGCCATCGCAATCTCTTCAGGAGTGACTTCTAATTTTTTGGCAATTTCTTCCAATGTCGGTTCCTTTTCGGATTGTTTCATCAGTGCTTCTTTGGTGTAGATTGCTTTGTAAGCGATATCACGCAGTGAACGGCTGACGCGGATGCTGTTATTGTCGCGCAGATAACGCCGTACTTCTCCAATGATCATAGGGACGGCATATGTGGAAAATTTTACCTGCAATGTTGTGTCAAAATTGTCGATGGCTTTCATCAATCCGATGCATCCGATCTGAAAAAGATCATCGACGTTTTCTCCGGCATTTGTGAAACGCTGGATGATACTCAGGACGAGACGGAGATTCCCGTGGATAAAGGTATCTCGTGCACGGCGGTCTCCTTTTTTTATTTTGTCAAACAGGATCTGCTTTTCTTCTTCGGTGAGGAGTGGAAGTTTTCCGGTGTTTACTCCACAGATTTCAACTTTGTATTGTGCCATTGTCTTTCCCTCACTTCTTTTGTATTTTTAGTTTGCCACAAATTGAATGAAATATTCTTCATCGGAATACATTTATAAAAAGAAAATCAGTGGGATTGTGAAAAGGTGAGGATCTATGCGTATCTGTGAATTGAGAGAAAAAGAAGTGATCAATGTGTGTGATGGGGAACGGCTGGGATTTGTGGAAGATATGATCTTTGATCTGTGCAAGGGATGTATTTCCCACATTGTGGTGCCGAAAAATTGTAAATTTATGGGACTTTTTGGAAAAGAAGAGGAGTATGTCATTGATCTGAGGTGCATCTGTCAGATTGGAAATGATATTATTCTGGTGGAACTGCCACCTGAAAAAAAACATAATTTTTGCGAAAAATAACTTTACGGCGCGGGCGTTTTCGATTATGATAAAGTATAGAAAATATAGAAAAGAGGTTACGAGGATGAAATGTCCATTTTGTGCAGAAGATAATACGAAAGTAATTGATTCCAGACCGGCGGATGATAATAGTTCCATCCGTAGAAGAAGACAGTGTGAACGCTGTGGAAAACGGTTTACGACATATGAAAAATTAGAGACAATACCATTGGTTGTCATTAAAAAAGATCTGGCAAGAGAACCATACAACAGGGATAAGATCGAGCAGGGGATTTTCCGTTCCTGCACCAAACTTGCCATTTCTATCGACCAGATTAATGAAGTGGTAGATCAGATTGAAACAGAAATTTTTAATCTTGGGGAAAAGGAAGTGTCCAGCAAGTACATCGGAGAAGTCGTAATGGAGCGTCTGAAGGCGTTGAATCCGGTGGCATATGTACGTTTTGCGTCGATTTACCGCGAATTTAAGGATGTCAATACCTTTATGGATGAAATTAAAAAAATACTGGACAATCAGTAAAACCGCATGCTATACTTTGAGTAGGCAGTTTCTCCTTTCGGAAGAAAAGGAGAATCATTATGTATAGTAAAGTGTACAGTGCAGGGCTGACAGGCCTGGAAGCACAGAAAATTTTAGTGGAGGCAGATGTGTCCGGAGGACTTCCTTCCTTTCAGATGGTTGGTCTTCTGGCATCTGCGGTAAAAGAAGCCAGAGAAAGAGTGCGTATTTCACTTCAAAATTCGGGGGTGGTCTTTCCCCCAAAGAGAATTACCGTAAACCTTTCTCCGGCAGATATTCGTAAAGATGGCTCCGGCTTTGATCTGCCGATTGCCATTTCTCTGATCGCCGCATTCGGCATGATTCCTATTTCATACACAGAACAGATGGCTTTTGCGGGAGAACTTTCTCTGGATGGGCAGATTCATGGGATTCACGGGGCGCTGCCCATGGCAATCGTAGCGCGCGAATCCGGTTTTTCTTCTGTGATGCTCCCGGCGGCAAATGTGGCAGAAGCATCGTTTGTAGAAGGAATTCAGGTGATTGGTGTCCACACCTTAAAGGAAGCGATCGCATTTTTACGCGGCGAGATCACAATTTCGCCGGCAAAGGGAGACTGGGAGAAAACGAGAGGAAAAATGCAGCTTCCGGAAGTTGATTTTTCGGAGATCTGTGGACAAAAAACTGCAAAAAAAGCTGCTGAGACCGCGGTGGCAGGCGCGCACAATCTGCTGATGATCGGCGCACCGGGAACTGGAAAAACCATGCTTGCCAAAGCGGTGGCGGGGATTATGCCGCCTTTGTCAAGCAAGGAAATGCTGGAACTTACAAAAATTTACAGTGTTGCCGGGCAGCTGAACGAAACGATGCCGGTTATCGTACATCGGCCGTTCCGCGCTCCGCATCATTCTATCTCTCCGGCAGCATTTTCCGGCGGAGGAAGCAAAGTGATTCCGGGAGAGATCACTTTGGCACAAAATGGTGTTCTGTTTCTGGATGAACTTCCGGAATTTTCCAGAACCACACTGGAAATGCTGCGGCAGCCGATGGAAGAAGGGAAAATTCATCTTTCCAGGCTGGGACACAGTTTTGAATATCCGGCAAAGATGATGGTAATTGGGGCGATGAATCCCTGCCGGTGCGGTTTTTATCCGGATATGCAGAAATGCCGGTGTACTCCGGCACAGGTGCAGGGGTATCTTTCACGTTTGAGTGAACCACTGTTGGACCGGATGGATCTTTGTGTGGAGATGGAGAAAGGGACATTTGGTCTGCCGGAAAAACAGGAAAAGGAGGAAAACAGTGACCAGATCCGTTCCCGTGTTCTGGCGGCAAGAGAACGCCAGGAACGACGGTATTTGCGGGAATCCATATGCTATAACAGTGAACTGGATGGAAAACTTATGGAAAAATACTGCCTGCTTGGAAAGGGAGAAAAACTTCTGTGGCAGGAACTTTGTGAGCAGTTAGAATTGTCTGCCAGAGGCGCAAAACGGCTTCTTCGCGTGGCACGGACACTGGCGGATCTGGCAGAACAGGAACAGATCCGGGAAGAAGACCTGTTTGAGGCATCACTTTATAAAGGCATCAGCCGGAAATACTGGAATCCGGTTCCGGATGGCATGCAGAGGGGGTGAAGAGATGACAACACGGGAACAATATGGAATGTGGCTTTGCAGTCTGGAAGGAATTGGAAGCTGCACGATACAGAAACTGATCGATTGTTTTGGCACACCGGAGGAAGTGTATAAAAGGACAGCAGAGCAGCTGGAAGCAGCCGGGATCGGTGCCAGAGAGAGAAAGATACTGGCAAATGGAAAACGGCAGTTTCATTACCGGGCAATGAAACAAAAAATTTCTTCCTATGATATGGAGGTGGTTTCCTATTTTTCGGAAAACTATCCGGAAAAACTGCGCTGCCTGCCGGATTTTCCGAAACGGATTTATTGGCGCGGGAAACTGCCGCAGGAGGCAATGCAGATTGCAATCGTTGGAGCAAGAAACTGTTCTCATTATGGGCGCGAAATGGCACGCCGTTTTGCTTATGAACTGGCAGAAGCAGGAATTGGCATTGTGAGCGGGATGGCGAGAGGAATTGATGGCTGGGCACATCAGGGGGCGCTGGAAGCCGGCGGAAATACGTATGCTGTACTGGGAAACAGTGCGGAGATCTGTTATCCGAGGGAACATGCCAGATTGTATCAAAGCATTGTGCGCCAGGGGGGAGTTCTTTCAGAATATCCGCCGGAAACACCGGCGATGCCGGGCTTTTTCCCAATGAGAAACCGTCTTATCAGCGCACTTTCGGAAGGGGTGCTGATTGTCGAGGCGAGAGAAAAGAGCGGCTCGTTAATCACTGCGGAGCTGGCATTGGAACAGGGAAAGGATATTTTTGTCATACCGGGAAGGATCGGAGATACGTTGAGTGAAGGATGTAATCAATGGATCCGGCAGGGGGCATTTTTGGTCACAAAACCGTTGGATATTGTGGAATATTATGAGACAAACGGATTGCTTGCACGAAGAAAAAAATCGAAAAATTTATCGAAAATAAAAGTTTCCCTTGAAAGTGAGGAAAAAATGGTGTATGCTAGTTTAAGTCTTGAGCCGAAAGAAGTAAACCAGATTGCAAAGGAAACGGCACTTCCGGCAGCAATGCTTATGAAACAGCTGTTTTCCCTGCAAAAACGAGGCTTAGTCAAAGAAATTGGGAAAAATAATTATATTAAAATATGACACAAGGGGGCAGTTTTTGTATGGCGAAAAACTTGATTATCGTGGAGTCACCGGCAAAATCAAAAACGATTAAAAAATTTCTCGGAAGTAATTATACGGTAGTCGCATCCAACGGACACGTTCGTGATCTGCCAAAAAGTCAGATGGGTGTTGACTTTGACAATGATTTTGAACCAAAATATATAACGATAAGAGGAAAAGGGGAATTATTGGCTTCCTTGCGGAAAGAAGTAAAAAAAGCAGATAAGATCTATCTCGCGACGGACCCCGACCGTGAAGGAGAAGCCATTTCCTGGCACTTGTTTTTCGCACTGAAACTGGATCCGAAAAAGACAAAACGTATTACGTTCAATGAAATTACAAAAAATGCGGTAAGACAGGCGATCAAGGAATCGCGTGAAATTGATATGGATCTGGTGGATGCCCAGCAGGCAAGACGTGTTCTGGATCGTATTGTGGGATATTCCATCAGTCCGCTTCTGTGGCAGAAGGTAAAACGAGGACTGAGTGCAGGACGTGTGCAGTCGGTTGCCCTTCGTATCATTGCTGACCGGGAAGCACAGATTGATGCGTTTATTCCGACAGAATACTGGAGTCTGGAAGCGGAATTTCCGGTAAAGGGATGTAAGAAACCGCTTTTGGCAAAATACTACGGAAATCCGAAAAAGCAGGAAAATATCGGAAAAGAAGAATTGGAAAAAATTTACAAAGACTTAAAGGGTGCGACGTACGAAGTTTCGGAAATCAAAAAGGGAGAGCGCACCAAAAAGCCACCATTGCCATTTACAACAAGTACATTGCAGCAGGAATGTGCCAAGCATTTGAACTTTGCTACATCAAAGACAATGCGAATTGCACAGCAGCTCTATGAAGGAGTAGCAGTAAAAGGGCATGGAACAATCGGCTTGATCACCTATCTTCGTACGGATTCTACACGTGTTTCGCAGGAGGCAGATGCAGAATGCAAAGCATTTATCCGTGAAAATTACGGGGAAGAAAATGTGATGGAAAATACGGCACAGAAGAAGGATACAAAAAAAATTCAGGATGCCCATGAGGCAATTCGTCCGACATATGTCGATCTGACACCGGCGGCAGTCAAAGATTCACTGTCAAGGGATCAGTTCCGTCTGTATCAGCTGATCTGGAAACGCTTTGTCGCAAGCCGCATGAACGGAGCAAGATACGAGACGACTTCCGTTAAGATTGATGCCGGCAGTTATCGTTTTACAAGTTCCGGATCTAAAATTGTATTTCCGGGATTCCTTTCGGTATATCAAAATGAGGAAGATAAGGCAGAAAATAACGCTGCCCTTCACAAAGTGGCAAAGGGGGATGTATTCCAAGAGGTGGAATTAAAGAAAGAACAGCATTTTACCCAGCCGCCGGCACATTATACCGAGGCATCACTGGTAAAAGAACTGGAAGATCTTGGAATTGGACGTCCAAGTACCTATGCACCAACCATTTCAACGTTGATTTCGAGAAGATATCTTGCCAAGGAAAACAAAAATTTATATTTGTCAGATCTTGGAGATATTGTCAACAAAATTATGGTAAGTGCCTTCCCGAGTATTGTGGATGTAAACTTTACAGCGACGATGGAAACGCTGTTAGATGGCGTGGCAGAGGGAACAGTAGAATGGAAAAGCATCATCCGGAATTTTTACCCGGATCTGAAAGAAGCCATCGAACATGCGGAGCAGGCTCTGGAAAAAATTGAGATTGAAGATGAAGTGACCGATACAATCTGCGAAAATTGTGGAAGAAATATGGTCATCAAATATGGACCTCATGGAAAATTTCTGGCTTGTCCGGGATTTCCGGAATGCCGTAACACAAAGCCGTATTTTGAGAAAATCGGTGTGAAATGTCCAAAATGTGGGGGCGAGATCGTCATTAAAAAGACACAGAAGGGCCGCCGCTATTATGGATGTGAAAATTATCCGGAATGTGAAGTTATGACGTGGCAGAAACCATCTAAAGAAATTTGCCCAAAATGCGGAAATATGTTATTGGAAAAAGGAAACAAGCTTGTCTGTGCGGATTCGTCATGCGGATATCTTGTAGAAAAACAAAAGGATAATGCTTGAATTTTTTTCTGAACTGTGATAAAATTAGTAAAAGTGATTGTGAGGCATGAAGATGAGTGTAGAACTTTTGGACAAGACACGGAAAATCAATCGATTGCTAAGGGATAATCGTGTGTCGAAAGTGGCATTTACGGATTTGTGCCAATTACTTGGCGAATTATTGGAATCCAGTGTGTATGTGATCAGTAACAAAGGAAAAATTTTAGGTATAAATCAGATGCCGGATGACACGCCCCATTCTTTTTTTCCGTCTTCGGAAGGCCAGTGGCTGGATGCGAAGATGGCAAAGCGTTTTCTGGAAGTATTATCGACAAAGGAAAATGTAAATTTGGAATTTATGGGATTTCCGCGTGAAGCGACGGAAGGAATCCAGGCAATGATTGCACCGGTATACATAGCGGGAAAGCGGCTGGGAACGTTGTTTCTTGCACGAAGAACCCGATGCTATGGTATCGAAGATATTATTTTAACAGAGTATAGTACGACCGTAGTCGGACTGGAAATGATGCGGGCGGTTTCCGAAGAAGATGATTTCGCAAGCCGGAAGCAGCAGGAAATTGAATCAATATTACATATTTTATCGCCATTGGAAAAAAATGCGATAAAGCAGGTGATTCAGCGGATCGAGCAGGGGGAAGGCACGATTGTTACTTCCCGTCTGGCAAAAGAAGTGGGAATCACACGGACGGTAATTGTAAATGCGTTGAAGAAAGTAGAAAGCGCGGGATTGATTCAGACAAAATCGTATGGTGTGAAAGGAACACACATCAAGGTCATGAATGATAAAATATACACCGATTTTGTAACACAAAAAATGGAAATGGATTTCTGATAACGCAAAAGGAATTGTGGTTTTTCGTGATTCCCTTTGCGTTTTTATACGAAAATAGTTTGTTAGGAGGAATTTCTATGGTTTTATCAAACGCATATAACTATGTGAATGTGCTTGGGAAAGCGGCAGATGCCAGCTGGACAAGAAATGACATTCTGGCAAATAATATTGCCAATGCTGATACTCCGGGATTTAAAAGAAAAGATGTGCAGTTTGAAACCTATCTGAAGAATGCGGTAGCGGGAACAGACAGTCTGAATGAGACGGTCGCGAATATTGACTTAAATGAGTTGAATTGTACGACGTATACCGATCAGGCGAATCTCAGTTACCGGTATGATGGAAACAATGTGGATATTAATACGGAAAATGTTGAATTGGCGAAAAACCAATTGAAATATTATACGCTTATGAATTCCATGTCACAGGAATTTTCGCGGTTAAAATCTGCACTGCGTACCTCTTAATGATGCACGCAGCATTTCAAGTTAAAAGGAAAGGATGAAAAGGATATGTCAGTATATGGAGCAATGGATATCAGCGCCTCGGGAATGACGGCACAGCAGCTTCGCACCGATATCATTTCACAGAATATTGCAAATGTAAATACTACAAGAGATGGAAATGGAAAAGTATACAAACGGAAAACCGTTGTATTTGAAGAAAAAAGTTATCCGACGTTTAATGAGTCCCTGCAATATGCAACCGGAAATATTGGCAAGGGTGTTAAAGTGACGGAGATCGTAGAAGATCCGTCAGAGGGAAATAAAGTATATGATCCTTCCCACCCGGATGCAGATCAGGATGGATATGTCACATACCCAAATGTTAATACCGTGACTGAAATGACAAATATGATCGATGCGACAAGAGCATATGAAGCGAACGTTACGGTATTAAATTCCACCAAAGGGATGGCTTTGAAAGCACTTGAAGTAGGAAGCAATGGTTAATAGATAAAAGCTAAAGGAGAAAAAGAATGGATATTACAAATATTTCAGCAATTCAGTCATTGTCTGATGTAAGCAGATATACTGACTCGACAGCAAAGGTGACGGGGAGCGGAGAGAAAAATCGATTTGATTCCTTTTTGTCTTCGGCGATTAATATGATCGGAGAAACCAACCAGCTGTCAAATGCAGCACAGGCAGAAGAAATACGTTATGCCACCGGAGAGTCCGATAACTGGCATGATCTGATGGTTGCCCAGCAGAAGGCCAATATTTCACTGCAATATACGGTTGCCGTAAAAAACACAGCATTGGAAGCATATCGTACCTTGATGAATATGCAGATGTAATAGACAGACACTTATGATGTTAGGAGAGTAAATTGTATGATGGACCAATTGATTGCCATAAAAGATAAATTACTGGCTTTTTGGAATAAATATACGACAAAGCAGAAGACAATCATTATCTGTGTTGTGTTGGCAGTATTTTTTGCAATTGTGATATTGTCTTATGTGCTGACGCGACCGGTATATACCCATTTGGCTTCTTTTTCCGATGCCAGTCTGGCAAGTACATTATCGGATTCTTTAGACAGTGAAGGGATTACATACAAAATGGAGACAGACCCGAGTACGGGAATCACTTCGTTTGACGTAGAACAGAGCAAATATTCCGATGCGGCACTCGTGATGGGAGCCAATGGCATTGTAGATAAAGAAATGAGCTGGGACGATGCGTTAAAGAGCGATATGACAACATCTTCCCTGGAAAAACAGACAAAGATCACACTGGCGCTCCAGTCTTCAATTAAAGAGAATCTGCTTAAATTTGACGGCGTGGAAGATGCTACGGTCATTATTAACCGTCAGGAAGATGATAAGAAATTTATTTCAGCAACAAAAGAGACGGCAGTAAGTGTCTCTCTGAAACTGGCAGATGGAAAAGAACTGCCGACCGAGACTGCGACAGCAATGGCATATTATCTTACCAACGCGGTAGGAAATACGACAACAGACAACATTGTGATCGTGGATACGAAAGGAAATCTTTTGTATGGTGCGAAGACAGATAATACTCTCGGTGGTATGATTTCGGGAACCGAAGATTATAAAGCAAAATTACAGCAGACATTTTCCGAACGTACGGAAAAAATGCTTTTGAAAGCCGGCTATGACGATGCCGACTGTAGCAAGACCAATATTAAATTTAATATGGATAAAGTAACGGAACTGGTTACGACGTATTCAGTGGCAGATGGCCAGGATCAGGGATATTACTCCAGTTCGTATGAGTATTCCTCTACGGGTGCTTCCGGAAGCGGTGGTACACCGGGAACCGATTCCAACAGTGAAGAGACGGATTATATGATCCAGAGCAACGGAGGTTCCAATTCGGAGACAATCTTGAACAAATACAATTACCTGCCGAATGAAGATGTAAAAAACATCGAACATGAGGTGGGCGCTGTTGTGCCGGAAGAATCTTCGATGGGTGTTGTTTTGACAAAATACAAAAAGATATCCGAAGAGTCATTACAGGCAAGTGGAGCTCTTGATAATATTTCTTTTGAAGAATATGCAGAACAGAACAGTGATCCAACAACATTGCAGGTTCCGGATGAGATTTTGCAGCTGGTGTCTGCGGCGACCGGTATCGCACAGAATAATATAACGATCATTGCGCAGGAACAGCCGGTTTATGAAGCTGCGGAAAAGACAGGATTTGCGGGTAGTCTTACCAATTACCTGATGATCATTCTTGCCGTATTGATTGGAGCTCTTCTTATCTTTGTTATTATCCGCGGTACATCACCGGTGAAAGTAACAGAGACAGAGCCGGAACTTTCGGTAGAGGATCTGCTTGCGACGACCAAAGAAAATGAGGAAAATCTGGAAGAGATTGAACTGAGTGATAAATCCGAAACACGAAAGATGATAGAAAAATTTGTGGATGAGAATCCGGAAGCAGTTGCGATGCTGCTGCGAAACTGGATCAATGATGACTGGGGATAAGATAGGAGGTACACGAGTATGAGTACAATATCAGAATTAGATGGGATTCAGAAAGCGGCGATTCTTTTGATCACACTTGGTCCGGAGAAAGCAGCAGGAATCTTTAAACATTTAAAGGAAGATGAAATTGAACAGCTTACTCTGGAAATCGCCAATACGCGAAGTGTATCTCCAGCAGATAAAGAAGCTGTTTTGACAGAGTTTTACGAAGTGTGTCTGGCACAGCAGTATATCGCAGAAGGCGGTATCGGTTATGCGACAGATCTGCTTCAGAAAGCATTGGGAGAGGACAAGGCAAAAGAGGTACTCGGAAAACTTACGGCATCTCTTCAGGTTCGCCCATTCGAGTTCATTCGAAAGACAGAGGCTTCCCAGCTTTTGAACTTTATTCAGGATGAGCATCCACAGACAATTGCAATGATCTTATCGTATCTGTCTCCGACGCAGGCGGCAGGGGTGATCAGTACCCTCCCTCCGGACAAACAGACCGATGTTGCGAAACGTATCGCCCTGATGGACCGTACGTCACCGGATGTTATCAAAGAAGTGGAAAATATTCTGGAACAGAAGCTGTCATCGCTTGTTAATCAGGATTACACGATTGTTGGTGGTATTGATTCCATCGTTGAAGTATTGAATACAGTAGACCGTGGTACAGAAAAACATATTATGGAAAATCTCGAGATCGAAGAGCCGGAACTTGCCGACGAGATCCGAAAGAAGATGTTTGTATTCGAAGATATTCTTATGCTTGATGACCGTTCCATCCAGCGTGTTCTGCGTGAGGTGGAAAATGGCGAACTGGCAGTTGCCCTCAAAGGTGCAAACGAAGATGTACAGAATGTTATCTTTAACAATATGTCCACTCGTCTGTCCGCTATGATCCGTGAAGATATGGAATACATGGGACCGGTTCGTATGAAAGATGTTGAAGAGGCACAGCAGAAGATTGTAAATATTATCCGTAAGTTGGAGGATTCCGCTGAGATTGTAATATCAAGGGGCGGAGGTGACGAGATCGTTTTCTTATTTAATCAAATACCAATTTGTCGATCTTCATCCATCCGATACGGTAATGATCAACAACAATGATAAAAAAGACAATTTTATTCCGTTGGGAAAAGATGGTGGTATTTCGATAGAGACCATTGGTCAGCAGGAAGCCGAAAAAGCCATTTTGTCTTTACAAAAAATGGAAAACGAGGAGATGGGCGCAGAGCCTGAGATCGTCTCGGAAGAAGAATACGAGAAGACCAGAGAAGAGGCAGAAAATCTCATAGAAGAGGCAAAGAATGAGGCAGAAAGGCTGCGTGGGGACGCTGCCCGGGAGATTCAGCAGGAAAAGCAGCGGGCGATAGAGGAAGGCAGAGATCAGGGATATCAGGAAGGCTGGCAGCAAGCCGGACAGGAAATCGCACAGAAAGAAAAAGAATTGGATGACACGGCGAGAAACCAGAAACGGGAATTGCAAGAATATGTCGATGGAATTGAAAAAAAATATGTCGATGTGCTGGTTGCTCTGCTTCAGAAACTGACAGGAGTTCTGATTGAAGACCGTGATGATCTAATCTTATATCTGATTCAGACGACGATCCGAGATTTGGAACCTTCTGACAAATATTGTATCCGGGTATCCGAAGATGATATTTATGAAGTAGAGAGTAACAAAGAAAAGATTTTGCAGGAACTCGGAGAAGGAGTCAGCCTTGATCTTATAGAAGAAAAAGGACTGGAAAAGGGGCAGTGTGTCATAGAAACACAGAACCAGATGGTAGACTGCGGCTTTCAGACGCAGCTGGATACCTTGATCCGGGATTTAAAAATGTTAGTTCATTCCTAAGAAAATCGAAATGAGGGAAACTATGGAACTATCCGAAAAAATTCACTTTGACCGCTATGAGGCACTTTTGGATCGAAGTTATGTGAAACATCTTGGAAAAGTGGCAAAAGTGGTTGGACTTACCATTGAATCGGTTGGGCCGATGGCAAAATTAAATGACTTATGTTTGATACGGTCGAATTCAGCAGTCGGCGTGGTAAAAGCCGAAGTGGTTGGGTTCCGCGATGACCGTGTCCTTTTAATGCCCTACGATAATGTCGAGGGCGTAGGCCTGGGGAGCTGGGTAGAAAATACCGGTGCTCCGCTTCAGGTACCGGTTAGCGAAAATCTTCTGGGGCTGACACTGGATGGAGTAGGAGAACCGATGAATGCGGACAGTCTGGGAGAGGATTGTGCTCATTATTCCGTAGAGGCAGCACCGCCGGATCCCCTCAGCAGGAAGATTATAGATGAAGTGCTGACGCTGGGAGTAAAAGCAGTAGATGGGCTTCTGACAATAGGAAAAGGACAGAGAATTGGAATTTTTGCGGGAAGCGGTGTAGGAAAGAGTACCCTGATGGGAATGTTTGCCAGAAATACGAAAGCAGATATTAACGTGATCGCGCTGATCGGAGAGCGTGGACGAGAAGTCAGGGAATTTATTGAAAGAGATCTGGGGGAAGAAGGAATGAGACGTTCCGTAGTTGTAGTGGCGACTTCCGACAAACCGGCTTTGATCCGTAAAAAAGCGGCACAGACAGCGACGGCGATTGCAGAATATTTTCGGGATCAGGGAAAAGATGTCCTTCTTATGATGGACTCCCTGACACGTTTTTCAATGGCGCAGAGAGAAATCGGACTGGCATCCGGAGAACCGCCGGTGTCGCGTGGGTATCCGCCAAGTGTGTACGCACAGATGCCGAAACTGCTCGAACGTGCCGGAAATTCGGACAGAGGTTCAATCACCGGATTGTATACGGTACTGGTGGATGGAGACGACTTCAATGAGCCGATCACCGATACTGCGCGAGGAATCTTAGATGGGCATATCGTGCTGTCAAGACAGATGGCGCAGAAAAATCATTATCCGGCAATTGATATTTTGCAGAGTATATCGCGTGTTATGAGTTCTATTGTAACAAAAGAACATAAAGTGGCTGCCGGAAAAATGAAACAGGTACTGGCGACGTATCAGGAGGCAGAAGATCTGATCAACATTGGTGCATATAAATCCGGCTCCAATCCGGATATTGATTTTGCAATTGACAAGATCCGGGCAGTGAATGCCTTTTTGCAGCAGCAGACGGACGAGAAGTATACGTTTGATGAATCACTTCAGTTGATGCTTGATATTTTCAGTGAGGATGGTGAATAACCATGGGACGTTTCCGGTTTTCAATGCAGAATATACTGCAAATGAAAGAAAAACTTGAAACTCAGGTGAAAAACGAATATGCACAGGCAAATGCGAGATTGTTACAGGAGCAGGAAAAACTGGAAATTCTGCAAAAAAGGCTTCAGGACAATGAAAATCTCCTGAAGGGAGAATTGCAGGAAACACTTACTATTGTAAAAATAAGGAAAATTAAACAGGATAGTGAAATTTTAGAAACGTATATTGAATTACAGAACAATGTCATTATACGCTGTGAAGCGGAAGTGGAGCAGGCGAGAAAAAAACTGACAGAGGCAATGAAAGAACGAAAGATTTTTGAAAAACTACGCGAAAAAGCATGGGAAAAATTTCAAAAAGAAGAATTGCAGAAGGAACAAAAAGAAGTGGATGAATTGGTTAGTTATACCTATTCAAATTCGAAAGAAAGGATTTAAAGATCATGGCTGGAAAAAGGAAAAAAGATAAAAATGTAGAAGTGGCACAGGAAGAAAGCGGTGGAAGCAAACTGCTTACGATTTTGATCGTGATTGCAATCGTATTGATCTGGCTTGGAATATTTGGTGTATTGATCAAAATGGATGTTGGAAATTTCGGAAGTGAGGTGCTGGCTCCGGTGATTAAAGACGTACCGGTCATCAACCGCATTTTACCGGATGACGGATCCAATACCCAGACAAACGGTTATACCAATATTGACGAAGCCAATGCACGTATTAAACAGCTGGAAAATGAACTGGCTTCGCTAAAGAGCACCAATTCTGCCAGTGCAGATGAAGTGACACAGTTAAAAAAAGAAGTAGAACGATTGAAAAAATTTGAAGAGCAGCAGAAATCATTTGAACAGCGGGTAAAGAAGTTTGACGAAAATGTTGTTTATAATGACAAAGCACCGGATATATCCGAATACAAACAATATTATGAGGAAATTGATCCGGACAATGCGGCTGCGATTTATAAAGATGTTGTAAAAGATCTGACTTACACTGCCAAGATTACCAAACAGGCAACGATGTACAGCAAGATGGATCCGGCAAATGCAGCAGCGGTGCTGGAAACCATGACAGGGGATCTTGATCTGGTTGCTTCGATTCTGGACAGCATGACGGAGTCCAAGAGCTCTGCCATTCTGGCAGCAATGACACCGGAGACGGCAGCACAGATTACGACAAAAATGACGGCAAAATAGTGCCCACAACGGTTAAAAACAATGACTTTTTGACCGATATATATAGTGGATCATTTGGGTGGAAAAACACCCGGAAAGGAGGAAATATGAAGACAGCAAACATTTCTTTGAATGTACAGGCAGTACAGTCCCGTGGAATGGAGAAAAGTGCTTCCGTAAAAGATACGTCGTTTGAAAATTATTTTTCAAAAAATGCGGCAAATACATCGGAAAAAGCACAGCCAGCCAACGTGAAAACAACAGGGAAAAAAGAAATATCAGACGGTTTTGATTCCCATAAGGTTACCGTCAAAGCGGACAAAAACCAGACCCCTGTGGAAAAAGATATGCCAACGGAAGAAATTGCGGAAAAAGTAACGGTATTGTTACAAGAGGTATTTGGTCTCTCCAAAGAAGATGTGGAAGATCTTCTTGAGCAGCTCGGGATCACACCGATGGATCTGATCGTGGATGTTACCGGTGCACAACAGTTACAGGCGACAGGTAACACTTCGAATATCAATGCACTCATTTTGGAGATGCATGGTGTGGAAGATTCCAGTGCAATGCTTGTATCGGATGAACTTACTTCCGATTGGACGCAGATCACACAGGGGATTTCTGAAATTTTGGAACAGGTTTCCGAAGTGCCTCAGGACTCACAGGATATGCAGAACTTCTTACAAAATCTGACAGAAGTAATAACGGAAAATAAAAATGTTCCGGAACAAACACAGAAGCAGACAGATGTAGAAGCAGATCCGGTGACTGATACATCTGCAATAACGGTTTCACAAGACGAAAGTGTTCCGGTCACTGTAGAAGTTTCAAACGAATCCGGACAATCGGATGCTTTTGCACAGGATTCACAAACCGGTTCCCAGCCGGCGGCAGAAGCGGAAAATTCGTTACCGGCATTTGTGGACAGACTGACGCAGGCGTTTGAACCGGGTACGGAAAATGCAGAGATCCGTCAGGTTTCCATGCAGGAGATCGTAGATCAGGTAGTGAACCATATCCGCATTCGTGTACTGCCACAGACAACAAGTATGGAACTGCAGTTAAATCCGGAATCTCTCGGACGAGTGCATTTGAGCGTTTCATCCAATCAGGGCGTTGCGACAGCGACACTTACGGTTCAGAATGAAATGGCAAAAGAAGCACTGGAGAGCCAGCTGGTTGTATTGCGGGAAAATCTCGAAAGTCAAGGTTTGAAAGTAGAATCGGTAGAAGTAAACGTATCCAATTTTGGATTCAAAAACCAGGAAGATTCAAACAATCATAACTTTGATCAGAAAAAAGGTTCTGCCAAACGTTTTCGCGTCGATGCCGGAGAACAGGCATTGGATGGGGATAATGTTTCTCAGGAAACAGAGACAGAACGACAGGATGGAGAAAGTATTGTGGATTATACTGCATAATAAAAAGGAGGCGAACACATGGCAACATCATTGGATGGTATTGTGACAGGACTGAATGATCTGAGTTTTGATAAAAACAGAGTCAATGAGTCGCAGTCATCGGATCGTGCCGTAGGCGGAGAACTTGGAAAAGACGAATTCTTGCAGCTTTTGGTGTGTCAGATGAAAAATCAGGATCCGCTGGAGCCGGAGAAGGATACTCAGTTTATTGCACAGCTCGCACAGTTCTCAGCATTGGAACAGATGCAGAATCTGAACGAAACTGCTGTAAATTCACAGGCGTTTGGATTGGTTGGTAAAGCCGTTGTTCTTAATACAAAGAGTACAAATGGAAGTATTACCGAAGTACAGGGTGTAGTTGATTACATTGCTGTAAAAAACGGAACCGCACAATTATCTGTAAATGGACAGTTATACTCTATTGATGATCTGGTAGAAGTAAAACAATCCTATGCAGATGTGGCAAAATATCTTCCTGTTGCAGAGCAGACGGAAGCTGTTTATGACAAATCAAACAAAAGTATGGTCGATATTAATATCAACCTTGGCAGCGGAAACTATGCAGCAAGCAGTGTAGCCGTTATGTTAAATGGAGAATATATTAAATCTGACTATTTGTCTTACAACAACGGAGTATTGTCTATTGCACCGGGGGCTTTTGAAAATCTGGATAACGGAACATACAAACTGGCGTTGTGCTTTGACGATCCATATAATACGACGATTACAGATAAAGTTACGGTAAAAGTGACAGAAAGTGGCATTTCCAAGGATGAAGATGACACGACGACAGAATGAAACGATCATTCTTTAGGAGGTGGACAAAGCGATGAATATCAATAACAGTAACTTTGCTTCCATCGATGAAATGCGGCATAAAATAAATGCAGCAGAACAAAAAACAAATCAAACAGCATCAAAGACCGGTGAAAAATCCACAACGTTTGGAGAAGTGTTACAGAGCACAGCAGATCGTGTTCGATTTTCCAAACATGCGGCAAGACGCTTGGAGACAAGAAATATTTCTATGACGAAAGAACAGCAGGCACGTCTGGAGGAGGCGGTAGATCGGGCTGAGGAAAAGGGCATGACGGAATCTCTTGTTATGGTAGATGATCTTGCATTTATTTTAAATGTGAAGAATAAAACAATCGTCACTGCGGTCAATGATACTTCAAATGCAGTTTTTACCAATATCGATGGAGCGATCATTAATTAAAATTGCAGCAGAAAGAAAATGAAACCATGCCGGCCCTTAACAGGAGGCATGATAATCCCTGACTGACAGAGGGGATTAACAAATGCAGGAATTAGAAAATGGAGGGTGATTCATTATGATGAGATCATTGTGGTCCGGTGTATCAGGATTGAAAGTACACCAGACAAAGATGGATGTAATTGGTAACAATATCGCAAACGTAAATACGGTAGGATTTCGTTCCAGTTCGGTTAACTTTACGGATGTGTTTTATCAAACGACACAGGGAGCTTCTGGTCCGAATGCGACGACAGGAGCAGCCGGAAGAAATGCCGTTCAGATCGGTTTGGGATCCAATGTAGCATCCATTAGCGTAAATATGAGTGGAACCGGCGCAACAAACCGTACCGATAGAGGTATGGATCTGATGATAAACGGGGATGCATTTTTTGTTGTAAGAAGCAACGGAAGTACATACTTTACAAAATCCGGATGTTTTGACATCGATGCAGCGGGTACACTGTACTGCACGACAAACGGAGCTTCCGTACTCGGATGGGGTGTGGATGCCAATGGTGAAATTCGTAAGGATACGGCAGATACCTTACAGCTGATGTCTCCGGAAAACCAAAATGCAGAGCCGACAGCCACAACAAATGTTACACTATCCGGTAATATTGACAGCAAAGATAAACAGGTAACCTATAGTGCAGATGGAGCGGGATATCCGATTTCTGTCAGTTTTTATGACAATGTCGGAAATCTGTTTACTGCAAAATTGTCTGTTATGAAAGCCAATGCGACAACAGACAATGAATACACGGTAGGAATTACGGATATCATGGATTCCAAAGGAAATTCCATTTTGAAGCAGGCGACCGTGGATGCCAGCGGAAATACCGTTTACAGTACGACAAACCAGTACGTCAGCTTTGGTGGACAGAGTCCATTGAACTATACCGTAGATCCGGATGGTACAATCACATTTGCACAGAGTACATCCCTTTTAACCTTTAATGGTTCTTCGGGTGAATTCGTAAGTGTTTCCGGTGAAGTGGAAGGAATGCTGAACTTAACGTTAAACGATGGAAATACAGAAAACAATGCGTTCCCGGTAGGTGGTGTTAATATCGATTTTTCCGGGCTTACGATGTATGCTACAAAAGGAACTTCTACTGTAAAACCGGAGCGTGGTGACGCTGACGGACACAATGCAGGTAATGCGGCAGGTACTTTGAACGGATTTTCAATCGGAACCGATGGAAAAATTTATGCGGTATACAGCAATGGAGATGATAAACTGCTTGGGCAGATCGCAGTAGCGACATTTGCTAACCCATCCGGTCTTGAAGCAGCTGGAAACAGTTTATTTGCAGCGACGCTGAATTCTGGTGATTTTGATGGAATCGGTCAGGATATTACCGAGGTTGGAAGCTTCTCTGTAGGTGCTCTTGAGATGTCAGACGTAGATCTGGCTACGGAGTTCACCAATATGATCACGACACAGCGTGGTTTCCAGGCAAATTCCCGTACGATTACAACATCCGATACAATGTTGGAAGAACTGATCAATCTGAAACGATAAAAAAAACAATAAAATAATCATAAAAAAAGGGAAACTTTTGTTTCCCTTTTTGCTTTTTTTGTGATATAATAGGATAGAGTATTGAAAAGTGTTGGAAAAGGAGGAATTGTATGATTGATGTCACGCGGATGAATGGAAAACAATTTACCTTAAATTCGGACCTGATAGAAACCATCGAGGAAACTCCGGACACGGTACTGACCTTAACTACAGGGAAAAAAATTATTGTAAAAGAAAGTAGACAAGAGGTAAAAAATCTAGTAAAATTGTATCGGAAAGAAATTTTTTCAATACCATTAGATTAATATAACATTAAGGTGGTGTATTTTTTTGGATTTAGCATCAATTATTGGTATGCTGGGGTGTGCCGCAGCAGTTGTGTATGGAATTGTATCCGGGGATCAGGGATTTGCTGCGCTGGGAAACTTTTATGACTTTTCCTCCATTTTGATTACAATCGGAGGCTCCTTTATGTGTATGCTTACGATGTCAGACAGTATACCGGCATTTTTTAACTCGCTGAAGTCTTTTAAGCTGATTTTAAAAACTCCGGCGACAAAGGAAAGTGAAATTATACATACGATTATTGATCTGGCGAATGTGGCAAGAAAAGAGGGGCTGCTTCAGCTGGAGGAAGCAGCGGCAGATATCGATGATGATTTTTTGAAAAAAGGGATCATGCTGATTGTCGATGGTACCGATCAGGAATTGGTTACCAGCATACTGGATACCGAACTGAGCAGTATTGAACGTCGACACAATAAAGTTATCAGTTTTTGGGATGGACTGGCTGCTATGGGCCCTGCCTGGGGTATGATTGGTACGTTGATTGGTTTGATCAACATGCTGAAACTGCTGGATGATCCAAGTTCAATTGGACCGAACATGGCAGTGGCTTTGGTTACGACGATGTATGGTTCTCTTCTTGCAAACTGGATTTCTATTCCTATCGCGACAAAACTTCGCGCGATCAATGCAAGAGAGATTATGGAAAAAGAAGTTATTTGTGAGGGAATTCTGTCAATACAGGCAGGAGAAAATCCACGTGTGATTGAGGAAAAACTGAAATCATTCCTTGCACCGAATGTCCGTGACTCTCTTTTAGGAGGGGACGGAAATGAACAAGGTGGTGAAAGCTAATGGCACGAAGAAAGGCGGAAGAGCCGGCATCCATTGAAGGCGGATGGATTAATACATTTGCGGATTTGATGAACTTGTTGTTGTGCTTTTTTGTGCTATTGTTTTCGATGTCAACCGTAGATGCTGACAAATATGAGCAGATTGTTACTTCTTTATCGGAAAGCATTGATATTTTTTCCGGAGGTGGAAATGCCGTTGGCGAAGGTGCTTTTGTTTCCAGCGGAACCAGTCAGAAAATATCTATGGAAGAGTATTTCAATGAATTTGAAAACAGTGGACAGGATCAGGAACTGAAAGATGATTCCACAGAAATCTCAGATGAGGAAAAGTACAAACAAAAACTGGAAGAACAGTTGAAAGAGAAGACGGAGGCGCTTTATGCAGAAGTGTCCGATAAAGCAGCGGCGAAGAAAATTCAGGATATGGTCAATGTAAATATGGACGAGCAGTATCAATACGTTCAAATTTCGTTGAACGGCGCGATTCTTTTTGATTCGGGTTCGGATCAGATCAAGAAATCAGCCCTTCCGCTTTTGAGTAAAGTGGGGGATATTTTGAAAATATATGATAACCACATGATAAAGATTGAAGGTCATACCGATAATGTTCCGATTTCGAGCAGCACATTTAAAAATAATATGTGGCTGTCTACGGCGAGGGCAACACAGGTGTTTGAGTATTTCACCGCTCATAAACATCTGGATCCGAAGACGCTGGAGACAACAGGTCGGAGTGAATATGATCCGGTGGCAGATAACAAAACGGAAAAAGGACGTGCGAGAAATCGACGTGTAGAGATTAAAATATATACCGAAGAGTGATTATGGAGGGTAAAGATGAAAAAGAATATTTTGACAATTATAATCATGGCGTCTTGTCTTTTAAATCTTATTCTGACGGTTGTGATCGTGTTTGCGGTCGTTCCAACGATGAATAAGACCAGTCAGCTGGTAGACAAGGTCGCTACAGCAATTGATCTGGAAACGGATGCAGAGGCTGCCGGAGATTATTCCATTGAAAATCTGGAGCCATATTCCATTACGTTTGAAAACAAACAGACGATCAATCTGAAACAGGATGAGGGAGACAGTACTTCTCATTTTGCAGTGCTGGAAGGAGTTACGATTTCTTTCAATACAGAAGCAGAGGATTATAAAACGGTTTCAGAATCCGTAAAGGCAAAAGATGTATATATTACAGAAATTGTCAAAGAAACCATCGCAGATCAAAGTATGAAAACGTTAGATCAGAATGCAGTAAAAGAGCAGGCACTTGCTAAAATTCAGGATTTGTATGGAAGCAAATGTATTGTTCGTCTTGCATTAAATGGATTTATGTTCCAGTAGGGATAGTAAAAACAAATTTGGAAAGTCAGTGAGGTGAAAGAAAATGGGGGACGTCTTATCGCAAAGCGAAATTGATAACTTGCTTTCCGCATTGAACAGCGGCGAATTCGATCCGGCAGATACCGAGGTGGAAGACGAAAAGCAGGTAAAAGATTATAATTTTGCAAGACCATCCAAATTTTCGAAAGATCACTTGCGTACTTTGGTATTTATCTTTGAACATTATGCTCGTTTGTTATCGACAAATCTGCCGGTATATCTGCGAAGAAATGTTCAAGTGGAAGTAATGCACGCGGAAGCAGCGACATTTCAGGAGTTTTCGAACTCCCTGTCCAATCCGGTCCTTTTAGGGGTTGTCAATTTTGCGCCGCTGGAGGGAACAATCATCATTGAGATGGCAAGCAGTCTTGGATATACAATAGTAGATCTGATGCTTGGCGGAAGTGGTGTGCCGTTGGATAAACCCAGAGAGTTTACGGAGATTGAACTATCGATCATTCAAAGAATCATGGGGGTATGCACGAATCTTTTGATTGAACCCTGGGCGAATGTACAAAGCATTAATCCGACGTTAGAGAGGATTGAGACGAATTCACAGTTTGCACAGTTTGTCTCGCCAAATGAAATGACTTCCATCGTCACGATGAATATTAAAGTGGGTGATGTTGAAGAAGTAATGAATATTTGTATTCCTTATGCAGTTGTAGAACCGGTTATTGATAAGATCAATACAAAATACTGGTATTCTACATCTGAAGTAAAAGACGATGATAAATATCGTGAGTTTATTGAAGACAATATTCATAAGGCAAAGATCCCGGTGCGTGCTATTATGGGACGCAGTGCCATTTCCGTAAATGATTTTATTCATTTACAGCCGGGTGATATCATTAAATTAAATACCAGGATAGAAGATGAAATGGATGTCTATGTTGGGAATATTAAGAAATTTTCTGCATTACCGGGTGCTCATGATGACGCCTATGCAGTTAAGATTAAATCAGTCTACAGAGAGGAGTAAGAATGCATGGATGGAATGTTATCGCAAGAGGAAATCAATGCGTTATTAGGGGGTATGAGCGATTCTGCTGCGGAAGATACTTCCAATGTGGCAGCAAGTGAACCGACACCGGCTGCGACCGACTCTAATGAACGTTTATCTCCGGAAGAGAGTGATGCACTAGGGGAAATTGCTAACATCAGCATGGGTACGGCAGCGACAACGTTGTCGATACTGGTAAATAACCGGGTAGAGATTACAACTCCGAAACTGTCCTATGTCACCATTGATGACCTGAAAGAACAAAATCCTGCACCATGTGTCTTTATCTATATATCCTACCGGACAGGTCTGGAAGGAAAGAACATTTTGGTATTAAAGGAACATGATGTAAAGGTCATTACGGATCTGATGATGGGCGGTGACGGCACGAATACAGATGCTGAATTAACCGATCTTCATTTAAGTGCGATCAGTGAGGCAATGAATCAGATGATGGGATCGGCGGCGACGTCAATGTCATCTATGATCAATGAAAAGGTGGACATCAGCCCACCAAATTCAACAAGGGTCGATCTGACAAGCAGTATGACAGAAGGCGGCTTGCAGGATATGATTGGTAAGACGTTTGTTCAGGTCTCTTTCCGGATGACGATTGGTGATCTGGTAGACAGTGAGATCATGCAGCTGTATCCGTTTGATTTTGCAAAACTGATCTATACCAGATTCCGCAGTACAATGGAAGGCGGAGTGGGAGAGACGGCAGCTTCGGAACCGGAACCCGCGCCACAGCCGGAACCAGTCGTTGCAGCACCGGTACAGCCGGAACCAATGCAGGCAGCACCAGTTCCGCAAATGGATCCACAAATGGCAGCCCAGCAGCCAATGATGGGAATGCAACAGCCGATGATGAACGGTGCTATGCCGATGTATACGATGCCAACGCAGAATGTACCGATTCAGCCGGCACAATTTCAAAATTTTGCACCAAGCCAGAATTTAGATGGTATCGCTCCGGAAAATATTGATTTGATCATGGATGTTCCACTGGAAGTTACGGTAGAACTTGGAAGAACAAGTAAATCGATCAAAGAAATATTGGATTTCTCACCGGGTACAATCATTGAACTGGATAAACTGGCAGGTGAGCCAATTGACGTTTTAGTAAATGGAAAATTTGTCGCAAAGGGCGAAGTCGTTGTAATAGAGGAAAACTTCGGTATTCGAGTGACAGAGATTATCAAAGATTAAAATAATGGAGGAATATGAACAATGGCAAAAAGTATTTTGATATGTGATGATGCTGCATTTATGCGAGTTATGATCAAGGATATTTTGACAAAAAATGGATATGAAGTAGCAGGAGAAGCGGAAAACGGATTGAAAGCAGTTGAAAAGTATGGAGAAACCAAACCGGATCTTGTTATGATGGATATTACAATGCCGGAGATGGATGGAATTCAGGCATTGAAGAAGATCAAAGAAGCAGATCCTTCAGCAAATATTATTATGTGTTCTGCGATGGGACAGCAGGCAATGGTAATTGAGTCCATTCAATCCGGAGCAAAAGATTTTATTGTAAAACCTTTCCAGGCAGATCGTGTTTTGGAAGCGGTAAAAAAGGCAATTGGATAAATGCTTAACAATATTTTGCAATTGATTGCTACGTTATTTGTGTTTGTGTTGGTTTTGGCACTTACCTATTTTGTTACAAAATGGATTGCCAAATCCGGCGCGATGCAGTCTCGGGCGAGAAATATTAAGGTGATCGAGACGTATAAGATTGCCCCTTCCAAATACATTCAGATCGTTGAGATTGGGAAAAAGCAGTATGCCATTGGTGTTACCAAAGAGCAGATCACATTTTTGACGGAATTAGAGGAAGATCAGCTGGAACTGCCGGAAGAATTCGGAAATGTGCCGGGAGATACCTCGTTCAAAGAAGTGATGAAAAGTATGCTTTCGAATGTAAAAAACAGAGATGACAAGAAATAAGAAAAGGTTGGTATTATGAGAACACACAGGAGATTTTTTTGGATTTTAACTAAGACGATGTCTCTGGTTTTGGCACTATGTATATTGACCTTTTTTTCTGGTACAATTGTTTGTGCAAAACCGGATTCAAATTCTCACGTAGATGAGATTGAGGGAAGCAGTACGGCGGGAACATCGGATCCCGCGGAACCGGATAATTTTCAATTTAACATTAGTTCCAATGCGGGAAGCAGCAGTTTGTCAGCAAGTTTGCAGATGCTTCTTGTGTTGACTGTGCTTGCACTGGCACCATCGATCATTATAATGATGACATCATTTACAAGGATTATCGTGGTGCTTCATTTTGTGCGTTCTGCACTGGGAACACAGACGAGTCCGCCAAATCAGGTTTTGGTGGGGCTTGCTTTATTTCTGACACTGTTTATCATGTCGCCGGTCATCACACAGATTAATACGGATTGTGTGCAGCCGTATGAGCAGGGACAGTTGACACAGGAAGAGGCACTCAATGCCGGATTAAAGCCGATTCGCGAGTTTATGTTTAAACAGACGAACCGCTCAGACATACAATTGTTTTTGGAAATAGAAGGAAAAGAAAGTGAGATTAAGACGGAGGATGATGTGCCGACGATGGTTTTGATGCCGGCATTTATGATCAGTGAATTGAAGACCGCATTTATTATTGGATTTTTGATCTATCTTCCTTTTATCGTAATTGACATGGTTGTCGCGTCAACCCTTATGTCAATGGGAATGATGATGCTTCCACCAACCACGATCTCAATGCCGTTTAAGATTCTGCTGTTTATTCTGGCAGATGGATGGAATCTCGTGATTGGACAGCTGGTTCAGACCTTTTATTAGAACCACAGAGGGATTGGAAGAAAATGCAGAAGAAAGGTTAGGTGAGACAGCATGACAGAAGCAGATCTGATTGAAGTTTCGACACAGACAATCTGGGCAATCATCAAATGTTCGCTTCCTTTGCTGCTTGTATCCCTGATCGTCGGATTGATCATCAGTATTTTTCAGACGGTAACTTCGATACAGGAGCAGACGCTTACCTTTGTGCCAAAACTTTTGGCAATATTTATTACCCTTTTGCTGACGGGAAACTGGATCATGCAAAGTTGTGTCGAGTTTTTTACGACGTTATGTGAAAATTTTTATACGTATGTCAAATGACAGCAGTAAGAAGGGTTCGGTGACTGAGGAGGAGAGCTTATGAGCTTTACGGTAGAACACGTAGAATTTTACCTTTTGGTTCTGATACGGATCACATCATTTGTGATCGGTGCTCCGATATTTGGATATCAAACGATTCCTATGAAAATCCGGTTGGCGATCGGCATGGTGTTGTCGCTTGCAGCCATTCAGACGGTACCGGTCATCGAATTAAATTATGTGGGGATCCTTGGCTTTTCCACGCTGGTATTAAAAGAGATGATTGTAGGACTTACGATTGGTTTTATGTGCAATATGTGTACATATATTGTTTCTTTTGCCGGTCAGCTGATGGATATGGAAATGGGATTATCGATGGCAAGCGTCTTTGATCCGCTGACCAATATTCAGGTCTCCATTAGTGGAAATTTATATGTATATCTTGTAATGCTGATGATGCTTGTCAGTAATATGCATTATAAAATATTACAGGCAATTTTAGATACGTTTACGTATTTTAATGTAGGACAGGCCGTGTTTGATGGAAATTTACAGGAGACAGCTGTAGAATTCATTGTCAACTTCTTTCTGGTTGGTTTCCGCATTGTGCTTCCGGTATTTGCCTGTATGCTTGTGATCAATGTTGTGCTTGGTGTATTGTCGAGGGCAATTCCACAGATGAACATGTTTGTTGTCGGAATTCAGATCAAGGTGCTGGTCGGTATCGTAATATTGCTGATCATCGTACCTACCATACCGACGATTGCCAATTTTGTATTTGAGACAATGCAGGACATTGTTGTAAAATTGTATAACTCTTTTACTCCAACTTAAGAATGGAGAATGAATTATGTTAAAATATGAACTCCAGTTTTTTGCTAAAGAAGGAGAGGGCGGAGAAAAGACAGAAGATGCCACTCCGAAAAAATTGGAAGATGCCAGAAAAGAAGGTCAGGTAGCCAAAAGCCAGGATATTGGTGTCGCTGCGATCCTATTGATTTTTTTTGCGGTGATCCGCATATTTGGCGGGTTTTTGTATCGTACCCTGATTGAGACATTTCGTTTTTTATATGAAGCCATTCCGCAGTATGCGGGGGATTTTAATGTGTCTCGTTCCATGAATCTCATGGTGTATTGTGGAAGGCAGACCCTTTTGCTGGCAGGACCCGTTATGGCAATATTGCTGGTTGTCGTAGTCATTGTTAATGTGGCACAGGTCAAATGGCAGCCAACCTTGAAACCGTTGCAGCCAAAAATTTCCAAGATTAGTCCGATTTCCGGTATGAAGAGGATGTTTTCTAAGGATAAAATTTTTGATCTGGTAAAAGCAATTGCCAAATTACTCGTTTTATTTTATGTAATCTACAACGAGTTATCCGATGAATGGGGAATGGTTGTCAATATTTACAGCCTTGATCTGACATCGGCTTTACAATTATTGGTAAACACAGTCATTAATATTGGCTTAAAGATAAGTTTCGTCTTTTTGATTCTTGCTGCTGTTGATTATTATTATCAGCGGAGAAAATTTAAAAACGATATGAAAATGACAAAGCAGGAAGTAAAGGATGAATATAAAAACACAGAGGGAAATCCGCAGATTAAAAGCCGTATTCGAAGCAAAATGCAGGAAGTTTCCAGAGCGCGTATGATGCAGAGCGTGCCGGAAGCGGATGTAGTCATTACGAACCCGACACATCTTGCGGTAGCGATCAAATATGATAAAGACCTTGGCGAGGCACCGGTTGTTCTGGCAAAAGGTGCAGATTATCTTGCCGCGCGGATCAAAGACATTGCAGCAGAAAATAAAGTGGAGATTGTAGAAAATAAACCGCTTGCCCGAATGCTGTATTACAATGTAGAAATAGGAAACCAGATTCCACCGGAACTGTATCAGATGGTGGCAGAGGTATTGGCTTATGTTTATAGTATACAAGGAAAAATATAAAAGAAAATTACAACCAAGGAGGTGGAATGACAAATGAAAAAAACGGATATTATTTTAGGATGTTTTGTCCTGATCCCTATTTTGTGTCTGATCATTCCGGTTCCATTGGTTTTGCTGGATGTGTTATTTACCGCAAATATTGGAATATCCATGCTGATCCTTTTCAATGCATTATTTGCAAAAGAGCCGCTGGATATGTCATCGTTTCCAACCCTTTTGCTGCTTACGACGTTATTCCGTCTGTCATTAAATGTCAGCTCCACCCGTAATATCCTGTTAAATGGAGAAGCCGGAAATGTCGTAAATACATTTGGTAATTTCGTAGGCGGCGGTAACCTTGTCGTAGGAGCTGTCGTATTTGTTATTCTGATCATTGTTCAGTTAATGGTTATCAATAAAGGATCGGAACGTGTATCGGAAGTAACAGCACGATTCACGCTGGATGCGATGCCGGGAAAACAGATGGCGATCGATGCTGACTTAAATACCGGTGCGATCACGGATGAAGAGGCAAAAATCAGACGTGAAAAGATTCAGGAAGAGTCGGCGTTCTTTGGTTCTATGGATGGTGCCACCAAATACGTTAAAGGAGATGCTACGGCAGGTCTTTTGATCACCGTGATCAACTTTGTCGGTGGTTTGGCAATCGGTGTATTGATGAATGGAATGGATGCCGCGGCTGCGTTGCAGACCTATTCGATCTTGACGATCGGTGATGGACTTACCAGCCAGATTCCATCCCTGATGATCTCACTGGCAACCGGTGTTTTGGTTACGAAAGGATCAAAAGAAGCGGATATCAGCGGAATTCTGCAAAAACAGCTGTTTTCCACGCCGAAAGTGCTGTTGATCGCGGGGTGTGCCCTGATTGGTCTGGGTGTATTTACGCCGATGAATATTATTATATTTTCCGGATATGGAATACTATTTATCGTGACAGCGAGGATTATGAAAAACGAACTGGAAATGGAAGAAACAGATGCGCAGGTGGACGAAGAAGAAGAGAGTGCCGAGGAGATACGAAGACCGGAAAATGTTACTTCCCTCCTGAAGGTGGATGCTATCGAACTGGAGTTTGGCTATGGAATCATTCCACTTGCGGATGTCAATCAGGGAGGAGATCTGCTTGACCGAGTCGTTATGATCCGAAGGCAGATCGCGCTGGAACTTGGATGCGTGGTGCCGATGATCCGACTGCGTGACAATATTCAGCTGAATCCAAATCAGTATGTGATTAAGATAAAAGGCGTTCCGGTCAGCGAAGGCGAGATTTTATTTGACCATTATATGGCGATGAATCCGGGTTATGTCGAAGAAGAATTAACCGGAATTCCAACTTTTGAGCCGTCGTATCACCTGCCGGCGATCTGGATTACGGAAGCACAGCGTGAGCGGGCAGAATCCCTTGGTTATACCGTTGTGGATCCACCGTCGATCATTGCGACACATCTGATGGAAGTAATTACGCAGAATATTCATGAACTGCTTACAAGACAGGATGTTCAGAACCTGATCGACAATGTCAAAGATGCCAATGAGACACTTGTGAGTGAACTTGTACCGAAAATGCTCAGTGTCGGAGAAATCCAGAAAGTATTACAAAATCTTTTGCAGGAAGGCATTTCCATCCGGGATCTTATCACAATATTTGAGACATTGGCGGATTATGCACCGACGACGCATGATACGGATATTTTGACAGAATATGTAAGACAGAGTCTGAAGCGTGCAATTTCCAATAAATATTTTGCAAATAAAGACATGACAAGTGTGATTACCCTTGATCCGAAAGTAGAACAGGAGATCATGAATTCTGTGAAACAGACGGAACAGGGAGCGTATCTGGCACTGGATCCGGAATATTCCGCAAAGATCATGGAATCGCTTCAGGAACAGACGAGCAAACTGGAAGAATTGGGACATACCCCGATTATCATAACGTCTCCAATCGTCCGTATGTATTTTAAACATCTGACGATGGAACAGTTTAAAACTTTACAAGTATTATCATATAATGAGATTGACTCCGATGTAGAGCTTCAATCAGTTGGGATGGTGACCGTTGAATGATTATTAAGAAATATCTGGCAAAGACAGAGACACAGGCAATTGAAATGGCAAAAGAAGATCTTGGCAGCAACGCCGTAGTGATGAATATTAAAAAAATATCACCGAAAGGGCTGGCAAAACTTTTTATGAAAGGAAAAGTCGAGGTGACGGCAGCCATTGATGAAAATGTAGAATACCGCTCAGCGGAGAAAAATACGGCGAAAGAGACTCCGGAGACACCTCGGTTTATCCCGGATATTGTTGCGGATGACAACCCGGAAGCAGGGAAAAACGATTCGATTGAAGAAAAATTGAACAGTCTTCAAAAAATGTTGGAAAAACAGATGACAGAGAAAGAGGATACTCAGTCAACTACAGAAGTAGAACGAAATGAAACTACAACTTCCGTCGAAAAGCAAGAGAAAAAAGAAAAGAAGGAAGAGCAGATTTCCAAAGAAGAATATAAGGCGCGTGCGTGCAAGGATCTGATTCGGAAACAGATGCAGCAGAGCGAAGTTGAGGAAGAACAGATTGATGCGATCATGAAAGAGATTGAGGAATCTCTGCCAAAGGATGCAGCATTGGATCAGATTCTGGCAGCGATGTATCAGAAGATCATTTTGATGCTGGGACAGCCATACACGCTTGATCAGAAGCAGGAAAATAAAAAACAAACCAAATATGTATTTTTCCTTGGATCTACCGGAGTGGGAAAAACGACGACAATTGCCAAGATTGCTTCGAAGTTAAAACTGGAAAAAAATAAGAAAGTGATTCTTGCGACGGCGGATACGTACCGGATCGCGGCAGTGGAACAGTTGAAAACGTATGCCAATATCCTGAGTGTTCCTTTAAAGGTAATCTATACACCGGAAGAACTGGGTGAGATGCAGGAGGAAATGAATGACTATGATATCTGCCTGATCGATACCGCAGGATGTTCCCACCGTAACAAAGAGCAGTTGAAGGACATTCGGAAACTGTTGGAACAGATTCCGATCACCAGTAGAGAAGTGTATCTTGTTTTAAATGCGGCAACCAAATATCGTGACCTGAAAGAGATTGCTGATGTTTATAAAGAATTGACGGATTACAGTATTATATTTACCAAATTAGATGAAACTTCTTCCGCGGGAGTTATGCTGAATATGCGTTTGTATACCAAACGCCCGCTCTCTTATGTAACATGGGGACAAAATGTTCCGGATGACATTGGAAAGGTAGATGCACAGAAGATCGCGAAGAAGTTGTTAGGAGGGAAGCTATAGTGGATCAGGCGGAAAGATTAAGAAACATAATAAAGAAACAGGAACTCCCTCCGATTCAGAAGCCGGTCGCTAAGGTGATCACTGTAACAAGTGGAAAAGGAGGCGTGGGAAAATCCAGCATTTCTGTCAACTTAGCGATTCAGTTAAGCCGCATGGGAAAACGGGTTGTTATTTTTGATGCGGACTTTGGACTGGCAAATATCGAGATTATGCTGGGACTTCATCCGCGGTACAATCTGGCAGATATGATGTACCGTGGGAAAACCTTGAATGATATTATCACATATGGTCCGGAAAATGTGGGGTTTATTTCCGGCGGGTCCGGTATACAGGAATTGGCAAATTTATCCAGAGAGCAGATCATTACGCTGATTCAGAAGTTGAATGAACTGGACGAATTTGCGGATGTTGTTATCGTAGATACCGGTGCCGGGATCAGTGATACCGTGCTGGAATTTGTGGCAGCAAGCGAGGAAGTTCTTTTGGTTGCTACGCCGGAACCGACTTCGATCACAGATGCTTATGCGTTGCTGAAGACGCTGAACAAAAAAGCAACCTATCGTAAAGAAAAAACGGTGGTTAAGATGATTGCAAATCAGGTTCATGGAAACCGGGATGCAAGAGAATTGTTTGAGAAACTTGGTATGGTAGTAGCTAAATTTCTGGATATTGAAGTAGAATATCTTGGTTCGGTTCCGTACGACCATAATATGCAGAAAGCAATCATGAAACAGACCCCAATCAGTATTCTGGATGCCTCCTGCAATACGGCGCGGGCGGTAAACCGGATTGCCAATACACTGGAGCATAATATGGAGCAGGAAGCCGAACACGTAGGTATCGTAAAATTGTTTTCCAGTGTGATACGAATGAGATTTATGAAATAAAGAAATGGAGACGGTTATGCAGAAAAATATTATTTCTATTGGGGACAGGATTGAACTGGTACAGAGAAAGAGTGCCGTCCGTGCTAAATTGTCAGATTCACGATATGCAAGCCAGCTGCTGGATTATGACGGAATACGTACTCTTAAAATTGCTATGCCGATTTATGAGGGGAAAGTAGTTCCCCTTGAAGTAAATGACGAGTATGAACTGTGCTTTTTTACTTCGAAAGGCATGTATCGGTGTCTGGCAAAGATTATGCGCCGGTATCGGGAAAATAAGTTATTTGTATTGCAGATGCAGATGATATCGCAATTGACCAAATTTCAAAGAAGACAGTTTTTCCGTCTGGACTGCATGCTGGAGTTTGAATACCGTGTCGTGAGTGAAGAAGAGACAGCACTTCAGGATCTTTTGCTGACCAAAGCATTTCCGGATGAAGAGGTAAGACAAACGTATGAGAAGAAACTGAAAGAAATGAGACAAAACTGGGATGATGCCAGAATGACGGATATCAGTGGAGGCGGTATGCGGTTTCAGTGCGAGGAGGAACTTGTGCCAAATACGCATCTGAAAGCCAAGCTGCCATTGTCCGGAATGTCAGGGATTGAATTTATTGCCTGTAATGCTACCGTTATCGAGACCATTACCCTGACCGGCGGAATCAAACAATATGAGGCGAGATGCCAATTTGAATCGATGGATAAACAAACACAGGAAAAGATTATAAAATATATTTTCGAAGAACAAAAACGTCGAATAAGAAAGGACTAAATGTTTGATGAAAAAAATTTTAATAATTGATGACTCTGCACTTATGAGAAGGGTCATGTCTGATATAATAAATACAGATTCCGAAATGTGTGTGACAGATACCGCTGAAAATGGGGTTGCTGCCGTAGCACTGTTAAAACAGGGAAAAGAATATCAATTGATTTTGTTAGATATTAATATGCCTAGGATGGATGGTCTGGGCTTTTTGAAATATTTAAACGATAATGAGATTCATATCCCTGTATTGGTCGTAAGTTCCATTGCAAGCAAGAGTACGGAAGAAACCATCCGCGCGCTGGAACTGGGAGCTTATGATTTTGTAAAAAAACCAAGCCGGAGTATGGGGAAGGAAGAAGATTTTCCAAAACGGCTGCTTGCAAAGGCGAAATGTGCGTTTGCGATTCAGATGCAAAAGCCAAAGCATGTGGAACGACAGGAAGCGGAAAAAGCGACACCGGACAGCATGCCTGTGAAAAAAAAGGCAGAGAAAAAAGTGATACCGGACAGTGCACCGGTTGAAAAAAAAGCAGAGCAGGGGAAGACAAAACGGACACAGGCATGTGAATTTGCCGTTATTGCCTCTTCAACCGGTGGACCTAAGGCATTGCAGTCGGTCGTGCCGAAACTGCCGAAAACGTTCCCTTGTCCGCTTGTTATTGTACAGCATATGCCGACCGGGTTTACTGCTTCTTTAGCAAAACGTTTGGACGAAATGTCAGCCTGTAAAGTGTTGGAAGCGGAAGATGGTATGGAGGCAGAGGCAGGTAAGGTATACGTTGCCAAAGGTGGATATCAACTCCGCATGGAAAAGGACAGCAGAGGGAAAATGGTGTTCTCCGTAAAAAAAGAACCTGTCCGGAATGGATTAAGACCTTGTGCGGATGTCTTTTTGGAGTCCCTTGTTGAAACCCCTTACCAGAATATCCTGTGTACGGTTTTAACCGGAATGGGGAATGATGCGACACACGGATTGGAACAATTGAAAGAGAAGAAAGAGCTTTATGCGATCGGGCAGAGTGAACGGACCTGTGTAGTATATGGGATGCCGTTTGCCATAGAAAAAGCCGGATTAAGTGATGAAATATTGGATTTAGAGCAGATTGCAGATGCGATGTTCAGGAGAATGAAGTAAATCTTCTGGCGGATTGGCATCGGAATGGAGGAAATCATGGATACAAGTCAATATCTGGAGTTATTTATTGATGAAACAAAGGAGCATTTACAGTCGTTAAATGAGCACATTTTGGAATTGGAAAAAGAGCCGGAAGATGCGGATACGATTAATGAGATTTTCCGTGCCGCTCATACGTTAAAGGGAATGGCTGGTACGATGGGATATACCAGAATGCAGCGCCTGACACATGATCTGGAAAATGTATTTCAGGAGATCCGAAACGGAAACATGAAAGCAAATGCCAAATTGATCGATATTTTGTTCCGTGGGCTGGATGCGCTGGAAGGATATCTGGAAATTATTTCCACTACCGGAAGTGAAGGAACAGAAGACAATGAGGATATTATAAAAGATCTGGATGAACTGGTAAAAGAAGGAACCGGAAAAGAATCGGACGATGCCAAAGAAGAAAAGAAAGAAGAGGCTCCGGCACAGCCACAGGCGGCAGGGTCAGACAAAGATAAGTTCCGCAGCATCCCGGTTTCTGAATATGAAATTGTAGCAATGGACAATGCCAAACAGGAAGGACAGCATATTCTTGGAATCACGGTATATTTACAGGAATCCTGTATTTTGAAAGCAGCGCGTGCCTTTTTGGTATTTAAGTCGGTTGAGGACAAAGGAGAACTGATCAAATCCGTACCTACGACAGAACAGATCGAGGATGAAGAATTTGATTTTGATTTCAGCTGGATCCTGGCGACCAAAGAAGATAAAGAGACGATCAAAAAATTGATCATGAATGTATCAGAGATCGCAGATGTGGCAATTGATGACTTTACATATTCCGCAGAAAAACCGGAAGAAAAGCAGGAAGAAAAAGCAGTAGCAGCAACCGCAGCGGCACCGAAGGAAGAAAAGAAGGAAGCACCGAAAAAGCCTGCTGTCAAAGGCAAAGTAGCAAGCCGTTCGGTTCGTGTGGATATCGATAAACTGGATGTACTGATGAACCTTGTCAGTGAGCTGATCATTGCAAAAAATGCGTTGGTTTCCGTTTCTTCCGCGGAAGGAGTGACTGACCTGTCATCCAATTCGACATTTAATGAAAATATAGAGTATCTGGAGCGGGTAACAACCAATCTGCATGAGTCGGTTATGAAAGTGCGAATGGTTCCGATTGAAAGCGTGGTAAACCGTTTCCCACGTATGATTCGTGACCTGAATCGTAAACTGAATAAAAAGATGGAACTGTATATGACCGGTGAGGATACCGAACTTGATCGTACCGTAATTGACGAATTGGGAGATCCACTGATGCATCTTCTTCGTAACTCGGCAGACCATGGACTGGAAAGCAATGAAGAACGTGTGCGCCTGGGCAAACCGGAAGTCGGATCAATCTATCTCGATGCTTACCAGGACGGTAACAATGTTACGATCGAGGTTCGTGATGATGGAGCCGGTATCAATGTAGAAAAAGTAAAAAATAAAGCAATTGAAAAAGGAACGATCACGGAGCAGCAGGCAGAGACGATGACCGAGAAAGATTTTATCGATCTGCTTTTCCGTCCAAGTTTCTCTACCGCCGATAAAATTTCGGATGTATCCGGCCGAGGCGTTGGACTGGATGTTGTAAAAACGAAGATTGAATCATTAGGTGGAAGCATTGAAGCAAAGACAGTAAAAGGAGAAGGAAGTACCTTTACCATTCAGCTTCCATTGACACTGGCAATCATTCAGGCGCTCATGGTAGAAGTTGGAAAAGAAAAATATGCGATTCCTCTTGGAAATATTGATACGATTGAAGACATTGCACTTGACGAGATCAAACTGGTACAATCCAAAGAGGTCATTCATCTGCGTGGCAGCGTAATTCCTATTGTACGCATGAATGAAGTTCTTGAGATGGAAGACTACGAGCGTGATCCGGATAGCAAATCCATGGTCGTTGTAGTAGTGAAAAAAGGAGATCAGAGACTTGGTCTTGGTGTTGACAATCTTCTTGGACAGCAGGAAACAGTTATCAAGTCGATGGGACATCATATTACAAATGCCAAATTGTTCAGCGGCGCAACCATTTTAGGAGATGGTGAAGTTGCCTTGATCTTAGATACAAATACATTGGTATAAGAATGGAGGATGCGAAAATGGATGCTATGACGAATGAAACTGTAACAGAAGAAATTCAATTTATTGTGATTCGTTTGGGGGAAGAACAGTACGGAATCAATATCGGATATGTGGATAATATCGTCAGAATGCCGCGAGTTACCCGTGTGCCGAAATCCCAGCCATATTATATTGGTGTGATCAATCTGCGTGGAGAAGTGGTTCCGGTCATGAGTCTTCGGAAACGATTCGGCTTAGAAGCAGATGAATATACAGGGGCGACCCGTATTATCATTTTAAAATTAAAAGACCAGTCGATGGTCGGTGTGATCGTAGATGAAGTCAAGGAAGTGGTAAATCTGGATCCGGAAACCATTGAAAAACCTAATTTCAAACTGGATGAAAGCAATGCTTCTTATTTGGCAGGAATTGGGAAAAATGGAGAGAGTCTTATCTCTCTGCTGAACATTGAAAATGTGGTAGGAGAGACCAAAACAGCATGAGCAATATGATTCGAGTGGGGATGGCAGACTATAAGATCTGCCGTCCACCGCAAAAAATATCGACACTCGGTCTGGGATCCTGTCTTGGAGTAGTTCTGTATGACCGGAGATCAAAGATATGCGGACTGGCTCATGTTATGATGCCGAGCAGTCAGTTGATCCGGAAAAATGCCAATCGTATGAAATTTGTTGACACTTGCCTGGAAGACATGTTAAAAGAGTTGATGGAACATGGAAGCAGCAAAGCAAACATGATCGCAAAGATGGCAGGGGGTGCGCAGATGTTTGTGAATCAGAATACGCACAATATGCTCAATATCGGTCAGCAGAATATTCAGGCGGTTCATGATCTTCTTTCCGAATGGAAGATTCCACTTGTGGCAGAGGATGTCGGCAATAATTATGGGCGTACGATTGAATTTGATCCGGCTACGGGAGAACTTATGATCCGGTCGATCGGTGTAGGAGATACGGTCATATAGCATCATATAGTTAAAAACAAAGATAAGGGGCATAAGAATGAAATATCGTTTTATTCCGGCATGCGTTATGCTGACAGCGGGTTTGGTCTGCTGTATTATGAGCATCGTACAGAGATGGGATGTTACGTACAGCCTCATTGCATTGCTTATTGTATTGATCCTGTTCTATATTCTGGGGCAGATTGCAGCACAGGTTATTGGAAAAGTGATCGCAGATCATGAGGCAATGGTAAAGGCAGAGGAAGAACGGCTTCGCCGGGAAGAAGAACTGGCTGCGGAAGAAGCAGAAAAAGAGAAAGAAGAACAGGAGAACGACGAACAGGAGAACGACGAAGATAACGAAGCAGAAACATTGTGATGGGGTCTCCCAAAGTGAGTGAGGAACTTGTATGGCGATGAAAGAAGAACAGAAAAAAAAGTTATGGGATGCATATAAAAAGAACAAAACTCCCGAAATACGCGAGCAGTTAATAATTGAATATGCAAATCTGGTTAATCTGGTGGCAGGACGTATGGGAATGTATCTTGGCTATACGGTAGAATACGATGATCTGGTAGGATATGGTATTTTTGGTCTGATTGATGCCATTGACAAGTTCGATCTTACAAAAAATGTAAAATTTGAAACGTATGCAAGTCTTCGTATCCGTGGGTCGATCCTTGATCAGATCCGTAAGATGGACTGGGTTCCCAGAACACTTCGACAGCGTCAGAAACAGATGGATTCTGCGGCGGCAAAAATTGAAGCAAAAGAGGGAAGACCGGCGACGGATATCGAAATTGCCAAAGAGTTGAACATTCCGGAAGAAGAATACAGTGGATGGAAAAGTGAAATTCAACTGGCAAATATGATCTCGCTGGATGATTATCTGGAACAAAGTGGAGATGCCAATATTGAACCGGGCGGCTCACAGCGGTTTGAGCAGCCGGAAAAGGCAATAGAAAAAGAAGAACTCAAACAGATGCTTACGGAAGCAATAAAGACATTGACGGAAAAGGAATGCAGTGTGATTACGCTGTATTACTATGAAGATTTGACGTTGAAAGAGATTAGCCAGATTTTGGAAGTTTCAGAATCCCGTGTGTCGCAGCTGCATTCGAAAGCATTACAGAAAATGAGAGGAAAACTGGGAGACAGTATAGAATTATTGTCGTTGTTTTGAGGCAGGAGTCAGCCTGCCCGACCGGGATGAAAAGAAGGGGGAAAATATCATGGCAAAAAATGCATACTTTCAAATCGTCCATAAACCAAAGCGAACCATGATCAAGGTGATACCACCTTCCGAAGGCGGAGAAATGTTCTCTCTCGACGAAGTACAACAGTATCTGGATGCTGTAAATATCACGTCTTATGATCTAAAGGGATTAGATACTTATCTGAAACAGGGGGAATTCGCCAAAGAATATCCTCTTCTTATGACGGAAACACTTCCGGAAGATGAAAAATGTTTTATTACGGTGGCGGAAGAGGGAAAAGAAGCGGTAGCAAGATTTTACCCGGCTTCTTCCGAGGGAAGGCAGATACAGAAAGAAGAAATTTTAGGAGACCTGCGGCTGGCAGGAGTTACCTATGGGATTCGGGAAGAAGAGATTGACCGTTTTCTGAAAGAAAAGAATTATTGCACCGATTATTGTCTGGCAAAAGCCAAACTTCCCAGACAGGGATCCGATGCAAAAATAGAATATCATTTTGATGTAAATACGACAGCAAAACCAAAATTAAATGAAGATGGAAGTGTGGATTTTCATCATTTGGGAAATATTAAACCGGTGGAAAAAGGGGAAAAACTTGCTACACTGACACCGGCAGACTTTGGAGAAGCGGGGATCACGGTGACGGGAGAGCCAATGCCTCCGGTTAAAGTAAAAGTTCTTACTCTCCGATTTGGAAGAAACATTCGGTTAAGTGAAGATAAATGTGAGATTTATTCGGAAGTTTCCGGACATGTAACACTGGTAGATGATCTTGTTATGGTATCAGATGTGTATGAGGTTCCTGCCAATGTTGATGTATCGACCGGTGATATTGAGTATAATGGTACCGTACAGGTAAACGGAAATGTATTGACCGGGTATATGATTCAGGCAACCGGAGATATTATTGTAAACGGCGTGGTAGAAGGCGCAATTTTGATATCCGGCGGAAATATCGTACTTAAGCGCGGAATGCAGGGGATGTCAAAGGGCAGTTTATCGGCAGCCGGAAATATTACGGCTAAATTTATCGAAAACAGCGAAGTGCGCTGCGAAGGAACCTTAATGTGCGATGCTGTCTTGCACAGTGATGTTGAGTGTAAAAATGACATCTCGGTACTGGGCAGGAAAGGTCTTATCAATGGCGGGCACATACGATCCTATACAAACATTTCGGCGACGCAGACAGGATCCCTTATGGGAACGATGACAGTTTTGGAGATTATTATGGATGTGGAGATGGCAAAGCGCTACAATGATATGCAGAACCGCAGCCATCTTGCCAGAAAAGGACTTCGACAGATGGATCGTGTTCTGACTGCGATAAAGAGCAGCTTAAAACATGGAAAGAAACTGACGGAAACACAGATTCAATATTTAAAAATGGCGGCTGTTTTAAAGCCCAAGATGATATATGCGCTGGAACAGCTTGAGGAAGCAATGCCGGTCCTTGAAAGGAAACTGGATAATACCGGAAAAGGAACGATCCGGGTTGAGGGAACGATCAATCCGGGAACACAGATTATCATCAAAGAGATGTCAAGGATCATCTCGGAACCGGTATCCCGATGCAAATTTGTGTTAAACGGAGCAGATATCAAGTCGGTTGGTATATAAAGGAAAGGAGAATGTCGTATGCCGATTAATTCCATTGATTTAGTGACACTGCCTTCACGGTCAGCAGAAGCCTCTACGGTAGCCGGAAGAGAACAGCATCAGATCCAGCATATGGCAGACAGCGGAGCAACAATCCTGGAAAAAGAGATTGTGGAAAACCAGCACCGCACCGTAGAAACGAAAAAAGGCGAAAAAATGAATTTTGATCTGGGCGAATCCGGAAAATCCGGATACCGTCAAAATCGAAAGAAAAAGCGCAAAAAAGAAGAGACACCGGAAGAGAAAAAAAAGATGCCGGGAAGCAGCTTTGATGTGACAATATAAAAACAGGAGAAACGGAATGTTGACAGCAATAGAGATCATAATACTTATCATAGGATTTTTGGCAGTCTGCATCAGCTTTTTTGTGGGAAATAACAGTAACGCAAAAACAGCGCAAATAAGCCATGTGGATATGCCGGAAGAGACAAAAGAACAGTTAAAGAAAGAAATGACAGATTATCTGGAAGGCAAAAAAGAACAGACAATTTCGGAAACAGAAGAATATCTGAACCGGAAAAGCAACGAAAAGATCATGGAATTTGATGAATTTTCCTCCCAAATTATGGAAAAAATAAATCGCAACCATGAGGAAGTGGTTTTCATGTATCAAATGCTGTCTGATAAGGAAGAGCAGTTAAAAGAACATTTAAACCACGCTTCCAAAAAGAATCCGACGCAGGCTGCCGGAATTGAAAGAAAGAAAGAGACACTGCAAAAAAAAGTGCCGGAAAAAGAAAAGAAAGTGGAGAAAAAGGCGGAGGTTCCACCATCGCAGGACAGTGATCTGAATGCACAGATGCTTGCTTTATATAAACAGGGAAAGAGTATTTTGGAGATTTCGAAAATGCTTCATGTTGGACAGGGTGAAGTGAAATTGATTGTTTCATTATATGGTGGGAAATAAAGGAGGATACTCGTGAAAATTAAATGGTTTCTAAGAGGACTGGGTGTCGGCATGATTGTCACAGCCATTCTTTTATGTACAAATTATCGAAAAGAGAGCGATCACAGCGAACTGATCAAGGAAGCAAAGAAAATCGGTATGGTATTTCCCAAAGAGGAAACTTCGACGGCAGAACAGATTCTGCCGGAAATTACGCCGGCGGCGGTGAGTGAAAGTGCGGTCAGCACGACCCAGAAAGAAAATGCCAAAAAGAAAGCAGAAAAAGAAAAGGTAGAGAACAGTTCCAAAGATATTACATCGGCTTCCGCTTATCATAAAAACAAACAGAGTTTTGTGGTAAGAGAGGGACTTTTGTCCAGCAGTGTGGCGAGAGAACTGGAAGAACAGGGACTGGTAAAAGATGCGGATGAGTTTGATACGTATCTTGAGAAAAATGGTTATGCGAAGTATGTAAGAAGCGGAAAATATGATATTCCGAAAGACGCAGACTATAAAACCATCGCCAAAATCATAACAAAACAAAATTAGGACTTGCTTTTTCTGATTTAGTATGATAAAATAAATCGGATTGAAAAAACACGTTGACGGATTTTGGAAAAGGTGCTGCATTCAATGCGGTTTTTCCAAAAGAAGAAGTCATCGGAAGAAAAAAACCATATGGAGGTAAGAAAAATGAGTGTTATTTCAATGAAACAGTTATTAGAGGCAGGTGTTCATTTCGGACATCAGACAAGAAGATGGAACCCTAAAATGGCAGAGTACATCTACACAGAGAGAAATGGTATTTATATCATTGACCTTCAGAAATCTGTAGGCAAAGTAGATGAAGCTTACAATGCGATCAAAGACATTGCAGCAGATGGCGGAAACATTCTTTTTGTTGGTACAAAGAAACAGGCACAGGAGTCTATTAAGACAGAGGCTGAGCGCTGTGGTATGTACTATGTAAACGAGAGATGGCTTGGAGGTATGCTTACAAACTTCAAGACAATCCAGACACGTATCAAACGTCTGAAAGCAATCGAAAAGATGTCAGAAGACGGAACTTTTGATGTACTTCCGAAAAAAGAAGTTATCAACCTGAAAAAAGAATGGGCTAAATTGGAGAAAAACCTTGGCGGTATCAAAGATATGAAAGGTATTCCTGACGCAATCTTTGTTGTAGACCCTAAGAAAGAAAGAATCTGTATTCAGGAAGCTCACATTCTTGGTATTCCATTGATCGGTATCGTAGATACAAACTGTGATCCGGAAGAACTGGATTATGTAATTCCTGGTAACGACGATGCAATCCGTGCCGTAAAACTGATTGTTTCCAAGATGGCAGATGCCGTAATCGAAGCAAAACAGGGCGAGACATTTGTAGAAGCTGACGTTACAGAAGAAGCAGCAGAGGAAGAATAATCGAGAAAGAAAGGAAGACAAGAAAATGGCTATTTCAGCATCAATGGTAAAAGAGTTAAGAGAGATGACAGGCGCCGGAATGATGGATTGTAAGAAAGCTCTTACAGAGACAGACGGCGATATGGATAAAGCAGTTGACTATCTCCGTGAAAACGGATTGGCAAAGGCTGAGAAAAAAGCAGGAAGAATTGCAGCAGAAGGTATTGTTAAGACAAATATCAGTGCTGACAAGAAAAAGGCTTCCATCGTAGAAGTAAACAGTGAGACAGACTTCGTTGCTAAGAATGAAAAATTCCAGGCATTTGTAGAAGCGGTAGCTGCACAGGCAATTGACACAGATGCTGCTGACATTGAAGCATTTTTGAATGAGGCATGGGCTGCTGATACAAGCAAAACAGTAAATGAAGAATTGGCTTCTATGATCGCTACAATTGGTGAAAACATGAACATCCGCCGTTTTGAAAAAGTTTCCTGCGACAACGGAATCGTTGTTGATTACATTCACGCAGGCGGAAAGATTGGCGTATTGGTTGCTGCTGAGACAGACAATACAGGCGACGCTGTTGTAGAATGCTTGAAGAACGTTGCTATGCAGGTTGCTGCCATGAATCCAAAATATCTTTCTTCAGCTGATGTATCCGATGAATACAAAGAGAAAGAGAAAGAAGTTCTTTTGGCTCAGGCGAAAAACGATCCTAAGAATGCTGGTAAACCAGACGAGATCATTGAGAAGATGATCATCGGACGTCTTAACAAAGAATTGAAAGAAGTATGCCTGACAGAGCAGCTTTACGTTAAGGCAGAGAACAAAGAGTCTGTTGCAAAATATGTAGATATGGTAGCAAAAGCAAACGGCTGCAATATTACATTGAAACAGTTCGTACGTTTCGAGACAGGTGAAGGTCTGGAGAAGAAAAACGAGGACTTCGCAGCAGAAGTTGCTTCCCAGTTGAAATAATTCATAGAGGAAATATACGTTAAAAAGCAGATAAGCCATTGATGTGCTGCATATTGCGGCAGTCAATGGCTTTTTTGATGCGGAAAATAAAATTTATGTTGGCATTTCCATGAAAATAATGTATAATAGAACTGTATAGGTACGCTTACGAAAAAAACGATTGGTATTGAGGGTGATTTACTTATGTTTAATAACGGAAGAAAAAATATTTGTGTAATTTTATGTGATGTGGCAGATCATTATCAGGAGCAGGTTTGCCGTGTCTTGACATCAAATGCACGTATAAAAGGATACAATCTTGCGTATTTTTCATTCTTCTTAACGTATGGTGTAGATACGAAAAATGGACGCGGAGAGGCAAATATCATCAATTTGATACCGTATGAGAATTTTGATGGTTTTATTATCTGCCATGACACGTTTCAGAATAAAGATGCGGTAAGACAAATGTTTCAATATATAAAAGAAAGAACCAAGGTGCCGGTTATTACACTTCGACGTCCTTGGGGAAATTACCCTTGTGTTCTGTCAAAGAACGATGGCGCAATACGGGAATTGGTACAGCACTTTGTGGATGTGCATGGTTTTGATAAGATCGCCTTTTTGAGCGGACCCAAAGATCACCCGGATGCGGTGGAACGTTTGAATGAGTACAAACAGGGATTGGAAAGCAGAAATATTCCATACGATGAATCCCTGGTTTATTATGGGAATTTTTGGCGTGACCGGGCAAAACTGGCAGCCAGATATTTTGCTTTTGATCTGAAAGAACGCCCACAGGCAATTATGTGTGCCAATGATTATATGGCGCTGGCTGTGTGCAATGAGTTGATCAGTATGGGAATCATGGTTCCGGATGACATTGCTGTAACCGGATATGATGATATCTGGGAATCCACGATCAATATGCCGCCGATCACAACAGTCAAAATGCAGGTAGAAGAGATGAGCCAGAAAGCCTTTGAGACATTGGAAAAAATGATGAATGGCGAAGATGTTCCCAAAGAACAGGCCGTGGAAACAAAGATTGCAATCCGTAATTCCTGTGGATGCGAGGGGATGGACATTCAGGCAATGCTGAAAAAGCGGGTTCGTCAAAGTCAGGAGCACGAAAAACTTCTGGATCTCGTTCAAAACAATACGTATATGTTCGTGGAAATGTCAGATGTGGCAAGTGCGGAAAATCTGGTAGAACATGTCCGCCTGCTGGAGACAGAGGATAATTTTGTAGAACATTTCTTCATCTGTCTTGGCGAGGGACGAGGAAAAATTTATCCGAAATACTGTTCGAAAAAACCGGGATATCCGCCACAGATGAAAGCCATTGGCAGTGTGCTGAACCGACGGGTGATCGATACCGCCTGCTTTGATACCACAGAACTTCTTCCAAAAGAAGCAACCACGCAGGAACCGATGATATATTATTTCTTCCCACTGCATAATTTGCAGGATACATTTGGCTATTTTGCTATTAGTTATCAGGGAGAACACAGTTGTGAGCAGACGTTCCACAGCTGGATCGCAATCCTTGGAAATGCGTTGGCAAATCTGCGGTTAAAGCAGAAGACGCATGCACTTCTGGAAGAATTGAATAATTTATATATCCATGATGCACTGACCGGGCTTTTGAACCGGCGCGGATATGAAAATGCAACAAGAGAAATGTATAATAAAAGCATTGCGACGCATAAAAGCATGGTGATCTTCTCTATTGACATGGACAATTTGAAGATTGTAAATGACCAGTTTGGACATGCTCAGGGAGATCTTGCTTTGAAAACGATTGCCAATGCGATGGAATACGCAGCTTCGGAGGGGGATTTATGTGCCCGTATCGGAGGAGATGAATTTTCTGCTTTTGGGCTGGAGTACGAGCAGGAAGAGGCAGAAGAGTTTTTGAACCGGTTTCATGAATATCTGGTGGAATTTAACCATACAAGCCAGCTCCCATACAATGTGTGGGCCAGCTGCGGGTATTGTATCATTTCCGGCATTCATGATATGACACTGGAAGAAGCTGTGATCGAAAGCGATGCAAGACTATATCAGGAAAAGAGAGAAAAAAAGGAAAAGTGTATTGAGACAGTTTTGCGGAATGAAGAAAGCGAATAACGCCTGAAAGGAGAAAGTGTTGTGAGTGAAAGTACACAAGAGTATCAGAACAAACGCAAAAAACGAGTGAAACGAATCAAAAAGATCATAGTTGTGGTTTGTATCGTATGCCTGGTACTTCCTTTGATTTTGTCAGTATTTCTCCTGGTTCGTGTGAATCAGATGGAAAATAAATTGAATACGTTATTGTCAGAAGAGGTGTCACAACAAAATCCCGCTTCCGGAGATGTTGTTGAGGCAAAAGAAAAGACGGCGACCGGAGGGGCGGTTCGCGCGGGCACCGGAAAAAAGGTATATCTTACATTTGATGACGGCCCGAGCAAAGAGACTGGGAAAATACTGGACATTCTCCAAAAACGACAAGTAAAAGCGACGTTTTTTTCCATTGGCAGAGAAGATGCGTTTTCAAAAAAAATGTATCAGCGTATTGTGAATGAAGGGCATACGCTGGGAATGCATTCCTATTCCCATCAGTATAAAGAAATATACCAGTCCCTGGAGGCTTTTCAGGCAGATTACGAACGAATCTCGAACTGTCTGACTGCTGCAACCGGAATCAAGCCATTGTATTACCGTTTCCCGGGAGGAAGTACTGAAGTGGCAGGAAAATTGCAGATGACAGAACTGGATGCCTATTTTAATGCACAGGGAGCTTCGTATTTTGACTGGAATGTGATTGCAGCAAACAACACAACGGATGATGTTTCGGTCAATAAGATGGTTGAAAGTGTCATGAATGGCGTGGCATTATACAATACGTCAATTGTTTTACTGTATGATTCTGTGGATCGTAAAATGACTGCAAAATCATTGGATAAAATACTGGAACGATTGATAAATGATGGATATGAGATACTTCCGATTGATGAAAATACAATACCGATTCATCATTCGTAAGAGATAGACAAACAACAGGAGGATATAGCATGAGCTTTTTTAAAGAGTTAAAAGAAGATATTGTACAGTCTGTAAATGAACTTGGCGATTCTTTGGAAGAAAAAGTCGATGATCTGAATGCAGAAGAAGCTGCGGTATCGGAAGAGCAGGAAGAAGAGACAGCAGTAATGGAGGAAGAAACAGAATCTTCCGAAGAACCAGCAGAGGAACCGGCAGAGGAAGAAACACCGGAGACCGATGAAATGCAGATTGATGAAGAAGATATGAAGAAAGAGATTCAGAAGGAATTGAGTAATATTTTGCAGGAAGATTCCCGATTCCAGGAGCCGGAGGAAGAACCGGAAGAGGCAGAGGAAGACGAGCCAGAAGAATCGGAAGAACCGGAAGCAGAAGAAATCGAAGCAGAAACAGAAATAGAAGACGAAACCGTAGAAGAAAAAAATAGTATGGAGGAACGAAAAATGAGTGATTTTGAGGAAACAAAAACAGAAGGATTTGATTCAGAAGAGACAACCGTAATTACAAAAGGAACCACGATCAGCGGAGGGATTAAAAGTGATACTGCCCTTGTTGTAAAAGGTGTGATCGAAGGTGATGTAGAATGTCAGGGAAAACTGACCATTACAGGTCGTGTGGCAGGAAACAGTCTTGCTTCTGAAATTTATGTAAATACTCCACGTTTGGAAGGAAATCTGGAGAGCCGTGGAAGCGTAAAAGTAGATGTTGGAACGGTAATTATCGGATCCATCACAAGTTCATCCGTAGTGATCGCAGGTGCCGTAAAAGGTGATATCGATGTAAATGGTCCGGTTGTTATTGATTCTACAGCGGTAGTTAAAGGAAATGTTGTAGCAAAATCCGTTCAGATCAACAGCGGTGCTGTTATGGATGGCTTCTGCTCCTTGAAATATGCAGATGTTGATCTGGATTCGTTCTTTGAATAAAAAACTGTCAAAATATACTGTATGGATTGGAGACTGTTATGAAATATAATCGAGTTTTGTTAAAATTGAGTGGAGAAGCTCTTTCCGGTGACAAAGGAACCGGATTTGATGAGGCTACCTGTATTCAGGTTGCCGGTCAGATTAAAGAACTGGTAGACGATGGATGTCAGGTTGCTATCGTGATCGGTGGTGGTAATTTCTGGCGTGGACGTACCAGTGAGACGATTATGCGAAATCAGGCAGACCAGATCGGAATGCTGGCAACCGTCATGAATTGTCTGTATATGTCAGAGATCTGCCGTCATGTCGGAATGAAGACGCAGGTATACACTCCATTTGTCTGTGGTGCATTTACAGACCTTTTCAGCCGGGACAAAGTGGAAGCCGGTTTTGAAAAAGGACAGGTTGCTTTCCTTGCCGGAGGAACCGGTCATCCGTATTTTTCAACCGATACCGCGACAGCACTTCGTGCTATCGAGATTGGAGCGGATGTGATTCTTGCTGCCAAATCCATTGATGGTGTCTATGACAGTGATCCGAATGTAAATCCGGAAGCCAAAAAGTACGATACTCTGCCGATCAGCAAGATCATTGATGAGAAACTCGGAGTGATCGATCTGGCATCTGCGGTATTATGTTATGAAAACAAAATGCCGATGTGCATTTTTGGATTGAATGAGGAAAACAGTATTATCAACTGTGTCAATGGAAAATGTACCGGAACGGTAATTACGGTATAAGTTAGAAAATGAGACAAAGAGAGGATATTAAAAATGGATATTAAAGTATATGAAGACAAAATGGAAAAGACATTATCAAATTTGCAGGAAGAGTATGTTTCCATTCGTGCCGGACGTGCCAATCCGCATATTTTGGACAAAATTCAGGTGGATTATTATGGAACACCATCTTCTTTACAGAGCGTGGCAAACATCTCTGTACCGGAAGCACGTATGATCCAGATTCAGCCATGGGAAGCAAGTTTGATCAAAGATATCGAGAAAGCAATTCTCGCATCCGATATCGGATTAACGCCGGCAAATGATGGAAAGGTAATCCGTCTGGTATTTCCGGAACTCACCGAAGAGCGCCGTAAGGAATTAGTAAAAGATGTAAAGAAAAAGGGCGAAAATGCCAAAGTGGCTGTCCGTAATGTACGTCGTGATGCCAATGACACGATTAAAAAGGAAAATAAGGCAAATGAGATTTCTGAGGATGAGCAGAAACAGTTAGAAGATAAGATCCAGAAACTGACCGATAAATTTGTTGCGAAGATTGATGATGCGATTGAGGCAAAATCAACCGAAGTAATGACGGTATAAAGGAGTTGTCTATGAGTGAGACAAAGTTACAGGTGCCGGAACATGTAGCCATTATCTTAGACGGAAACGGACGCTGGGCAAAAAAGCGTCTGCTTCCGAGAAAGGCAGGACATGTTGCGGGAAGCCAGACCGTGGAACAGATCTGTGAAGACGCCTGGAATCTGGGGATTAAATACCTGACGGTATATGCGTTTTCTACGGAAAACTGGAAACGCCCGCAGGATGAAGTGGATGCTCTTATGAAACTGCTCCGCCGGTATCTGAAAGACTGCATCAAACGAAGTACCAAAAACAATATGTGTGTCCGTGTGCTTGGAGACATTACTCCGTTAGAGGACGACCTGAAACAGAGTATTTTGGAATTGGAAGAAGTTTCCAAAAACAATACCGGTCTGCATTTTCAGGTAGCGTTAAATTACGGAAGCCGGGATGAGATGCTTCGTGCGATCCGGAAGGTGGCAAAAGAGGCAAAAGACGGAGAACTGGCTCCGGAACAGATTACAGAAGAAGTATTTGCAGCACAGCTGGATACGAGAGGAATCCCGGATCCGGATCTGCTGATCCGCACGAGCGGCGAAGAACGCTTATCAAACTTTCTTTTATGGCAGTTAGCTTATACCGAGTTTTATTTTACGGATGTGCTTTGGCCGGATTTCAACAAAAAAGAACTGGAAAAGGCAATTGCCTATTATAATAAGAGAGACCGCAGGTTTGGCGGAGTAAAATAAAGAGTTGAATGGAGTTTCATTATGTTTGTCAAGAGATTTATCAGTGCAGTCATACTATTGGCATTTGCAGGAATCGCACTTGTAACAGGAGGCGATTTTTTGCTGGCAGCCAGTGCGGTTGTTGCGATCGGAGGGACTTACGAAATATTAAAAGTCGATTCCCTGCATAAAACCCCATTGGGAGCAGTGAGTTATTTTGCCACTGCCAGCTATTATGTCATGCTATATTTGGAAAAACAACAGTATTTTACGCTTTGGATCGTACTTATGCTGATCCTGCTTTTAACAAGCTATGTGTTTTCCTATCCCAAATACGATGCCAAGCAGGTTGGACTGGCATTTTTACCGATGGTTTATGTGGCTGTATTGATCTCTTTTGTTTATCAGACCCGTGAACTGCCATATGGCAACTGGTTTGTGTGGCTGGTTATTATCGGGGCTTCCGGTTCTGATACATTTGCATATCTTACCGGAATGCTCATTGGCAGACACCATTTTTCGGAACTGAGTCCCAAGAAAACCATCGAAGGCTGTATCGGTGGGGTAGTGGGGACTGCATTACTTGCCTTGGTATATTCCTTTTTCCTTCCGGAGGGAGTGGATACACTGCTTGGTGTAAATGAACACATTCTCTTACTCATATGCGGAGCGGTTTGTTCGATTGTTTCACAGATCGGAGATCTGGCGGCATCTGCGATCAAGAGAAATTATGGCATTAAAGATTACAGTAACCTGATTCCGGGACATGGAGGGATCATGGATCGATTTGACAGTATTCTTTTTACTGCACCGCTGGTATATTACATTATACTATTATTTATTGTTTAAATAAGGGAGGAAAAAACGATGAAACGACTGTGTATTCTTGGTTCGACCGGGTCGATCGGAACGCAGACTTTGGAAGTGGTTCGGGGAAACCGGTCAGAGTTTCAGGTGACTGCCCTTACCGCAGGAGATAATATTACACGATTGGCGGACCAGATTGCCGAATTTCATCCGCAGATCGTGGCGGTAAAATCTGTGGAAGGCACTCATAAATTAAAACAGAGATTAAAAGAAAAGGGAATAGAAGAACCGGAAATAACAGCAGAGATGGATGGATTCGTTGCCTGTGCAACACATGCGGAAGTGGATCTTGTGGTGGCAGCGATGGTTGGCATGATCGGTTTGCAGCCGGTAATAAAAGCCATTCAGAAGAAAAAAGAGATTGCACTTGCAAATAAAGAGACTTTAGTGACGGCGGGACATTTGATCATGGATTACAAAAACCGATATCAGGTAAATCTGTATCCGGTTGACAGTGAGCATTCCGCCATTTTTCAATGTCTGCAAAGTGGTGCCCACGATGAGATTGAAGAGATCTTACTGACCGCATCGGGCGGACCGTTTCGTGATCTGACCGGCGCACAGCTTGCAGATGTGACGGTAGATCAGGCGCTTGCGCATCCAAACTGGTCAATGGGGAAAAAAATTACCATTGATTCTGCTACCATGATCAATAAGGGACTGGAGATTATTGAAGCCTGCTGGCTGTTTCAGGTGCCGATTGAAAAGATTCATGTTCTGGTACAGCCGGACAGTGTGATCCATTCGATGGTACAGTTTCAGGACGGTGCGGTGATCGCGCAGATGGGAACTCCTGACATGAAATTGCCAATTCAATATGCTATGTTTTATCCAAAGCGTGCCTTTCTTGGCGGTGAACGTCTGCACTTTGAACAGTTGCAGAGCATTCATTTTGCAAAGCCGAATCCGGCACTCCGCGGGATCGAGCTGGCTTCGGAGGCATTTCGCAGAGGCGGTTCGATGACAACGGTTATGAATGCTGCCAATGAATATGCGGTGGCAAAATTTTTAAACCGTGAAATCTCTTTTACGGATATTTACCGGTGGATCGAATATGCGATGGAGCATCATTCGGTTATTCAAAATCCGGCATTGGAAGAGATACTGAAAACAGAGCAGGAAACATATACTTTGTTAGAAAAGGATCGTAACATTATCAAATAATAGAAATGAGGTTGACTATGGGAATCAGTAATATTTTAATCGCCATTCTTTTGTTTAGTGCGATTATATTATTTCATGAATTGGGACATTTTTTAGTAGCAAAAGCAAATAAAGTCGGCGTGATTGAGTTTTCCTTGGGAATGGGGCCGCGAATCATTTCTTTTGCAAAAACAGATAAGGGAAATCGTGTAAAATTTTTTGGATCGACCAATTATTTTGAAGAGCACGAAGAATTCAAAGATCATACGCTGTATTCCTGGAAAATTCTTCCATTCGGTGGTTCCTGTATGATGCTTGGAGAAATGGAGAATATTGAGGATGACCGCGCTTTTGGAAAAAAGAGTGTGCTGGCGCGTATGGCAGTCATTTTTGCTGGTCCGTTTTTCAATTTTATCCTTGCGTTTGTGCTGGCGCTGATCCTACTTGGGATGGCAGGCTACGATAAGGCAGAGATTTCCAATCTTGAGGCAGGGATGCCGATGGCAGAAGCGGGATTTCAGGATGGCGATGTCATAAAAGAATTTGACGGCAAGCATATTGTTGTCAATCGTGAACTGAGTTATTATCTCATGTTTCATCCACTTTCCGATGCACCGGTCACGATTACGATGGATCGAAACGGAGAGGAGATTACACAGACGGTAACTCCAAAACTGGTAAAAGATGACAAGGGAAATGAAAGTTACCGCATGGGATTTGCCTATGGTACGAGAGAACGGATTGGTGGATTGAATCTTATTAAGTATTCTGCTTATGAGGTTAAATTCTGGATCTGTACAACAATAGAAAGCCTCGGTGAGATGATCAAGGGCCGTGTCAGTGCCAAAGATGTATCCGGTCCGGTAGGGATTGTTCAGGCAGTTGGCAATGTGGTACAGGAAAGTAAAGCGGATGGCATCAAATACGTTGTTTTAAATATTTTAAGTTTTGGTATTATGCTGACGGCAAACCTTGGTGTGATGAACCTGCTTCCAATCCCGGCATTGGACGGTGGACGGCTGTTGTTTTTGATCATTGAGGGAATCCGAAGAAAACCGCTGCCGGAAAAATTTGAAAATTATGTGAATGTTGGCGGATTTATGCTGCTCATGGGGCTGATGGTAGTCATCCTTGCCAATGATATTTTGAAAATAATCCATTAAAGAAGGTGCAGAAAAATGCGGATGAAAACGAGAGAGATTAAAATTGGATCTGTGACGATCGGAGGGGAGAATCCGATTGCCATCCAGTCAATGACAAATACAAAGACAGAGGATGTGGAAGCGACTGTGCGCCAGATCCGCGAACTGACAGTGGCAGGATGTGATATCATTCGTGTGGCAGTGCCGACGATGGAGGCAGCAAAAGCAATTTCAGAGATTAAAAAACAGATTTCCATTCCTCTTGTTGCAGATATTCATTTTGACTACCGGCTGGCAATTGAGGCGGTGAAAAACGGGGCGGACAAAATCCGTATCAATCCCGGAAATATCGGAGACAGGCCGCGTATTCAGGCAGTTGTAGATACGTGCAGAGAGCATGAAGTACCGATCCGTGTCGGAGTAAACAGCGGTTCTCTGGAAAAACATTTGTTGGAAAAATATGGAGGAGTGACACCGGAAGCCCTTGTAGAGAGTGCTCTTGACAAGGTACATATCATTGAAGAAATGGGATATGAAAATCTTGTCATCAGTATCAAATCTTCTGATGTTTTAAACGGGATCAAAGCCCACGAGTGTATCCGTGAAAAAACGGATTATCCATTGCACGTAGGAATTACGGAATCCGGAACGGTATTTACCGGCGGCTTAAAATCGGCGGTTGGCATTGGAAATATTTTATATCAGGGAATCGGAGATACGATTCGTGTTTCTCTGACAGGAGATCCGGTCGAAGAAGTTCGTGCCGCCAATGTGATCTTAAAATCACTGGGACTGAAAAAGGGCGGTATCAGTGTCGTTTCCTGCCCGACATGTGGACGTACCCAGATTGATCTGATCGGACTTGCTACAAAAGTAGAAAAAATGGTTGCGGATTTTGACCTCGATCTTAAAGTGGCAGTTATGGGATGTGTTGTAAACGGACCCGGCGAAGCAAGAGAAGCAGATATCGGAATTGCCGGTGGAAAAGGCGAAGGACTTTTGATTAAAAAGGGAGAGATTGTCCGAAAAATGCCGGAATCCGAATTGCTAGATGCGTTACGGGAAGAACTTGAAAACTGGAAATAATTTCTAATGACTCAGAGAGATAGGAGAGGGAACGATGGAAAAGTTTTTGAGTGCATTTTCAAAACTTGATTGCAAAGATAAATTGAAAACAACATATGAATCGGTCATGGTAGAACGTATTAGTGCCTCCCGGTCGAAAAATATGGTTTTTGTATACTGCCAGAATGGAGAATGGATGCCATACCGCGAGATCCATCAGATGGAGCAGCAATTGTATAAGCAGATTTTTCGTCCGATGGGGTTTCATCCGCAGATTCAGATGCAGTATCCGGATCTGGGAAAGCTTTCGTTATCCCAGATTTTGGAGCGGACGGAGCGGGATATCAAACAGGAACTCCGGGAGATTGATTATGTAGATGCCATTGAATTTTGCGAGGAACCATTTGAATGTGAGGGGGATTCCCTGTACATCACATGTGGAGATTCGTTTTTGGCTAGAAGGCGTGCGGAACAGGTGCAGGATTGGTTCCACGCCTTATTTTTGACGCGCTTTGGAAAAGACATCACCATTGAATTTCGTTTTAAGGAATATGAACGCAAGAAAATGGAAGAAACGGAGACGTTTGTCGTTAGACGGCAGGAAGCACCAAAAAAGGAAGAACCGGCTGCCCCGAAAGTCAAACGGGAAACGAAAAAGAATGTATACCGCAAAAAGAATATGCGGGATGTCGATGTATTTTATGGCAGAAACTGCGAGGGAACCATTGTACCGATCAAAGAGATTCAGGATGAGATCGGAGAAGTTGTTATCGATGGTATGATACGAAAAGTGGAAAGCCGCGAGATCAAAGGAGAAAAACAGATTGTTACCTTTGCCATCACGGATTATACCGATACGATCGTCTGTAAAGTATTTATCAAAAATGAGCAGATTACAGAGACCAATTTTTTTGATATGGTAAAAAAAGGGAATTTTATTCGTGTAAAAGGGGTCGCAAGTCTCGATTCTTATGATAAGGAGATCCGGATCGGAAGTATTATGGGAATGAAGGAGATTGAAGGATTCCGCGTTGGAAGAGAAGATCATGCGCCGGTCAAACGAGTGGAACTTCATGCTCATACACAGATGAGTGATATGGATGGAATCACGCATGTGGATCAGCTGGTACGCCGTGCACACCAGTGGGGACACCCGGCGGTAGCCATTACGGATCACGGTGTCGTGCAGGCATTTCCGGATGCCAATCATGCGCTGGAGGGATTAAAACTTCCGGAAGATGATCCGTTTAAAGTGATCTATGGCTGTGAGGCATATCTGGTCGATGATTTGAATGACCTTGCCGTTGATAACGAAAAAGGGCAGAATCTGCGCGATGAGTATGTCGTATTTGACCTTGAAACAACCGGATTTTCGTCCGAAAATGATAAGATTATCGAAATTGGTGCGGTTCGGGTAAAAAATGGAAAAATTTGCGAAAAATACAGTACCTTTGTAAATCCCGAACGGAAAATCCCGGAGCGGATCACGGAGCTTACTTCCATTACGGATGATATGGTAAAAGATGCGCCGATTATTGAAAAAGTGCTTCCGGAGTTTCTTGAATTTATCGGCGATAATGCGCTGGTGGCGCACAATGCAGGGTTCGATCACGGATTTATCCGTCAAAAAGCGAAAGAACAGGGAATGGAGACCGATTTTACCGTTGTGGATACCGTAGGTCTTGCCCGTGTGCTTTTTCCGGAGCTTGCCAAATACAAACTGGATAATATTGCAAAGAAATTGAAGATTTCACTGGAAAATCATCACCGAGCGGTAGACGATGCCGGTGCAACGGCGGAAATCTTTGAAAAATTTGTGGAAATGTTAGAAGAAAAAGGATTACATACCTTAAAGGGAGTGGCAGATTTTGCTAATGGCTCCGCGGATATTGTGAAAAAGAAACCGTATTTTCATGCGATCATTCTTGCGGCAAATGAGACGGGAAGAATTAATCTTTACCGTTTGGTGTCCATGGGACATCTTGATTATTTTTACCGGAAGCCGAGAGTGCCGAAAAGTATGTTTTTGAAGTACCGCGATGGACTGATTATCGGATCTGCCTGCGAAGCCGGGGAATTATACCGCGCACTTTTGGATGAAGCACCGGAAAGCCGGATTAAAGAATTGGTTGATTTTTATGATTATCTGGAAATCCAGCCAATTGGAAATAACAAATTTATGATTGAGAGCGAACGTGTGGAAAATATTCACAGTTTTGAAGACCTGAAAGATATGAACCGCAAAATTGTGGCGCTTGGTGAAAAATACAATAAACCGGTCTGCGCGACGTGTGATGTGCATTTCCTGGATCCGGAAGATGAAATTTACCGGAAGATCATATTTGCCGGAAAAAAGATGAAAGATGCGGATGACCAGCCACCGCTTTATCTTCGTACGACGGAAGAGATGCTGGAAGAATTTTCCTATCTTGGCGAAGAAAAAGCGTATGAAGTCGTCGTTACAAATACGAATCTGATTGCGGACAGGATTGAGAAAATGTCACCGGTTTATCCGGACAAGTGTCCGCCGGTCATTCCAAAGTCCGATGAGATGCTGACGAACATTTGCTATAATAAGGCAATCAGTATGTACGGGGATCCTTTGCCGCCACAGGTTAAGAACCGCCTGGATCATGAATTGGATTCGATCATTAAAAACGGGTTTGCCGTAATGTATATTATTGCGCAGAAATTAGTATGGAAATCAAATGAAGATGGGTATCTGGTGGGGTCACGTGGATCGGTAGGATCGTCGTTTGTAGCGACAATGTCCGGTATTACCGAGGTAAATCCGCTGCCGGCGCATTATTACTGTAAAAAGTGTCACTATGTGGATTTTGATTCGGATGAGGTAAAAAAATATGCCGGAAGTTCCGGATGTGATATGCCGCCGAAGAAGTGTCCAAACTGTGGGGAACAGCTGATTCAGGAGGGGCACGATATCCCATTTGAAACTTTCCTTGGATTTTACGGAGACAAAGAGCCGGATATTGACTTAAATTTCTCTGGAGAATATCAGAGTAAAGCTCATGCGTATACGGAAGTTATTTTTGGAGCAGGTCAGACATTCCGAGCCGGAACAATCGCGACGCTGGCAGATAAAACAGCATATGGATATGTTAAAAACTATTTTGAAGAACGTGGACAGCATAAAAGAAATGAGGAAATTGAGCGAATCATTGAGGGATGTGTAGGAATCCGGCGTTCAACCGGACAGCATCCGGGCGGAATCATTGTACTTCCGTTTGGCTGGGAAATCTATACGTTTACCCCGGTGCAGCATCCGGCAAACGATCAGAATACGCCGATCATTACGACACATTTTGATTATCACTCCATCGACCATAACTTATTGAAACTTGACATACTCGGACACGATGATCCGACCATGATTCGTATGCTCGAAGATTTGACGGGAATTGATGCTAAAACCATTTCTTTGGACAACCAGGAAGTTTTGTCCTTGTTTGCCAATACATCGGCACTTGGTGTCACACCGGAAGAGTTGATGGGATGCGATCTGGGAAGTCTTGGTATCCCGGAATTCGGAACGGATTTCGTTATGCAGATGCTTCGCGATACAAAGCCAAAGAATTTTTCGGATCTGGTGCGAATTTCCGGATTGTCACATGGTACGGACGTTTGGTTGAACAATGCACAGTATTTTATTAAGGAAGGAAATTGTACCCTTTCTACCGCCATTTGTACCCGTGATGATATTATGACCTATCTGATCCATACCGGAGTTGAAAATGGTCTGGCATTTAAGATCATGGAAAGTGTCCGTAAGGGAAAAGGACTGACCGAAGATATGGAAAAGGCGATGCGGGAAGCCGGTGTCGAGGACTGGTATATCGAATCCTGTAAGCGGATCAAATACATGTTCCCGAAGGCGCATGCGGTCGCTTATGTCATGATGGCATTTCGTATCGCGTATTTTAAAGTATTTTATCCGCTGGCATATTATGCGGCATTTTTCAGTATCCGTGCGAAAGCATTTGATTATCAGTTGATGTGTCAGGGCAAAGAGAAGCTGGAAGCGACGATGCGTGATTACAAGAAACGTTATAATGAATTGTCGAAAAAAGAACAGGATAGTTATAACGATATGAAGATTGTACAGGAGATGTATGCGAGAGGGTTTGAATTTATGCCGATCGATATCTTCCGTGCGAAAGCAAATCATTTTCAGGTAATCGACGGAAAACTGATGCCGGCGCTCAGTACCATTGACGGAATGGGTGGAAAAGCGGCAGAAGGTGTTGTTGAAGCAGCAAAACACGGACCATTTTCTTCCCGTGAGAATTTCAAACTGCGTGCAAAAATATCCGGAACGGTTGTAGAAAAGATGGCAGAGATGGGAATTCTGGGAGATCTTCCGGAGACAGACCAGATGTCGCTGCTGGATTTTATGGCATAAACGTGATTTTCACTGGAATAAAAAATGCATTTTATAAAGAGTTCTGCTTACATGGACGCTCGCGCTATAATAAGTACGCAGCGGTATGGACACTGAAAATACCAGTGCCTCATACCGGCGCACTTATAATCCATGTGCCGCAGAACTCTTTTATAAAATACAATCATTATTCTAGTGAAAATATCGTAAAGTGATAAGCCAATGATTGGCTTTAATAATAACACCATAACAAACCGGCAGTAGTAATATGATTATTCCAGTGAAAACATTGCTATATAGCATATTAATACAAACGGAATAATCCGATTACAAGACCGAGAATTTGTACGTGGTCTACGTAAATAGGATCCATTGTGTCATTTTCCGGCTGGAGACGGTAGCGGCCGTCTTCCTTGTAGTAGGTTTTTACGGTGGCGGAGTCATCGACAAGAGCGACAACGATATCGCCGTTTTTAGCGGTAGAGGCTTCGCGGACGATGACCTTATCACCGTCATGAATACCGATATTGATCATACTTTCGCCACGGACATTGAGCATGAATAAATTTCCGCTTGGCAGTTCATCTGCCAGAATAGGAAAATATCCGCTGATGTTTTGTTCGGCAAAGATTGGCTGTCCGGCTGCAACATCACCAATGATTGGAATGTTTCTCATTTCTTTACGTGTGATATTGAAATTGTCATCTACAATCTCAATCGCGCGTGGTTTGGTTGGGTCTCTTCGAATGTATCCATTTTTTTCCAGCGTTTCCAGATGAGAATGCACGGAAGAAGTGGATTTTAAATGTACGGCATTACAAATCTCCCGAACAGCAGGAGGATACCCTTTGTTTAAAATTTCTTCTTTAATATATTCAAGAATTTCACTTTGTTTTGCAGAAATACGACCATTTCCCATATTTTGTCCTTCCTTTCCTATCATGCTGAATGATAAATGCAAACAATTGTTTGTATTTATACTAACACAGTTTCAGATAAATGTCAAACGTTTGTTCTGATAAATGCAAAATTCTTTAAATTTTATGTGGACAAATTTTTATTCTATGGTTATAATTAGAAAGGTAGTACTTTTGAACATAAACGCGTAAGGAGAATGAGAAAAATGAGTGAAGGTAAAGAAACGAATTTTTTTAATAAATTGAAAACGGATAAGAAATTTCGATTTGAGTTTATTATGGCGGTGTGGTCCGGCATTGTAGGGATTGCCCTTGTGGTTGGACTGGTATTTGTCGGAAAGACTTTTTTCTTTGGAAAAAAGGTGGTAGACAGTGGAGATCTTGGAGATGAAACACCGGCTGTAGTAACGGAACAGGCAATCGATGCAGAGGAAACACCGGCACCGTACGATTCTGCTATTGTCAGCGAAAATGAAGAAGATTTTCAGGATGATGAAGAAGCGGTTGATGATAATCTGAAAGATGCAAAGACAGCATATGCTACGACAGTTGTCAACATTCGAAAAGAAGCAGCTCTGACCGCAGATGTGATTGGAAAACTTCAGACAGGGGATGAAGTGAAGATTATTGAATACGGAAAAGAGTGGACCAAAGTAGAGGTAAATGGAACACAGGGATATGTAAGCACCATTTATCTCAGTACGAAGAAACCGGCAGAGGAACCAACGGCCACGGCAGCACCAAGAACGACATCTGCACCGAAGGCGACAGCGACAGCAACTCCAAAACCGACAAAACGACCAAAAGCAACGAAAAAGCCAAAAGTGACAAAACGGCCGGCAACGCATGCTCCAACGCAGGAACCGCAGGAGACGCAGGCACCAGAGATTACGAAAGCACCGGAACCAACGAAGGCACCGGATCCTACGAAAGCACCGGAACCAACGAAGGCACCGGATCCTACAAAAGCACCGGAACCGGAGAAAACACCAGAACAGCCTTCCACGCAGGAAGGATAAAGAAGGAGACGACCAATGGAAGAACAGCTTACCCCCATGATGCAGAAGTATCTTGAGACAAAGAATGAGTACAAAGATTGTATCCTGTTTTACCGTCTGGGTGATTTTTATGAAATGTTTTTTGAAGATGCAAAGTGTGCATCAAAAGAATTGGAATTAACTCTTACCGGAAAGAGTTGTGGATTAAAAGAAAGGGCACCCATGTGTGGTGTCCCCTTTCATTCTGCAGAAGGATATATCACCCGCCTGGTTTCCAAAGGCTATAAAGTGGCGATATGTGAACAGGTGGAAGATCCAAAGCTGGCAAAGGGACTTGTAAAAAGAGAAGTTGTGCGGATCGTCACACCGGGAACAAACTGCAATCTGGAAGCATTGGATGAGTCAAAGAACAATTATCTGATGGGTGTTGTCGCGATGGATGATTTGTTTGGAATTTCTGTCGTGGATGTCACAACGGGAGAATATCGTCTGACCGAAGTGGATACTTTAGGAAAACTTCTTGATGAAATCAATAAATTTATGCCGAGTGAACTCATTTGCAATGAGTCTTTTTATATTAGCGGAGTGGATATTGAGGATCTGAAGGAACGGCTTGGAATTTCGATTTCTTCGCTGGCTCCTCATTATTTTGACGAAGAATGCTGTAAAAAATCGCTGTGCCGTCATTTTTCCGTTCAGACGTTGGATGGACTGGGATTGGCGGATTATTCGGTTGGGATCACAGCGGCAGGTGCCGTGATGGAATATCTTGAGGAGACGCAGAAGACTTCGCTTGCCCATATTTTGGAGCTGGTTCCCTATAAGGTGGGAAAATATATGCTGTTAGACCGCAATACCCGCCGGAATCTGGAACTTGTAGAGACACTTCGGGAAAAGAAAAAAAGGGGTTCTCTTTTATGGGTGCTTGACCGGACGCGGACGGCGATGGGAGCGCGAAAACTACGCAGCATACTGGAGCAGCCATTTATTCAAAAAGAAGAGATATTGAAGCGCTTTGATGCGATTGATGAATTAAATGCAAATATGATTACACGGGAGGAACTCAGAGAGTATCTGAATCCAATCTACGATCTTGAGAGACTGCTTAGTAAGATCAGCTATAAGTCAGCAAATCCGAGAGATTTTATTGCGTTAAAAAGTTCGCTGGAAATGCTGCCGCCGATCCGGTTTTTGTGTTCGAATTTTAAAAGCCGGTTATTTGCGGAAATTTTAGAAGAATTAGATCCCTTAGAGGATATTTGCAAATTGGTTACTGATGCGATTACCGAAGAACCGCCGCTTGCCATGCATGACGGAGGGATTATCCGAGATGGTTACGACGAACAGGTTGATAAACTTCGTAAGGCCAAATCCGAGGGAAAAGACTGGCTTCTCCAGCTGGAGGCAGAAGAGCGGGAGAAAACAGGGATAAAGAACCTGAAAGTAAAATATAACCGTGTATTTGGCTATTATCTGGATGTGACAAATTCTTATAAAGATCTTGTGCCGGCGGACTGGGTGCGCAAGCAGACGCTTGCAAATTCGGAACGTTACACGACGGAAAAATTAAAAGAGCTGGAAGATGTCGTCCTTGGAGCAGAAGATAAATTGTATAATCTGGAATACCAGTTGTTCTGTGAGATCAGGGATCATGTATTCACGCAGGTTGACCGGATCCAGCGTACCGCGAAGGCAATTGCCATGTTAGATATGATGGCAAGCCTTGCCCTCGTGTCGGAAAAGAACAATTATGTACGTCCGACTCTCAATGAGGAAGGAATCATAAATATCAAAGAAGGACGTCATCCGGTCATTGAACAGATGATTGATCACGATATGTTCATTTCCAATGGAACGTATCTTGATGAGGATTCTCACCGTGTTGTCATCATCACAGGACCGAATATGGCAGGAAAATCCACTTATATGCGTCAGACCGCGCTGATCGCTCTGATGGCACAGATTGGCTGCTTTGTTCCGGCAGCTTCCGCAGATCTTTCTGTGGTAGACCGTATTTTTACCCGTGTGGGTGCTTCCGATGATCTTGCAAGCGGACAAAGTACTTTTATGGTAGAAATGACAGAAGTTGCCAATATTTTACATAATGCAACCAAGGACAGTCTGATCATCTTAGATGAGATCGGACGCGGAACGTCTACTTTTGACGGACTCAGCATTGCCTGGGCGGTAGTAGAACATATTGTAGATAAGAAGAATATTGGTGCGAAGACTCTGTTTGCGACGCATTATCATGAACTTACGGAACTGGAAGGAAAATTAGAAGGCGTTCAGAATTACTGTATTGCGGTAAAAGAAGATGGAGAAGATATTGTATTTCTGCGTAAGATTGTAAAAGGTGGTGCTGATAAAAGTTACGGTATTCAGGTGGCAAAACTTGCCGGTGTGCCGGAAAGTGTATTGGTTCGTGCCAGAGAGATTGCAGAAGAACTCGAAGGGGGCGACAGTCTGTCTGTGATCCGTATTCCGGAGAGACAGGAACAGGATGTTGTGCCGGAGAAAAAGGCATCTTCCGGGATGAATCAGCTTTCCATCTTTGATACAGTAACAACGTTCCATTCGGAAGATATTTTGTTTGAACTGCGGGACATTGATCTTTCCCGCGTCACACCGATGGATGCGATGAACCTGGTATATAAATGGCAGAATGAATTAAAAGATAAATGGTAAGGAGTGTGATTGGATGATACAGCTTTTGGATCCATCTACGATCGATAAGATCGCGGCAGGGGAAGTTGTAGAACGCCCTGCTGCCGTTGTAAAAGAACTTGTGGAAAATGCAATTGACGCAGGGGCGAATGCCATCACCGTCGAGATCAAAGACGGAGGCATTTCCTTTATACGAATTACAGATAATGGATGTGGGATTGCCAGAGAGGAAATTCCGATGGCATTTACCCGCCATGCGACAAGTAAAATAAAAAATATCGAAGACCTTCTTACGATTCACAGTCTGGGATTTCGTGGGGAGGCTCTTTCTAGTGTAGCGGCTGTTGCGCAGGTGGAACTGATCACAAAAAGAGAAGAAGATCTGATTGGATGCCGCTATGAGATTCACGGTGGAAAAGAAGTGGCAAATGAAGAAGTAGGCTGCCCGGACGGCTCTACCTTTTTAATCCGGAATTTGTTCTATAATACGCCGGTCCGAGCCAAATTTTTAAAGACAAAAACGACAGAAGGCGGCTATATCAGTGAAGTAATGCTGCATTTCACACTGTCTCATCCGGAGATCCGTTTTCGCTTTATCTGGGATGGGAAAACGAGAATCCAGACTTCGGGAAATGGTAATGTAAAAGACAATATTTACCAGCAGTTTGGTGTGGATATCACAAAAGCCATTCTGCCGGTCAGCGTAGAAAAGGATGGAATGAAATTAGAGGGATTTGTAGGAAAGCCGGAGATTTCCAGAGGAACAAGAACCTTTATGTATTACTACATTAATGGCAGATATATCAAAAGTCCGATTGTTACAAAGGCAATTGAGACCGGATATGAGGGATTTACGATGACAAACCGTTTTCCGTTTGTGGTTTTGTTTTTGACGATTGACAGTGCCTTTTTGGATGTCAATGTGCATCCGACCAAGATGGAAGTCCGTTTTATGAATCAGGAAGAAGTGTTTGAACTTTTTCAGCAGGAGATCCATCGGGTGCTGCATGAGGCGACTCTGATCCCGAACGTTGCACCGGGCAAAGAAGAAAAGAAACCACTTTCTGCACAGATCCCAAAACCACCTGAAAATCCGGCACCGGAGCCATTTGAACGGAAACGGATTGAAGAAACAAAACAGATAAATATGGAAAAAACCGGAAGCGCTGGCGCGGAACAAAAACCAATGCAGCTGGTCAGACCCGTGATTACACCGCAGACGCAGGAAGAAAAGCCACAGGTAAAATACGAGCAGCAGTCCTTTTTCAAAAATGAGATGCTGGCAGAAGAAGACCGCATTAAGTTCCGGCTGATTGGTCAGGTGTTTGGAACGTATTGGATGATCGAATACGGAGAAGAAATGCTGATCATTGACCAGCATGCGGCTCATGAAAAAATTCTGTATGAGCAGCTGATGGAAGAACTTGCGGACAATCATGTGTACAGCCAGAATCTGGTAACGCCGCTTTTGATCTCTCTGACGCATAAGGAAAAGGAAATGCTTGGCAAATGCAAAGAGGCATTTTCCAAGCTTGGGTTTGAGATAGAGGAATTTGGCGGGGATGAATATGCAATTGTGGCAGTTCCGTCACATTTTCTGCATCTGGTAAGCAAAGATCTGTTTTACAGCATTTTGGATGAATTGATTGAAAATCCGATGGCAGACCGCATTGAAAAGATTACAGACCGCTGTGCTACCATTTCGTGCAAAGCCGCAGTAAAAGGGAATCATACGCTGTCCTTTGCAGAAGCCAATGAACTGATTGATAAGATGCTGCATGCCAAAGATCCGTATCACTGCCCGCATGGCAGACCGACGACGATCTCCATGTCGAAAAAAGAATTTGAAAAGAAATTTAAAAGGATTGTATCAGGATGAAAAAACCTATTATTATATTGACCGGTCCGACGGCTGCCGGAAAGACCGAAGCCTCGATCGAGCTTGCCCAAAAGATCGGAGGAGAGATCATATCGGCGGATTCGATGCAGGTATATCAGAAAATGGATATCGGAACGGCGAAGATCACACCGGAAGAGATGCAGGGGGTGCCACATCATCTGGTGGATATCCTGCCGGTAGAAGAGCCGTTTCATGTATATGAATTCCAGCAGCTGGCAAAGAAGAGTCTGAAAAAAATTTATGAAAACGGACACATTCCGATTGTAGTCGGTGGTACGGGATTTTATATTCAGGCACTGCTTTACGATGTACAGTTTCAGGAAGAGCGCGAAGAAAATAAATACCGCAGAGAATTGGAAAAATTTGCCAGAAAGGAAGGCGCAGAGGTACTGCACAGGCGTTTGGAGGAAGTGGATCCGGAGTCTGCCGGGGCCATTCATAAGAACAATGTAAAGCGGGTCATCCGGGCACTGGAGTATTATGAAGAGACGGGAACCCCGATTTCTGCGCACAACAAAGAGCAGCGGAAAAATGAGTCGCCCTATAACTTTTTGTATGTTGGGCTGACCATGGATCGGTAAATACTGTATGACAGTATTAACCGACGGGTAGAGCTGATGGCAGAACAGGGGCTGGCAGAAGAAGTGAAAAAACTTCATGAAGCAGGATATGGAAAGGGTCTCACTTCAATGCAGGCCATTGGATATAAAGAATGGTTTCCCTATTTTAAGGGAAAATGTTCCGAAGAAGAAGTGATCGAACAGATCAAGAAAGATACCAGACATTTTGCCAAGCGGCAGCTTACCTGGTTTCGGAGAGAACGGGAAGTACAGATGATTGACAAAGATCAATTTAACACGGAAAGCGAGATCGTGGAAGAAATCATAAGGCTGGCAAAAGAGAAAGGAATCATATAACAAAAAGTTTATAACAACCGGTTTTACGGGTTGAAAAAAGGAGAACATTATGCTGGAGACAGAAGAACGAAAAAAAATGTATGGACAGGCAGGGATCAGTGCGCCTGTATTTGAATATGGAGAACAGATCTGTGAGACACTCAAAGCAAGGTTTGAAGCCATTGATGAGATGGCAGAATACAATCAGTTGAAGGTGATGCAGGCATTTCATAAAAACCGTGTCAGCGCCGAGCATATGTATGGAACGACCGGATATGGTTACGATGACAGCGGACGGGATACACTGGAGAAAGTATATGCGGATATTTTTCACGCCGAAGATGCCCTTGTAAGAACGCAGATTACCTGTGGGACGCATGCACTCACGCTGGCGCTTTCTTCCATCCTCCGGCCGGGAGACGAATTGTTATCTCCGGTTGGCAAGCCCTATGATACGCTGGAGGGAATCATAGGAATTAATGGAAAAAGTGAACCGGGATCGCTGCGTGAATTTGGAATCACCTATGCACAGGTCGATTTATTGAAAGACAGTGCAATCGATTATCCGGGCATAGAAAGCGCATTAAATGAGAGAACGAAGCTGGTTACGATCCAGCGTTCCAAAGGGTATGCGATGCGCAAAACATTGTCCGTCAAACAGATCGGGGAGATTATAGCTTTTGTAAAAGAACGCCGTCCGGACGTGATTTGCATGGTAGACAACTGTTATGGGGAATTTGTGGACCGGATCGAACCGTCGGATGTCCGAGCGGATCTGGTTGTCGGATCGCTGATTAAAAATCTGGGCGGTGGTATTGCGCCGATGGGCGGATTTCTTGTCGGAAGAAAAGATATCATTGAACTGGCGGCAAACCGTCTTACGGCACCGGGACTGGGAAAAGAGGTCGGAGCTTCGCTGGAAGTGAACCGTTCTTTTTACCAGGGACTGTTTTTTGCGCCTCAGGTGGTGGCAAGTGCCTTGAAATCCGCCATCTTTGCAGCAAATCTTTACGAAAATCTTGGGTTTGAGACAAGTCCGGGAAAAGACGAAGAAAGAAATGATATCATTCAGGCAGTTGCTCTTGGATCCCCGGAACGGATCATTGCATTCTGTCGGGGAATCCAGGCGGGATCGCCGGTGGACAGTTACGTGGCACCGGAGCCGTATGCGATGCCGGGTTACCACAGCGATGTCATTATGGCGGCAGGAAACTTTATTCAGGGATCTTCGATTGAATTAAGTGCAGATGCCCCGATTGAACCGCCCTATAGTGTGTATTTTCAGGGAGGACTTACCTGGCAGCACGGAAAATATGGGATTTTGATGTCGCTTCAGAAGATGGTAGACGAAAAAATTGTCGAACTACCAAAATAAATTGCGAAAAGTATGTGAATTTTATGGGGTTCTATATATACATTTTTAAAAATGTATGGTAAAATAATTTATGTATGGGTAGACAGTGTGTAGAGTCAGGAGGCTGTATGAGTCAACAATTTTACACAATGAAAGAACTTCCGGTATCGGAACGACCTTATGAAAAAGCGAAAGAACAGGGAGCAGCTGCGTTATCCGATGCAGAATTGCTTGCTGTTTTGCTGAAAACAGGAACGCACGAAAAAAACAGTGTGGAACTGGCAAGAGAAGTGCTTACTCTGCACCCGGTGCATAAGGGGCTGATGGGACTTTATTATCTGACGGACAAGCAGTTGAAAAAAGTTTGTGGTATCGGAGAGGTCAAAGCCATTCAGCTGCAATGTATGGCAGAATTGTCAAAACGGCTTGCCAGACAGCGGAAGCCGGGACGCGAACGATTTGATTCGCCGGAGTTTATCGCAAACTATTTCATGGAAGAGATGCGGACGCTGGAAACCGAGCAGACGAGAGTGCTGTATCTGGACAACCGCTGCCGTCTGATCCATTGTGAGAGGATTTTCAGCGGATCTGTCGCAGCTTGTGTACTGCATCCGAGAGAAGTTTTGAAAAAGGCACTTCAATACGATGCATCCTGTTTTGTACTGATACATAACCATCCAAGCGGCGACCCTACTCCGAGCCAGTCCGATCTGGATGCAACAATGCGTATGAAAAAAGCCGGAGAAATGATTGGAATTTCATTACTGGATCATTTGATTCTTGGAGATTATCAATATGTCAGCTTGAAAGAAAGAGGGCACATATGAAGGACTATAAAGATAGAGAGGATGAAGAAAATGCTAGGAAAAGCAATCGGAATTGACTTTGGTACAAGCTCAATTAAAATTTATAAAAATGGAGAAGGTGTGATCTTACATCAAAAGAGTGTGATTGCCATCTACAAAAAGAATCATGTATTTGCCGTTGGCGACGAGGCTTTTGAAATGTATGAAAAAGCACCGGAAAATCTGGATGTTTCCTATCCAATCAAAAATGGTGTTATTGCGGATATTGGAAATATGCAGGCATTGATCGACTACTTTTTTGCAGAATTAAATGGGAAAAAGAGATTCAAAGGAGCCGAATATTATATTGCTGTTCCGACGGATATTACCGAGGTAGAGAAGAGAGCTTATTTTGACCTTATTGCCAATACCAACCTGAAATCAAAGAAGATTCATGTCGTTGAAAAACCGATTGCAGATGCATTGGGAATGAATCTTGATATTACCAAATCGACAGGTACCCTTGTCGTAGATATCGGTGCCAATACGGCAGAGATTTCCGTTCTTTCTCTGGGAGGTATCGTACTCAGCCGTTTGATCCCGGTAGGAGGAAACCGTTTTGATGAAGCAATTATCAATAAAATTAAAAAAGATATGAATTTTGTCATCGGAGAAAAGAGTGCCGAGGCAATTAAGAAAAATATTGCATCTGCTTATGTGACCGATGCCCAGATGGACATCTGCGGCCGCAATCTGGTAACCGGACTTCCAAGTGAAATTACCGTAACCGGAGAATGTGTGCATGAGGCACTGGCAGAATTGTTCCAGAATATTGTAGATTCCATTAAGATTATTTTGGAGCGCACACCACCGGAAATTTCTTCCGATATTTATAAATCCGGTCTTTATCTGACCGGAGGTTCCAGCCGCATTCAGGATCTTGGACAGTTTATTTACGATGAACTTGGGTTAAAGGTAAATTTGTGCGAAGAACCGGAAAGTACAGTTATCATGGGACTTGGCGCAGTGATCGAAGACCCGCAGCTTGCAAAACTTGCTTTATAAGCAGAATGGAGACAGGCGATGAAAAGAAAGAGAAGAAAGGGACCAAGAATTCATCCCAAATATATTTATATTTTTTGCAGCATTCTTTGTGCCATTCTCGTAGTCCTCAGTTTTAAGTTTTCAGACCGGTTAAGTGGTGTGAAGGCGACGGTAGGAGATATTATGTCTCCGATGCAGAGTGGAATCAACAAAGTAGGAAAAGCAATTTCGGATAAGATGGATCTTCTTCATTCCAAAGAGGATCTTCTGGCAGAAAATAAACAGTTGAAAGAGAAAATTGATGCACTTAGTTATGATAATAAAATTCTTGCCGGTGAAAATAACGACTTGGATAATTATCGTGAATTGTATCAATTGGATCAGAAGTATCCGGATTATCCGAAAGTGGCAGCGACAGTCATTGGACGAGATGGAAATAACTGGTTTCATTTATTTACCATTGATAAAGGAAAGAAAGACGGCATCGCTGTCGATATGAATGTGATCGCCGGAAACGGTCTGGTAGGGATTGTGTCTGAAGTGGGTGACCATTATGCCAAAGTCCGGGCGATCATAGATGACAAAAGCAATGTAAGTGCCATGTTTGAAAACACAGGGGAAACTTGTATTGTAAAAGGAAATATGGAAAGTATTTACAAAGGATACATTGATGTTACGATGATCAGCAATAATGTAACTGCCCAAAATGGTGATTCGGTTGTTACTTCGCACATCAGTGACAAATTTCTTCCGGGACTGCTCGTGGGTTATATCTCAGATATTACACAGGAGCCGGATGGATTGTCAAAGAGCGGGCACCTTACGCCGGTTGTATCTTTTGATAAATTAGAGACAGTATTGATCATTACCACGTTGAAGGACTCTTCAGAAATCGAGGATATTAAAAACTATGATTAAAAGACGTATTTCAACCATTATCATCATTTTGCTCGCCTTTTTACTGCAAACGACAGTTTTCCATAAATTGGCATTGGCAAATGTGGTGCCAAACTTATTATTGATTCTGACGGTATGCTACAGTTATATGCGCGGGCGTACTTCCGGAGAAGTCATCGGGCTTGTATGCGGACTGATGCTGGATATGATGTATGGAAGTGTGATCGGACTGTATGCCTTTATTTTTATGACCATTGGATTCCTCTGCGGTTATTGTCAGAAGATCTATTTTACGGATAATTACATACTGCCCTGCGTACTTGTAGGACTGGGTGATCTGGTATATGGTTTTTACTATTATATCACGGAGTTTTTAGTACGTGGAAAATTGCATTTTACCTTTTATTTTTCCCATATTATTTTACCGGAACTGATTTATACACTGGTGGTTTCCGTTGTTGTTTTCCGTATATTAAACCGCCTGGAAAAGTATTTATCTTCCGAACGAAGGGAGGAAGTGTAGTTCAATGTTTTCTTCAATTATTGAATATTTAAAGACCTTGATGCGTTCGCGTATTTTTACTTTAATTGTTGTATATGTTGTGCTATTTAGTATACTGATAGGACGATTGTTTTATTTGCAGATTGTACAGGGAGAAGCATACGATGAGCAGGCGACGATAAAAAACGAAAAACAGAAGACGATAAAAAGTTCCCGTGGCAAGATTTATGACTGCAATGGAAAACTGCTTGCATCAAACGAACAAAGTTATGCGATCACGTTGGAAGATACCGGTGAGATCGAAAGCAATAAACAGATGAACGAGATGATATTAAAATGTATCAGTCTCATCGAAAAAAACGGGGATAAAGTGACCGTAGATTTTCCGATTACGATAGATAAAAAAGGAAGATTTAAATTTACGGTAGACAAAAATGCTCAGCTGCGATTTAAGAGGGAGATTTATTTCTGCAAATCCGTGGATGAGCTGACAGATGAACAGAAAAATATGACGGCAGAAGAATGTTTTCGTTATATCCGGACATCGACAGCGGTAAACGCCATTCATTTTTTTGATCCACTGACGGAGGAGAACAAAAATGAAGCGGATGCACAGGAAAAATATGAACAGGATTATGATGACGCGACCGCTCTCAAGATCATGGCGATCCGTTATGCGTTAATGATGAATACGTATCAGAAGTATGAGCCGGTTACGATCAGCTCGGATGTTTCTCTGAATACGGTGGCAGCAATAAAGGAAAATTCTGCCAGCCTGATTGGTGTAGATGTCAGTGAAGAGGCAAAACGCGTGTATTATGACAGCACCTATTTTTCTCATATCATCGGATATACCGGATTGATTTCATCGGATACACTGGCTTCGATGAAGGAAAATGGAGACAATACGTACACAGCTGCCGACCAGATTGGTAAATCCGGAATCGAAAGCACGTTTGAAGAGCAGCTGCGAGGAAAAAAAGGAAGTGAAACGCTTGTTATTGACAGCAGTTCCCGTGTTGTAGAGACGAAGGATCACAAAGATGCGACGGCGGGAAAAGACATCTATCTTACGATTGATGCCGATCTGCAAAGTGCGGTTTATCAATTGACGGAAAAAGCGATTGCCGGTGTATTGATCTCTAAATTGAATAACAGTAAAAGTGCAGGTTCGAAAGGAAAAGACGCAAAAAATATCCGTGTTCCGATCTATGATGTGTATTGCGCTATCGTAGAAAACAGTCTGGTTGATATTACAAAATTTTCCAGATCCGACGCAACGCAACTGGAAAAAAATGTATATCAAACGTTTACGAGAGAGAAAAAGAATTCATTGCGGGCAGTAAAAAGATATCTGTCTTATAATAATAAGACGACGACAAAAAATATGTCGGATACCAATGCAGAGTATATGGATTATATTTATTCGATGCTTCGGAAAAATGAAGTCATTGCGACCGATAAAATGGATAAATCCGATGATATGTATAATCAGTATGCCAATGAAAAGATCAGTCTGAGCGAATTTTTGATCTATGCGATCTCCCATAACTGGATTGATCTGGAAATGCTCAATGTCGGAGATGATTATTACAGTACAGAGGAAATTTATGCTAAGATTATTGAGTATGTTTTTGACGAATTGAACGATGACAGTTCGTATGACAAAAAAGTATACCATACGCTGATCTACAATGACCAGATCAGCGGAAGACAGGTTTGTATGCTGTTGTATGAACAGGGATATTTAAAGAAAGATAAGACGATGCTTGCCAAACTTCGCACAGGAATGATCTCGCCATTTCAGTTTTTGAAATCCAAGATTAAATCGCTGGAGATCACACCGGGAGAACTGGGGCTTACTCCTTGTGCTGCATCGGTGGTTATTACAGATCCGAATACCGGAAAAGTAAAAGCCATGGTATCCTATCCAAGTTATGACAACAATAAATTTGCCAACTCGGTCGACAGTGAATATTTTGCAAAGATCAATTCCAATTCTGCCTCGCCGTTTTTGAACCGTGCGACGCAGCAGAAGACGGCACCCGGTTCGACCTATAAGATGGTATCTGCGACAGCGGCACTGGAAGAGGGTGTGATTGATACCAGTTCGACGGTAACGGACCATGTGGTATTTGATAAGATCAATCCGTCACCGAAGTGCTGGAGTACGTACAGTCACGGAACCATCAATGTGTCGCAGGCAATCCAGCATTCCTGTAACTATTTCTTTTATGAAATGGGATACCGCCTGAGTGGATTGAGTGGAACCGCAGTAAATAATGAGCGGGGATTAAAGAAACTGGAAAAATACGCAGATAAGTATGGCCTGACAGATCTTTCCGGCGTGGAACTGACCGAGGCACAGCCACATGTATCTGACAGCGATGCCGTGCGTTCTGCAATCGGACAGGGTACAAACAGTTATACTCCGGTTCAGCTGTCACGTTATGTATCGACAATTTCAAATGGCGGAACCTGCTATGATCTTACGCTGGTGGATAAAGTGGCAGATCCGGCACAGAATAATAAGATAAAGAACAACAAAGCCACTGTGCGGAACCAGCTTGATATCAAGAGTTCGACCTTGAATGCGATTCGAAGCGGAATGTACATGGTAGTAAACAACGGAAGTTTAAAGAGTGTATTTCAGAAAGTACCGGTAAAAGTTGCCGGTAAGACAGGTACGGCTCAGATCAGTGCGAACGAGCCAAACCATGCGTTGTTCGTCTCTTATGCACCATATGATTCACCAAAGATTTCGGTTACGGTTGTTATGCCAAATGCCTTTACGTCAAGTAATGCGGCATCTCTGGCAAGTAATGTATACCAGTATTACTTTGATGAGAAAGCAAGAAAGAGTTTGTTAAAGAAATCAGCGACAAGTCCGGTTAGTAATTCGGGCGGAGTGGCAGACTGATCATCTGAGAGAAAGCGAGGACAAATATGAATCAACCGGTTGTGATCAAGGGAAATAAATCCGGTCTTATCGTTCATTTGGATGATAAGATGGAATTTTCCGAATTAAAAGAAAAGGTCGAAGAAAAATTCACTTCTTCTTCTGATTTTTTGGGAGCAGCACAGATCGCCTTATCTTTTGAAGGGCGGAAGTTATCGGAAGAGCAGAAATATGAACTGATGGAATGTATCCGGGAACATTCCCAGCTGGATATTGTCTGTCTGATCGACGATGACGAAAAAAAAGAAGCGTGCTTTGCCAAAACGCTGGAAGAAAAACTGACAGAATTAAATTCCAATACCGGTCAGTTTTATAAGGGAACACTTCGTTCCGGACAGGTCCTTGAATTTGAGACAAGCATTGTCATTCTTGGGGATGTCAATGTCGGGGCACAGGTGGTTTCGGCAGGAAATGTTGTCGTTTTGGGAAAACTTCTCGGAACAGTATATGCCGGAGCTTCCGGAAAGGAAAACAGTTTTGTCGTTGCCCTTCAGATGAATCCGACACAGATCCGTATTGCGGATATTATTGCGCGGAGTCCGGATGAAAAAACAGAGACAAAATTGGAGACAAAGATTGCATTTGCAGAAGAGGGCAATATTTATATTGAACCGTTAAACCGAAAGGTATTAGATGGGATTTCAATATAAAAAAGATTGCAATTTTTAGCCAATTCAAGTAAAATATTATGATAGAGAGTTATTGAAGGAAAGGATAGGTAAATACGATGAGTGAAGTAATAGTTATTACATCGGGGAAAGGCGGAGTTGGTAAGACAACGACGACAGCAAACGTAGGAACAGGACTTGCAAAAGAGGGAAAGAAAGTTGTTTTGATCGATACAGATATAGGACTTCGTAACTTGGACGTAGTTATGGGACTGGAAAACCGTATTGTATATAATCTCGTGGATGTCATTGAGGGAAACTGCCGCATTAATCAGGCACTGATCAAGGACAAGAGATATCCGACACTGTATCTTCTGCCATCGGCGCAGACGAGAGATAAGACAGCAGTATCGCCGGAACAGATGTCCAAACTGACAGATCAGTTAAAGGATGAATTTGATTACATACTTCTTGACTGCCCGGCAGGAATTGAACAGGGATTTATGAATGCCATCGCTGGTGCCAGCCGTGCGATCGTAGTAACGACACCGGAAGTATCGGCGGTAAGAGATGCCGATCGTATCATCGGACTTCTCAATGCCAATGAGATCAAGAAGACCGAGCTGGTAGTAAACCGTCTTCGTTATGACATGGTAAAACGTGGGGATATGATGTCAAGTGACGATGTTGTAGAAATCCTTGCCGTTGATTTACTCGGAGTTGTTCCGGATGACGAGAATATCGTTGTTTCGACAAACCAGGGAGAACCTCTTGTGGGAAGTAAATCCCTTGCAGGACAAGCTTATGAAAATATATGCAAACGCATTATGGGAGAAGAAGTTCCCTTATTGGATCTCTCAAAAGGAACAGGATTTTTCTCAAAGATAAAGAGTAAATTTAAAAACAACTAAAAGGAGATGAAAACTATGAAATTTGCAGATTTTTTCCGGAAAAAGTCTTCTGGAAACGTAGCAAAAGACAGACTGAAGCTGGTCTTGGTTTCCGATCGTGCGAATTGTTCTCCGGACATTATGGAGCAGATTCAGAAAGACATTATCAATGTTCTTTCCAAGTATGTTGAAATTGACCAAAGTGGTCTTGATATAAAAATCGAACAAAATGAATCCGAGGGAAATAATGCAATATTTGCAAATATTCCGATTTTGAGTATTAAACAAACCAAATAATGGTGGTGACAGGCAGACATGGTAACAATAACGAGTATAAAAGAACGGGTGTCCAATTGGTTTTTAGCCAAACATTACAATTTGAAACGCTTTGACGTTCTTTTAGTAGTGGTAGTTTTTATTTTGTTTTTGATCAGTTCCTTTATATTATCAATTATTCCGTCCTCGGGACAGGTGGGTTCTGCAAAAAGACAAATTTTTACAATTGGAATGGGACTTTGTGTGATCCTTATTTTTTCGTTGATCGATTACCACACATTATGTATGTATGTTCCCATTTTGTATATTATTACGACTCTGATGGTGGCAGGAACACGGTTTTCTCCACTGGGTTCCAATGCGCATACGGATTCTTACCGCTGGCTGGATTTTAAGGTATTTATGTTTCAGCCATCGGAGGTATGTAAAATCGTTGTAATATTGACGCTGGCGTCTTTCTTTCTGGCATATCGTGAACGGCTGGATTCGTTTAAAACATTTTTCCTTGCCTGTGCGATTGCGCTGCTGCCGACAGCGTTTATTTTGGTACAATCCGATCTTTCGTCAGGGGTTGTTATTATGGTTGTGCTTGCGATGATGATTTTGTGTTCGGGCATGAGTAAAAAGATCATTGGTCCGGTGGTGGCTGTATTAATCCCGATTGCCGGCTTTTTGATATGGTATATCCAGCAGCCGGGGCAGAAACTGCTTCATGATTATCAGCTGCGGCGTATTACCGGATGGCTTCATCCGGAAACAGAGGCACTTGGCATTATGTACCAGCAGAATAACTCGGTATTGTCGATTGCTTCCGGAAAATTGTATGGGAAACTGCTGATGGATGGGTTGAGTGAAAACCGGAACTATAATTCGGTCGATGTCATCGAGAGTGATTTCGTCTGGACTCCGATCAGCGAGGAATTTGGGTTTATTGGCTGTCTGATTATATTAGGTCTGTTATCGATCATTATCATTAAATGTTTTATTGCAGCCAAGCATGCCAGAGATTATCTCGGAATGATGATTGCTCTTGGTATCGGTTCCCTTTTCTGTTTCCAGACATTTTTTAACATATGTGTAGTGACATCTTTGCTGCCAAATACCGGACTTCCGCTTCCGTTTTTAAGCAATGGATTATCCTCTATGTTAAGTAATGCGATGGCAATCGGAATATTAATTAATATTCAGATACAGCCGACACGAGGCAACAGTAGCAGTTTTGTGGAAAGTATGGCGTTGGAAAATAATTTATCTTGGAAAAAATGATACTTCTAAGGAGGAATATATATGAACATTGGATTGATCGCGCATGATTCAAAGAAAATCTTAATGCAGAATTTCTGCATTGCGTACCGTGGCATATTATGTAAGCATGATATTTTTGCAACGGCTACGACAGGAAGACTGGTAGAAGAAGTTACAAATTTAAATATCCATAAATATCTTGCCGGACATCTGGGTGGTGAGAAACAGCTGGGCGCGCAGATTGAAAATAATGATATCGATCTCGTTATCTTTTTACGGGATCCACTCACGCCAAAATCTCACGAACCGGAAGTGACAACACTTTTTCAGCTCTGCGATGTTCATAATATTCCATTGGCAACCAATGTTGCAACAGCGGAGCTGCTTGTGAAGGCTTTGGAACGGGGAGACTTGGATTGGCGCGAGTTGGTTCGCCAGTAAAGGGTCAGTTTTTCAACCTTCCGCAAAAACTGATCGCATAAAGACCACATATACCGACAACAGCATATATGATGCGGGATAAAATCGACATTGTGCCGCAGATAAAAGCGACAAGGTCAAAACTAAAAAATCCGATCAATCCCCAGTTAATGGCACCAATGATAACAAGTGCCAGTGCAATATAGTCAATTGTTTTCATATTGAGAAACCTCCTTTTGTAGTAATGTTAGTTATTTACAAAAAGCATATTTTTATTCATGAAAAATGGTCGTATCATTTAAAAGAAAGGAAGCATTCCGGTTTTGAAAAAAAATAAAACAGTAGTTAAATATCGAAAACCGTTAAAACCGAATATTGCATTGCTGATACTGCTCATTATTATCGCGTATGTAGTGATTATTTCCTGGAATTATTTTCATGATGAACATATCAGCATATACGAAGTAAACGAAACAAGTATTGCCGATGACAGTACACTGACGGGATTTATTTTACGTGAGGAAACAGTTGTTTATTCTGAACAGGAAGGATATATTAATTTTTATCACGCAGATCAGAGCAAGGTGGGAAAAAAAGAAGTTATCTACACAATTGATAAAAATGGAACCGTAAATGATCTTCTTGAACAGGTACAGTCGGATCATCAGACAACCAGCTCTGACATACAGAAACTGCGGGAAGTCATTAGTGATTATTACAGCAATTACAATCAGGCAAATTATTATACAGTAAAAGATTTCCATTACGATATTGAAAATACGATCTTTGAGCAGAGCCGCAGCAATCTGTACAGTGATATAAAAAAACAGCTGTCGGAAGCCGAAAAATCAAATGAGATTGTCAAATCCAAGGCGGCAAAGCCGGGTGTGATCTCTTATTCCGTTGACGGATATGAAGATATTACTCTGGACAGGATCAATCCGGATTTATTTAAAGACACCACTTCGGTTGAGAGAGAGCAGCTTAGTTCCTCGGAAAAAGTTGCAGCAGACGTTCCGGTCTATAAACTGGTAACGAGCGATGAATGGAAGATTGTCGTTCCGCTTACCGATGATCTTGCCCAGAAACTGAAAGATCAGACAAGCGTCCGCATAACCGTAAAAAAAGATCAGGTGTCTTTTAACTGTGCCCTTTCGTTTCAGGAAAATTCCGGAACGCAGTTTGCGGTATTGACATCAGGCAGATATATGGGAAGATATCTGAATGACCGCTATCTGGATATCGAGTTAAATCTGAATGCGGCCACCGGATATAAAATTCCAAATTCTTCCATTATTAAAAAGAAAATGACGGTCGTGCCAAAAGGTTATATTACCAATGGTTCGGAAAAACCGGGAGAAGCGACGGTTCCCGGTGTGTTAAAAGTGACTTATGATAAATCCGGGAAAGAAACACAGTCATTTGTTTCCGTTGAAAATGCAAGCGTAAAAGACGATAAGTATTATGTCAATGATACCATTCTGGCGCCCGGAGATACCATTGTAGATCCAGCTACAACACAGCTGGTTACATTGAATACGCAGGAGAGTGTAGAGGGGGTTTATTGTGTAAATACCGGCTACTGCCAGTTCCGAAAGATTGAAAAAGTATATGAAAATAATGAATATACGATCGTTTCGCCAAATACAAGTGGAGGAATATCCAATTATGACCATATTGTGGTAAATCCAAAACTACTAAATGAAAATGATTTTATAGAATAAATCAGCCGTTAGGAGGAAGAAAAATGGTAACAGAGAATTTGAAAATCGTAGAAGAAAAGATTCAGAAAGCGTGTGAGCGGAGCGGACGTTCCAGGGATGATGTTACGCTGATCGCAGTCAGTAAGACCAAACCGATTGAGATGATGCAGGAAGCCATGCAGGCAGGGGTTTCCATCTTTGGTGAAAATAAAGTACAGGAAATTGTAAAAAAAGAAGTGGAACTTCCGAAAGAGGTTGAATGGCATCTGATCGGTCATTTGCAGCGTAACAAAGTGCGTCAGATTGCGGGAAAGGTGGCACGTATTCATTCGGTAGATTCCCTTCGCCTGGCTGAGCAGATTCAGAAAGAATATGAAAAAATTGGTGAGACTGCCAATATATTGATTGAGGTAAATGTTGCCAAAGAAGAGTCAAAATTTGGATTGATGCCGGAAGAGACGGAAGAGGTAATTCGTGAAATTGCGAAATTTCCGAACATTAAGGTGCGTGGACTGATGACGATCGCGCCATTTGTGGAAGATCCGGAAAAAAATCGGATACATTTTCAAAATTTACGTAAATTACTAGTTGACATCAACGCCAAAAACATTGATAATATTAGTATGAATGAGCTTTCTATGGGTATGACCGGAGATTATGAAGTTGCAATTGAAGAAGGAGCAACTTATGTCCGTGTCGGTACCGGTATATTTGGAAGCAGACAATATTAAGATACAGATAGAGAGGGTTTGATAGTATGAGTTTTAAATCACTTGTTAATTTTTTTAATTTGGATGGTATGGATGAAGAAGATGAATTTGAAAACTATGTAGATGATTTTGAAGAAGAAACACCTCAGCGGACAGCTCCTGCAAGAAGCAGCCGGAATACAGCAAAAGAAACACAGGAAGAAAAAGGAAAAATTGGTGGATTTCGCGGATCCAAACCAAAAGTAGTTTCCCTGAACCGAACCATATCTGAGGTAAAGATCATATTCCCATCCTCTTTTGAAGATTCACAGGAAATATGTAATACATTGCTGGAGTCAAAACCGGTTGTAGTAAATCTGGAGGGCTTCGATGCTGACGATGCACAGCGTATCATGGACTTTATTTCCGGTTGTATTTACGCAATTAATGGAAAATATCACCAGATTTCAAAATATGTATTTATTTTTACACCGGAGCAGGTGGACATCAGTGGAGATACGTTGGATCATGTAAAAGAACAATCCGATACAATGCCTACCATTAACCGTGAATTTTAATGCATGCAGGAGGAAATACGTATGTTATCTTTAATTGAATTACAAAATAAAAAAGTAGAAGCAAAGCGAAAAAAATACGAAAAAGATGAGATGGATGCTTATCTTGAACTGGTATTTGACAATTATAAACAATTGACAGAAGAAAATGCAAAGCTGACCGAACAGCTTCGTAAAAAAGAGCGCGAGATGCAGGAAGAACGGGATGATCTCAACAGCAAGATTAAGACATTGAGTGATGGGGTTCAGTATTATCGCTCAATTGAGACAACATTGCAGAAAGCGCTGATCCTGGCAGAAAAAACTTCAAAAGAAACGAAGGATGCTGCGATATTAAAAGCGGAATCCATTGAAAAAGCGGCACATCTGCATGCAGATAAGATCATTAATAATGCCGAAGAAGAGTATCAGAAGATTCGTGAAAAATCAATGCAGCTGATCCAGCAGTTCAATCAGTACAAATTGCAGTTAAAAGAGGCTGCCAGTGCACAGCTTCAACTGGTGGAGGGATCGGAGTTTGATATTCACAAGCCGGAAGATTTGGATGCGCCGGAAGAATCCGGGGAAGAAACGGCTTCTGCACAGGAAAAGCCGGCAGGTGTGGTAGAGGATTCTTCGGTGAATCCTGTCGTTGATAACACGGTGGCAGAACCGGAAAACGGTAAGGATGCGGTGGCATCCGATGAGTCGGAAAAAACAGAAGAGAGGGCGGCTGTGGCAAAAGAACCGGAAATGGACGAGGCTGACCGTACCGCAGAAATATTAAGTGCAGATACGATCGATCTGCGTGATACATTGGAAGCGGTAAAAGAGCAGGAACCGGAAGTACAATCCCAGGAAGTGGAAGTACAGCCTCAGGTAGAGGTTAAACCGGAAATAAAAGAAGAAAAAGAAGCGGACAAGCTGCCGGAAGAACCGGTAAAAACGGTAACAGAAGCAGCAGTTACCACGCCCGTGGAAGCTACCCCGGTAAAACCCATTGATGTAACGTTTACCTCTCTGGATGAACCGGAAGAAAAAGTACAGCCCAAGGCGATGGAGCAGCTTGAACCAGCGGAAAAAGTGACAAAAAATGAAGATCTTGTTCCGACACTTGATTCCCTGTTACAGGATCTGAATATGAATAATAAAGAAAAGAAAACCGATGACCCTTTTGAGTTCTTAGGATCGGTGGATTTCTGATCGATTTGCACCATGGAAAGGAATAAAATTCAATGACGATAGTTTCAAAAAGAAAAACCCACATTACGATGGCGGTACTTTTTGTTTTCCTTACCTTTTTAGATCAATTGACAAAGAAAATAGCATCTATGTATTTAATTGGGAATGATATTGTGATCATTCCCAATATTTTAGAACTGCATTATTTGGAAAATAAAGGAGCCGCATGGGGACTTTTTCAAAATAGTACCTGGATTCTGGGCTGTTTTTCTCTGCTGATTTTAGGTGTTATTTTTTATGCCTATATTAAATTATCTTATGAGAAACGATTTTTATTTTTACGGGTTATTTTCTGTATGTTAGCAGCGGGCGCATTGGGAAATTGTATTGATCGGTTCTGGCATCACTATGTAGTAGATTTTATCTATGTTTCTGCCATCAATTTCCCGGTTTTTAACGTGGCAGACTGCTATGTTACCATTGCTGCGGTATTGCTTTTATATGCGCTGATATTCCGGTATAAAGATGATTTTGAAAAAGAGGACAAATAGCATGAAACAGGAATTGCAGTATGAAGTAGCGGCAGGAGAGGATTCCATGCGTCTGGATCAGTATATTGCAGGTAGATGTATGGATCTGTCGCGGTCGTATATACAGAAATTGATAAAAGAAAATAGAGTTACGATAAATGATAACGTACAGTCCAAAAGTAAAACGGCAGTCCAGGAAGGAGATATCGTCATGGTTTCTCTTCCGGATCCCAAAGAATTAGAAATCAAACCACAGGACATTCCATTGGATATCCTGTATGAAGACAACGATGTTCTGGTTGTGAATAAACCCAAAGGAATGGTGGTTCATCCGGCTCCGGGACATTATGAGGATACGCTGGTCAATGCGGTTCTTTATCACTGTAGGGACAATTTGTCCGGTATCAACGGAGTGCTGCGCCCGGGAATTGTTCACCGCATCGATAAGGATACCACAGGGGCATTGATTGTCTGCAAAAATGATAAGTCGCATCAAAAAATTGCAGATCAGCTGCGTGCCCATACCATCACGAGAAGTTATCGTGCCATTGTGTATAATAATTTTTCGGAAGAAGAAGGAACAATTCAGGCACCAATCGGGCGGCATCCGACGAACCGCAAAAAACGTATGGTAACCGAAAAAAACAGCAAGGAAGCCATCACGCATTATAAAGTTCTGGATCATCTGAATCACAAGTTCAATTATATTGAATGTCGGCTGGAAACCGGAAGAACGCATCAGATCCGTGTACATATGTCTCATATCGGACATCCCCTTTTAGGAGATGAGGTATATGGACCTGTAAATAGCAAATTTAAGAATTTACAAGGGCAGACATTACATGCTGCGACGATAGGATTTATTCATCCTACAACTGAAGAATACATGGAATTTTCAGCACCGCTTTCGGATTATTTTGAAAAGTTACTAAAAACACTGGCATAAAATTGTTGAAAAATGCCCTTGACGTGGGAGTTCTATTGTAGTAGAATAAAATTACTTTCTTGATTTTGTGCGCCGTGCGCGATTCTACACTTGAAGAATAACCGCAAATATGGCTTAGGAGGAGGCAGGATAAAGAATGAGCCAGCAAAAAGAAAAGGAAATACGCTTACATGAAGGGGAATTAAATGTTATGGAGTTGCTGTGGAGCAACAAAGTTCTCGCTGCAAAAGATATTTCAAAAATTATTAAAGAATACATTGGATGGGAAAAAAATACGACCTATACATATATCAAACGTTTGATTGATAAAGGTGCAATTACTCGCGAGGATCCAGGTTTTTTATGTCGTCCGGCAATATCCAAAAAAGATGTTCAGGAAATTGAGACTTCGGTATTGATGAAGAATTTGTATCATAATTCGTTTACCTGTTTTATACAAGAGTATATTGGAAATAAAAAATTAACGACCGAGGAATTATTTGAATTGCAAAAGATTATTCAGAATAATCAGGAATAAGAAGAAAAGACATACCCCTTGTGATATGTCTTTTTTTAGTGCCGTGAAAGGAATTGTTATGGCCGGATGATGGCTGGAAGTACGTCGAAAGATGACAGCCTGCTTTCTATGTCTCCATATAACTCTATTGGACAAACTCCAGTTTTTCAAAAAGAGGTATACAAATTCAAAAGGATGTGGTATACTTATATTATAAAGGAGGAAATGCCCATGGCTGCTAAGAATCGTGTAACTTATCATGAGGAAAACATAAATGCAAATACTCTTAAACTGCGTGAGGTACTGAATACGATGCCGCGTTTCAGTAAAGATTTTTTTCGTGCCATCGAACCAAATACATCCGCGAAAACAAGAATATCTTATGTATATGATATCCGGTTGTTTTTCCGTTTTTTAATTCAGTCGAATCCTTACTTTAAAAATAAGAAAATTAAGGAAATTCAATTGCAGGATCTTGAAAACTTGCAGGCCGTTGATATTGAAGAATATTTGGAATATTTGAAATTATACGTAGATGATGAAGGAAAAACACATACTAACCAGGAACAGGGATTACATAGAAAATTGGCTGCGTTACGTAGTTTTTATGCCTATTATTATAAGCGGGAATTGATTTCCAATAATCCGACCTTAATCGTGGATATGCCAAAACTTCATAAAAAAGAGATTATTCGACTGGAATACGATGAAGTTGCTGATCTGCTCGACTATGTCGAACATGGTGGAGAAAAAATGTCCGGTATGAAAAAGGTTTATTTTGAGAAGAACAAGACGCGGAATCTGGCACTCTTCACTCTTCTGCTGGGAACAGGTATTCGTGTTTCGGAATGTGTGGGATTAGATGTTGAGGACGTGGATTTTAAAAATAACCGCATCCGGATCATACGAAAAGGTGGAAAGGAAGATTTTGTCTATTTTGGTGACGAAGTGGCAGAAGCATTATACAATTATATGGAGGAAAGAAAACACATTGTTACCAAGGAAGGACATGAACATGCACTCTTCCTCTCTGCGCAGAAAAGGAGGATTTGTGTACAGTCCGTGGAAAATCTGGTGACGGATTGTGCAAGCCAGATTACTTCAATCAAACATATTACGCCACACAAACTCAGAAGTACGTATGGAACGTCGTTATACCGCGAAACAAGCGATATTTATTTGGTGGCTGAAGTGTTAGGCCATAATGATGTAAACACGACGAGAAAGCATTATGCGGCGCTTGGCGAGGATCGGAAACGGATGGCGGCAAAGGCGGTTTCACTGCGGAAAGAAAAATAGATAAATGAGTTAATAAATTTAAATAGAAAAGAACCGGAATCCTTCTTACTATTGATAAGGAAATCCAGGTTCTTTTCTAATTTATTTTTTTTGATGGAATAAATTTTCCGGTAAATTGTTTTATTATCGTCCAGTTGGATAATTTGTGAAGATTTCGTTGATCGTATCATATATGATCTTCGCGGAATTACTCTGGAATGACGGATTGATTAAGTTTGCATAATCGCGGCTTCCGGAAATAAATCCAAGTTCAATCAAAACGGCTGGTACGGTATTATGATTCGTGACATAATATTTGGCAGTCTTTACTCCGCGGTTTGTCGTGCCAAGCCTTGTTACCAGGTTGTTTTTAAATAATGTGGCAATTATTTTGCTGTTCACGCCTGAAAAACTGTTGGCATTATTCGTCGCAGTGTAATATACTTCTGTTCCGTTAGCACTGGAACCGGAAGCAGAGTTCATATGCAGACTGACAAAAATATCAGCGCCAACTTTACTTGCAAAAGCAGCACGTTTTGACAACGTAACAAATACATCGGAACTTCGACTCCAGTAAACTTTGGTTTCAGGAGCATTGGAGGAAAAATAACCCTTCATTAAGGTATAAATGATCTTAAGGTTCAAGTCTTTTTCTTTGGTTCCTTTATTGGTTGCTCCGGAATCATAGCCACCGTGTCCGGCATCCAATACAACGATGTTTTTATAGATCGTACGCGGATCTCCAATGGAAACCACAAAGGAGTCGGATTTTTCATAGATCTTATATCCTTGAAGTTTTGAGGTATTGACCGTGATTTCCGTATTTCCGTTTACCAAAGCAGTGGAAACGCCGGTAACTACATTACTGCTGATGGCAATCGGATTCTGATTATACAAATCAACGTGATTTCCCGGAACAATAATTTTAAATTTATTATTTTGGTACAGATCTTCATTTTTTACGGAGTTGATTGTCACGCCGTCCGGTTTCTTGAATTTCAAGGCATAATTTCCTACATACTCTCCCATAATGTTAATCGTAAGAGTTCCATCTAAAGAGGAGTAGGCAAAATCGGATTCGCCAAAACAGGAAATCTGCATGGTGACCGTATCACTTCCATCTTCTACAACTTCAAATTTTTCAATTTCGGATACAAATTTTTCAAAAGAAAACTGTTGAAGTAAATATTTGGAAGTTTTTGGAATCGTAACGGTAATCACCTTTCCGTTTCGGGTAGCAGAAACCTGATCCATGATTTCTTTTTTACTGCCCTTTATCTCAAAAGAAATACATTGGACAGCCGGATTATAAGTTGCCTTTGCGGCAGTAATATAATTGACAGAAGCGTCTGTTGCTTTTGCTGGATCTGCTGTCCAGTTAAAGTAGATCAGATCATGAATTGAAATCAAGGTTTTCTTTTTATCCCATTTATAGGAGTATCCAAGTGCCGTCAAAACTTTTTTGGATGGAATACATAAAACTTCACTTTTCGTATCTTTTCTGGTGACAAGATACATTGGTGTAGAAAGAGAAACCGTTTGTCCATTTACCGTCATCGTTGTCTCATTTAAGACCAATTTCACTTTTTTGCCGGTAACCTTATTTTCGACCTCCAGTGTCTGGGTATCTGCATTGTAGTTGTAATTTAATCCAATAATTTTGCTTAATGCTTCCTCCGCAGGTAAATACATTGAACCGGATATCTTCAGGGCCGGCATGGAAGTCAATTTGTTCGATTTGTCATTAAATGTAAAGGAATTGGAATAAACAGCTGTTTTTGCATCTTTTTCCTGATAAGAGTACATAAACTGTTTTGTCATTGTTATCACAGAACCTTTTGCACTATACTGAAAACCAAGGTGTTTACATAAAAACTTCGCAGGAACTAATATTGTAGAGGTTCGTTTACGAACATAAGTTACTTTTGCCGGTGCAGCACTCAAGCGATATTTTTTCCCATTTACATAAGCATTTTTACTGCCAACCGTAAGGGTTACTTTAATCCCGTTGCGTGAAAAGATCAGTTTTTTCTTAGAAGCACTATAAGACGTTTTTACTTTCAGACCTTTTTTAAAAACATCCTTATATGGAACCATACGTGTTCCCTTAATGGTCAGACCCTTACGTGACCTTTTTGTAATGGTTTTGTTTTGATATCTTACGATAGACTGTGTCTTTTTATAATAGGTGGTCTTGCCATTTAACTTTACTCTGAGAGTCGCTGCCTGGCCGGTGGCAGGAAGGAAGAAAATTCCCAGTAGAAGTAAGGTCAGGAAAGAAAAAAGGATCTTTCGAAATGGTGTTGCTTTTGGTGTGTTCATTGTAAGTTCGCCCCTTTTGTATTATTAATCTTTATGTAACCGCTTTTGTTACATTGTATTTACGTTCCTATTGTAGCAAGTCTTCTTGACACAATTATGGCATGAGCGAAATACAGTTGTCTATCTTTTTAAACAGACTCAATCTCTTCATAGATTGGAACAACCAGATACCCACCGGAATAAATCATTCCATTTTCGGAAATGTGATTGATTTCTTTGATCTCCTTCACATAGGCGGTCAGCTGCTCATCATCCGCATCTTCCATATGAACTTTGGCAATTGACCAAACCGAATCTCCTTCATATACAAGGACGGACTCATATCTGCTGATTGCAGTCTGAGGGGAAGAGGTGGTTTTCGCACTGATATTCTGGAATACAGCAAAACATCCCAGTATAATAAAAGCAGCTAAGAGACAGTGTAAAATCGACATTTTCTTTCTTCTGTTCATAAATGAATCACTCCTTGTAATATAATAGTAAATCGAACGTAATATCCGAACAAACAATCCGAACGTTTGTTTATATTGCTATCATACTACACGAACACGCGTTTGTCAATTGCTTTTTTAAAAATTTTTTTGAACAACAAAAAAGCAGCCAATCCTCTCTTCAAAGGGGTTGGCTGCCTGGGTTAAGCAATATAAAACGAATCAGGCTTCGGTTGATTCTGTCCCCGAAACTTCTTCAGTTGCAGTTTCTTCGACAGCATCATTTTCAGCGGTTTCTGCATCCGGAGTATCTTCCGTTGCTGTAGCCGCTTGTTCCGCAGCAAGTGCAGCTGCTTCTCTTTTTGCCCGGGCTTCTTCTTCGGTATCAATTTTGATGGCGGAAGTGGACAATTCTTTAATTGCGGTACTAAGCGGTTTTGGATATTTTCCTGGTACCAGAGGCTGGGAACCGGCGATAAGCTGACGGGCTCGTTTTGCGGTTGCCAGTACGATGGAATAACGGCTGTTGACAACTGGGTGTTCTCCCGGCTCAACGTCACTGTTTACGACATTCATTAAATCATTATAAGATGGGTGTAACATAATAAAGATCTCCTTTCAATTTTCCACATGAATTCTAAATTTTAGGTTTTGTTATTTATCCAAAAGTTACGGCATACCAAATTTACTGAGCGGCCAGATGCGTAATACAACGTGTCCGGCAATGTTTTTTTCTTTGATTGGACCAAGTTCACGGCTGTCAAGACTTACCTTACGGTTATCGCCAAGAACAAAATATTCATCTTCGCCCAATGTGATCGGTTCGGATGCCACACCGGCATCGCCGTCTTTCATTACATTTTTGGCATATTTATCATCCACTTTTTTATCGTTGACGTAAATGTCATTTCCGATGATCTGAATCTTCTCTCCGGGAAGACCAAATACACGTTTTACATACAACTCGGAATCTTCTTCCTGATCACCGGAGGAGGTGTTATCAATCTCCATTTGATCTTTCATGCTTTCCGGAACTTCATCACCGTTTTTTCCATAGGGATAAAAAACGATAATATCGTAGCGGGTTGGTTTCTTAAAATGATAGGAAACTTTTTCTACTAATAAACTTTCATTTGTATGAAGTGTATTTTCCATGGATTCCCCTTTTACAACGGTTCGCTGGAGAACGTGTTCCGGCACCCAGAATATACATAAGAGAATCAATGCAACATAAATGGCATATTCTACGGCGTAACTGACTTTAGAACGTTTTTTCTTTTCTTTTTTGGTGCTTTTTTCCGGTTCTTCGACAGTTTCGTTTATGTTCTCTTCTTCCCGTTCGGTATCTGTCTGATTCATGATAATCTCCCTTCTTTATTTACCTGCTAATGTATTTAACTGCTGTTTCATTGATGCGATCAAACCAGCACAATATACGGTTTTATGATGTCCTGATTGAATGAGATGATGAAGTTCTTCTACGGATTCTTCCAAAATATCATTGACCAGAATATAATCATATTGTTCCATATAATCCGCTTCTTCAGAAGCCCGGTGTAACCGGCGCTCAATTTCCTCAGCACTTTCTGTTGCCCGGCCGGTCAGTCGGTTTTTTAATATTTCCGCGCTTGGCGGAGTGACAAAGACAAGCATGGCATCCGGAAACTGTTTTTTTACCAGCATACCGCCCTGCATTTCAATCTCTAAGAGGACATCTTTTCCGGCTTTCAGCTGCTCTTCTACATACTCTTTGGGTGTGCCATAATAGTTTCCTACATATTCCGCCCATTCAATCAATTTATCATCCTTGATCATTTGTTCAAATTCTTCCCGTGTTTTGAAAAAATAATCAACGCCATCGACATCCCCTTTTCGAGGCTGACGGGTTGTGGCTGAAATAGACAGTTCATAGTCATATTGTTTTCGAAGTTCTTTTATGATCGTACCTTTTCCTGCTCCGGAAAATCCCGAAACAACAGTAAGAATACCTTTTTTCATTGTAATCTCCAATCTATATTTATCAACTATTATTATTTAAACGGTTTGTGATCGTATCCGGCAACAAAGAACTCAATACGATCATTTGGTTTTCCATAACAAGGACAGCTTTTGTTTTCTTTCCGCAGGTTGCATCAATGGCAAGTCCGGCATCTTTTGCTGTCTGAACCATGCGTTTTATGGGGGCAGCCTCATAACTGATCACGCTGATGAGTTTTTCTGTATTTACAATATTTCCATATCCAACGTTGATAAAAGACATGAGTACCATCCTTTCCCAAGATTATTCAAGATTTTGTATCTGTTCGCGGATCTTTTCAATTTCCGTTTTTAGCAGGATTCCCAGATCTGCGATGACAATATCATTGGCTTTGGATAATGTGGTATTTGCTTCACGGTTTAATTCCTGCGTGATAAAGTCCAGTTTTCTGCCGACGGTTTCTTCTTTTTCTAATGTCTCACGCATATGGCTGATGTGGCTCTTCAAGCGCACCAGCTCTTCATCCACACAGATTTTGTCCGCATAAATGACCAGTTCGGTTGCCAGTACACTTTCATCCAGTTTGTTGTCTGCCAGTGTTTCATTGACTTTGCTGGTAAGCCGTTCTTTGTATTCGGCAAATACTTCGGGAGAGCGCTTCTCAATTTTTTCTGTAAGTTCCGCCAAAAAATCCAGTTTTTTCAGCAGATCCGTTTTCAATAATTCACCTTCGATCTCTCTGGAGTGAATAAAGTTTGTCAAAGCACCCTCTACCGTCTCACAAACCAGCTTTTGAAGTTTTTCTTCATCGACCTGCGCTTCTTCCATGGTATAGACATCCGGATAACGGGATAACATCGCAGCGTCCAAACCGGTTTTCAAGGAAAAATCATCCGACAACTGCTGGATTAACTGTACATAAGCACGCGCCATATCGGGATGATAGGTAATACTGCCTTCCGATTCGGATGTTTTCTCATAAGTTACAAATACATCAATTTTTCCACGGCTGATTCTGTCTTTTAATTGTTTGCGAATGATATTTTCATAGGGATTCAGATTTTTTGGAAGTCGTATGGAAATATCACAGTAACGATGGTTTACTGATTTGATCTCAACGACCAGTCTGGATTCTTCATTTTCAGCTTCATAACGGCCGTAGCCGGTCATACTTCTTATCATAACGTCCTCCAAATTTAAAAATGAATCTATGCATTCCGTATTATTATAAAGGAGAAAGACGCAGAAGTCAAGATTTCTGAGAGTTTTTTTGAAATTTGACCCGATTCGTGGATTATTGTATAATAAAATGAGAAATAAAAAATGGAGGAATTTGATATGGCTTTTGATGGCTTTTTGATGGCTGCCCTTACAAAGGAATTGTCTGATCGTCTGACAGGAGGGCATTTACAAAAAATTTCACAGCCGGAACAGGATGAATTGATCCTTGCTGTGAAAAATAACCGGCAGACATGGAGACTGGTTTTATCGGCAAGCCCTTCTCTCCCCCTTATTTATCTGACAGATAAGAGCAAAGTGGCACCTCTTACCGCTCCTAATTTTTGTATGTTGTTGAGAAAACATTTAAGTGGTGCGCGTATCTGCCGTATTTATCAGCATGAACTGGAACGGGTTGTTTTTATAGAGTTTGAAAACAGAAATGAACTGGGAGATCTGGTACACCGAAATCTCGTGATTGAGATTATGGGAAAACACAGCAATATTATATTTTTGGATGAAGAGAATACGATCGTGGACAGTATCCGCCATGTGTCAGCACTGGTTAGCTCTGTACGCGAAGTTTTACCGGGAAGGACATATTTTATCCCGAATACGCGGGAAAAACATAACCCTTTTGAACTGACGACGGAATTGTGGATGACGGAACTGACAAAACAGCCGGTGTCCATTGCCAAAGGGCTGTGTAATTATCTTACCGGATTTAGTTTTTCTATGGCGCAGGAGGTGGCTTACCGCTGTCATTTGGATGGGGATGCCCCAATGGCTTCCTGCAATGGAAATCAATTGTCTGCGCTACTCTCCTCTCTGCGCGATTTGATGGAACAGGTAAAGAGTGGAGATTTTAAACCGGAAATTGTTTTTCATAACGGGGAACCGGTTGAATTTTCAGCATTTGAGATGAGACGATATGAAGCGGAGGGATACGAGCATCGTGCCTTTGAATCGGTCAGCCGGATGATTGAAGTGTTTTATGGGGAAAAGGAAACGATTCAGAGAATCCGCCAGAAATCCGCAGATTTGCGTAAAAATGTAACCAATCTTCTGGAACGTGACCAGAAAAAGATCGATATTCAGCGCAAGCAGTTAAGGGATACCGAAAAACGGGAACGGTTCAAAGTATACGGGGAACATATCAATACCTATGGCTATCAACTTTCTCCGGAGGATAAGGTGCTGCACTGTACAAGTTATTATGATGGTTCCGAACTTGCGATTCCGATTGATCCGACCAAAACGCCGGCAGAAAATGCCAATAAATATTTTGACCGTTACAATAAGTTAAAGCGAACCTTTGAAGCGGTTTCGGTTCAGATTGAAGAAACCCAGATGCAGATCGATCATTTGGAAACCATTCTCACGGCGCTTGATATTGCCAGACAGGAGGAAGATCTTCAGCTGATCAAACAGGAACTGATTGACAGCGGCTATATGAAAAGTCATGCCGGAAAGAAAAATAAAAACAGCAAGGCGATGCCAAAAAGCAAACCGCTTCACTTCCGCTCAAGTGATGGTTACGATATGTATGTGGGAAAAAACAATTACCAGAATGATATGCTGACGTTTAAAACGGCGACCGGAAATGACTGGTGGTTTCACGTAAAGCAGGCGCCCGGTTCGCATGTCATTGTTCAGTGTAACAACGAAGAACCACCGATACGGACATTTGAAGAGGCAGCCAGTCTGGCGGCACATTTTTCTCAAAAAGCAACTTCAGATAAAGTGGAGATTGATTATACACAAAAGAAAAATGTTAAGAAACCAAATGGAAGTAAACCAGGTTTTGTCGTTTATTATACGAATTATTCGATGGTGGTATCGCCGGATATCGATGGGATTGAGGAAGTTCATTAGGAGGAGAAAGAAAATGATTGAATACGATGCACATATGCACACGCAGTTTTCGACGGATAGTGAAGAGCCGATGGAAAATATGATCCGGGAATCGATCCGGCGAAAACTCCGCGGAATTACTTTTACCGATCATATGGATTACCGGTTTCCGACTACGTATGACTGGCAGCTTGAGGCGGGAGAAAAACCGTTTCAGTTTGATTTTGAAAAATATCGGGACACGATTGCTTCCCTGCGTGAAAAATATAAAGAGCAGATTGAAATTCATACCGGTGTGGAAATTGGGTTAAAATCCGATGCGTATGAGGACAATGTGGCATTGAGTAAACGCAGTGATCTGGAATATTGTATCGGTTCCATTCATCTGATTGAAAATATGGATCCGTATTATCCGGATTTCTGGGAAGCTTATGGGGAAGAAAACGGGTTGAAACGTTATTTTGAAACGACTTATGAGCAACTCCAAAATCTTGGAGAGATTCAGATCGACACGGTCGGACATCTGGATTATATTACACGCTATCTCCCCTCCGGCTATGCATTTTATCGTTATGAAAAATATGCGGAACTCATTGATGAAATCTTAAAGATTATTCTTGACCGGAATCTTATTCTGGAGATCAATACCTCCGGTTATAAAAATGGTGGAACCATGCCAAATCCATGTTTTGAGATCATAAAACGATTCCGGGAACTTGGGGGCGAAAATATTATTTTTGGATCGGATGCGCACGATATTTCCCGTGTCGCAGCTGATTTTGAACGTGCCGCCACGTTGGCGGAAAAGGCTGGATTTCGTGGATATCTGTCGGTAAAAGATCATATACGGCAGTTTCATTCGTTTTAAATAAAATGCCAAATTTTTATACTTATTTCTGGAAAATCTTACAAAAACACCGTAGAATTCAAATGAAACTCTACGGTGTTTCAAACTTTTACAATATTTGGAATTAATACTCTTCTTCGGTATCTTCTTCTCCTTCATGAATATCCGATTTTGGCTTGGAAAGTCCTTCAATCTTGATTCCATGTTTTTCTGCGTAATCCCACAGAGCTGCATGAATCGCTTCTTCGGCAAGAAGGGAACAATGAACTTTTACCGGAGGAAGACCATCCAACGCTTCCATAACGGCTTTGTTGGTTACTTCCATTGCTTCCTGGATTGTTTTTCCTTTTACCAGCTCCGTTGCCATACTGCTTGTTGCTACGGCAGCACCACAGCCAAAGGTTTTAAATTTACAATCCTGAATTACACCATTATCGTCAATATCTAAATACATACGCATGATGTCGCCGCATTTTGCATTTCCAACGGTACCAACACCACTTGCGTTTTCAATCTCTCCTACATTTCTTGGATTACTGAAATGATCCATTACTTTTTCGCTATACATTACGATACCATCCTTTCCTTATTTTGCTGCATTTTTCTTTACAAAATCTTCGTACAGTGGAGACATACTTCTCAATTTTGCAACAATGCCCTGCAATTTATCAATTACATAATCCGCATCCTCAATGGTAGTTTCCTCGCTTAATGTCATACGAAGAGAACCATGAGCAATTTCGTGAGGAAGTCCGATTGCCAGCAATACGTGGGAAGGATCCAAAGATCCGGAAGTACAAGCGGATCCACTCGAAGCACAGATTCCTTCCATATCTAACATGATCAGAAGAGACTCTCCCTCTACAAACTGAAAACTAAAGTTTACATTATTTGGAAGACGCTTTGTGCGGTCTCCATTTAAACGACAATACGGAATGGTCTTTTTGATCTTTTCAATCATATAGTCGCGGACTTCGGTTTCATGTTTGATCCGTTCATCCATAGTTTCTACGGCGATGGAAACGGCTTTGCCAAGTCCTACGATACCTGGTACATTTTCTGTTCCGGCACGACGTTTCCGTTCCTGTGCGCCACCATGGATAAAGGAACGAAGTTTCAAACCTTTGCGGATATACAAAAAACCGATTCCCTTTGGCCCATGAAGTTTATGTCCGCTGGCACTCAACATATCAATGTGAAGTTCATCAACATTGATCGGAATCTGACCAAATGCCTGAACCGCATCCGTATGGAATAAGATGCCATGTTCTTTGGCAATTTCGCCTATCTCTTTGATTGGCTGAATGCTTCCAATCTCATTGTTGGCAAACATAACAGAAATTAAAATGGTGTCCGGACGAATTGCTTTTTTCAATTCATCCAATTTCAAAATACCATTTTCATCAACATCAATATAAGTGATTTCGAAACCACGGGATTCCAAATAATCACATGTGTGTAAAATGGCATGATGTTCAATCTTTGATGTAATGATATGCTTTCCCTTATTTTCATAGGCTTCTGCCGTGGCGATCAATGCCCAGTTGTCGGATTCACTGCCGCCTGCGGTAAAGTAAATGTCACGCACATCGGCATGAAGAGCATCGGCAATAATCTGTCTGCTGTCAGTTACCGCTTTTTTATTTTTGGCGGCGAAATCATATACACTCGACGGGTTTCCAAAGTTCTCTGTAAAAAATGGATACATCGCATCAACGACTTCTTTTTTGGTTGATGTGGTTGCTGCATTATCTAAATACACAAATCTACTCATTGTGATCTCCTTTCTCTATTGACAGCCGCAGATCTTATCGGAATCCGATTCCTCAAGCAAGTCGGAAATCATAAGACTATCTACGGCATTATTGATACTTTCGCTTATGCGCTGCCATACCAGTTTGGAAACGCATTGTTTGGATTCTTTGCAGGGACTCCCGTTTTCAATGACTTCGGAGCAGTTTACCGGGGCAAGATCCCCTTCTAAAGCTCTCAGTACATCTCCAACAGAAATTTCATTTTTGGGCTTAGCCAGCGAATAACCACCCTTTGCCCCGCGAACGCTGGTTACAATGTCAGCCCGGCGCAGTTTTGCAATCAATTGTTCCAGATAACTGACCGATATGTCTTCGCGAACTGCGATATCACTTAAGGAAACCGGTTCGGAATCCCCATGTATGGCAATATCAATGACCGCGCGTAAACCATAACGTCCTTTCGTTGAAATTTTCATTGCAATCCTCCTTTAAACAGTGGAATTACATAAGTCTGTCCCGCATAAAAAGGATTGGAAAAAGTCCGACTATTTTAATTCCTATCATTTTTATCGGGATTAAAAATATTATAAACTTTGCCTATTTCTTTGTCAATAACATTTCTCAAAAAAAATATAAAATTTGGCTAAAAAATATCCCATATATAGATTGCTATACATGGGATATTATGGTTCTGCTATCCTTATAATATGCAGAGAATATTAGAATTGTGTAGAATCGGTTTATTGATAATACAATTGATAGTATTCACGCTGGAATGTACCGTTATCGTAAATATTCTTTTCTGCATATATTTTCTCTTCGTGATGCGTATGAACGTCGCCAAGATGTTCCACTTCTTTTCGTTCTTCTGCAAGCATTTCAGGAGTGACTGCCTGAATTTTGGTAACATCTTCGGTTGAACCTGAAGTGGATGCAGGCTGGGAAGCAGGTTCTCTTGTCTCCGTTTTCGCCGGTTCTTCTTTTGGTTTCGAAACTTTCGGCATATTAGTGGAACGGATCGGCATACTGGAAGAATATTTGAATTTCTCCTTTTCTTCTTCTTCCGCATCACCGGCTTGTTTTTCACCCATTTCATCCAGAGAAAGTGAAAATCCTTCGTCTTTTTTCTTCTTTGCATTCTTTTTGCGGTTTTTCTTCTTCTCTTTTTCCTGTTTTTTCAGGTCTTTTTCCAGACTGGAAACCGTTGGAACTTCGTTATAATCCTCAATGATCAGGGATGAAACATCATCAAAATCATTCATTTCTTCGGCAAAGGAACTGCCTTGATCCGGATTAACAGGTTCAAAGTGAAGTGTAAATGGAACTTCTTCCTGCGCCGGTTCCGGTGTTTCCAGCTCTGTGTCAGGAGAAACCGGAGCATTCTGTGTTTCGGCATTTTCTTCCGTTGTTTCGGTAGAATTCAACGGGCTTTCTACAGTTGTCTCATCAACAGAAGGAGCAGCTATACTCCCCTGTGACTCGGTCATTACCTCGTCTAATTGATGGGATAATGTATCATCCATTGGAGGAATCAGGTTTTCAATCGCACGATCTGCATCCAGATCTGCTTCAAAATCCAAAGCAGGTTCTGGTTCTGCTTCGAATTGGTAATCTGCTATGTCTGGTTCTAATTGCGGTTCCGATTGGAATTCCAATGGAGGTTCTGCCTCCGATTCGGATTTCTCTTTTAATTCCGGTTCAAGTTCATATTCAAACTTCAGATCTGGTTCTGTTTCTGACTCAAATTTCAGATCCGGCTCAAGATCTGACTCGAATTTCAAGTCGGGTTCAAGTTGAGTTTCCGGTTCCGGCTTGGATTCCGGCTGTGGTACCGGTTCTGTTTCCGGCTCGAAAGAGGTTTCGGTTGTTATTTCCGGTTCCGAGGCTGCTTCTGCAAATGGATCCTCATCCTCTTTGTAATCCAAATTAAATTCTGGATTTTCTTCCTCTTCTTCCGTAAAATCTAAATTGGCATCCGGATCAAAGTCAAAGTCGGAATTAAAGTCCAAATTGGTATCTTCCGGTTCCTCTTCTACTACAAAATCCAAATTAGATAATGTCTCGTCTTCTTCTTCACCAAAATCCAAATTTGCTTCTGGAGATTCGTCATCATTTTCACTAAAGTCCAGAGTAGCTTTCTCAAGTTTGGAAGGATCCGGCTGGATTGCTTCTGGCGCAGTTTCATCAGAAGCAATGTCAATTGCCGCTTCCTGTTCTATTGCAGGTGTTTCGTCTTTAGCCAGGAACTCATTTTCTTCTCTATGATGTGTCAGAGTATTCATGGCGGCAGCAACTAAATTGGACATATCCAGACTCGAAGCGGATCCTGCCTCTGCTGCATCCAGATCCAAAGCATCGGATGCAGGCTTGTTAATTTCTTCTGCATCTTTTATGCTTCCCTGAAATGCACTTAAATCAATATTTTCCTCAGAATATTGAGGCTCATCTTCTAAATCATAGCCCATATCGAACATGTCATTGGTAATTTCCATGACCGGTTCTTCTTTGTTTTCCATTGGTTCCTCCGGCATAAGGGAATCAAGACTCTCCATAGGAACCTCTTCGGTAACCGGAGTATCCTGCTGAACCGGCTCTTCAACTGCCGGCTGAAGGTCAGAGACGGAAATACTTTCTTCTACGGGAACAGCAGCTTCAAGTTCATGTTCAGCTTCAGTCTGCTCAATAACATCAGCGATATCTTCTTGAGTTGCGGTCTGCATTCTCTCTATATTTTCAGATACATCTAATTGTTTTAACAAAGCCAGAACGTCATCATTATTTTCCGGCGTTGAATGATCCATTTCATCAATAATTTCAATATCTTCCGTTTGTTCTGAATTTTGTTCATTTTTAATCAAATCGGCTGCCGCAGATAACAATTGTTCTTCGTTCTCTTCTGAAACAATGGAATTTGCCATATTGGATAATTGGCTGTCAACATCTACAGGTTCAGCAACCGTTTCAACGTGAGGTTCTGGTTGAGGCTCTGGAACAGGCTCAACAACAGCCTCAACGACAGGTTCCGGTTGAGTTTCCGGAGGAGGTTCAGTAACTGCCTCAAGGACAGGTTCCGGTTGAGACTCTGGAATAGGCTCAGCAACTGCTTCGACAACAGGTTCCGGTTGAGGTTCCGGAACAGGAGCAACAACAGGCTGTTCGATGGTCGTGATGCTGTCTGCTTTCTCTGTATCATCTGAAAAATCAAGTGTTGTAATGCTTTCTGCGTTTTGGGGCGGTAAAGCATCTGCTCCAAAATCCAATACATTTTCGCTGGCAGAATTATTTTGGGATGGAAGCGGCTGGGAAAAAGAATCATCTCCGGATACGGCATTATCGTTTCCGATTACGAATTCTGTATTCAAACCACCGCTAAGTCCAGAACTAAGACCAGAACCTGATGATTGTACAGGTTGAGGTGCCGGATTTGAAAAAGTACTCTCAGATGAGACCGTACGTTCAGGTTGTTTCTTCTCCTCTTTTATCGTATCCTGAGACTCGGTAAAGTCCAGAGAAAGTGTCCATTCGGGCAGTTCCTCGGTCGGAGTCCCAAGGGAAATTTTATTTCGTTTTGACATTTGCTATCGTCCCCTTTATATGAATTGGTTTCGTACACATACAGTTATAACTATAATACAACAAAATAGGGTAAAATACAATATCTAAAAAAATTTCATATAAAATATTTTACAATCATATACATTTTATACAGAAAATTATGTAAGTAAATGATTGGAAATGAGTAAGGAGCAGAATATGAAAAATAAAATGCTGAAAGGTACGATCATTCTGACGATTGCCGGAGTGGTAACAAGGGTTATTGGATTTTTATATCGCATATTTCTTGCGAATCTGCTGGGAGATACAAAACTGGGAATTTATCAAATGATATTTCCAGTTTATGGAATATGTTTTACACTCTATGCTTCTGGTCTGCAAACTGCGGTTTCTCAATTGGTTGCGGATCCACATTTAAAAGATCCGAAGCGTGTGTTGAAAGGCGGAATTATCTGTTCGCTTTGTTGTTCCGTGACATTGTCTGTTCTTTTGTTTACTTTTTCTGATTGGATAAGCATTCATTTATTATTTGCCAGAGAAACCGCTCCGTTATTAAGAATTCTTTCCGTTATTTTTCCTTTTTGCGGAATTACCAGTATTATAAATGGATATTTTTATGGAAAGCGTCATGCGAAAGTACCATCTATTACTCAGATTATTGAACAAATTTTCAGAGTAGGATTTGTTGTTGCCATCTTCTTTTGCTTTCACAGACAAATTTCTTGTGAAATAGCAGTTTTAGGTTTGATCATTGGAGAACTGGCATCTAATTTATACAATCTTTGGAATATCCGAAAGGAATTTGCAAGGAAAAAAGAAAAAACAAAATCAGGTTATGGGGAACTGATAAAAAAACTGTTGAGTCAGGCAGTTCCGCTGAGCGCCACGCGGCTTACCATCTCTGTACTATCCGCTTCGGAGGCTGTTTTAATTCCTATTATGCTGCAATTTTCGGGATTGAACCGAACGGATTCATTCGCCTTATATGGAATCACAACCGGTATCGTACTGCCGTTTATTTTGTTTCCCGGGACAATAACAAACTCATTGTCGGTACTGCTTCTTCCGGAAGTATCCAAAGCCTATTATGAAAAGGATAATAATAAAATAATGCGGACGACCCAGATAACGATTAAGTACTCTCTTCTGCTTGGCTGCATTGCCATGGCAGTTTTTATCTGTTTCGGACCGCAAATAGGTACATTGTTTTTTCAAAATCCCCGTTCCGGGAAATTACTGTCTCTTCTTTCCATGATCTGTCCGTTTGTTTATGTGTCTACAACACTGGCAAGTATTATAAATGGTCTGTCAAAAAGTTCAATAACGTTTCGGAATACGGTAATTGGGCTGGTGTTAAGGATTACGTTTTTGATTGTCGCAACTCCGTATTTTGGAATATATGGGTATTTGCTGGGAATGCTTGTCAGCCAGATTCTCATAAGCATTCTTGATGGCTGTTATCTTGTAAAAAGGCAGTATACCAGGATTGATTTAGGCAAATGGCTCATTTGTCCTGCACTACTATTTATAGGCTCTTGTTACATTGGAAAAAAACTGTTTATCCTCAATGAAATACGGCATTATATCCCTTCCAGACTATGTTTTATCATCATAATGGGAACGTTTATTTTGATTCCCATTATGATTCTATGTCAAAGTAAAATGATTCAGAAACAAGATTTTTATTGAATCATTTCAAGCAATTCATTCTCCGTAATAATAGGAACACCTAATTCTTTTGCTTTTTTATTTTTAGAAGAACTTGATGTAATATCATTATTAACCAAATAGGCAGTATTTTTACTTACGGAAGAACTTACTTTCCCACCAAGAGATTCAATTTTTTCCTTACATTCATTTCGGTTTGCAAAATGAGCAAGACTTCCTGTAATAACAAATGTTTTGCCCTCAAAGGACGCATTTGATACAATCTTTTCAGGAAAGATTATGGTAAGGATCTCACTTAATTTGTGTAAAAGATCCTGATTTTCAGAATCCGCAAAATATTCCACGAAGGACTCTGCTAATTTATCGCCGATACCGTCGATAGAGAGTAGATTGTCAACGGATAAATCGTTATACTCGGTAAGAGGAAGCGGGTATTTACGACAGATCAGTTTTGCCATACTTAAGCCGATTCCTTTGATCCCCAAGCTGTAGATAACGCGCTCTAAAGGAACGTTTTTGGACGCTTCAATTGCCTGGATCAGATTGGTATAAGACTTTTCTCCAAAACCATCCAAACTTTGAATTTCCTCTTTGTACTGTGACAGGAAAAAAATGTCTGTTAACTTTTGCAGCCAGCCGTTAAGAATAAATTTTTCCAATGTTGCTTCTGAAAATCCATCTATATTTAAGGCATCGCGGCTTACAAAGTGTGTAAAAGATTTGATTTTTTTCGCATAACATTTGGGATTCGGACAAAATAAAAATTCCGAACCATTTTCATTGATAAGTTCTGTTTTTTGATGACATACCGGACATTCGAAAGGAATTGACAAAGCATTACTCTTTGTCAGGTTTTCCTGAATCTGCGGGATGATCATATTTGCTTTATATACAGTGATTCGGTCACCGATTCCCAGCTGCAATTCTTTCAGGATGCTGACATTATGAACACTGGCGCGGCTTACGGTAGTTCCCTCCAATTCTACAGGTTCAAAAATAGCAACCGGGTTAATGAGTCCCGTGCGAGAGGCACTCCACTCAATATCCATTAAAGTTGTCTCTGCCAATTCATCCTGCCATTTAAAGGCAATAGAATCTCTTGGAAATTTAGCGGTTCTTCCCAATGACTGACTATATAAAATATCATCATAGGTGAGAACAAGTCCGTCACTAGGCAAGTCGCAGCCGTTTGTGATCATTTCGGAGAATTCGTCAATGGCAGAAATAAGATCCGCTTCGGTTACCTTTTTGTAAGGCACAATATCAAATCCTTGTTCATCAAGCCAGTTCAACTCCTCTTCTTTATGAGTAAATGAAATTTCCGGATCACTTTGAATGAGGTTATAAACATAGTAATGAACATTTCGTTTGGCAGTAATCTCATTATTCAGTTGTCGAACGGTTCCGCTGCATAAATTTCGTGGATTTTTATACTTTTCCTGAATGTCAGAAAAAGATTCATTTAATATTTTAAAGTCTGAATATCGGATCAGTGCTTCCCCACGGAGAACCAGTGTTCCGGGATATGGAATTTTAGCGGGGATATTTTTGAAGGTTTTGGCATTATTGGTAATAACTTCACCGATTTCACCATTTCGGCGCGTTAAGGCTTTGGTTAAGGTGCCGTTCTGATACGTCAGGATTACACTTAAACCATCTAACTTTAAGGATAATAATCCTTCACGTGAATCAAGCCATTGTACCAGTTCTTCCCGTTCCTTTGTTTTTCCAAGGGAAAGCATCGGCGCAATATGTGCTTCTTTTGGCAGCTCGCTCAATGTCTCGTATCCTACTTGAACGGTGGGACTTCCTGATAGAACCACTCCTGTTTTTTCTTCCAGAGAGACCAGTTCGTCATATAAAGCATCGTATTCAAAATTTGACATGATCTCATCTTCACCCTGATAATAAACTTTAGCTGCTTCATTTAACCGGGCAACTAAATCCCGCATACGTTCCATCTCATTCATTGTAGAATTTCTGTCCTTTCAATGCGTTTTTTAATTCCATTAATTCGTCCCCTGTGATCTCGCGCCAGGTTCCTTCTTTTAGTTCGCCCAGATGAATATTCATCACACGGACTCTTTTTAGTGTGGTAACTTTGTAACCAAAATATTCACACATACGACGGATCTGACGATTTAATCCCTGTGTCAAAATGATTCGAAATGTATGAGAATCAATCGCAACAATCTGACATGGTCTGGTCATCGTATCCAAAATAGGAACGCCCTGTTCCATAGCGTGTATGATTTCGGGACGCAGAGGTTTTTGGACTGTGACAAGGTATTCTTTTTCATGATTATTTTTTCCGCGAAGGATACGATCTGTTAAATCTCCGTCATTGGTCAGTAAAATCAATCCGGTGGAATCCTTATCAAGTCTTCCTACCGGATAAATACGTGTTGGAAAATGTAAATAATCAACAATATTATTTTTTTCTTTTGCACTGCTGGTACAGACAATTCCCTGAGGTTTATTAAAAGCAATCACGATTTCTCTTGGCTTTTCTCCGACCGGGATTCCATTTACCGTAATGTGTTGTTCTTTGGTAATGCGTTCCCCGACAAGCGCAGTACGACCATCTACCAGGATTTTTCCCTGCTCTAATAGTCGGTCAGCTTCCCGGCGGGAACAGTAACCAATAGAACTTAAATATTTATTGATACGTAATTGTTCATCCATAAATTATCTTTCTTTCTAAATGAAATTGGCTGCTTACTGAGCAGGTGCTGCATTTGGGTCAGCCGTTGGAGCTGCGTTCGGATCCGCGGTGGGTGCGGCATTCGGATCTGTTGTTGAAACCGCGTTTGGATCCGCCGTTGGTTCGGCAGCATCTGCCTGTGGTTCCGGTGTGGAAGGAATGCTTCCGATTGCCTGATCCATCGTCTGGTATAACTGTCGAAATGCTTCATCCGCATTGATGGCTTCCTGTAGTTTGTCATTGACTTCTTTTTGCATATCGGCAAGATGAGAATTCTTATCGGCGGCAAGTATAAAATCTTCTTCATTTTTGTCTAAGGCACTGAGATAGATGACGTTTTTGCCATCCGATCCCATCGTGACATAAAGAGCACTAAGACAAGGCGCAAGTGTATTGATATTTTTCAGTTTCATATCAAAACGCACATATACACGATAGGCACCATTGTCTTCATTTTCAAGAAGATAACAGGTGATATTTTGATAATCTTCTACATATTCAGCCTGCGCGATCAATTTTTCCTGATCAATCTGATTAATGTCACTAACCAAAGGCTCCAGTGCTTCCAGATTTACATCACGTTTTGCCTGATAATAACTGGTTATCAGATTGTTGATATCTTCATTGGTACATTTGACTAACTCAGCATCTTCCACCGGATTGGAGGAATTTCCACCGGTAGGAATCAGAGTCAGAATAAAGAATCCAAGTAATAATGCGCCTACAGTAATAATAATGATTAATTTTTTATATTTTAATTTCATAATATTCAACCTCGCTTCTATAATTATATCAATTTTCGACAGATTTGTCTATCGCTTTCCCACTTTTTTTAATTGTTCCAGATCTTCAAGGTCAAATTTATAGTTTGTATTACAAAAATGACAGTTTACTTCAATCGGTTCTCCGTCCTGAATTATGTCATCCAGTTCTTTTGTTCCCAGAGCAATCAATGCTTTCGAAATCCGTTCTTTTGAGCAGTTACAGTAAAACTGTGCAGGCATTTCATCCATCAGTTCCGGATTTAATCCATCCAGAATCCGGTTCAGCATAGATTCCGGAGTGTGGCCGTTTGACAAAAGGGACGTAACGGGTTCCATCGTTTTTAACCGTTTTTCCAGAGTATCAATAATTTCTTCAGAAGCATCCGGCATCAGCTGGATGATATATCCACCACTTTTCCTGACGGTGTTATTTTTATTCATTAACACCCCGAGAGCTACAGAAGATGGTATTTGTTCAGAAGCCGCAAAATAATAGGTCAGATCTTCTGCAATCTCGCCGGATACAAGATTAATGGTTCCGCTATAAGGTTCTTTTAAGCCGGTGTCACGAATCACGGTCAGTACTCCGAGATCAATAGCTCGTCCGACATCCAGTTTTCCGGCAGGACTTGCAGGAAGAGAAACTTGCGGAACAACAGGAAATCCCTTTACATTGCCCTTGGCATCCGCAGTTACGGTTAATCCTTTGACCGGACCGGAACAGTCTATTTTTAAAGTTAAAAGATCGGAATCCCCTTTCATCATGGCTCCCATCATAGCGGCTCCGGACAATAAACGTCCTAAAGCGGCAGTAACAACCGGACTTATATTATGATGTTGTCTTGCCTCTTCAACAAGCTGGGTAGATTCTATTGCAAAACAACGGATCTGTCCATCGCCTGCAATGCCCCGTACTATTTTATCCATAGAAAAATAACCTCTTTTCAATTTTGTTCTTTACTTTTTTAGCAAAGTCGTATATAATAACAATTGATGCATCTGTGGCTCAGTGGATAGAGTACCGGCTTCCGAAGCCGTTGGTCGGGGGTTCGAATCCCTCCAGGTGCATTTTTTTATTTCATTTTTTTCAGGTCATGTTGATAATAATAAACCTGATCGGATAATATTTCTTCCGGATCAACGAACTGTTCGTTGACATCACGCACAAGGAATCTGTATTCTTCCAGTTTGGAATCATCTTCTGCGGATACTAAGATCACCTCATGGATACTGCTTGGAATCACATAAAAATCCGTATTGTACTCATTTGCCAGGGAAGCCAGCATATCCGGATATAAGATCACGGCGGCTCCATTTACACCAAGTGTATTCGTGATTACTATCATATCGGTTTTTTCCGTATTTGTCAAATCAAATTCCGGACCTTTTAACGGGAGATTTTGCATAAGCATATCCTGAATATTCACAATTTTTGGCGGCATCAAATGTGGAGTATTTTCAGAGGCAAGCTGGAACAGCGCCTGAGTTGTGAGCCCCCATTCTTCCTGTAGTTCATTGGTAATCTTTAAGGAATGAAGCGATGGCGGCTCCATCGATACGATCACATGAAAGGTAATGGCAAGATCCATGAAAGGGATGTAAGGCATTGTTTTCAATAGTTCTTTATTTTGCTTTTGAGAAATAAGCCGGTATACAATTTTGTCTTTGCAGTTTTCAAACAGAGTGGTGTTTAATGGAGGCAGTTTTTGGATGGATCTTATACTTTGATGAAATCCTGCTGCGACTTTGGTAACGATTTCATCCATCGAAATTTTGCTGTCTTGATATAAATTGTAAAAATCATTGAGATAGATTGTCGGGAAAACCGTATCTTTTTCATGCCGTATCTGCACGCCGGATAATTCAATTGAATTATTTTTTAATGTCGTAGCAGTATTTACAATGTAATGCTCCCCCAGATGTTGCTGAAGTGCCTGTGCTACTTCGTTAATGAAATGTTTTAATGTCATATCTTCACTCTCCTTTAATGTTGTTGATGCCTATTCTAACAAAGGAATCCAGGCTCTGCAACTATCAATAAAAGGTGTTTAGAGTCGTAAATGGGATTGTAAGGCGGTAAAAAAGGACGGGAAAAGGGATTGTAAAAAAATGGAAGTTAAGAAAAAAATGAGAAAAAATAGGCAGTGGAAAAATCCAGCTGCCTATTTGTTAGTTCTATATGTTTATTACAAGGATATTTTAGACAATACCCTGAGCCTGCATAGCTTCTGCTACTTTTTCGAAACCAGCAATGTTTGCTCCTACTACATAGTTCTTTTCAAAACCATATTTCTTGGAAGCATCATCACAGGCATGGAAAATGTTAACCATGATGCCCTGAAGTTTGCTGTCAACTTCTTCAAATGTCCAGTGAAGTCTTTCACTGTTCTGTGACATTTCCAAAGCGGATGTTGCAACACCGCCGGCATTGGATGCTTTACCAGGGGCAAACAATACACCATTTGCCTGAAGATATTCTGTAGCTTCGATTGAAGTAGGCATGTTAGCTCCTTCTGCTACAGCAATAACGCCGTTAGCAACAAGTGCTTTTGCATCGTCGATCAAAAGTTCATTCTGTGTAGCACATGGAAGAGCGATGTCAACTTTAACAGTCCATACACCTTTTCCATCATGATACTGTGCAGAAGATCTCTTTTCAGCATACTCTGTCAATCTTGCACGATGTACTTCTTTTACTTCTTTCAGCAATTCAACATCGATTCCTTCTGGATCGTAAACCCAGCCTGTAGAATCGGATACTGTAACAACTTTTGCACCAAGCTGCTGAGCTTTCTGTGCAGCGTAGATGGCTACATTTCCGGAACCACTGATTGCAACAGTTTTACCGGCAATATCGATGCCGTTGCATTTCAGCATTTCCTGTGTATAATATAACAAACCATAACCGGTTGCTTCTGTACGAGCTAAAGAACCACCGAAGGTAAGACCTTTACCAGTCAAAACGCCTTCGTAGCAGTTACGGATTCTCTTGTACTGACCATACAGGAAACCAATCTCACGTCCACCAACTCCGATATCACCAGCAGGAACGTCAGTATCTGCTCCGATATGTCTCTGAAGTTCTGTCATAAAGCTCTGGCAGAATGCCATAACTTCTCTATCTGATTTTCCTTTTGGATCAAAGTCTGAACCACCTTTACCTCCGCCGATAGGAAGGCCGGTCAAAGAGTTTTTGAAAATCTGCTCAAAACCAAGAAATTTGATGATACCAAGATTTACGGATGGATGGAAACGCAAACCACCTTTGTAAGGTCCGATTGCACTATTGAACTGTACACGGTATCCGGTATTAACCTGTACATTACCATTGTCATCTACCCAAGGTACACGGAATTTAATCTGTCTTTCTGGGTTTGTCAAACGCTCCAACAAAGCGTCTTTACGGAATTTTTCTTCGTTTTTCTCAACAACAGGTCTAAGGGATTCCAAAACTTCCTTAGCAGCCTGATGGAATTCTGGCTCTGCAGGATTTTTTTCAATCAACTGCGCCAATACCTCATCTACATATGACATGGGTCATACCTCCTTATAATAATATCAAAAAAATTATATAATATTTCAGGAGTATTTACAAGAACTTTTTTCTCATTTTTTTAATTTTTTGTTGCTAAATAAGAATTAGAAAAATGATAATCACCGCTTACATTTTCTCCAAACCATGAGGGTGGACAGAAATGGACTGCTTCTTCAGTAGAAGGAAATTCTACTTCCGCAATTTTTAAGGTTTCATAAGGTGCCTCAAACACATCCAGTTCAATGGTATATTTCCGGTAAGGAATGCAGTATCTCGTTTTGCGGACAAGAATTCCGTCGGTCTTTTCTTTCAGATGTTCATAGGCTTCTTTGGAAAGCGGGAACTCTTCTTCTATATTGACACAGGTGTCAATGGCACAGGAATCCTTTTGCCGGGATTTATAGGTCAAAATGTAATCGTTGTTTTTTCGGCGGATGCGAATGGTTGGTTCCGTGCATAAATATCCCTGCTCAATGATAAAATGCGGATAAGTATCCAGATTTTCCGGTAATTGTTTAATTAAATATTTACGTTCAATTTCCATGTTCTCTGCATCCTTTACTTATTCTAATTTTCCAAAGTGATCAAATGGGAGAACCCGCAACCAGGCTTTGCCGACGATCTGGTCACGTTTGATGACACCAACTGCCTTGTCACGGCTGTCTTTGCTGGCATTGCGGTTATCGCCCAGAACAAAATATTCATCTTGTCCGAGTTTGATCGGTTTTTCCGCAATTCCGCCATCTTCCATTTTGGCATTTCCATAGGCATCAAATACGGCCCGCTCATTGATATAAATTTTTCCTTCCGTAATCTGTATCGTTTCTCCCGGAAGTGCGATTACACGTTTGATGTAGTTCACCGACTCGCTCTGACGAAATACAACAATGTCGTAGCGCTCCGGATCCCCGGTTAAATAGGAAAATTTTTCCACAATGATATCATCGCCGTTATCAAGCGTAGATTCCATGGAAGTTCCCTCCACCTTGGTATGGCTGGCAACAAAATTTGTGACAAAAAGTGCGATTCCAATGGCAACCACAATGCAGATTCCTAAGGCAATCAAATTTTTCTTTATATTTGGTTTGGATTTTTCTTCTTTGGAATCCGGTTCTGTCTCTGTATCGGAATCCGGTTTTTCTTCCGGTACCGGTTTCGTTACGGGTACCGGCTTGATTGCAGGCTCTGCCGGTGCTGAGGAAACAACAGGTTTTTCGGGTGTTTTAGGTTCCGCGTCCGATACTGGCTTAACAACAGGCTCTGGTTTAACAACAGGCGCCGCCGGCATCACAGATTCCTCGGCTGGTTCCTTTTGAGGCTCTTCTGTTTTTGGTGCCGGGGCAGCAACGGATTTTTCCTGTATATCGGAATTAACATTTTTTGCTAGTTCCAATGCTTCCAGCGGTCTCGGCGCTCTTCTGTTAAAATCCGGATTATTTTGAAAAAGTTCTTCACAGATACGAAGACTTTCTTCAATTTCGTTAGTGTCAAATTTGTTTTCCATCGTAAACCTCTCTTCTGTCCGTTTATTTCTCTGTTTCGGAAGGTGTCTCTAAGGAGATCAGTCCCAGTTTGCTGCTGCGAAAATCGTCGAGGATAAGGGCGGCAGTTTTTTCATAGTCAATTTCAGTTCCTTTTTTTATGCATTTCCGGACATTTCCGATTTCTTCCAGTATTGTAGAAGAATCCTTTGATTCTTCAATACCATACTGCGCTGTCAGTGTTCCCGGATAGGCCTCTTTCAGGTATTCGATCAGGTCTAGAGAAATTTCTACGCGCTGTAATATTTCGTCTTTAATGGAGCCGATAAAGGCAAGCCGCAGACCGACGGTCTGATCTTCAAATTTCGGCCAGAGAATTCCCGGGGTATCCAGTAATTCTACCTGCTTATTGATACGGATCCATTGTTTTCCCTTGGTTACACCGGGCTTATTTCCTGTTTTTGTACAGGCTTTTCCGGCAAAACTATTAATAAATGTCGATTTTCCGACATTGGGAATGCCGACGATCATAGCGCGGATCGGACGATTTAAAATACCTCGTTTGCGGTCTCTCTCGATTTTCTCTTTGCACGCCTTTTGAATCAGCTGATTGACCGCTTTTAATTCACTGCGTCTGGTCGAATTGACAGCAAGCACAAAAAATCCCTGTTTTTCATAATAGGCTTTCCACCGGGCAGTCTGTACCGGATCTGCCATGTCACTTTTATTTAACAGCAAAATGCGGGATTTACCATTTGCCAGAGCATCAATATCTGGATTTTTGCTGCTCCTTGGAATACGTGCATCTACAAGTTCCACGATAACATCAATTAATTTGATGTCTTCCTGCATGGCACGTTTTGCCTTTGTCATATGTCCCGGATACCACTGAAAATGCATGATCAATTCTCCTCTTCTTGTATTTGTGTTGTTTTTTGTTCAGGTCTTGTGACTCTGGAAAATGGTTTTAAACGGAAAGAAACTTTTCCGATGATCTGTGATTTTTTTACCATTCCAAAGGCAGAATTTCGACTGTCATCGGTATTGGCACGGGAATCACAAAGCACAAAATATTCATCGTCCCCTAGTGTTTGTTCCTGTTCGGCAATGCCTCCGGTTGTCATAGCGGAATACGTATATTTGGATTGATATTCTTCTCCATTGATTCGGATTTTTCCATCGGAAATCTGGATTTTTTCACCGGGAAGACCAATTACACGGCGAATGCTGATCAATGGTTCCTCTTCTCCTTCTTGTTTTTCCTTTTCATAAAAAGCGATCACGGCTTCGCGTTTGGGAGAAGCAAGGAGATATGCTTTGGTGTTAATAAATACTTCTTGTCCGTTGTAAAGGGTCGGTTCCATTGCAGATCCGATCGTGCTTGTACGGCGGTAACAAAAGTGTACCAGAAAATAGGCGGCAGCAATTACGACCACAATTTCTATCAGCCAGATCAAAGACGTTTTGATCAATTTTTTCCGTTTTTGTTTTTTGATCTCTTCATCAAAATTTAAATTCAAAACAAATTCCCTTTCTTTCTGCAAAATACCTGCAATACCTGTTTTTGTAAAAAAACACTCTATATAGAAACATAGTGTATGCTACGGCAGAAGCTATAACATACACTATTAACAATAAACATGTTTGTAATTCTTAGCGAACTAATTCTTTTACCTTAGCAGCTTTTCCAACACGATCACGAAGGTAATTCAATTTTGCACGTCTAACTTTACCAAGACGAACAATCTCGATCTTCTCAACGATTGGAGAATGAAGCGGCCAAGTCTTTTCAACACCGATACCATTGGAGTTCTTACGAACCGTAAATGTTTCACGGTTGCTTCCGCCCTGTCTCTTCAATACAACACCTTCGAAAACCTGTGTTCTTTCACGGCTTCCCTCGATAACTTTTGCGTATACTTTTACCGTATCGCCAACGTGAAATTCAGGAATTTCACTTTTCATCTGTTCTGCTTCGATTTTCTTAATAATTTCGTTCATTGTTGTTCCTCCTACTTGTTTTTGATGTTCTTAATGCCTTTTCTGTTATGTCCTGCATAACGCACCAGAGGACCATCTATTTTTTAACAACATGAAAAATATATCATATATTTTGGACTTCGTCAAGTATTTTCTTACTTTTTTTGGCTGTTTTTCGTCAGTTCCCGCGTCCTAGGATAAGGGAGGCAAGCTCTTCTACTGTCTCTGCTGTAAAAGCCGGTGAGGCTGCATTGATCTGGTCTTTGTTTCCAAATCCATACAGAACACCGATACAGTCGATGCCATTGCCTCTTGCGCCGTGGATGTCATCGGGATGGTCACCGATCATGACGATCTGCTCTTTTGGCAGATCAATCTGGGACAAAAGCCATGACAGCACTTCTGTCTTTTTGTAGCGGCCTTCTTCCGGAACACTTCCGGCAATTTTTTCAAAATAAGGCAGAAAGCCAAAATGCTCCAATATCTCAGTTGCTGTTACAATTGGTTTTGAAGTGGCAACCATTGCCGGAATCCCACGTTCTTTCATGCAAACCAGCAATTCTTTGATTCCCGGATACGGGGTATTTTCAAATTTGCCGGTCACATTGTAATATGAACGGTAAATCTCGGTAGCACGAGCTGCCTCTTCGTCATTGAATCCATAAAATTTACGAAAGGATTCGGGTAATGGCGGACCGATAAAACAGCATAATTCCTTTCGGTTTGCGACTTGGATCCCAAAGGCTTCCAAGGCATAAGAAACAGCTTTTGTAATTCCTTCGCTGGAATCGGACAACGTACCGTCTAAGTCAAACAAAAATAGTTTTTTATTCATTGATTACTCCTGATCCTCAAAACGTACCGCAATGGAATTGGCATGTGCCGTCAGGTGTTCGGCGGTAGCAAATTCGATGATATCTTTGTGAATCGGCTCCAATGCTTCCCTTGAATACGAGATTACACTGGATTTTTTGATAAAATCGTCTACATTCAGCGGGGAAAAGAATTTTGCGGTTCCGTTTGTCGGAAGGACGTGGTTTGGTCCGGCAAAATAATCGCCCAAAGGTTCACTGCTGTATTCGCCTAAGAAAATGGCACCTGCATTCTCGATGCGGGTCATGGTATCAAATGGATCTTTGGTAATAATTTCCAAATGTTCAGAGGCAATTTCATTGGCTGTGTGAATCGCGGATTTCATATCCGGCGCAACCAGAAGATATCCATAATTATCCAGTGATTTACGGATAATATCGGCACGGCTTAATGTCTGTAAAAAGCCTTCAATCTCTTTTTCTACCTCTTTTGCGAGGGTTTCGCTTGTGGTAACGAGGATGGCAGATGCCAGTTCATCGTGTTCCGCCTGTGACAAAAGATCCGCTGCCACATAGCGTGGATTGGCTGTTTCATCCGCCAGTACCAGAATTTCACTTGGACCTGCGATGGAATCAATGCTGACATGTCCGTAAACGGCCTTTTTCGCAAGCGCAACAAATATATTACCGGGGCCGCATATCTTACATACTTTTTTGATGGAATCGGTTCCATAAGCAAGTGCGCCTATTGCCTGCGCACCACCGACTTTGTATACTTCTGTAGCACCGGCAAGATGTGCTGCTACCAGTGTGACAGGGGTTACTTTTCCATCTTTTCCCGGAGGGGTTGTCATCACAATACGTTTTACCCCGGCTACTTTAGCCGGGATTATATTCATCAATACACTGGATGGATAGGCTGCTTTTCCGCCCGGAACATAGACACCGACACTTTCCAGAGCTGTGATACGCTGCCCGAGGATAACGCCATCTTCTCTTGTCTCAAACCAGCTGTTGCGGAGCTGCTTTTCGTGAAAATCACGGATGTTCGCCAGCGATTTTTTCATCACTTCGATCAGGGAATCATCGACTTGGTCGTAAGCTTCTTTGATCTCCTCTTCTGTTACTTTGATTGTATCTTTTGTGATTACTGCTTTATCAAATTTCTCGGTATACGCAAAAAGCGCTTTGTCACCGTTTTCTTTTACATCATTTAAAATCTCAGCAACGGTATCCTGATAGGTATCATATTGATTTGGACTGCGTTTTAAGAGATTCTCCAAAATGTTATCAATGGAAGATTCTTCCAGTTTCATACATTTCATATCATGTCACCTTTCTTTCTTATTTTTCCGATGTTGTCAGTGTATTTTTTAAATCTTTTACAATTTTTGTGATTCGTTCGCGCTGCATTTTCATACTTGCTTCATTTACAACGACGCGTGCGGAAAGCGGACAGATCTCTTCAAGGACTTCCAATCCGTTTTCACGAAGGGTAGATCCGGTTTCCACGATATCTACGATAACTTCGGAAAGTCCTACGATCGGAGCCAGTTCGACCGATCCGTTCAGTTTCACAATTTCTACGTTTTGATGTTTTTTATTGTAAAAATAATCTTTCGCAATTTTAGGGTATTTGGAAGCCACGCGGATGATCTGGTTTGTCTTCAGAAGCTCTTTGGCACTTGCCGGTCCTGCGACGCACATACGGCATTTTCCAAGCCCAAGATCAAGCACTTCCAGAATTTTGCGTCCTTCTTCCAAAATGGTATCACTTCCGACAACACCGATGTCTGCGGCACCGTATTCTACATATGTAGGCACGTCAGAAGTTTTGGAAAGAAAGAATTTCAATTTCAATTCTTCATTGACAAAGATAAGTTTACGGGTATCTTTGTCTTTCATCTCCTCACAGGTTATGCCGGTCTGTTCCAGTAATTGTAACGTCTGTTTTGCCAAACGTCCCTTTGCCAGCGCAATCGTTATATATTTCATTTGGTTTCCCTCCAATTGGTATTTTCACGTTCAAATTGTGTACATTTTCCGGCTTCCACATAGAGAATCCGGGAAATCTGATTGCGGGCTGCATAATCTTCATAGAGATCCATCGGAGTGGCAGCATTTTTCCGCATGGTAAGTACACAATGGCCTTTGGCGCGTTCTTCATTTGCCAGCTGTATTGCCTCTTTGCGGTTGGCAGAACGGTACAGAACGAGGATACCGGACTGGTCAGTATCAATGTCTACTTCCTGACTGGCAAGAGCATTCATCAACTGATCCAGGACAATCGCCAAACCGACCGCAGAGGCTTTTTTGCCAAACTGTTCAATCAGGTTGTCGTAGCGGCCGCCGGTTACCAGTGCTTCGCCGGTACCATAGGTATAGGCTTTGAAAATGATGCCGGTATAGTAATCATAATGGCTGAGCATACTTAAATCGTAAGTGATATTCTGCTCCAGACCGTAACTTACCAAGATGTCATATACGGTGTCCAAGCGGTCAAGCGCTTCGATTGCTTCCTGACGTGTCACGCATTTTCTCGCATATTCCAAAACTTCTTTTCCGCCGAAAAGATCCGGAAGGCGGATTAAAAATTCCTTCAGATTGGCAGAAATATTCTGGGATTCCATCATTTCTTCCACGGCAAAAATATTTTTATTGGCAACATATTTTTTGTATTCTGCAATCTCCTCTTTGTTAAAATGAGCTTCTTCCAAAATTCCCCGAATCAGGCCGGCGTGACCGACATCGATCTTAAACTCTTTCAATCCGGATTTTGCCAGACATTCTACAGTAAGTGCAATCATTTCTGCATCCGCATCGGAACTTCCGTCATTCATCAATTCCGCACCAATCTGTGAAATTTCAGACATTTTACCCTGATATCCGCGGCGGTGGATAAAGGTGCTTCCACAATAAGACAATCGGATCGGCATTGTTTCCTGCTCATAATATTTAGCAACGCAGCGTGCGATCGACGGCGTGATGTCCGGGCGAAGCACCAGTGTATTATTGTATTGGTCGAAAAATTTAAACATATCTTTCGAGGCAACGGTTCCACGTTCCCGGTTGAAAATATCGAAAAATTCGTAAGTTGGGGTCTGAATGTCCTTAAATCCATAGGATTTCATGATTTTATGGATATCTGCTTCGATCTTTCTTCGTTTTTCGCATTCGATTCCGTAGATATCCCGCACTCCTTCGGGAGTAAATAATAAACTTTGTTCATAACTCATGATGGTATTCTCCGTTCTTTTATTGATAAATCGCTGTAGGCATCTGGTTTTTCGGCTGATATCCGGCATCCTTCAATGCCTGAATGATGGACTCTTTATGTTCGTGGCCAAAGGCTTCCATCGTGATAGTAAGTTCTACTGCAGCATTTCGGTTGATGCTGACAAACTGGTTATGCTCCAGACGAATGATATTTCCCTGTGCTTTGGCAATCACTTCGGCGACATGAAGCAGTTCACCCGGTCGGTCCGGAAGTTCAACGGATACGGTAAAGACACGTCCGCGCTGGATCAATCCGTGCTGAACAACCGAGGCGATTGTAATGACGTCCATATTTCCACCACTCAGGATGGAAACGACTTTTTTGCCACGGATATCTAATTTTTTTAAGGCTGCTACGGTAAGCAGACCGGAATTTTCAACGACCATTTTGTGATTTTCCATCATATCCAAAAAATTTACGATCAAGTCATGGTCATCTACGGTGATGATATCATCAATGTTTTTCTGAATGTATGGGAAAATATTGGATCCCGGTGTTTTTACGGCAGTACCGTCGGCAATCGTACTTACACCAGGCAGTGAAGTAACTTCTCCGTTTTTCAGAGAAACCTGCATACAATTTGCACCCGCCGGCTCTACACCGATTACAGTAATGTTTGGATTCAATAATTTTGCAAGTGTGGAAACACCACAGGCAAGTCCACCGCCACCGATCGGTACTAAAATGATATCAACGGTAGGAAGTTCTTTAAAGATCTCCATTGCGATCGATCCCTGTCCGGTAGCAACGACTTCGTCATCAAAGGGGTGAACGAAAGTATAGCCGTTCTCTTCTGCCAGTTTCATAGCATAAGCACAGGCATCATCGTAAACATCACCGTGAAGAACGACTTCTGCTCCGTAACTCTTGGTACGGTTTACTTTGATCAATGGGGTTGTCGTAGGCATAACGATCACAGCTTTTACACCAAAGATTTTTGCAGCATAAGCAACTCCCTGTGCATGGTTTCCGGCAGAGGCCGTGATCAGTCCTTTGGCACGTTCTTCTTCCGAAAGTGTGCTGATCTTATAATACGCACCACGCACTTTATAGGCACCGGTATACTGCATATTTTCCGGCTTAAAGTATACTTTTGCGCCTGTCTGGGCACTGTAATATTCACTGTAAATTAAGTTCGTAGGAAGGATGACTTCCTTTACGCGTTCGCTTGCTTCTTCAAATTTCTCTAATGTCATCATGGTTGTTATGTCCTCCGTTTTTATTCAAATAATGCATCGACAAAAGCGTCGGCATCAAATTTTTGTAAATCTTCGATCCCTTCTCCAATACCAATGTATTTGACAGGAATTCCCAGTTCGGACTGAATGGCGATCGCAATACCGCCCTTTGCAGTTCCGTCGAGTTTGGTTAAGATAACGCCGGTGATGTCGGTTACTTCACTAAACTGTCTGGCTTGTACCAAAGCATTTTGTCCGGTCGTTCCATCTACGACAATAAAAGTTTCAAGATGGGCATCGGCGTATTCGTTTTCAATGATCTTATATATTTTATGAAGTTCTGCCATCAGGTTCTTTTTGTTATGAAGACGTCCGGCAGTATCGCACAAAAGTAAGTCGGTTTTTCTGGCTTTTGCTGCGGCAACCGCATCGTAAACGATGGAAGCAGGATCGGCTCCTTCCTGTCCGGCGATGATTTCCACTCCGGCACGGTTGGACCATTCTTTTAACTGGTCGATCGCTCCGGCACGGAATGTATCGGCAGCGGCTAAAAGAACTTTCTTTCCCGAATCTTTCAACTGATGGGAAAGTTTTCCCACACTGGTTGTCTTTCCGACGCCGTTTACTCCGATAAATAATACAACGGACTTTTTATTTTCAAAATCATAAGCGCCCTCATCAACGCGCATCTGTTCTTTGATGGAATCTTTTAACAATTCCCGGCACAGAGCTGCCTCTTTGATTTTCTGTTCTTTTACTTTTTCCTGAAGATCCTCGATAATTCGTGTCGTCGTCTCCATTCCGATATCTGCCATAACGAGCTGCTCTTCCAGCTCTTCATAAAAATCGTCATCAATTTCAGAAAAACCGGAAAAAACCGCATTCATACCGGATACAAAAGAATCTCTGGTCTTTGACAGACCACTTTTCAGTCGTCCAAAAAATCCTTTCTTTTCACTCATGCATGCTCTCCTTTTTTATTTTCATTTTTTAACTGCTCTTCGATCAATTTAACGGATACTAATGTCGAAACCCCTTTTTCCTGCATCGTAATACCATATAACGCATCGGCGGCAGACATCGTACCTTGTCGGTGGGTGATAACGATAAACTGGGTGTTTTTCGTTAACTTATGTAGATATTTAGCATACCTCTTTACATTCGAATCGTCAAGTGCCGCTTCAATCTCGTCAAGCAGACAGAATGGCGATGGTTTCAGATTCTGAATGGCAAACAAAAGAGCAATGGCTGTCAAAGCTTTTTCACCACCGGATAACTGCATCATGTTCTGTAATTTTTTTCCGGGTGGCTGGGCGATGATACGGATGCCGGCAGTCAGAACATCTTCTTCCTCTACCAGTTCCAACGTACCCTTTCCACCACCAAACAATTCGCGGAATACTTTGTCAAACTGGGATTTGATCTCCTGAAATTTCTCGCTGAACTGTTTTCGCATTTCCTCATCTAACTCGGCGATGATCTTTGTCAGTTTTTCTTCGGATTCAATCAGATCGTCGTGCTGTGTTTTCAATACCTCATAACGTTCGCTTACACTCTTATAATCTTCGATGGCATTAACATTGACATCTCCGAGGGAACGGATCTGATTTTTTGTATTCGACACCTGACTCTTCATTCGCGTGTAAGTAAGTCCGGTATCTTCCGCATTTTCTTTTGCGTTGTGATACGTGATCTCGTATTCTGACCACATATAATTAACGCGGGAGTCAAGCTGCTCTTCCAATTTTTCTTTTCGAGACTGCAGACGGAAACATTCCTTGTCCAAATTTCCAATTTGTTCCATCATCGCATTGCGGCGTTCAAAGAAATCTTTTCGGGAAACCATCAAACGTTCTTTTTCGGCAGAAGCTTCTTCCACTTCTTTTTCCAGATCTTCGATTTCATTTTGGCAGAGGACCATGCGTTTTTCGAATTCTTCAATCTGTTTTTTCATCTGTGCTTCCTGCTCATCCGAATCCGTCTGATTATTTGTATGTGTGGCATACTCTTCTTCCAGTTCTTTGATTCTCGCATCGATTCGTGACAGGTTTTCGGAAGCAAACGTGTTTTTCTGGGTGCAGGAGGCAATTTCCAGTTTCAATTCGGAAAGTTCGGATTGAAGTTTGTCCAATGCCTGCTGGTTCTGCTCCAGATCCTGTGTGGCAGATTCCACCAGTTTTTTTGCCTGCTCATTCTGCTCTTCACTGGATCCCAGTTTTTCATCAATCTGGGCCAGTGTTTCCGCCAGCTCCTGTTTCTGGTTTTCCAGTTCTTTTCCGTCATTTATGATGGAATTGTATTCGGTTTCCTGCTTTTCCTTGATCGAAACGGCTTGTTCATACTTGATTTTTGCCGTATTTTCCTGTAATTCCAGTTCTTTTCTGGTAATGGAGATATCGGCTGCCTTTTTCTCGGCTTTTGCGACTTCTTCCTGTAACTTTGTGATCTTATCACGGGATTTTGCCATCGTCTGTTTCAGTTTCTCAATGGCTTCTTCCAGTTTTTCCATCTCACGGCGGCGGCCAAGCAGCTTACTGTTATTTTTATAAGCACCACCGGACATAGAACCTCCCGGACTGAGGAGTTCTCCTTCGAGTGTAACGATGCGGAGAGAATGTTTGTATTTTCTTCCGAGTGCCATTGCATGGTCGATCGTGTCAGCCAATACAAAGCGGCCAAGGAGATATTCGATCAATCCCTCAAATTTTGCCTCTTTTTCGACCAATTCCGATACTCTTCCGATCACACCGGGTTCCGAAAGGACTTCCTCCTTGATCCGTCCGCCGGAAGCGGATACGGTAGTCAGTGGTAAAAAGGTGGCACGGCCAAACCGATTCTTTTTCAAAAACTGAATCATGTCTTTGGCGGTGGATTCATCCTCGGTTACGATATTCTGAATGCTCCCTCCAAGTGCGGTTTCTACAGCTGTCTCATACTTTTTGTCTACTTGAATGATATCTGCGACAACGCCGACAATACCGGCATTTTTTTCCTTCTGCTCCATAACGCGGCGGATGCTCTGTCCATAACCGTCGTAACGTTCGGCGATATTTTTCAATGTCGCAAGTTCGGAAGTTTTCATATGGAACTCTTTTTGCTGTTCCTGTATCTGAAGTTCGATCCCTTTGATAAATTCGCGGGTTTCAAACGACTTCTTCTGATATTCTTTTTGTTTGATATATTCGGCATCTAATTTTTCGCGGATTTCTTCCAATGCCTTTTCTTCTTTCTGCATCTCCTCAATGGCAGAGGAAACCTGGCTTTTGTTGGATAAAATACGTTGATTTAACTCGGCTTTGCGGATGGAATTCTGTTCCATCATCGACTGTACTTTTTCCTGCTCACGCCCGATTTCGGATTTCATCTCCATATTGGACATCAGAATCTCGTTCTGGGAAGAAATGGTTTGATTCATCTGCTCGATCGCAGCATTCAGAGAACGAATCTCTTCCTGTTTTTCTGCTTCCTGCTTTTCCATCGTGGAAAGGGTTGTAATCCATTCTTTCTGATTTTTTTCGTACTCTTCTTTTTCTTTTCTGGCTTCTTCGATTTCTGCGGTTACTGCCGCCATACGCTCTTCGTGAAATTCTTTTCCCTGGGATAAGGCGGCAATCTTTTCTTTTGTTACACGAATCTCACTTTCGAGATTTGCCAGATTTACATTGTCACGGTTCTTTTTTTCTTTTTTAAATTCGATATTTTCATCAAATTCACGGATTTGATTTTCAACGGTTTCGTACTCTTCTTTTGTACTTTCCTGTTTTTGTTTCAGGGATTCCAGTTCTTTTTCCGTATTCGAAATGTTATTTCCGGTTTCTGACAATTCTTCTTTGAAACTATCATAGTCCTGAATAAACAAAGAAATCTCGTATTTTTTCAGTTCCTCTTTTAAACGCAGGTATTCGCGCGCTTTCTCGGACTGCTTTTCCAAAGGTCCGACCTGTTTTTCCAATTCGGTCAAAATGTCGTTGACACGAACCAGATTCTGGCGTTCGACTTCCAGATTTTTTTCAGCGGCTGCTTTCCGCTTTTTGTATTTTACGATTCCGGCTGCTTCATCGAACAATTCACGGCGTTCTTCCGGTTTACCGCTGAGAATCTTATCAATCTGTCCCTGTCCGATGATGGAATATCCTTCTTTTCCGATACCGGTATCAAAAAACAATTCCTGAATATCTTTTAAGCGGCAGGCAGCTCCGTTGATCAGGTATTCACTTTCCCCGGAACGATAGACGCGGCGTGCCACTTTGACTTCCTCATACGGAACGTTCAGTTTGTGATCCTCATTGGAAATCGTCAGAGCAACATAAGCGTAACTTTGTGGTTTGCGAAGTTCTGTTCCGGCAAAAATGACATCCTGCATGCTGGCACCACGAAGCTGTTTTGCACTCTGCTCGCCGAGAACCCAGCGGACAGCATCGGCTACGTTACTTTTTCCACTTCCGTTTGGGCCGACGATTCCGGTGATTCCATTATGAAATTCAAATACTAATTTATTGGCAAAGGATTTAAATCCATGCACTTCAATACTTTTTAAGTACATTCCGTTATACCATTCCTTATTTATTTCTTAATGCTAAGATTGCCCGATAGGCAGCTTCCTGTTCTGCCAGTTTTTTACTGCGTCCGGAGCCGATACCGAGCTGACGGTCGCCCAGACAACAGGCAATTACAAATTCTTTGCAGTGATCCGGTCCCTTTTCTTCCAACAAATGATAGTGCAGTGTATTGGCACCATGACTCTGTACCATTTCCTGTAAGATGGTCTTGCTGTCATAAAAGAGCGTTTTATGTTCAATGTCCGAAAGGACATATTGATGAATAAACCGCGACGCCTCTTCCATTCCGGCATCCAGATAAATGGCTCCGATCACCGCTTCAAACGCATCGGACAAAATGGAATCCCGTCCGGCTCCGCCTGTCGCAGCTTCTCCTTTTCCTAAAAACAGATAGGAACCAAGATCGATTTCTCTGGCACTCTGCGCCAGACTTCTCTCACATACAAGGCTGGCGCGGAATTTGCTCATTTTTCCTTCCATCGCCGTCGCTTGTTCATGAAAGATGAAATCACTGCTTACAAGTTCCAATACAGCATCGCCTAAAAATTCGAGACGTTCGTTATTTTTCTCATAGGGAAGATGCTTTTCATTGGCATAGGAGCTGTGAGTCAATGCGTTTTGCAGCAACGTTTTCTCCTGAAACCGGTAACCGATTTTTTCTTCAAATTTTGAAAGATCATTTTTTGTCATTTTAATCACATATACTTTCTTTAATTTTTTCGTTAATTCTCTGCTTTTTAAAGGAAATACACTGCTTTAATGCAATTTCAATTTCCTTGCTGCTGGAATTTCCATGTGCTTTTACGACAAGTCCTTTTAAGCCAAGCAAAGGAGCCCCGCCCTGGCTGCTTGTGTCAAACTGGTTTTTCAAGCCTTTTAACGCCGGTTTTACGAGAAGAGCGCCCAATTTTGTTCGGGTGCTGGACATCAGTCCCTCTTTCAAACTTCCAAATAATGTCAATGCCAATCCTTCAAAGAATTTCAAAACGACGTTTCCGACAAATGCTTCGCAGACGATAACATCTGCCGCACCGCTTACCAGTTCACGCGCTTCCACGCTGCCGATGTAATTGATATTTTTGCACTCTTTCATCAATGGTTTGGTATCTTTTACAAGCTGGTTTCCTTTTTCCTCTTCTGTTCCAATATTTAACAGTGCGACGGTAGGATTTTTTTTGCCCATAACATTCTCATAATAAATGGATCCCATCTGTGCAAACTGAACCAGATGTTCCGGTCGGGCATCCACATTAGCACCACAGTCGATCAAAAGAGAAAATCCCTTTGTGGTAGGAATAAACGGAGCCAGTGGAGGACGTTTGATTCCTTTCAGACGACCGACGACAAGCTGGCCGCCTACCAATACCGCACCGGTGCTTCCGGCAGAAACAAGTGCATCGGCTTTGCCCTCACGTACCAGTCTCATGGCAACAACTAAAGAAGAATCTTTTTTATCTTTGATCGCAACGGTTGGAACATCTCCCATATCAATGATCTCGGAGGCATGTACGACTTCAATATCCTCTTTGGTATATTCGTATTTTTCAAGTTCTTTCGCAATCATGTCCTGTTTTCCTACTAAGATAACACGGATCTCATCACTTGAATTAACCGCTTCTACAGCGCCTTTTACGGTCTGCTCCGGTGCGTAATCTCCGCCCATCGCATCCAATGCAATAACAACTTTCTCCATTTGAATTCTCCTTTAACTGTCTTTATTCGGATAGAAAGCCACCCTAAAAACAAGGGTGGCTTCTATCATCCATCAAATTTTTTTATAAAAAAATGATTGAAAGGTTTCCAAACCATAAACATCCGAACCTATAATCTGCTCGGTACTTCCTACAAAAAGCACACCATCTTTTTTTAATGATTGCGAAATGCCTTTGTATATTCGATCTTTTGCCTCTTCGGTAAAATAAATCAGAACGTTTCTGCACACAACCAAATCAAGGTTTCCGGGATACGTATCTTTTAACAGATTATGTTCTTGAAAGGTAATACACCGTTTCAAAGAATCAGACACCTGATAATATCCGGAGTCTTTCTTTTCAAAAAATTTTTTCTGATACTTTTCCGGAAGGGATTTTAAACTTTTTTCATGGTAACATCCCTGTCTGGCCTTGTCTAAAACTTCTTTGTCCATATCCGTAGCGATGATCTCAATACGTTCTAACGGATAGAACTCGCTGAGAACCATTGCCAGAGAATACGGCTCATCTCCCGTAGAGCAAGCGGCACTCCACACACGGATATTTTTTCCGGAATGTTTCATAATGTGTGGAATAATAATGGTTTCCAATGTTTTCCACTGAGCCGGATTGCGATAAAACTCAGATACATTTATTGTAAGATATGTAATAAATGTATTATATACTTCACGGTCTCTTTTTAACAACTGAAAAAATTCCGCTAAGTTTTTACACCGGTGTCTTCCCATAAAACTGAGAATGCGGCGTTTCATCTGAGTTTCCTTGTAAGAGTTTAAGTCAAGTCCGGATAATAGCAAAAAATCTTTTTTAAATCCTTCATACTCGTCTAACATATCTGTTTAAAACCTCAGTCGAATTATTATTCTGCTTCTTCTTCAGCAGCATCCTCGTTCTGTTTTTCAATCTCGAGAGCTTTGATGCTCAGGCTGATTTTCTTTGCTTCTTCATTGAAGTCCACAATCTTTGCTGTAACTTCCTGTCCAACGCTCAATACGTCAGAAGGTTTTTCAACATGGTCAATGGAAATCTGGGATACATGAAGAAGTGCATCGATGCCCTCTTCCAATTCAACAAAGGCACCAAAATCTGTCATACGGGCAACTTTTCCTGTTACGACCTGACCTTTCTCGTATTTTTCAGATGCGTTTTTCCAAGGATTGTTTGAATCCAGTTTCATAGTCAAAGCGATCTTTGTACCGGAAATATCTTTAATCATAACTTCTACTTTATCGCCAACTTTGAATAATTTCTTAGGATCGTCTACACGTCCCCAGCTCATTTCTGAAATGTGAAGAAGACCATCTGCTCCGCCGAGATCGATAAATGCACCAAAATCGGTAAGGTTCTTTACGGTACCTTCTACCATCATACCAACTTCGATACGGGCAAGAAGTGCTTCCTGAGCCTCTTTCTTCTGAGCCACGATAAGCTGTTTGCGGTCACCGATAATTCTTCTCTTGCGAGGATTTACTTCAGTAAGAACAAACTCAATCTCCTGTCCTTCGTACTTGGAAAGGTCTTTTTCGTATACGTCGGATACCAGACTAGCCGGAATAAATACACGACCTTCTCCATAAGAAACACTCAAGCCGCCTTTCAATGCTGCTGTTACTGTTCCTTTCAGAACCTCGCCGCTTTCCATAGCCTCTTCGAATACTTTGTTCATCTTATCCTGCTGTAATCTCTTGTAAGTAAGAAGAACCTGACCTTCTCCGTCGTTTACTTTAAGAACCTTTACAGTGAGCTTATCATCAACTTTAACTTCTTTTGTCAAATCAACATCTGGATTATTGCTGTATTCGCTTTTTGTCAAGATACCATCTGCTTTATATCTGATATTCAAGATAATTTCATTCTCATTAACGCTGATAACTGTCCCTTCTACAATCGCACCATTATGGATTGTTACTGATGATTCCTCTTTTAATAATTCTTCAAAACTTCTTTCTTCTGACATGCCTCTAGAACCTCCTGAATAATGTTTTTTGGGGTGGATGCCCCTGCAGTAATACCTAGGCTTGACGAAAATTGAATCTGCTCCAGATTCAAATCTTCTAATGTCTGTATAAAATAAGTGTTTTCACACTGATTTTTACTGATTTCAAATAACTTTCTGGAATTTGAACTGTTTTTCCCGCCTATAACAATCATCGCATCCGAAACGGCTGCTAACTCCTCAGCTTCTTTTTGTCTCTCTGCGGTGGCATTGCATATAGTATTCACAGCAATTATATCATAACCTTTTTTTGAAAGAATTTCAACTAAATCTTTAAATTTTTTGTAATTAAATGTCGTTTGGGCGACAATGCACACTTTTTTTGTCGCATCTTTTAAGGTGAAATTCAGCGCTTCTTCCTCGGTTTCAAGGGCTTTTCCGTGCCCTTCGCACCATCCGAGGATACCCTGTACCTCGGGATGAACTTTGCTGCCTATAATGACAATATCATACCCTTTTTCTGCATATTTTTCAACTGTTGTATGAATTTTTTTTACAAAAGGGCAGGTACAGTCTACAATATTGGCATTTACATTTTCCAGTTTTGTATAAATTTCTTTGGATATCCCGTGGGAACGAATGATAACGGTGGCATCCTCCAGAGGATGTTTTCCGGAAAAAAGTTCTTCTTCACTCAGGGCAAGAACTCCTTTCTGTTCCAGATCCGCAACCACTTCTTCATTGTGAATGATAGGTCCCAGGGTGTAAACCGGTTTTCCTTTTGCTGCTTCGGTATATGCCATATCGACAGCGCGCTTAACTCCGAAACAGAATCCGGCTGTTTTGGCAAGTGATACGTTCATAATCTCTCCCGTTTTCTATTTTTTCAGAGTAACGATTTCGCTAGTCTGCTTTTTTTACGATGTCGATCAGACAATTTACGACTTCCTCGATAGACATATCGGAAGAATCGACAAGTACGGCATCGTCCGCCTGACGAAGCGGTGAAATCTCACGATTCATATCCTGTTCATCACGGAGAATGATGTCTTTTTCAATCTGATCCAGATCGCAGGTTTCCCCTTTTTCCTGTAATTCCTTGTAACGGCGCTCGGCGCGTACTCTGGAACTGGCAGTCAGATAGATTTTTACTTCGGCATTTGGAAGAACGACAGTTCCGATATCTCTTCCATCCATAATGACATCGTTTTCGGAAGCAATTTTTTGTTGCAGGGAAACCAGTTTTTCACGGACTTTTCCATATTTTGCCACTGTAGAGGCGGTTTTTCCGACTTCTTCTTTCCGGATTTCTTTGGAAACATTGGCTCCGTTTAGAAAAATCTGCTGTTCTCCGTTTTCATGGGATAATGTGATCTCGATATTATCGAGTCTGGCAACAACTGCTTCTTCGTCTGCCGGAGAAATCCCATTGTTTAACACATAGAGAGCAATTGTGCGGTACATTGCACCGGTGTCTAAATACACAAATGATAATTTTTTTGCCACTAATTTGGCGATAGAACTTTTCCCTGCACCTGCCGGGCCATCGAGCGCGATATTCATAACTCCGTTATTCCTTTCTTTCTTTTGATTTTTCAGCTGCCATCCTGCCGGCAAGATAACCGGTAGACCAGGCAATCTGTAAATTGTAACCACCTGTCATTGCGTCCACATCGATCATTTCTCCGGCAAAAAACAGATGATTGATTTTTTTGCTTTCCATTGTAGAAGGATCAATGTCTTTTACGGACACACCGCCGGAAGTGATGATCGCCTCTTTCCAGTCACGAAGGGACCGGATGGTAAAGCGCATCGCTTTGATCTCCGACACGAGGCGGTGTCTTTCGGTTTTTGTAATTTGATTTACTGCCGCTGCGCCATCTAAAGACGTGCGTTTTAATATAACGGGAATCATACTTTTTGGAAGCAGTTTCCCAAGACAGTTTTTTAAAGAAGTATTCGGGCTTTCTTCAAAATCCCTGACCAGACGTTTATCCAGTTTTTCCACAGACAACGCAGGCTTACAATCCAGTATAGCATAAATCGTGTCATTTTCCAACCTTTTTCCTGCTTCATGAGAAGCGGAAAGAACGATCGGACCGGTAATACCAAAATGGGTAAACATCATTTCCCCAAAATCACGGTAGATTTCCTGTTTTTTCCCATTCTCTTTTTCCACATAAAAAGCCATTTCCACGTTTTTCATCGAAAGTCCCTGCATCTGCATGGCATCCGGTTCTTTCACATTCATGGGAACCAGTGCGGGACGACAGGAAACGATGCGGTGGCCGGATTTTTTTGCAAACCGGATCCCATCGCCGGTAGAACCGGTAGAAGGATAGGAAAGTCCTCCGGTTGCTAAAATAATACAGCCGGCATGCAGAAGGGCATCGGGTGTCCGGACAGCACAAGCCGTTTCATGATCGTATAAAATCTGCTGACAGGGGGTATTCAGGTGAATGTCAACGCTGCTTCGCTGACATTCTTTTGTCAGACATTGAATGACATCGGAAGATTTATCAGAGACAGGAAACACGCGGTTTCCTCGTTCTACTTTTGTCGAAAGCCCCCACTCCTGAAACAATTCTATCGTTTGAAAATTTGTTAATGTATAAAGACTGCTATACATAAATTTAGCATTGGTATTGACGGCAGGAAAGAACTCTTCCGTCTCACAGGCATTGGTGAGATTGCAGCGTCCTTTTCCGGTAATATATATTTTTTTTCCTAGTTTTTCGTTTTTTTCGATCAAAGCCACCTGTGCGCCTTCTTTGGCTGCGGAGATGGCAGCCATCATACCGGCGGCACCGCCGCCGACTACGATCACATCATATTTTTTCAATATTTCGTTCCTGCTTTCCGTTTATTTGGAGCGATAAACTTCGTTTTCATCAAATTCATAGTTGGCAGAATGATAAGCTCCTGTGTCACAGCGGAAGATCACATCATCCACATAAGAAAGATTGTCCAAAAGGCTGTTTGCCAGACAGTCCAAAACAAGCGTCTCGTATTTTTTCGAACAATTTTTTACCGGCGCATACTGGGAATCTAAAGTTACAAAGATCTGTCTTCGTTCTACCGTAAGTTCGGTTACTTTTATCGTATCTTCCAGATTATTTATTACCTCATCGGTAATAAATGCCGGCGTTACTTCATTATCGTATAAAGGGACGGAAATTGGCATAAGTTCTTCGTTGACTGTATCCACCGTATAGATGGAAATGGTCTTGATATTCCGTTTTTGGGGAGTTGATATCGAGGCAGGGGTCGTATCCTGCACCGAATCAATTTCTTCCTGTGTCAGATCCATATCCGAAGTGTCTTCAAAAGGCAACAGGGAACAGGAACACAAACTCAACGTCACCAGCAAAATACACGCGAAAGAGAACCAATGCTTCATTGGATTCACTCCTTTAATGCTTTTTTTGCAAGAGCCAATGCTGCTTCCACTGCGGCATTCCGTACTTCGCTCCGGTCTCCTTTAAAAACATGTCGTTCCACAAAAGTTTTTCCCATGCAGTAACAACCGAGATAAACCAGTCCAACCGGTTTTTCGGCAGTTCCTCCATCCGGGCCGGCGATTCCCGTAGCACTCAGTGCCACCTCGGCGTTCGCCGCTTTTGCTGCGCCTTCTGCCATCTGTCGGGCAGTTTCTTCACTGACAGCACCTACCGTATCCAATGTTTCTTCTTTTACGCCAAGAAGAGTTTGTTTTGCTTCATTGGAATAGGTTACAAATGCCTGGTGAAATACACCGGAAGCTCCGCTGGCGTTTACGATACGCCCGGAGATCAATCCTCCTGTACATGACTCTGCTGTTGTTATCGTAGCATTTCTTTTTGTCAATTCTTTGACAAGCCATTGTTCCAGAGTTTCCATTGAAATCGCCATCCTTTACAGCGTTTCCGTATCACTTAATACGGCACGGTTTTTATAAATATAATCTCTTTTGTTAATTCTTTGATAAGCCATCCTTTACAGCGTTTCCGTATCACTTAATACGGCACGGTTTTTATAAATATAATCCAGCAGGGATATGATGGTCAGCGCAACGGCAGCCCAGATCAATATCCATTCCACAATTTCGACACCGGAAAAGGAAAAATCAAGGATAAGAACAATGGACATAATCATTTGTACCACGGTTTTTACCTTTCCCCAATAATTGGCAGCAATGACAATTCCCTTTTCTGCCGCGATCAACCGGAAGCCGCTGATGATAAATTCACGGGCAATGATGACGATGACCGCCCAGGCAGGCATCACACATTCGGGGTCGGCTGCAAAACAGATCAATGCTGAACAGACAAGCAGTTTATCTGCCAGTGGATCCATAAATTTTCCGAAGGTTGTTGTTTCGTTATATTTTCTGGCAAGATATCCGTCCAGAAAGTCCGTAATGCAGGCGAGAATAAATACTGCGGCAGCAATATAATCGCTATAGGGAACGGCATCCCATAACATAAATACAATAAAGAATGGAATCAAAATCACACGAATCATGGTTAATTTATTCGGTATGTTATTCATTTATCATCCTCCTCACTACATATTTCACCGATCAGATCATAGCCCTTCGCATCGGTAACTAAAAGTTTTACCATGGTTCCTGATACGATTTCATATGGCACCTGAAAGAAGATACATCCGTCGATCTCCGGAGTATCCCGGTAGGTTCGGGCAACATATACATCATCCTGCGGCAGATAACCGTCTACGATGGCATCGTAAGTTTTTCCTATCAGTGTTTCATTTTGTGCAAAGATCACTTCCTGCTGTGCTTCCATGATCTCGTCTGCCCACTGGCGGCGGAGTTCCATATCAATCTGTTCCGGATAATTTGCTGCTTTTGTACCTTCTTCTTCCGAATAAGGAAAGACACCAAGGCGGTCAAATTTCATCTCCCGCACAAATTCGATACATTCCTCATGCTGTTCGCTGGTTTCACCCGGAAAGCCGCTGATGAGTGTGGTTCGCAGGGCAATATCCGGAATTTCTGTTCGAAGCATCTTGATCTTTTCAATCAATTCTGCTTTTGTCGTGCGGCGTCCCATGCGTTTCAGGACATCGTCGTTACAATGCTGGATCGGAAGATCCAGATAGTGACACACTTTCGGATTGTTACGAAGTTCCTGTGCCAGTTCTAATGTAATCTCTTCCGGGTAACAGTACAAAACGCGAATCCATGCAATATCACGGATTTCGGACAAACGGCAAAGCAGTTCCGGAAGTTTTTTCTCATGGTAGAGATCTACACCGTATAATGTAGTTTCCTGTGCCACCAGGATCAATTCCCGAATTCCTTTTTCCGCAAGTTTTTCCGCTTCTTCAATCAAATCTTCCATCGGGACACTTCGATAATGGCCACGCATGGAAGGAATAATACAATACGTACAGTTTTTATTGCAGCCTTCGCTGATCTTTAAATATCCAACATGCGACATACCGGAAGTAACACGGTCGGTCAGATGAACCGGAAGATAATCCAGTTCTTTTGTCAGCGACGTATGCTCTCCGCCCAGTGCCTTTTTCACAACGACCGCAATGTCATCGTAGGCAGTCGTTCCAATCACACCGTCAATCTCCGGCATTTCTTCCAGAATCGTATCCTGATAACGTTCTGCAAGACAGCCGGAAGCAATCAGTACTTTACATTTTCCTGTCTTTTTGTATTCTGCCAGTTCTAACAGGGTTTCAATGCTCTCCTGTTTGGCATCGTGGATAAACGCACATGTATTGACGACGATGATTTCTGCCTGTTCCGGTTCATCGGTCAATTCATAGCCTTCTTTGGCAAGAAGTGCCAGCATTTTTTCACTGTCAACCAGATTTTTGTCACAACCTAAAGAGACAAAATAAATGTGCATCATTCCTGTAATCCTTTCGCTTCTACGCAGTTATTCATAAGCATGGCGATCGTCATCGGTCCGACACCACCCGGTACCGGAGTAATGGCATGAGTGATTGAAGCCACGTCGTCATAATCCACATCTCCGCAAAGTTTGCCATCTGCGCCGCGGTGGATTCCGACATCAATAACGACTGCGCCTTCTTTGACGTATTCTTTGGTAATAAATTTTGGTTTTCCGATCGCAACGATCAGAATATCTGCCCGTTTTGTCACTTCTTTCAGATCTTTGGTATGGGAATGGCAGACCGTAACAGTTGCATTTTCCCGAAGCATCAGAAGTGCCATCGGTTTTCCGACAATATTGCTCCGGCCGACGATCACACATTCTTTTCCGTCGATTTCAACACCGGTACGTTTTAACAACTGAATTACACCAGCTGGTGTACAGGAAACAAAGCCCGGCTGTCCGATGCTGAGTGCACCGACACTCTGTGGATGAAATCCATCCACATCTTTTTGCGGTGAAATTGTACGGATCACTTTGTCTTCGTCCATATGAGCCGGCAATGGAAGCTGTACCAGAATACCATTGACATCGTCTCTGTCATTTAACTGCCGGATCAATTGCAGCAGTTCTTCTTCCGGTGTTTCCTCCGGCAGTTCATAAGCCAGGGAACGGATTCCGATATATTCACAGGCCTTTTTCTTATTTCCAACATAAACGGTCGAAGCAGGATCGTTTCCTACCTGAATCACAGCCAGAGTAACTTCCAGATTTTCCTTTTTCACTCTTTCTTTTAATTCGTCTTTTATCTGTGCGGAAATCTGTTTTCCATCAATTCGAATGCTCATAGCAACCTCCTAATAGTTATTTTATGAATTTTCTACGATACGGTCACGCAGGGACTGCATATGGTAATCGGTTCGATTGATCACATCAGCGCAGGCGCGCAGTTCATACATAATACTTTCCGCATCATCAATATCTTTTTTATATTTCAGCTGGTGTTCGAGACTTGCCCAGAAGTCCATCGCAATCGTCCGGATCTGCACTTCCACCCGGATCTGTTCTTTGTGATCCGAGAAAAAGACCGGAACTTCAATAATCAGATGAAGGCTTCGATAACCATTCATTTTAGGGTTTTTAATATAGTCTTTGCGCTTGATCAATTCAATGTCATCCTGTGCGGTAAGCATGTCTGCCACTTTATAGATATCATCAATAAAAGCACAGATGACGCGAACCCCTGCCACATCCGAAAGATTTTCAAATACCGATTGTACCGTGACCGGATAGCCTTTTCTCCGGAGTTTGCTCGCAATGCTGTCGGGCTGCTTAACACGGGTTTTGATAAATTCAATCGGATTTCTCTGTCTTTTTATGGATAATTCATCATTTAATACTTGTAATTTGGTCTTTATCTCTTTGATCGCACAACTGTACATCATCATCATCTGCCGGAATTCGGTCTCCTGATCGATAAATACATGTCCTGCATCTGCCGGTATATATATCTGATTTAACAAAGAGGTGTCAACTTCCTGTTCTAACATAGTTTATTCGCCAACCTTTCTCCTTACCTCCATGCATAAAAATCCATTTACGCATACAATATAATTTTATAAGAAAATGACAGTAAAGTCAAATAATTCTTTACTTTTTCGAAAAATCAAAGTATAATCAGTAAAAAGTATGGATACGGAAATGATAAAAGAAAGGAATTTTAACAGATGTTTCGTTTATGGGCAAAAGAATTTAAAAGCAATCGAATGATCCGGGACATGGTTGTGGAAAATGATTCCACGGAGATGACGCGGACAAAAAAAGTATTTGCAGCACTGGAAGAAGTGTGCTATGAATTTGATCTTTCCAAACCAATCTGGCTGGAACATAATATTGAAGAATTCAAGCGCGTCGACAAAACCCGCTTTCGCAGCGATAATTTTATCGACGGCATCGAATTTGATTATCTTGAGATCCACGTTATTGAGGAAGATTAGGAATCGGTTCAATACTTCGCTGTAAGATCCCTTTCATATAGGCAATCGCAATTCCATAATTGGTAAATGGAATGCCTTGATCAACTGCGCATTTCATACGGTATTTCACTTCTCTCTCATTGAGCATACACCCTCCGCAGTGAATGACCATCGCATAAGGGGATAGATCCTCTTTAAATTCACGGCCGGAGCTCCATTCGAATGTCAGATTTTTCCCGGTATATTTTAAAAGCCAGTTTGGCAGTTTTACGGTGCCAATATCTTCGCATTGACGGTGATGTGTACAGCCTTCCGAAATCAGGATGCGGTCTCCGTCTTTCAGCAAATCTACTGCCTGAATCCCTTTAACCGCAGTTTCCAGATACCCTTTAAAACGAGCCATCAGGATGGAAAATGATGTCAAGGGGATTTCTTTTGGCACAATTGCTGCAACTTCTTCAAATGCCTGACTATCCGTGATTACCATACGAACTTTACTTTCCAATTTTTGTAAAGTTTGTGCAAGCTCTGTATTTCTTACGGTCACTGCGGCAGCCCCTGCCTCAAGAATATCCCGGATCACCTGCTGCTGTGGCAGGATCAGACGGCCTTTTGGTGCAGCGGAATCGATCGGAATAACAAGCACGGCAAGGTCTCCCGGATTCAAAAGATCTCCTACGATCTGAAGTGTCATATCTTCTGTGGAAATCTGATGAGCAAGTTTTTCCTTGCACTCCTGAATGCCCTGTTTCTGCAAAGCACTGATATAGATACTGTGCTCCTCTTTTGCCGGAATGTTTTCCAAAAGGTCGGATTTATTATAAATGATAAGATACGGCAGTTCTTTTTCCTGAATCAATGCAAGCAGCTGTTTGTCTGTCGCTGTTAATCCTTTTTTTGCATCTACAACAAGAACGGCGATATCGGTTCGGTTTAAGATCTGTTTTGTCTTTTGGATTCGTTTTTCACCCAGTTCGCCCACATCGTCAAAGCCGGGAGTATCAATGATCATAACCGGCCCTAATGGAAGGAGTTCCATCGCTTTTTGCACCGGATCGGTCGTGGTTCCGAGGACATCCGATACAACCGCCAGTTCCTGCCCGGTAATGGCATTGACAACGCTTGATTTTCCGGCATTGCGGCAGCCGAAAAAACCGATATGGATCCGATTGGCAGAGGGGGTATCATTGAGTGACATACGTATACCTTCTTTCCTGTTTATTAAAAAAGATTATACCACATTTTTTTAAAATATGATATAATCTTTTTGTGTGATATTAGGGAACCAACGATAATAGAAAAGGAGAATAAAGATGAATAAAACAGAAGTTACAGAAATAAAGAAAATTTTCAAAAAAGACGACAATGGCATCACAAGAATCTGCGGCTGTTATGTGGATGGCGAAAAGAATAAGCGCGTCGAGTTAAAGGAGGCCTTTTACTCTCTTCCGGAAGAGGAAATGTTTAAATACGTGGATATTTTTCGCAAAACGATGTCCGGCACACTTGGCAAAAATCTTATGAATATGGAATTTCCCATGGAAGAAGAAACCAACGACGATGGCAAGCAGAAATTTATGATGAAACTTGTAGACAGTGGTTTGCAGGACGACGCTCTTCTGGATGAATTTTATGATATGGTGATCAAAACGTATGAATATACCGGAAATTATCTTATTGTATTGATCCACACCGCTTACGATATCCCATCAATCACAGCGGATGGAATCGAAAATGAAGACGCATCCGATTATGTATATAATTTTATCCTTTGCAGTATATGTCCGGTAAAACTGTCTAAGGCCGGCCTTTGCTACAATCCGGAAAATAACAGCATTGAAGACTGCGACCGCGACTGGATCGTACAGGCACCGGCAAACGGATTTCTCTTCCCGGCATTCAACGACCGCAATACAGACATCCACAGTCTGCTTTATTATGCAAAAAATGCCGATGAAGTTGATATTGATTTTTCCTATCAGCTGCTTGGCTGCACATTTCCAATTCCTGCCAAAGAACAAAAGGAAACGTTCCACGCTTTGGTGGAAGAATCTCTCGGAACAACCTGCGATTACGAGATGGTGAAAAATCTGCATGAGAACTTAAATGAAATGATCGAGGAAAATAAGGAAAATCCGGAGCCACTCGAACTGGACAAAGAAGATGTCAAAAAGATTCTCTCTTCCTGTGGGGTTTCGGAAGAAAAAATTGATGTTTTTGAAGAAAAATTTACCGAAAATATCGGGGAAGATCAGAAACTGGTCGCAGATAATATCGCCAATCTCCGCAAATTTGAAGTTCGAACTCCGAACGTCACCATTCAGGTAAATCCGGACCGGACCGATCTTGTCAATACGCAGATTATTGACGGTGTGCCGTGTATTGTTATTGAGTGCAGCGACGAGGTGGAGGTGAATGGAATCCGGGTGGCAAATCCGATGTAGGGATGATTACAACCACCGGCCGAGCTGGTGGTTGTACGTTATACTTTGTTTGATTTTTTTCCGTTGCATTTGGAGCATAAAACTTGTAAATTAGATGGAATAGATTTTTTTATTAAGTTTATTTTTGCTCGTATCTTTCCAATTTTCAATTATTTTTCTTAAATCATTATTTAGTAAATATATAGAAAACGCAAGTGAAAAAATTTTGAATATATTAGTTCTCCTCTAATAAATCCCTATATATTTCAGAAGCATTTGTTATCGTTACTTTTTTACCCTGTTTTGTCAATTGGATTAATTTGTTTGCCTTTTTCCTTATTTTGTTTTTAATAGCATTGCTATTTACCATGACCGGTTTATTGCTGTTCCTATCTATGTATTCTTCCGCGATATACTTTTCCGTTACCGGACACAGATTTTGAAGTAAAAATGCCGCACGCCTGCCACGGACATATCCAAATTCCAATCCGTCATAGACAGGATATTTTTGCAGTTTTTGATTCAAAACGTTTTGATATTTTGTTATTTGGGATGAAATAGGAATCATCCAATAAATATCATCCACCCTATCTTTTATTGCATAAAAACAAGGGCGTTTATGTTCTTGACCATCAATATTTTCCTTGTTTTTCATCACACCATATGTTCCGTACTTTTCACAATATTCGTCTTTTAAAAAATAAAAATGTTCTTGTGTCATATATATCCCTCGTATAAGAAAAAAGATCCCTTCAAAAAGGAATCTTTCTAATATTTTGTTCCTGTGCTTTTATGATTCGCCTTACAGGTGGCGATGAATATTTTGTTCCTGTGCTTTTATGATTCGCCTTACAGGTGGCGACGAATATTTTATGATATTATTATATATTAGTCAGCACAAACAAACAACCGAACAAAATGTAAACTTTCTGTGACAAACAAAAGTATCTGCTTCGCCAATAAAGTTTCACTTCCCTACTCATTTTTCTCTTCCAGCACATACGCATACACCGAATACTGCTGATCATCCGGATCAATTTCCTTATCTTCCCATTCTTCATAGGCTTCCGGGGATACGCTTTCATTATTGATCCAGTAACCCCTGCCGAGAAGAAAGTCTTCATTTTTTCCAACAACAACTTCCTTCAGTTTTCCGTCTTTGTATTGTAATTTGCTGATAATACTGGCACAAATATTGTCGTTGTCATCGGTTTCATCATAGCTAAAATAACCACCGGGTTTAAGTTCAAATGCCGCCTCACTGGATAAAAATGCAGCATATTCCCCGTTTTGATAGGAGAAAATAACATATTCATCAAGAGAAAGTATTAATTCTTTGATTCCGTCCCCGGTCAGGTCAATCAACTGGACCTGACGATAAATATCTTCCTTTCCTGTCAGATATTCGTCCAAAGTCTGTTCTGTTCCATCCGGAAAGTGAATTTTCTGCTCATTTTTCAACATAGGTAAATATTTGGCAAGCATGGTATAATCTTCCGGACACATATTATACTGTTGTTCTTCCCAGTCAATATTTTTCAGGTTTTTCAGATAATCACACCAGATATATTCCTGAAATTGTTTTACTTTTTTGCCAATTGCAAAATTTTTCTGAGATTTTTGCAATTTATGCAGAAACTGCTCTTCTGTCACTTTAGACATTGGCTGTTGATACGAAAACCATTGAATCGCAACGGATTCTTTTTTTAATTTTCCATATTTTTCCTTCATCAAAGAATCCATATTCGAGTATTGCTTTCTCGTTATTTTGGCGGTTTTCTTATTTCCATTTTTTGTCAACTTATAGTAACTGTTCTTTAATTTTCCTTTTCCTTTTTTAGAAACAATATGAGAGCCTCCTGCAAGGTAATTATCGGTAAATGTACCATTTTTCAATTGCAGAAATCCGAGTGACTCATAATTTTCGCCGCCGGACACATGGGTTATGCCATACACTCTATAGTAGTAATTATGCTCTTTTTGATCAATATAGACAGTATTAATGGCATCTAAAATGTCATGCCCTTCTTTTCCAAAGGCTTTTCCTTTGCATTTTTTCAATTTTGAACCATCTTTGCTGATCTCGTAGTACCAGTTATGGGTAATATGACCCGTTCCATTCATTTCAGTTGCTATAATCAATTCCAGCCGTCCGTTTTGATCCAGATCTGTCACGGCATAATGATAGTTTGCATCATATTTCCCACGGGTTGCAATCTTATCTTTTGCTTCGGCGATGGTTTTTAACTGCCCTTCTACTGATAATGGATCTACCGGCTGCATCGCAGAGGATGACGCGCTAATTGCCGAAGATGTGGTACTAGTTGCAGATAATGTAGTAGTAACCGCAGATGTGGTGGTCTCTTCGGAAGGTTTTGAATTTTGCGTAGAATCTGCACATCCCGTCAGGATCAAGCCTGCCAGTAACAGGCATAGCGGGAAAATGGTTGTTAGTTTTTTCATAATATTTACTCCTCACTATGGATAAAAACGGCAAACCTAAAGTCTGATTTTAGATTTGCCGTCATGTAATTATATGCTATAATTTCATCCTATTTCTTATTATAGTTGATCAGACAGCCTTTCAAGATGATCTCTCTCTCGTCATCGGTCAATCTGCCGAGTTTGAATTCCATCTCTTTCATGCCTTTGTTTACAACGTAAGCCTTTACGCTGTCTTTTTTATTGGCAATGGCATCTTTCACGTCTTTGACAAGGATGTAGTCATCTTTATCAAATGGAAGGTCGCCATCAAAGATAAATGGAAGCATTCCCCAGTTGATCAGGTTGGAGCGATAACGTTTTGTTGCATATTCACGCGCAATATTGGCCATACCTCCGAGAACTCTCTGGCAGCTTGCTGCCTGCTCACGAGCGGAACCATCTCCCGGTTTTACAGCAAAGATGACACTTCCGATCTCCGTTTCTTCCGGTTTTACATCGAAAGATTTCTGAATCGTCTCGTATACGTCTTTGAGCTGTGGATCTACGGCGTAGATGTCTTCTCCGGCAAGACGGGCTTTTTCTGCCTTCTGTACTTCTTTTGCTTTTCCAACGTATGCCGGATCTTTACGGGAAAGAGTAAATTCGGCAAGTCCCAGTGGATTGGAACGGTAAGAAGACGTTTCTCCGGATGGGATCAATTCGTCGGTTGTAGTAACCGGGTCATGGATCATCGAAACGGTCTTCAAAAGCACATTGTCGGTAAGCGGGAACATTTCCGGCCAGTCTACGATGTTTGGACCAAATTTGATCTCAACCGATGGATCGGCTTTTCCGACACCATTGTATACACGGTTTTCATAAATCTTCTTATCAAAGAAGTATTTTGGTTTTGTGAAGTTGACATCCACGTCGGTTGCTGCCGTAAGATATCCTTTGTTTGCGGCGGTTGCTGCGATGGAACGGGCATCCATAAGGGCAACGGAAGCAATCTGTCCGTTGGTAACTTTCGAACCTTCACGGTTCGGGAAGTTACGTGTCGAATGACGGATACTGAGCCCCTTGTTGCTAGGCACATCGCCGGCACCAAAACATGGTCCGCAGAAAGCAGTACGTACGGTAGCACCTGTTTCCATAAGATCTGCGATAGCACCATTTTTTACCAATTCCATAAAGATCGGCTGGCTGGTCGGATATACACTCAGTGAGAACTCATCCGAACCGATGTATTTGCCGCGGAGAATATCCGCTGCATCACAGATATTTTCAAATCCACCGCCGGCGCAGCCTGCGATAACACCCTGCTCTACGTACAATTTTCCATTGTGGATCTTGTCTGTCAATGTAAAGTTGATGTCTTTGTTATTGTCAAGGCTTACGAGAGCTTTTTTCTCCACGTCGCGTAAAATATCTTCCAGGTTGTTGTTCAATTCCTCGATGGAATATACATTACTTGGATGGAATGGCATCGCGATCATTGGTTTGATCGTCGAAAGATCTACTTCTACCACGCCGTCATAGTAAGCCACCTGCTCCGGCTTGATCTCAGCGAAATCTTCGCTTCTGCCATGAATGTCGTAAAATTCTTTTACTTTATCATCGGTTCTCCAGATGGAAGACAGACAGGTTGTCTCTGTTGTCATAACGTCAACGCCAATACGGTAATCCACGCTCAGGTTGTCAATTCCATTACCGATAAATTCCATTACTTTATTATTTACATAACCATTTTCAAATACAGCACCGATGATTGCCAGTGCGATATCCTGAGGGCCGACGCCTTTTTCCGGTTTTCCGGTAAGATGGATAGCTACGACACCCGGCATCGGAATATCATAGGTTTGCTCCAGAAGCTGTTTTACGATCTCCGGACCACCTTCACCCATTGCCATCGTACCAAGGGCACCATAACGGGTATGGCTGTCGGATCCAAGGATCATTTTACCGCCGCCGGCAAGCATTTCGCGGGCAAACTGGTGAATGACTGCTTGATGAGGTGGTACATAGATTCCACCGTATTTCTTTGCACAGGAAAGACCAAATACATGATCGTCTTCATTGATGGTTCCCCCTACTGCACATAAACTGTTATGGCAGTTTGTCAATACATAAGGCACTGGGAACTTTTCCAGTCCCGATGCTCTGGCGGTCTGCAAAATACCTACAAAAGTAATATCGTGGGATGTTAATTTGTCAAATTTAATCTTTAATTGTTCCATATTATCGGATGTGTTATGGGCTTTTAAGATCCGATATGCCATTGTCCCTTTGGCTGCTTCTGTCTGTGTTGTATCCACACCTGTCTTACTTTTTACTGCGGAAAGAGCTTCTGCGCTGTCTGGAATCAGATCGGTTCCATTTACCAGGTAAGCTCCCTGTTCGTGTAATTTTACCATTTGGTTTCTCTCCTTTCAAAACGGGGGCTTGTGTCAAAATGATTACCCCAATTTAGTATTATACTTCTAAATGAAGATTTTTGCAAATATATTATTGTTTTTTCTTATAAATTGTTGTACAATGGATAAAAATATGCAACCGACAAGGGAGGTACTTATGCGACACATAATGAATGCATTGGATTTATCCGTAGATGAACTTGATGATCTGATCGCACTGGCTCAGAAAATCATGAAACATCCGGAAGAATATGCAGAAATCTGTAAAGGAAAAAAACTGGCAACTTGTTTTTATGAACCAAGCACACGAACCAGACTTAGTTTTGAAGCGGCGATGTTAAATCTGGGTGGCAGTGTTCTTGGTTTTTCTTCTGCTGATTCAAGTTCAGCTTCCAAAGGCGAAAGCGTATCCGATACGATCCGTGTCATCTCTTCGTATGCGGACATCTGTGCGATGCGTCATCCCAAAGAAGGTGCACCGCTTGTAGCGTCCATGCACTCTTCTATCCCGGTGATCAATGCCGGTGACGGTGGACACAATCACCCGACTCAGACATTGACCGATCTTCTTACGATCAAAAATCTGAAGGGACGTCTCGACCATTTGAAAATTGGTTTTTGCGGAGACTTGAAATTTGGACGAACCGTTCATTCCCTGATCGGTGCGATGGTACGCTATCCGGGTATTGAATTTGTCCTGATCTCCCCTCCGGAGCTTCGCATCCCGGATTATCTGAGAAAAGAAACATTGGAAGAAAACAATATTCCATTTCAGGAAGTTTCTGATCTGGATTCGGTCATCGGAGATCTCGACATTCTGTATATGACCCGTGTACAGAGAGAACGTTTCTTTAATGAAGAAGATTATATCCGTCTGCGTGACAGTTTTATCCTCGACAAGGCGAAAATGGCGATGGCACCGGAAGATATGCTCGTACTTCACCCTCTCCCACGTGTCAATGAAATTGCCACGGAAGTAGATGACGATCCGCGTGCCGTATATTTCAAACAGGCAAAATTTGGTGTTTACATCCGCATGGCTTTGATACTTCGGTTATTGGAGCTTGCCTAAAGAAAGGAGAACGTAATTATGTTAAATATTGGTGGATTGAATCAGGGAGTTGTCATTGATCATATCAAGGCAGGTCATGCGATGCAGATTTATCATTACCTGAATCTTGAAAAACTTGACTGCAGTGTAGCCATTATCAAAAATGCAAAAAGCAATAAAATGGGGAAAAAAGATATCATTAAGATCGAAGGACCTCTCTGCGTAGATCTTGATATCCTTGGTGTGTTAGATGACAATATCACGATCAATATGATTGAAAATGATAAGATTGTACAGAAACGTACTCTTACACTTCCTGAGATGGTTACAAATATCATCAAATGCAAAAATCCAAGATGTATTACTTCCATCGAGCAGGAACTTCCACACCGCTTTAAATTGACAGACCGGAAACATCGTATTTACCGTTGTCTGTATTGTGAGCAGAAATTTAAACCAGCCCAGGAAAAGGAGTTTTAAAAAATGAAACAAAAACGAAAAATAGGTTTGCTCAGTCTTTTTCTCGTACTCAGCATGCTTGTCTTTACGGCATGCGGTCAGGAAAAGAAGGCGGCGAATTCTGTGATCCATGTAGGAACCAATGCAGAATTTCCTCCCTTTGAGTACATCGACGAAAATGGAGAGATTGCCGGCTTTGATGTCGCAGTCATGAAAGCCATCGGAGAAGAAATGGGATATGACGTTGAATTTACCAATATGGAATTCAAATCTCTTACCGCTTCTCTGAAAACCGGCGGGCTTGATGCCGTCGCTGCCGGTATGACAATTACCGAAGACCGAAAACAGTCTGTAGATTTTTCGGAAGGCTACTATGAAGCGACGCAGTGTATCGTCGTTTCCAAAGACAGTCCGGTAACTGCCATGAAAGATCTGGAAGGCAAAAAGATCGCCGTTCAGGAAGGAACGACAGGTGACCTAATGGTAACTCCGGGAACCGATGACTCTGTCCTTACAGATTCTACCGTAAAACGTTTTAAGAAAGGTTCCGACGCGATCATTGAGTTAAAAAACGGCGGTGTCGATGCGGTCGTGATCGACAAAGCACCGGCGGAACGTTTTGTTTCGCTGAACGAGGACAGCCTGAAATGCGTGCAGGATTCCGAAGCCAGTGAAGTGTATGGAATCGCTGTACAGAAAGGCAATACGAAACTGTTAAATGACATCAACGAAGGATTGAAAAAAATCAAGGAAAATGGTACCTTTGATCAGATCTTTGAAGAATATATCAATGGAAATACCAATGGTGCCAGCGTAAAATCCGACAATTTCTTTGTCAATCTGTTCAATAAATTTAAGTATGTATTTATTGATACCAAAGGCTATGCCCTTTTAGGAAAAGGCCTTGGTGTCACCCTGGGAATTTCCTTTGCGGCAGCACTGCTTGGCATCGTGCTCGGTTTCCTTGTCGCTTTGATGAAATTGACAGAGGTCCGCAAAAAGAAAAAAACATTCCTCTCCCATGTTGCAAATATATATATTGATATACTGCGTGGTACACCGGTTATGGTGCAGCTGCTTATCATTTATATGGTGATTTTCCAAAACAAACTGGGAATCGTCGCTGCGATCCTTACTTTTGGAATCAACAGCGGTGCTTATGTCGCTGAAAATATCCGCGCCGGTATTCTTGCCGTAGATCCCGGTCAGATGGAAGGCGGACGTTCTCTTGGCTTTACATACCGCCAGACGATGCGCTATATCATTCTTCCGCAGGCGATCAAAAATATTCTGCCTGCCCTTGGAAATGAAATGATCACTCTCGTAAAGGAGACATCCATCGTCGGTTATGTAGCAATTGCGGATCTGACAAAAGCATCCGACTTTATCATATCAAGAACTTACGAAACATTTTTACCACTGATTGCAATTGCCATAATTTACTATATCATTGTTAAGATTATGACAAAGGCTTTGCAATACATGGAAAGGAGGCTGCGTCAAAGTGATAACCGTTAAAAATCTGAAGAAAAATTTTGGTGATCTCACCGTGTTAAAAGGAATTGATGTAACGATTGAAAAAGGGGAATGCGTTGTCGTAATCGGTCCTTCCGGTTCCGGTAAAAGCACCTTTCTTCGCTGTCTGAACCGTCTTGAAGAGCCGGACGGCGGTGAAATTGATATCGAGGGTACGGACCTTCTCTCTCCACACACGGACATCAATGAGATGCGCCAGCGGATTGGAATGGTATTTCAGCATTTTAATCTGTTTCCACATAAAACCATATTGGAAAATGTGACGCTCGCGCCGATCAAATTAAAGAAAATGCCGCAAAAAGAGGCCGAGGATGCGGCACTTGAACTGCTTCGCCGCGTTGGGATTGAAGATAAGGCATCGGTATATCCATCTACCCTATCCGGTGGACAAAAACAGCGTGTCGCCATCGCAAGATCTCTTGCCATGAATCCGCAGGTCATGTTGTTTGATGAGCCAACTTCTGCACTTGATCCGGAAATGGTCGGCGAAGTTCTGGATGTTATGAAAAATCTTGCCAAAGAAGGTATGACGATGGTCGTCGTAACCCACGAGATGGGGTTTGCGAAAGAAGTTGCCAACCGTGTTTTATTTATGGCAGATGGCGTGATCTTAGAGGAAGGTACGCCGGAAGAAATCTTCGAACATCCTCAGCATGAAAGAACCAAAGCATTTATCAAAGCGATTTAGCAGTATTATTCCCATATAAAATAGAAAAGCTCCAAACTTTACTTACCCTCAAGTAAAGTTTAGAGCCTTTTTATATTAAGTATCCGATAATTCTGTTTTAGAACAATCCTGTGATCTGTCCATTGTCATCGACATCAATGCCTTCTGCTGCTGGAACCTTAGGAAGCCCAGGCATAGTCATAACCGTTCCGGTGATTGCTACGACAAATCCGGCACCTGCCGATACATAAACTTCACGGATATGGATCGTAAAGTCTTTCGGACGGCCAAGCAATGTTGGATCATCGGAAAGCGAATATTGATTTTTCGCCATGCAGATCGGCATATTGCAAAATCCTAATTTTTCCAGTCTTGCCAGTTCTTTTTCAACGGCTTTATCATAAACTACTTCTTTTGCTCCGTAAATCTCTTTGGCAATCGTCTCAATCTTTTCCGTCAGAGATTTGGAATCTTCATACAGACAGTGGAAATTGCTTTCTTTGTTCTCAATGGTATCAATTACTTTATTTGCCAGTTCGATACCACCTTCGCCACCTTTTTCCCATACCTGTGACAGTGCAAATTCGCAGCCTCTCTCTTCGCAGAATTGTTTTACATAATTCAATTCTGCTTCGGTATCGGTTACAAACTGGTTCAATGTCACGACACAAGGCACGCCGTACTTGGATACATTTTCAATGTGTTTTTCAAGATTAACAATTCCTTTTTTCAAAGCTTCTAAGTTTTCTGTACCCAGATCTTCTTTCTTCACGCCGCCATTGTATTTGAGGGCACGTACGGTAGCGACAAGAACTACGGCGTCCGGTTTCAGATCCGCCATACGGCATTTGATATCGAAGAATTTTTCAGCTCCGAGGTCTGCTCCAAATCCGGCTTCCGTGATTGTGTAATCGGCTAATTTAAGGGCTGTTTTCGTTGCTCTTACACTGTTGCAGCCATGTGCGATATTGGCAAATGGCCCGCCGTGTACGAGTGCCGGTGTGTGCTCCAGTGTCTGGATCAGGTTTGGCTTCAATGCTTCTTTTAACAGAGCAGCCATTGCACCAACTGCGTTGAGCTCTTTCGCTGTTACCGGTTCTCCATCATAATTATAAGCGACGATGATACGTCCAAGACGCTCTTTCAGATCTTTCATATTGTCAGCCAGACAAAGGATCGCCATGATCTCGGAAGCTACCGTGATGATAAAATGATCTTCGCGGGTTACTCCATCTACTTTTCTTCCCAGTCCGACGGTAATATTACGAAGAACACGGTCATTCATATCGACGCAGCGTTTCCACACGATCTGCTTTGGATCGATGCGAAGAGCATTTCCCTGCTGGATATGATTATCAAGCATTGCTGCCAGAAGGTTATTAGCAGAGGTAATAGCATGAAAATCTCCGGTAAAATGAAGATTCAGTTCATCCATCGGAACGACCTGCGCATAGCCGCCTCCTGCGGCACCGCCTTTTAATCCGAAACATGGTCCAAGAGATGGTTCGCGAAGGGCAATAATGGCTTTTTTCCCAATTTTATCCATTGCCTGACCGAGTCCTACGGTCGTCGTTGTCTTTCCCTCTCCTGCGGGTGTCGGATTGATTGCCGTAACAAGGATCAATTTTCCATTCGGGCGGTCTTTGATCTGATCCCAAAGATCATCGGTAATCTTTGCTTTATATTTTCCGTAAAGATCCAGGTCGTCCATTGTAATATTTAATTTTTCAGCTACTTGTTGAATCGGAAGCAGGTCTGCCTCCATAGCGATTTCAATATCTGATTTCATTTCAACTTCCTCCTAAAAGAATCATGTATTTAATAAGTATAACATAATATTTATTTATCGAAAAGCATTTTCTGTATTTCTTTCATATAATCTGCCACAATATCCAGTTCCGGACAGCACCGGTAAAGCATCCGTGTACCGGCGACATCCTCGATCTCGCTGAGAACAGGAGTTCCGTCTTCCTCAAAAATAAAGTCAATCCCCGCCATGCCAAACGAAAATTTTTTCAAAATGGCTTCGACTTCTTTTTGCGGTATTTGGTCTTTGGAAACCGCCTTCACTTTGCCGCCGCGTGAAAAATTAGCACGGAAATCTTTATCCGAGTGCCGCAGTATGGCAGCATAAATCTGATCTTTCAATACATAAACACGCATATCGCTGCTCTCTTTTCCGACAGGAAGCATGGGCTGGATAACATAATCCGTCTCTCTCAGTACCTTTTTCAGTTTGGCAGCTTCGTTTCGGAACGAATAGACTTCGCTTCCACCGTGTCCATCTGCGGTCTTAATCACAAAATCCTTTGCTGTGCAGATTCTTGTTTTTTCCTGCTTGCAAAAACTGGAAGAAAATTTCAAATTTTCCAATAGGTACTGCCGCACTTCTTCCACCGAACAGTCTAGTATTTCTTTTATCTTGTCACTATTACAGGATACCGCCGGAGTACAGAAAATCGTGTCTTTCAGATACTCTCTTGTCTTTCCCTTGTGATTGCAGATCCGGCTTACAAAAGACGAATTCCACACTGGAATCTGACGTTTTTCCAATTCTGCATTGATCGACGGGCAGATTGTCCGGACAAGAACGGCTTGTGGCTGGCTGCCCTTTCCCAGTAAGGAAAGATATTCGGTATCAAGAACAGCTTTTACCGCAATACCATAAGGTTTGCCGCGTTCAGCAAACAGTTCTACAAAAGTAGAATTGCGGTCAAGTCCTGCTTTATCATAGATCATCCATAGTTCTTTTCCCATACCGGTTCTCCCCTTGTTTTTTTATGTATTGTAAGATGTACAAGGCAGTATTTACCCCGGTACAATCCAAAAGATTTTTAAAATGCGCATTGGAGTTTACTTCACATACAAGGTAACCATCTGAACCAAAAAGCAGATCAACACCGGCAAAATCACATTTTACAGCACGGCATGCTTTTACAGCAAGCGTGACAGCTTCTTGATCCGGCTGATAGGCTTTCATTGTGCCGCCGTTGGAAATATTGGCACGAAAATCGGTTTCCGAGGTTCGCTCCATCGCGGCAACCACTTCGTCTCCGACAACCTGTAGACGGATATCACGGCCACTGCTCTCCCGGATAAACTGCTGATATAAAAACGGAACGGTTTCCAGTTTTTTTGTTAAAGTACGTAGTTGTTCGTGATCGTTTGCCATATATACCTGCTGTCCGAAAGATCCAAATGCTTCTTTTACAATAATTGGAAATCTTAATTTGCTTTCTATCAGTGACAGAAAATCTAAATGCGGAAAACCAATATTTTCATAGGTCATTGGTGCCGGGAAAGTCAACGGCTGCGGCAGACCATGCATCGAAAGTGCCAAGGCGGTCTTCCGCTTGTCATCGCAGATTTCAATCCCTTCCGCCGGATTGTATACCGGAATGCCACAAGCAGCAAAATATTTTGCCAGAAGGATATCTTTGTCCCAAAAGAGAACAAAATCCGGCTTTTTTTCCGTTGGCAGTTCAAACATTCCCAAAAAACACTCGCTGTTTGTCTTTACACAAAGTTCTATATCGTGTTCTTCGGCTGCTTTCATAAAAAGGTTGGTTAATTCAGAAAACTTGGATGTATATAAAAAACCGTTTACAATGATCCAGCCCTGCATGTTTTAGCCTTCTTCCTCAAGATAATTTTCAAATTGTTCCATCGACATCAGAATCACGCGTGGTTTGGTGCCTTCTTCCGGTCCAACAACACCGGCATCGGAAAGCTGATCCATAATTCTTGCGGCACGGTTAAATCCAATACGGAACACACGCTGTAACATACCGATAGAAGCTTTGTCTTTTTCGATAATGAATCTGGCAGCTTCGACAAATAATTCATCGCGTTCCGGACCGCTTACGACAGCACCGGAGGCTCCGGCAGATTTTGTACCAACCGGATTTTCTTCAATATGTTTGCTGATTTCCTCATTGTAAGCCGGGCCATTCATATGTTCTTTCAGGAAAGCAACCACCTTATCACGTTCTTCGTCCGAGACAAACGCGCCCTGTACACGAACCGGTTTTGGATAATCCTGTGGAGCAAATAACATATCACCATTTCCCAGAAGTTTTTCCGCTCCGGAACCATCGATGATCGTTCTCGAATCGATCGCGGAGGACACGGAAAGGGCGATTCGAGACGGGATATTTGCCTTGATCAGTCCGGTGATGACGTTGACGGATGGACGCTGCGTGGCAAGCACCAGATGGATTCCTGCAGCACGGGCAAGCTGTGCAAGACGGCATACCGCATCCTCTACCTCGTTAGAAGCTACCATCATCAGATCGGCAAACTCATCCACCACAATGACAATCTGGCACATCTTTTCGTACGTATTGTCATCGTTGTGTTTCAGACCGGCGATTTTTTTGTTGTAACTCTTGATATCACGTACTCCAAGAGCAGCAAATTTTTCATAACGAACCGTCATTTCCTGAACCGCCCAGTTTAATGCGGCAGATGCTTTTTTCGGATCCGTCACAACAGGGATCAGCATATGTGGGATATCGGCATACGCCGTCAATTCTACCATTTTCGGGTCAACCATGATAAATTTAACATCATTCGGATTGGCTTTATATAAGATGCTCATAATCAACGTATTGATACATACCGATTTACCGGAACCAGTTGCGCCGGCAATGAGCATATGCGGCATTTTTGCAATATCAGTCACAATCGTCTTTCCGCCGATATCTTTTCCGACAGCGAATGTTACATTCGATTTTGCCTTGATAAATTCCGGACTCTCGAGAAGTTCCCGCAAAGTGACGGTATTTCTCTTGGCATTTGGAACTTCAATTCCGACTGCTGCTTTTCCTGGAATCGGTGCTTCGATTCGAATATCGGAGGCCGCCAGACTGAGTTTGATATCGTCTGCCAGACGGGTAATACTGTTTACTTTAACCCCCTGCTCAGGAACCAGTTCATACCGGGTAACACTAGGGCCACAGCTGACATCTCCCATTTTTACTTTAACCCCAAAACTGTCAAGGGTATCCTGAAGTTTTTTCGCTGTTTGCAGCAAATCCCGGTCGCTTTGTCCATTGCTTCCCTTCTTTGGCTTGGAAAGCAGATCAAGCGATGGAAATTTATATTCGGAATCCTGCGAAGGTGCTGACGGCAGCTTGGGATTCGATTCCACTTCCGCTTTTTTTGGATCTGCCGGAATGGTTTCCTGTTTTTCCGGTTTTGGAAGTTCTTTTTTCACAGCAGAGGATTCTTTTCGCTCTGTTTTTTCCGGGTTTTCCGTTTTTGATTTTCCAAATTTTGTCTCTAGTTCTTCTTTGTAAACGGTAGGCTCCTGCTGTCCCTCTCGAATAATTGAGATTTCCGGAATGTCCTCTTTGGCAGATTTTTCGTCTTTTACCGGCATCTCCTTAGAAGATTTTTCTGTCGTTTTTTGCGGCTCGGAAAGTTCTTTCATTTTTCCCTTATCTGCTTTCTTACGACGTTTTCTGTCTGCAAAAGTATGGGTCTGCATGGTACGCTCATGGTCTTCCTGATAACGGATATCCGGTTCTTCATATTCGATATATTCTTCCTGGTCTTCTTTATGTTCCACATACAATTCGCGGATTGCTGAAAAAATAAGTTTTCTCGTCGTCAGCATAACAAAAAGAAGGGTCAGTCCTAAAATGATAATGATCGCCCCGGCTCTTCCCAGCAACGTTCCCAATAATGTGGAAAGAAGTCCGCCGATAAATCCACCGCCGATATGCTCGGAACTGGATTCTTTAAAAATGTCGATCAGGTTTGAGATATCGGGATCGATCACCCACTGAAAGATCGCACATAAACATATGTAAAGGAGGGCAAGATAAATAATCTTGCGCCGCACTTCCGGTTTTTCGGGATTGGAGATAAAGAAACCGCTTCCGATTGGAAATGCCAGTGGAAAGATATAAGCAGTGGCTCCAAATAACCCGAACAAAAGACTTCCGATCAGGTTTCCTACCGGACCGCACATTCCAAATAAACTAAGCAGTGCCAGTAAAGAGAATATAATGATCGCAAGCAAAGTGATTTCTTTTGCTAATGGAGAACTTGTTTGTTTTGAATTTTGTCTTTTCTTTTTTGTTTTTGAATTTTTTGTCTTTGACGCCATACTCTTTCAAACCTCTCTTTGTTTTCTGGATTATTGCGGACATTGTTTCAAGTAGTCCATTACATCGGAAAGGGTTCCGACTTTGTCTACAAGCCCCTCTTCCACAGCTTGTCCGCCTACAAGGAGCGTTCCCAGATCTTTTGCAAACATGGAAGTGTTCATCATTAATTCCTCCACATGCTTTTTCGTAAGCCCCCGTTTTCGGACGATAAAATCTACGATTCTCGCTTGAATTTTTTCAAATTGATCATAGCTTTGCGGTGCCCCAAGGATCATGCCGCTCATCCTTACCGGATGAAGGATCATCGTCGCACTCGGTACGATACAGGAAAAATCTGTCGCTACCGCAAGGGGAACTCCGATCGAATGACTGTCTCCTATGATAAAAGACGCCGTTGGAGTTTTTAATCCGCTGATCATCTCGGCAAGTGCCAGTCCACAGGAAACGTCACCGCCGATCGTATTAAGAATAAATAATATCCCTTGAATCTCACTATTTTCATCATAAGCTGCCAACATCGGCAGCAAATGTTCATATTTTGTCGTTTTGGCAGTTCCGGAACTGCCCTCATGTCCTTCAATCTCGCCAATGATCGTAATGATTTCAATGCCTCCGATACGGCATTCTCCAAATTCTTTAATCTGCTCTGTATTCATATGTCATACCTCCTGTTAAGAAATAGTATGACAGTTTTTCGCAGATCCTATACGTCTTTTTGGAGAAAGGACGTATATAAGGCAGGTTTTCGATCGTTAGCTGCCGGAAATTCTTTTTTCCAACATCGGACGTGGTCAGGTTCTATCTCTATCATAAGACATTCATCCCCATAAGAGGTCGCTTTGCAGGAGACAATAAGCCTTTTGCCATCATAATCGTACGCAGCACTGGAAGCCTCATAATCCAATGACACAGCTTTTCCCATCCGGTTGACACCTAACACATACGACTGCGTCTCAACGGCTCTTGCCGGAAGCAGCGTGTTCCAATGTGCGACTCGCCCTTTCGGCCAGTTTGCGATCACGGCAATCGCATCACAGTTTCGCATCGCCTGATAAAGCTCTGGAAAGCGCAGATCATAACAGATGGATAACCCGAATGTCACTCCATCGATCGATACTGTAACCAGTCGGTCACCTCCGCAATAATGCTCATTTTCTTCTCCATAGGAAAACGGATGAATTTTTACGTAATCTCCAAGAAGCTTTCCGGTATCTGCGACAGCCATATGATTTTTCGCAAGACCGGCTTTTTCCCCTTTTTCGATATAGCCAAAGCCGATTGCAATGGCATATTGTTCTGACAGTTGTTCAAAAAATCTGACTGTCTCGGAACCTTCGCCTGCTGTCTCGCCGTATTTTTGCGGATTCATCGTAAATCCGGTCAGTGTCATCTCCGGAAAAAGGATAAGGCGAGCTCCGCATTCCGAAGCTCGCTTTATCAATTCCAAACACTTATCCCGATTTACAGACTTATCTTCCCAGACAATGTCCATATTGGTAAGTGCAATCTTCACTCTGTTCTCATCTCCAAGATTTATTGTTTCACATCTTTCATGCTGAAAGAAATTCGCCCCATCTTGTCTTTTCCAAGACATACGACTTTCACTTTGTCACCCAAAGTAAGTTCGTCTTCTACATGATTGATTCTTCTCTGACAGATATTGGAAATATGAACCATTCCTTCTTTTCCCGGAGCAAACTCGATGAATGCACCGAAATCTTTGATGCTTACAACAGTTCCTTCCAAAATCTGTCCTTTTTCAAAGTCAGATACGATAATCTGGATCAGGCGGATGGCTTCATCCATCATCGCTTTGTCCGTACCGCATACGGAAACGGCACCGTCATCGGTAATATCAATCTTCACGCCGGTACGCTCGATCAATGTATTGATCGTCTTACCACGCTGTCCGACTACTTCTCCGATCTTCGCAGGATCGATCATGATCTGTTTGATCTTCGGAGCATATTCATTTACTTCTTTTCTAGGCTCAGCGATTGCTTTGCTCATAACCTCGTCAAGAATATACGTTCTAGCTTCTTTTGTACGGCGGATCGCACCTTCTACGATCTCACGAGTCAGACCGTGGATCTTAATATCCATCTGAATGGCTGTGATACCTTTATGTGTTCCGGCAACTTTAAAGTCCATATCACCGAAAAAGTCTTCCAATCCCTGAATATCGGTAAGGATCAGATAATCGTCATCCGTCTCTCCGGTAACAAGTCCTACCGAAATACCGGCAACAGGTGCTTTGATCGGTACACCGGCAGCCATCAGAGACAATGTGGAAGCACAGATACTTCCCTGAGAAGTGGAACCATTGGATTCCATGATCTCAGATACCGTACGGATGGTATATGGGAATTCCTCTTCGGAAGGAATTACCGGAAGCAGGGCACGCTCTGCCAATGCTCCATGTCCAATCTCACGACGTCCCGGACCTCTGCTTGGACGGGTTTCACCAACCGAATAGGATGGGAAATTATAGTGATGAATGTATCTCTTAGACGTTACATTTTCATCCAAACCATCAATCTTCTGTTTTTCCGAAAGAGGAGCCAGTGTCGTAACATTGAGAACCTGTGTCTGTCCTCTCTGGAACAAACCGGATCCATGAACGGTAGGAAGTACATCAACTTCCGCGGACAATGGACGGATTTGTGTTACTTCACGGCCATCCGGACGTTTGTGATCTTTCAGGATCATCTTACGAACGGTCTTTTTCTGGAATTTATATACCGCTTCATCGATCAGAGCAAACCAATCCGGATGCTCTTCTTCATAGCGCTCTTCCAATTTGTCTTTGATCTGACGGATATTTTCTTCACGAACCTGTTTTACATCGGTAAATACAGCCTCTTCCATCGCTTCCGGTGTAATGAAGTTCACCATATCTTCAAACATATCTTCCGGAATATCAAAATGTTCATATTCGTGTTTTTCTTTTCCGCATTCTGCTACGATCTTATCAAAGAATTCGATAATCTGTCCATTGACTTCGTGTGCTTTATAAATTGCCTCGATCATTTTGTCTTCCGGCACTTCATTGGCACCGGCTTCGATCATAATAACTTTTTCTCTTGTCGAAGCTACCGTAAGAGCAAGGTCAGAAACCTGTCTCTGTGCAGAAGTTGGGTTTACAACAAGTTCTCCATCTACGAGACCAATCTGTGTTGCTGCGGTTGGTCCATCAAATGGAATATCGGAAATGCAGGTTGCCAATGCGGAACCAAGCATTGCGGTAAGTTCCGGACTGCAATCCTGATCTACACACATAACGAGGTTTTCCAGTGTTACATCGTTACGGTAATCTTTTGGGAACAACGGACGCATCGGTCTGTCGATAACACGGTCTGTAAGGATCGCATTGTCCGAAGGTTTTCCCTCTCTTCGAGTAAATCCTCCCGGAATCTTTCCTACAGAATACATCTTTTCGCTATATTCTACACTAAGTGGGAAGAAGTCAATTCCCTCTCTTGGTTTCTCTGATGCGGTTGCTGTGGAAAGCACAACGGTGTTTCCATAATGCATCAAAGCTGCACCATTTGCCTGAGCGGCAACTCGTCCGATATCTACGGAAAGAGTACGTCCGCCAAGTTCCATTGAAAATGTCTTGTACATACTTATAGTCTCCTTTATTTATCTTTTTACAGAGCATCCGAAACAACTGAAAAACCTACTTATCCTATGATAAATCGGCTTTTCAGAAGTCTCGGATAATGCCCTTTTTAATACATACATTATATTATATCATTTGTCACCAAGCGAAGCTTGATGACCTGCGTGTGTATCAACACACTTCATTATATCATATCTTTGATATAAATCAAACCTCTTTTTATATCATTTTTTTGATCGGATAGCTGATGTCTTCTCCATCCCACATAAGTACCTCATCATGAAAATACGGAACACGCATCAACCCGGCGCCAAAAAGATAGGCACGATCGCGTTCTGCAATCTCATCCAGACGCATCCATTTTACTCCGATGATAGATTGTTCGTCTGCAGGAAGTTCCGGATCAATTCCCGTTTTTGCTACAGCATCTTCCGGAATCTCCACCAAAAAGGTAAATACACGGCTCTCAAGATCCGGTTTATATTCCACCGTCAACGGTCTTACCAAAGTTCCCTTGACCCTGCACTCTTCTTCTAATTCACGAAGGGCTGCCTGCTCCGGCGTCTCATTTTCCTCGATTCCGCCGCCCGGCAGATTGAAGAAATCTCTTCCAAACAGCTGATGCTCTACCAATAAGATGCGGTTGCCACGGATTACCATGGACTGACTTCGATCTCTCTTCATAATTTATCCTCCACATAGTCAAAAATGATACTACTGATATCGGGTAAAAGCATATCAGCAGTACCATTTTACTCTGCTCATAACGAGCACCATCATTATTTACGAATTCCAAGTTTTGCGATCAAAGCACGATAGCCTTCCAGGTCATTCTTTTTGAGATAGTCAAGAAGACCACGTCTCTTACCAACCATCTTCAAAAGACCGCGGCGGGAATGATGATCTTTTTTGTTCTCTTTCAAATGCTCTGTCAAAACATTGATTCTCTCTGTAAGAAGGGCAACCTGAACCTCAGGTGATCCTGTGTCGTTTGGTGTTCTTCCATACTCTTTAATGATTTCTGCTTTTCTTTCTGTTGTCATCATAATTGATGTACCTCCATAAAATTTTTTAAAAGCCAAGTACCAAGAACGGGTTGGAGTGTTCCACGCTCTGAGTATTGGTTGTCTAACGGAATCAGTTTAACACAATTTAACTTTTTTGTAAAGTTTTTTTCAAAATATAATTGTATTTTTTAAAATATTTTGTATAATAGAAAGCGTACTACAAGATTTACAAAATATCAACAATAAAGGAAGTTTTTTATGTTAGGAAAATGGTCACGGAAACTTGGTCCTTCCCGGTTGATCGCACTGAGTTTTGTTATTTTGATACTTACCGGTACCTTTTTATTGTGTCTGCCGGTCTCCGCGCGGGATGGTAATTTTACGTCCCCACTGGATGCTCTTTTCACAGCAACAAGTGCTACCTGTGTAACGGGACTTATTGTTGCAGATACGTTTACCAAATGGTCCTTGTTCGGGCAGATTGTCATTCTCATCCTGATTCAGATCGGAGGCATCGGACTCATGTCCTTTATCTCCATGTTTTTCATATTTATGAAACGAAAATTGTCGCTTCATGAGCGCATGCTTTTGATGCAGGCTGCCGGAAATACACAGTTGAGCGGTATGGTAAAACTGGTTCGGCGTATTGTATCCGGTACGTTTTTGATCGAGGGATGTGGCGCTCTTCTGCTTGCACTCCGTTTTATCCCACGCATGGGATTTGGTCAGGGATTATACTATGCCGTATTTCACGCAGTATCTGCTTTTTGCAATGCCGGTTTTGATCTGATGGGACGATACGAAGCCTTCTCTTCATTGACGGGGTATGCTTCCGATGTCCTCGTAAATATCACGGTGATGCTTTTGATTATCATCGGAGGGATCGGATTTTTAGTATGGGATGATATTTTGAAATACCGCCTGTCTTTTAAGAATTATTCCCTTCATTCAAAGATCGTTCTTGTGACAACACCGGTTTTATTAGTTGGCGGAGCCTTCGGCTATTTTGTATTTGAGCAGAATTATACCCTTCAGGGAAATGGCATCGGCGAACAGATCCTAAAATCGTTTTTCGCCTCGACGACAATGCGTACGGCCGGTTTTAATACGATTGATTATGCCAGCATGTCGCCTTCTGCCTCCCTTCTATCTGACGTTTTGATGATGATCGGCGGAAGTCCCGGTTCGACTGCCGGTGGAATGAAGATCACGACGATCACGCTTGTGTTTCTCTCGATGGTTTCGATGCTTCGTGGACAATCGGACACCGTAATCGGCAAACGACGGGTGAGCACAATTTTGATCAAACAGGCGGCCGTTATCATTTTGGTGTATGCTGTTTACATTCTGGCAGGAACTATGCTTATCTGCCACATTGAAGGACTGCCAATGTCTAATGTGCTTTTTGAAGTCATTTCGGCTGTCTGCACCGTTGGCGTAACAACAGGGATTACCCCGCATCTGTGCGCCATGTCACATATTATTTTGATCATTTTAATGTATGGTGGACGAATTGGCGGATTTACATTGATGCTCATCCTCGGAAAGCAAAACAAGCAGCCGCCGCTTCGAAGACCAAAAGAAAATATATTGATTGGATAAAGGAGATTATTATGAAGTCAATTCTTATTATTGGAATGGGAATGCTGGGACAATGTCTGGCAGCCCGTATGCAGGAACTTGGAAACGATGTTATGGTGATTGACCGCGACGAAGATAAAATCCAGGAATTATCAACGGTTTTCCCGGATGCCCTGTCCGGCGACTGTACCAATCCGGCGGTTTTAAAATCCATCGGTGTCAACAATTTTGACTACTGTTTTGTCGCGATCGGTGAAGATTTTTATGCGTCACTGGAAATCACTTCCATATTAAAAGAACAGGGTGCGCGGTGTGTCATTTCTAAAGCAAAGCGAAAACGACAGGCAGATTTTTTAAAAAAGATCGGAGCCGATGAAGTCTTCTTCCCGGAAAAAGAAATTGCTGAAAAACTGGCAGTACGTTACAATGCGACAAATATATTTGACTATATCGAATTAACATCGGACTGCTCCATCTTTGAAATTCCGATCATCCCTTCGTGGGCAGGGAAAAGTATACTGGAAATTAATGTAAGGCAGAAATATAAAGTCAATATTATTGCAATAAAAAACGGCACGGTCATTGACCCGATGCCGGCAGGCAATTATGTATTTGGATCCGATGATCATATCGTCGTCATAGGAAAATCCACCGATGTCTTTCAATTATCTTCGCAGACAACGGTGGCTCCGAATTCTTATAACTGATCCCGGTCGATCTTTCTGCCGTCACGCCAGATGCGCTCAAGGTCATAAAACAAGCGGTCTTCCGGCGAAAACACATGGACGATAACATCTTTATAGTCCATCAGGATCCAAGTGGAATTTTTATTTCCTTCGATCCGTTCATTATGAATGCCATTCTGGTGCATACGCATCTCTACATTGTCGGATAAAGCAGCAATCTGATTGCTGTTTTTTCCGTTGGCAATGATCAGATAATCCGCGATCACGGAAATTTCGTCAATCTGTATGATCCGAATGTCTTCTCCTAATTTTTCATCCAACGCATCATACGCAATACGTGCCATTTCTTTTGATGTCATAGTGTTATTCCTTTCTGATACCATTCATACGTTTCCAGTGAAATCGTATCAATGGGCTGATTTTGTTCCCGAAGATAAGAAATTCCGTTTTCCAATGCAAAGCGCATTCCATTATCCAGATTTTGGAAACAGGCAGTCCGGACTTCCTGAAGCGAATGTGGTTTGCAGTCCATCGCACGCCCGGGTTCAATATAATCGGCAAGATAAATAATCTTTTCCAATACTGTCATATTGGGGTGCCCTGTCGTATGATAACGGATCGCGGATAAAATTTCTTCATCCTCTACCTGATACTTTGTTTTCGCATAAAAAGCCCCTAATTTTCCATGAATGAGAGCGGGATTGAGCCGTTCCATCTCCGTCAAAGAAATCCCGGCTTCTTCACAAAGCATAATCTGCTCTTCTTTTTCATAAAATTTCGCACAATCATGTAAAAGCCCGGCAAGAAATGCTTTTTCCTCATCTGCATTATGAACAGCAGCAAGATTTGCCGCGGTGTATGCCACACCTAATGTATGGCGAAACCGTTTGGGGCGCAGGGTGGCTTTTAAATAACTTAAAATCTTTGGTGTTGTAACTTTTTTCTTAAAAAGCGGTTTTTCATAGCCATACAAATTATGGAAACGGATATATTTCATTACCGCATCCGGAATTCGATAATCGACAGACTTTCCTTTTTGCAGCTGCGCACGCAGTTCACTGGAAGAAATATCGATCAGCGGCATCTTGATAAAGGAAATCTTTGCCTTATACGATTTCCTTAACTCTTCCGCTTTTTCTTTCAGTTGTTTTCCCGTTTCATCTTCCCTGTCAGCTGCCAGAATATGGCAATGTTTCATCACAAACGCCGGTTTATGCCACGTTTCGATCTCGCGCAGGGAATCACCGCCCAAAATAAAATAGATCTCGCAATTCGGATTTTCTTTTTCGATAATTTCCAGCGTATCACTTGTATACGTGGTTCCCTCGCGGTGAAGCTCCAGATCTGAAAATACAAACTTCGGATTTCCGTCAATTGCATGACAGATCATACGGCTTCGGTGTTCGGCTGAAACAATATCCGTCCCCTTTTTATGCGGTGGATTTTTCGATGGCATAAACCAGACTTCATCCAGTTCAAACTGCCTTGCAGCTTCCTCTGCCATCAGCAAATGCACATTATGAATGGGATTAAATGTCCCTCCCATAATACCAATCTTCATCATTTATCACGCTTTCTTTGATGGTTTTGGAAGTTCAATCTTTTTATTGTCTTTGGATTCACGGTAAAGCACAACCTTCTTTCCGATCACCTGTACCACTTCTGAGCGGGTACGTTCCGCAATTACCTGTGCGATCTCTTTCGGATCATCAAAATTGTTTTTTAAGATGTGCATTTTGATCAATTCTCTTGCTTCCAATGCCTCATCGACTGCGGATATCAATTCCGGCGTTACCGAAGATTTTCCAATCTGTAAGATCGGTGTAATTTTCATTGCCAGACTTTTCAAATAAGCTCTCTGCTTGCTTGTCATCGTATTTCCTCATTTCTATTTGTAATATTCAAAACTCCATCCGTAGATCTCTACGGTGTCACCATCTTCGATTCCAAGGGCCTCCAGTTCTTCCAGCATTCCGTTATTTTTAAGGAATTTCTGGAAAAATTCAAATCCTTTTTCTGAATCTAGGTTTGTATATCCTAACATACGTTCCACACGCGGTCCATCGATATGATATACGCCTTCTTCTTTCTCGTCCGCATACACATTGTATGGTTCGTTCTGGAAATCCGGTTCTTCTATCATATATTCTTTCTCAAAGACAACTTTTTCTTCTTTGATCTCATCCAGCATACCTTTGACGTAATACAAAAGTTCTTTTACGCCCTTTCCGGTTACGGCAGAAATTGGAAATACTTTAATTCCTTTCGGCTCAAATTCCTCTTTGAGTAATGTCAGAACCGTCTCTTCCTCATCTCCGTAAAAGCAGTCGATCTTATTGGCTGCGATAACCTGTGGACGCGCAGCGATCTCTTCGCTGTAAGCGCGGATCTCCTGATTGATGATATTGATATCCTGGATCGGATCACGTCCTTCTGTAGAAGCCGCATCTACCATATGGATCATGACACGGGTACGCTCAATGTGTTTCAAAAACTGATGCCCTAATCCGATTCCCTCGGAAGCCCCTTCGATCAATCCCGGAATATCCGCGATCACAAATCCATCGGTTCCTTCCAGGTCTACCACGCCAAGATTCGGATTTAATGTCGTAAAGTGATAATTGGCAATCTTCGGCTGGGCATTGGTTACACGGGACAAAAATGTGGATTTTCCAACATTTGGGAACCCAACCAATCCGACATCCGCAATCGTCTTTAATTCCAAAATCACTTCCAGTTCCGTCGCCGGTTTTCCCGGCTGAGCATATTTTGGCACCTGCATCGTCGGCGTTGCATAATGCTGGTTTCCTTTGCCGCCACGGCCTCCTTTTAAGATCACTTCTCTTGTATTATCATAGGACATATCGGTGATGACTTGTCCTGAACTTGCTTCTTTTACAATGGTTCCCGCCGGAACTTTTACTACGAGGTCCGCACCGTCTTTTCCGTGGCATCGTCTCTTACCACCCGGTTCACCGTCCTCGGCACAATATTTACGAATATGACGAAATTCATTTAAGGTATTGATTCCCGGATCCACTTCAAATATAAGGTCGCCCCCGCGGCCGCCATCGCCGCCATCCGGTCCGCCATTTGGTACATACAATTCTCTTCGGAAACTGACATGGCCGTCGCCGCCTTTTCCGGAACGAATATAAATTTTTGCCTGATCTGCAAACATACGTATCTCCCTTTCAAATTGAGTATAAAAGGTAAAAGGGGCTGCCACATCTCATGACATGACAGCCCCGAAATTGTCAAAATTATTCAGCATCTACTGGATATACACTAGCCTGTTTTTTGTCTCTTCCTTTTCTCTCGAAACGAAGCACACCATCAACCAAAGCGTAAAGTGTATCATCTCCACCGATTCCAACGTTTGTACCCGGATGAATCTTAGTACCACGCTGTCTGTAAAGAATATTACCAGCTAAAACGAACTGTCCATCTGCTCTTTTTGCACCAAGTCTCTTGGACTCAGAGTCACGGCCGTTCTTTGTAGAACCCATTCCTTTTTTATGAGCGAACAACTGAAGGTTCATTTTCATCATGACATTTCCCTCCTAACAAAAATTAATGAAATGTAACATATTGTTTTCCATACGACTCCTGTATCCCCTGAATTCCTTTAAATAAGGACTTCAGAAGTAACACGGCACCACTGTCCAGCGGTTCCTTGCAGGTAAAATCAAGCAATCCATCGTTGTCATTCTGCACCAGATCAAACTTGGTGTCAGTAAATTCCTCAATGGAATTAATGCAATTTATGGCAAGTGTCGAAACACCTGCACAGACAATGTCTGAACCATATTCTGCATACCCTGCATGACCGGACATATGAAATCCAATAATGTCACCACTATCAGACTTTTTTACTCGAACTTCTATCATAGACTCACCTTCTTTTTAAAAAGTGTCTACTCCTAGCTTATGCATTGATTTTGTCAATCTTTACCTGAGTAAATGGCTGTCTATGACCATTCTTTTTGTGGTATCCGGTTTTTCTTTTATATCTGTAAACAATAACCTTTTTACCTTTGCCCTCAGCTACTACTGTTGCAGAAACAGAAGCACCGTCTACGGTAGGAGTACCTACTTTCGTCTCCTTGTCACTTACTACTAATACCTGGTCAAAAGTAACAGTCTGTCCGGCTTCCACGCCAAGTTTCTCAACTTTGATCACGTCGCCTTCTTCTACTTTATACTGTTTACCACCGGTTGCTATAATTGCGTACATATAGCACCTCCTATAAATTTACTCGCCAACTACGGTGCCTGCCTTATGTAAAAATGGGCAGAACTATAACCTCGTTGTGCGGCATACTTCTATAATATACCATTTTGTTTTGGTATTGTCAAGGGGTTTTACTAAATTAAATCTTGTTTTTTAATCGGCGATCCCTAATTCACGATGAAAATATTTTAATGTAGAAAATCCATATGCTCTCTGAAATGATTTTTCATCATATTTATTTGATCTTCCCTGTATATACTCTATGTAATCCGTTATATATGTCAGAACATCCTTTTTAATATAATCAATCTTATCTCTTGTTTCCTTGTACTCATCCGCATCAACAACAGCATTCAAACTTGCAACATAATCCAAATTTTTTATTATAACCAGTTTTGTATAGTCCAACCCAGAATGAGTTCTATGAGAACGTCTGCTATATTTAAAGCGATAACTATATTTATGATTAATGTTACTTCTATACGGAATGGCAATAAAATAATCATAATGAGATTGTATTAGTAAGCAATTGTATGGTCGGGTATTTTTACGAATAATTTCTGAATAAGGTGGATCCGGATAAGTGTTATAAAATTTAGATGTCAAATTTAATATTTGATAATCAAATGGATCTGCATTTGAACTATGCACGAACTCCCTCCTTAGTTTATTAAAAGGGAGAGCTGCTACTCTCCCTCGAAGATTTCATCACTCGGTCACTTTTTGTTTACCGAGGTGTCAGAACCGTCACACCTCTCATCACTCGGTCACTTTTTGTTTAATGTCTTGTCAGAACCGTCACAAGACTCATAATGTGATGAAGAAAACATTTTGTTTTCTTACTTATAATATATACTATTCTATCAAAATATACAATATATTAATTGTGAATTTTTTATGAATCTAAAATCCCCACAGACAACTGCCTGTGGGGATCTGAATTTCAAAATAATTTTTGGATTATTTATCTTCTGGTGTATGCCATACCCAGTCACGTACTTCCGGAAGATCGATACCTTCTTCGTGGATGTACTGTTTGTGAGCTACGAGCATATCGTTCATCTTCTGGATCAGGAAAGAACCTTTGTTTCCAAGCTGTGGAAGGTTCTCGATGACAGATTTTGTCAAGTTGAAACGGTCGATCTTGTTCTGAACTCTCATATCGAATGGAGTTGTGATCGTACCCTCTTCCTGATATCCAAATACATGAAGATTACGGTTTGTTCTATAGTATGTCAACTCATGAATCAAAGTTGGGTATCCGTGGAATGCGAAGATGATTGGTTTATCTTTTGTGAAGATAGCATCATATTCTGCATCTGTCAATCCGTGAGGATGTTTTGAGTTGGATTCCAGCTTCATAAGGTCAACTACGTTTACGAAACGGATCTTGAGGTCAGGAATGTTGTCACGAAGGATTGTAACAGCAGCCAAAGCCTCTTTTGTAGGTGTATCACCGCAGCATGCAAGTACTACATCCGGCTCTTCGCCCTGATCGTTACTTGCCCATTCCCAGATACCGATACCCTGAGAACAATGTTTTACAGCCTGCTCCATAGTCAACCACTGGTGACTTGGGTGCTTGGATGCTACGATTACGTTTACATAGTTCTTACTTCTGATACAGTGATCGAAGCAGGAAAGCAGACAGTTAGCGTCTGGTGGCAGATACATACGAACAACATCTGCTTTTTTGTTAGCGATGTGATCGAGGAATCCAGGATCCTGATGTGTAAATCCGTTGTGGTCCTGCTGCCATACGTTGGATGTAAGAAGAAGGTTCAAGGAAGCGATCTTCTGTCTCCATGGAAGTTCGGATGTAACTTTCAACCATTTTGCATGCTGAGCAGCCATAGAGTCTACTACACGGATAAATGCTTCGTAAGAAGCGAAGAATCCATGACGACCTGTCAAAAGATATCCCTCTAACCATCCTTCGCACATATGCTCGCTCAGGTAAGAGTCCATGATACGTCCATCGTTTGCAAGTTTATCATCATCATCGTATTTTTCAGCCATGAAGTCACGGTTTGTAGCTTCAAATGCATGATACAGACGGTTAGACATAGTCTCATCCGGTCCGAAAATACGGAAGTTCTTTGTCTCTTCGTTCAATTTGAAGATATCACGTACAAATGCACCAAGTTCGATCATATCCTGTTTTTCAACAGAACCCGGTTTTGGTACATCTACACCATACTCACGGAAGTCTGGGAGACGAAGATCTCTCAGCAAAAGACCACCGTTTGCATGTGGGTTTGCACTGATACGTGCATCGCCAACTGGTGCAAGTGCTTTCAATTCTGGGATCAACTGAGCATTCTCATCGAACAGCTCTTCCGGTTTGTAGCTGAGCAACCATTCTTTCAACTGTTCCAAATGTTCTGGTTTCTCCATTGTGATAGGTACCTGGTGAGCACGGAAAGAATCTTCGATCTTATTTCCGTCGTCATCAAATTTAGGACCTGTCCATCCCTTAGGAGTACGAAGAACGATCATAGGCCAGATTGGGCGCTCTGTATTACCATTTTCACGAGCATCTTTCTGGATATCTTTGATCTTCTCGATTGCTTTATCAAGAGCAGCTGCCATCTTACGGTGCATGTTCATGATATAATTTGCATCATCTTTGTTGTCTTCTACAAAGATTGGTTCCCATCCGCATCCCTTAAAGAAGTCTTCTACTTCTTCATGAGAAATACGTGCGAATACAGTAGGGTTGCTGATCTTGTATCCGTTCAAGTGAAGGATTGGAAGAACCGCACCGTCAGTAACAGGATTCAAGAATTTATTACAATGCCAAGCTGTAGCAAGTGGACCTGTCTCAGCTTCACCATCACCTACGATAGTAGCTGTGATCAGACCCGGGTTATCAAATACAGAACCGAATGCATGAGCGATGGAGTAACCAAGCTCACCACCTTCGTTGATGGAACCAGGTGTTTCAGGTGCTACGTGGCTGGAAATACCGCCTGGGAAAGAGAACTGTTTGCAGAGTCTCTTCATACCTTCAATATCTTCACTTACGTTTGGATAAATCTCACTGTAGTGTCCTTCCAAGTAGGAGTTTGCTACGAAGAAGTTTCCACCGTGACCAGGACCGGAAATCAATACCATATCCAAATCATATTTTTTGATAGCTCTGTTTAAATGCGTATAAACAAAGTTCTGTCCTGGAACTGTACCCCAGTGACCTACGATTTTTTTCTTTACCTGATCTCTTGTGAGAGGCTCACGTAAAAGAGGGTTGTCAAGCATGTAAAGCTGAGCTGCTGCTAAATAGTTTGCTGCACGCCAATAAGCATTCATTTTTTCCAAATACTCATCAGTCAATGGCAGCTTTTCTGGACAATCATTCATGTTTGCCATTTTCATTTTGCTCCTTCCAAATTCTGTTTTTATTCGATCTGCTCTCTTTGTATGAGTTATGTAATACTTGAAAAAAGGCAGTTTCGATAGCTTTTTGAGTAGAAAAACCGCAATGGCTTTCACTACACCGCTTTCCATTATACCATATAATTCATTTTCAGCAAGTTTTTTTTGAGATTTTATCAAAATTATTGTAAAATGCACAAATTTTGTCTTCTTTTTGAAAAAAATTGTACATTTTCGCTAATTCACATCTTCCATTTGTGATAAGGTCTGCCCGTAATATCCCGCCGGAACCACAAACATAAACAGGATAAAAGCGGCAAATACCAATACAAATACAATATAAACCGGCCATGCAGCACCGTTTTGAATCTTACGCAGCAGGCGTTGGAAGCCCTCTTTTCGCTGAAGAACCACTGCTCCCAGACAGAGTAAAATGGTCACTACGGTAACAAGTCCACCCAAAGTACGTCCGTTTGCCTGATAATCAAGAGAAATTTCATTGGTTCCCTCCGTTACCGGAATCGACATCATTCCATCAATGGAAGTGACTTTTTCTGACACATCCGTTCCGTTTACTTTGCATTTCCAGTTTTCGTCATACGAAACCGGGATAAATACGGAACCTTCTTTGGCATTTTTTACCGTAAACGATGCCCCGCTGTGTTTCTGTTTCAGGTCAGACACCTGCATTCCCTGACTTTTTATCGTATCGGCAGTTTGTTCCAGCAGTGTATAGTCCAGCATTCCCAAGTGTAAGTCTGTAACGGCAGCATTCGAAGCAAATTGTATCAAAACCGTTTCGCTCTGAAAAGCACCCAGACAAACCAAACCATTACAGAAATCACTCGGATACTGTTCGTTTTCGTAATTACTCGAAGACGGTATTTTTACCGGATTTCCGTTCACATAAACGATCACCGGATTTTCTGATGTATTGGTTCCATAGAAATACAATACCTGTGGAGTCTCTCCGATTGTCAAAGTTGCTGCTCCATTTTGAATCTGTCTGCTGATGTCTGTGATCAGAGGCTGTTCATTTCCGGAAACGGCATGGAACAGATCATTTTGTGTAGCAAATTTATCATATGATGCTTCCAAGGATCCGACATTGCTCTGAACGGCAAACGGAAATTGAAGTTTCAATTTATACAGAGATAAGGAATCACTCTCGCCGCCATCCACATCCTTTACTTTATCATAAAGAAGTGGCGGCAGTTCTCTCTCGCTAAAGGCATTTTTAATCTGGAATAAACTGTCGCTGAATATCGTTCCGCCGGTATCCAGAAGCTGCGTCCAGTTGATCGTATACCCCAGGGAGGAAAACATCGGCTGAAGATCCGGATTTATCACATGCCAGTAATTGGAAATCGCCTGTTTGCCTGCCACAATGGAATATTCCATATGATCGATTTTGTAATCCATGTTTTTGATGCGCTCAAATGGTTCGGTATCCTCATGCAGACTTATTCCCAGATTGTAGGCAGCCTCCAGATAGGTCGCGTCAAAAACCGTGTAATTATCCTTATTTGGCGCATAACTGATAATGGTGGTACCGACAAGTTCGGTACACAAAAGCAGTGCAATGACCCATCGCGCTTGTTTGATCTTGAAAAATACAATATACACAAGCAGGAAAATAATCTCTACCGCAATACACAGATACCCATCCTGCAACGTAGCATAATCCGGATTCTCACAGTATCCGGTATACAGTTTTTTCCATATAAATGCCATGACAATGGTCACAGCGCCGGCTGCTGTCGCCAGATACAGCCATCTTTTTTTGCGAACTTCTTTGGTAGCTGGAATCGTATTTTTTTCGTTATTATCCGCGATAAGACAAAATGCAAAATCAATGAGTGAAAAGGTAATTACGTAAATAAACCGAAGGGGCCACATGGCACGGCTTCCTCCATGCCACAAAAGTTCGGTTCCCGGAACAATAACAGAAACGGCAAGGAATATCAGCCGCCAAATCTGAGCGCGGTACTTCCTCTCTTTTTCTTTTATCATACCCTTTCCGGTAAAAAGGAAATAGACGATCGCTGCCAGTGGCAGAGACATATTTACGACCATTCGCTGTACCGATTTCCAGTCCCAGTCACTCCATGTAGCTTTTAAGACATTTTGATAGGTCTGAAAAAGACCTCCTGTCTGGTATCGGGATGTGCTTGTAATGCTATGTAATGCAGGAATTGCTACAACAGCACTTATGAGACAGCCCGCCAGAACTGCAAGAAACAGACGTAGCACGGTGTTTCTCCGTTTTTCCTCCTGCTCCCACGGAGTTGCAAGAATCCGCAGACCGCTTGTCATAAACAGGAAAACACAGAGAATACAGCCGGTATACACATTCGAGATCATCGCCAATGCAAGCGTAATAATAAAGAAGCGGCTGCGCTTTAATTCAATAAGCCGGTCCAGACCGATCATTAAAAGCGGCAGGAAAAAGGCGGCATCCATTACCATCATGATCTGAAAATGAACCAGACTTGCTGCTCCAAATGCATACACCGCGCTTCCTATAATAGGAAGGATTGCCGGTAATTTGTACCTGCGAAGGTAAAAATACATCGCAAAGGCAATTCCGATCATTTTTAAGATAACAAAAAAGTTAGCAAAATAATAGATTGCGCCTCTCGGGCAGAAAAACAAAAGTAAATTTAACGGACATAACATGGAGCTCAGCGAACATGCTCCGGAAAGATCCATTCCAAAAGCGGAATTCCATGTAAAAAACGGACTGACTTTTCCATGAAGAATATCCCATACATAATACATTCCGTTCGGAATGGTCTGCTGTACCATATCTCCTCTTGCGATCGACTGTTCGCCAAATGGATAAATTCCATTAACTGCGTAAGCAAGCAGAGAAATAATGCTGATGACAGCTGCAAGAATCCCTAATTCTTTTGCTGTCGATAATGCCTGTTTTCTATCCCATGTCCGAATCCGGTCTTTCATCAAATTCATAATTGTTTCAATCGCCCCTTTCAATAAGTTCATACAATGGTTTTCTCACTTTCTTCCTGGTAATTTCTACCAATCCCAAAGCGGTCATATCAATGACTTTTGCCGGCACACGATCCTTTGTCATCTCCTGTTCCAGCAATTTCAGCAGTTCCTCGACATGATCCTTTTCTTCCATATCAATAAAATCAATTAAAATGATCCCGGACAGATTGCGGAGCCGCATCTGCCTCGCCGCTTCGATAGCGGCTTCTTTGTTGAGTTTAAAAAAAGTCTGTTCTTTGTTTCGTTTCCCTTGAACTGCCTTTTCGGTATTGACATCAATTACCGTCAGTGCTTCTGTCGGTTCGATCACAAGAGAGCCTCCGCTTTTTAACCAGACATGCTTTTTAAAACATTTTTCCAATTTGGAAGAAATTCCCAACAGCTTGTCCAATGGATAATTGTCCTCATACAGGCAGATCGTTTCGTCCTGTAACTGCGGATCTTTTTTTAATTCCTCAAAGATGCTTTTTTGATCGGTAATAATACGGTCAAAATAATGTTTTCCGCTGGATTTGATGTATTTTACCACTTCCCGCTCTGCTCCATATAATTTGGAAAAGCAGGTTCGATGTGGTGCTTTTTCCCGCAGACTGCGCATCTGTTCCAATAATACATGACATTCTTTTATAATCGTTTCATCATCGGCATTTTGGCATGTTGTCCGCAGGATGATACCATATTCTACACCGGCAAACGTTTCAAGAATACGTTCCATTCTCTCCCGTTCAGTAGAATCAGTTATTTTTTTGGAAATATTTTTTGTCGTAATATCAGTCGTGATGACAGCATACATCCCTGCCAGTTCCAGTTTTCGTGAGCAGACCGGCTGTTTGCTCTTTACCGCCGGTTTTATGATCTGAACCGGAAATTCCATCCCCTGCATAACCTCGGAAAACTCTTCTTTTTTCAATGGCAGATAGCACATATTGTTTTTGGTCACTTCCAAGAATGCCGCCTGAATATTCGGAACCACATTTTTTACTTTGGCAAGATAAATGTCACCGATTGCGATTGTCTGCTCTGCCTCTGCCGGTTCCACAATGATATCATACAGTTCATTCCCCTGAAATACAGCAGACAAAAGATGGTTTTTATAGTGAATTACAGCAAGTTGTCTTTCTATCATTCAGAAGTGGCTCCTTCCTCATCCATAAAATACATCTGAAGTCTGTGAATCTGATAAGAATACGGCAGAAACTGCGCCTGCACATAATGCTCAAATGCCTGTAGAACATGTTCCGGTTTGATATTGATCGAACTGCCGGAAGTCAGCTGCAAAAACAGGCAGTCTTCACTATCAAATTCATTATGAAGTTCCGGAAGGGATTCCCCGGTCTTTTCCTCAAATGTTTCTTTGTCAAATGCGTATTGCTGGATATACGGTTTGATATCCATCTCTTTTTCGCTCTTTTTCGTCTTTTTCAAAATGACAATCTGTGGCTGCTGCATAAACGCTTCAAAGGTTTCCTGCAAAGAAAATTCACTGGCAGCGCCGCCTTCTTCTCTTACCATATTTTTCCAAAAGAAATCTTCTTTTTTCACCGTGATCATATAATCACAGGCATTCAGCAACGCCATGGATGTCTTGGTTTTATCCGGAAGCACTTTCATTCCGGTCACAAATAATTCGTCTGTCATACATGTATTTAACTGTTTCACAACTTCGTTCGGATCTTCCGAAGGAAGGGATACAAATTCAATATCAATATATTCTCCATCGCTCGTCAATCCGACGCTTAACGGAGAAGCAAAACTCATGATCTGATGTGGGTTAAAGCCCTGCGAATATGCCACATCCATCTTGGCTCTTCGAAGTGCCTTCTGGAAAAAGCGCATACAATCAAGGTGTCCGATAAATTTGATCGAACCGGTTTTTGTAAATCGAAATCTTGTTTTCATGCCTGCCTCCATTCCATGCAGACACCGGAACCAAATTTGGAGGCTCCACATCCACTGCATTTTACCCGGCAATTCGGGGTCACTTTCTCCTGCATGGAATTTTCATATTCGCGATACAGGAAATTCTTGGAAACTCCAATATCAATAAAATCCCACGGGAATATTTCATCTTTGTTACGCTCCCGGTAATTATAAAAATAGCGTGAAACACCATTTTCATCCATTACCTGTTCCCATACATCTTCTTTAAAATAATCCGTCCACGCGTCAAAAATACAGCCTCTGCGGTATGCATCTTCGATCACTTTACACAGCTTACGGTCTCCTCTGGCAAAGATTCCCTCTAACTCGGAAGTAACCGCATCGTGACATTGATAACGGATCGACCTCTGGTTTAACTGCTCTTTCACTTTTCCGAGTAGGAAACGCCGCTTTATCTCAAACTGTTCTGCGGTATTCATCGGTGACCATTGGAATGGCGTAAAGGGTTTCGGTACAAAAAAGGACGAACTTGCCACGATTTCCGGCCGTCCATGACGTTCTTCTTTGGGCAGTTCAAAATATTTGGCAGCAATTTTATCCGCCAATACCGCGATCTGCTCGATGTCATCTTCCCGCTCGCCCGGGAGTCCCAGCATAAAGTACAATTTCACGCGGTTCCAGCCGCCCTGAAATGCCTCCCATGCGCCCGACAAGATCACTTCTTCGGTAAGCCCTTTATTGATCACATTACGCATTCGCTGGGATCCTGCCTCCGGTGCAAACGTCAAACTGCTCTTTTTGACATCCTGCACTTTACTCATGACATCGAGCGAAAACGCATCGATTCGAAGTGACGGCAGCGAAATATTGATCTTTCGCTCATCACATTCATCAATCAGAAAATACACCAATTCCGATAATTCTTTATAGTCACTGGAGCTCAATGAACTCAGTGTGATTTCCTCATATCCGGTATTATCGAGCATCGTAACTGCCATTTTTTTCAGATAATCAATGTCTCTCGGACGGATCGGACGATAGATCATTCCCGCCTGGCAGAAACGGCATCCGCGGATACATCCCCGCTGAATCTCCAGCACAACGCGATCCTGCGTCGCCTTAATATAAGGAACCAATGGCTTCTCCGGATAATACGTATGAGTCAGATCATTGACGACCTGTTTTTTTACCTTTTCCGGCGCCGTCTCACAGTTTGGCACCATCGCATGGATCGTTCCGTCATGATTATACGTAACATCGTACAAAGATGGCACATAAATCCCATCTACTGTCGCCGCAATCTCCAAAAATTCCCGTCTGGATTTTCCCGATTTTTTCCATTCTTTATATTTATCCAAAAGTTCACGGTACGATGTCTCACCCTCGCCAATATAAACCAGATCAAAAAAGTCCGCAATCGGTTCCGGATTGTACGTACAAGGCCCCCCGCAGACGACAAACGGATCTTCCATCGTGCGGTCTTTCGTATACAGTGGAATCCCGGACAGATCTAACACCTGCAAAATATTGGTATAACACATTTCATACTGGAGTGTAATTCCTAAAAAGTCAAACTCTTTAATCGGCTGCTGGCTCTCGAGTGCAAACAGCGGAATGTGCTTTTCTCTCATAATCTTGTCAAGATCCGGCCACGGAGAATATACCCTCTCGCAGTACGTATCTTCCCACTGATTAAACATATCATATAATATCTGAATTCCCAGATGTGACATTCCAATCTCGTACACATCCGGGAAACACATACAAAACCGGACATCTACAGATGCCGGATCTTTTTTTACCATATTAATCTCATTTCCTGTATATCTGGCAGGTTTTTCAACACTCATCAGAATTTCATCGGAAAGTGCCAAAAAACGTCTGTTTTTCAAAGCCATAATGCAATCTGCTCCTGTTCTTAATGTTCGTCACTTTTTCATTATAACATTCTTGAAAATTCTCTACAAGAATAAATTGCTTTTTTTTGCCTGCTATGCTAAAATTATGTCTAGAATTATGCTTTAAGAAAGGAGCTTATTTATGTGGTGTCCAAAATGTAGAAATGAATATATTAATGGAGTTACTACTTGTGTAGACTGTGGTTGTGATCTGGTCGAGGAACTTCCGGAAGAAATCGACGAAAATGAACCGGTTGCCATCGGCTCTCTCGCCAGCGAAGAGACGGCGTCCAAACTTGTCGGTTACCTGAATCGTGCCGGTCTGCTCAGCTGTGCTGTCCGTCCGCAGCCGGAAAATGAAGAAGGGGTAATCCCTGCCTACGATATTATTGTCGCAGGGAAAGAACTGGTTTATATTCACCAGCTTTTCGATGGTCTGACGGAAGATGCCGACGACGAGGAACCTCTGGATCTGGAACTTCTTCTTCCAAAATTTGAAGAAAAGTATGCAGAGATTCAGGATGAGGAAGCCAATAAACTTCTCTCCGACCTTCGAACCGAAGCAAGTACTGTTTATGTCAATAAAAAAGATACGTATTCGGATTTCAAATTCAGCGGAATCAGCTTTATTGTGTTTGCTGTCCTTGGTTATCTTTTTTCACTTTTAAATGGCTTAGGTGTATTGACAATATTTAACACTTTTTCGGTGATTGTTTTGACGATTGTATTTACTGTTTTTATGATTATCGGAATTTCTTCCATACATAAAGCACACAGCATTAAAACGCTCGTTTCCGAAGAAGAAAATGTACTGGAAGACGTTGAAAATTACATCGCAGAACATTTTACCGATGACTATTTTGCTTCTCTTCCATCGGATGAAAGCCTGAGTGACGAGGAAAATTTCCTGATGATCACAGACCGGTTAAAAGTCGAATTGACCGAAGCATTTCCATTGTTCAGCCGAGGCTACATCGATCAGCTGGTGGATGAACGCTACGGCGAATATTTAGATTCTAAGGAAAGCGAAGAACCGGAAGAATCCAACGAAGACGAAAATGTAGAAGAATAAAATCAAAGGGTTGTCCATAGCGGGCAACCCCTTTTTCTATGAAATAACTTTTTTTGTCTGCCATTTTCCCGATAAATAACGGATGACAAAGAACAGGGAACGCACACCCCAGTCAATAAACATGCCATACCACACTCCCAAAATCCCAAGATTACATACCACGGCAAGAAAATAACTGCAAAGTACGCGGAACATCCACATGGACAAAATTCCGGTAAGCATCGTATATTTGACGTCTCCCGCCGCCCGCAATGCATTTGGAAGAGTAAAACTGAGCGGCCAGATAAAGACGGCGACGGAACTGAACCAGCGAAGCACTTCTACCGCCATATCAGTCGCCTCTTTTGACAGTGAAAATACGCCTGCCACCTGCGGTGCAAAAATAAACAATAAGGCGTTCATAATCCAGTCGCCGGCATACGCAAGTATCATCAATTTCTTTGTATATTTTTTCGCCTGCTCTATTTCTCCGGCTCCCAGACAATTTCCGACAACCGTGATCAGGGCAAGTCCCATCGACATCCCCGGAATATTGGGAAATTCAATGACCGAATAGCTGACTGAGTTTGCCGCGATCGCTGCTGTTCCAAATCTCGTGATCATGCTTACTACCATCAATTTTCCCACTTGAAACATACTATTTTCGATTCCACTGGGAATTCCAATCCGCAAAATTCTCGATATCATCTTTCGATTTGGCAGCAGTTCCCGCAATCGTTTCAGCTGCAATGGATTGTATGGTTTTGTCACCAAAACAACCATGCATATTCCACACACAATACGACTGACTAATGTAGCAAGTGCCACACCAAGCACACCGTATCCCATCATAACAAGTACGGCATTTAGCACAATATTGATTGCATTCATAACCACACTAAGGATCATACTTACCTTACTGTTTCCGACACTTCGAAAAATGGCCGCACCGGCATTGTACACACCAAGAAACGGATAAGATAACGCCGTCACAAACATATAAATCCATGCACTGTGCATTACCGTTTCTTCCACTTTTCCAAAAATTGCCGGCAGCATCCGGTGTCCAAATACGGCACAGATCAATGCAGCCGCCACCGAAAACACAAGAAGCACGGTTTCCAGCTGTGCCGCCGCAAATGTCGCCTCTTCGGTATCTTTCCGTCCATTGTACTGACTACAGACGACGGCTCCTCCGGTCGCCAGCGCCGCCATCACCTGTATGATAAGCAGATTGATATTGGTCGTCAATGCCACACCCGACACAGCGGCTTCTCCTGCTTTCGACACCATCAGCGTATCGACCATTCCTACCATAACATTCAAAAATTGCTCAAACATCAGCGGCAGAATCAATGCCTTTAATTGTTTTCTATTGTAAATCAACTCCGGGTCACGACCTCTCCTTTTTGAATCAAATAGGAAAGAAAGGCATCACACGCCTCGTCCACATCGCGGTAAGTTCGTTCAAAATCTCCGGTATACCACGGATCCGCAATACTTCTTTCCTCCCCGGCAAAGGACAAAAATTTGTAAATCTTTTTGTCTTTGTCTTCGCCAAAGACGCGTTTCATATTGCGGATGTTCATGTCGTCCATCCCGATCAAATAGTCATATTCGTCATAATCTTTTTTACGGATCTGTCTTGCCCGCTTGCCATAACAGCTGATGCCAAGCCTCGACAGAATCTGCTGTGTGCCATGATGTGGCATATTTCCAATTTCTTCCGTACTGGTCGCCGCAGATTCGATATGGAACTGCTTTCCCAGTCCCAGTTTTTGAACTTTGTCACGGAAAATAAATTCGCACATAGGGGAGCGACAGATATTGCCGTGGCAGATGAAAAGTATTTTAATCATTGTTATAATCCGCCTTTCTGCTTCGCGAAAGTCACCAATAGAATCATGAAA